>CAZWAK010000011.1:0-78751 GCA_964631865.1 uncultured Heliobacteriaceae bacterium | reverse complement strand
TCGCCAATACAATGCCCGCAAGATGCGGGCGCACCCATCTGAAAATCGCTATAAGCACGCGATGGCGCGAAAAAAACGCGCCTGCCGGTTTTCGGTTTGTTGCGGCACGACCGCCATTGCCGAACCCAACGTCACCCACAATTTGAATTCGCTCGACGGATACTGAAACTCTGGCGGCATCACGCCGATGATTGTGTGCGGCGTACCGCTCAAACGCACCGATTGCCCGATGACATTCGCTTGTGCGCCGAATCGTGTTAGCCACAAATCGTAGCTGATGACCGCAAGCCGCTCGGTGTCTTCTGCCGCCTGCCAATAGCCTCCCAATGCCGGATTGATGCCGAGCAGCGGAAAGAATTCCGGCGAAACGACTGCGCCCAACGTTTGCTTCGTCTCGTTCTTGACGTTGACGCCATACAGATTCGATCCCCAGAGCGCCATCTGATCGAAGGATTGCGTACTCGCGTTGAGGTCGCGGAAATCCGGCGGCGAGATGTTGGAGACGACCAATTGTTCCGCATCTCGACACGGCAACGGATGCAACAACACACCGTAGACGACGCTGAAAATCGCGGTGTTCGCCCCGATGCCGAGCGCGAGGGTGAGTACGGCAATGAGCGTGAAGCCCGGTTGTTTGCGCAACATGCGCACGCCATAACACAGGTCTTGCCACAGGTCTGCTATGAGATTGCTCCTTCGATTTGTGCCGAGTGGAATCGGTTCGGTGTACGGTTCGACGCGCTGCAATTCGCCCCGCAGCCATTCGCTGCCGTCCAATTCGGCGAGCGTTTGTTGCCAGGCTTCCGCTGGCGTGACACCAGGTGCGAGCCAATCGGCATAACAATTATCGAGGTCTTGCGCGAGTTCCTCAATGATGGCGGCCGCGCGCGCGGGCGACAGTTGCGACGCAGTCAGCCGCTGGCGGATTTCCGCTTTCCAATCAGGCATGTTCGGCCTCGGTCACGCGATTGATGGCCGCGACGAACGATTGCCAGATCGTGCGTTGTGCCGCTAAAACCTTCTTGCCCTCGCGCGTCAATTTGTAAAAGCGTCGTCGCCGCTCACCCGCTTTCTCGACCCATTTGCCTTCAATCCAGCCGCGCTTTTCCAGGCGATAGAGCAACGGATAAAGCGACGCCGCATTGAACTTCAACACGCCCTCCGAGCGCGTCTCGATCAACTTGCGCAGTTCGTAGCCGTGCCGCGCGCGGGCTTCCAACAACGACAGAATCAGCAGTTCGGCGCTCCCTTTTTTCAATTCCCGGTCAAGCTGTTGTGATTTAACGTATGACATAAACACATATTAAGTAAGCGACCATAAAGTGTCAAATCACTGTATAGAAAGTTCACGATTCGCTTCGTTTTCCCTAACCAAACTAATTCTTGCGGAAAGCAGCCGATTTGATAATATCCGCCTGCCCCTATTCATTGGCTGAAAGTAAATCTCATGAAAACTATTCTTCTGCTGTCTGCTCTTATCTTTTTCGGCTTCACGGCTGCGCCATTGGCGACCTATGCGCAAACCGATAAGCCCGCTCCGAAAAGTATCGCTGAGCCGCAAAGCGATGATCCCAATGCGTTATTGCAAAGCGGGGTGAGCCTTTATCGTGAACGAAAATACGACGAGGCGCTGGCCCATTTCGCCAAAGCGGCGCGGCTCAGCCCGCAAAGCTTTCGCCCGCACATCTTGATAGGGTTGGCTTATCAGGCACAGTTGAAAATGAAGAGCGCGTCAGAGGCGTATGCGAAGGCCATCGAACTGGGCGCGAAGGACAAACAGCTTTATCTCCTCAAAGCGGCGGTGGATTCGCAACGCCGCGCTACTGAGGAAGCCCTCGCAGCCTGTAAAAAAGCCCTCGAAATTGATCCCTCCTACACAGAAGCGTATGCCCTCATCGGCGAAACCTTACGCTGGGATGAGGCACGTCGCAACGAAGCCATTGCCGCGTATCAAGCTGCGCTCAAAATCAATCCGCGCTTTCTGACAGCCTATCAGCCGTTGGCCGAACTGCTTGCGCAAAACAACGACGCCAAAGGTGCAGAAGAGGTTTTCAAGCAAGGGATCGCGGCCGATCCCCAGAAAATGAATGGCCGTTTTGCCTTCGGGCGCATGTTGGTCAAACAGGGGCGTCTCGCCGAAGCGCGCGAAGTTTGGAACGGCAGGACATCGGATGAAGATCACACGTTCCCCAATTTTATTGTGCTGTTGGAACGCGCGGAGAAATTGAAACGGGCGACCGAGGCACTGGCACAAAAACCGAATGATCCGGCAGCCTTGGTGGATATGGGGCTGGCAGTAATGGATGGCGATTCGTGGGTGATGGATCGGCGACAGGAAAAAGCTATGGCCTATTTTCAGCAGGCGCTCAAGCTCAATCCCAATTATGCCCGTGCTCATTACGGCGTGTGCAAAGCCAATATTGAGATGGCGCAGTCCCCCGGCAGCAAAACAGACAAAAAGATGGTAGACACTGAATTGGAAAAGCTCCGAAAGTTAGACCCTGCGCTTGCCAAAGAATTGGAGGAATATCGAAAAACTGGCGGCAATGGGCTGCCTGCGGGCAAGCCGATTGATTTCAATAAATAACGAGAGACTCGCCGTCAGCCTCTTTGCTGAAAATGTGCCACAATCTGCTCGGCTTTTTGTTGCCCGACAAACGGACGTAACTCCGCTACACTCGCCGCGCTGACTTTCTTCAAGCTCCCAAAGTTCCTGAGCAAGCGTTCCTTCAACTTCTCACCCACGCCCGGAATCGAAGTCAGTTCGGATTGGAAATCGCGCATCGCTCTGCGTTTGCGGTGATACGTGACAGCAAAGCGGTGCGTCTCGTCACGGATCATTTGCACTAAGCGCAGCACGGGCGAAGTCTCTTCCAAATACACAGGATCGTGTTCGCGGCCTTTCACTAACAAATGGCTGATGGCTTCGTGTTTGCCACGCGGTTTGACGATGCCGACCATCGGGATGTCGGCCAAGCCGAGTTCGTGCATCGCTGCTGCCGATGCCGATAACTGGCCTTTGCCGCCATCAATGAAAATCAAATCGGGCAATTGCTTTTCTTCGCGCAACAAGCGGGAATAGCGACGATGCACCGCCTCGCGCATTGAGGCGAAATCGTCTGCGCCTGCGACGGTTTTGATGATGAATTTGCGATAGTCGCTTTTCTTCATCGCGCCGCCTTCGCACACGACCATCGCGGCGACATTGTCGGAACCTTGAATGTTCGAGATGTCGAACGATTCGATGCGCTGCAGTACGTTTGGCAAGCCGAGCGCGTCCTGCAATTCGCCCAAGACCTTCGACCAATCGGGCTTGATGACGCGGAAGCGTTGCTCGAAGCCGAGCTTCGCATTCTTTTCGACCAGATCAATCAACTCGCGTTTTTTGCCGCGTTGTGGGTCGAGGATGTGAACCCGCTTGCCGCGCTTTTCGCTCAGCACTTGTTCGAGTAGTTCGCGGCTGTCCCAATCTACGGGAACGTGAATTTCGAGCGGGATGTAATTGCCAATCGTGTAATACTGCTCCCAAATTTGGCCTAAAAATTCGCTCGGATTCCAAGCTTCTGCGGGCAAATCTTCCCAATAAAATTCGCGCCGCCCGACGATTTTGCCTTCGCGCATTGTGAACAGTTGCAGCGCAAGTTGTTTGCCTTCGCGGTAGTAACCGAAGATGTCTACGTCCTGATCCGGCATCGTCATCATCTTTTGTTGCTCGTGCAACGCGCGCATTGTGCGTAGCAAATCGCGGTACTTCGCGGCCTGCTCAAAGCGTAAGTCTTCCGACGCCTTCAACATGCGCTCTTCCAAACTCGCCGCCAATTCTTTGTCCTTGCCTTCGAGCAACAAACGCACGTCGTTCGTGACTTCTTTGTATTCCTTTTTGCTACAAAGATCGCTCTGACACGGCGCGAGGCAACGTTTGATTTGATATTCCATGCAAGGCCGCTTTGCCCTTTTATACATTTCGTAGACTTCGTCCGAACAGGTGCGCAACTGAAATTCTTTGTTGATGAGCGTGACAGTTTTGTCGGCGAGTGACGCGGGTAAGTACGGGCCGAAATAGAGCGCACCGTTTTTTTCGAGCTTGCGGATTTTGTAGACGCGCGGGAACTCTTCCTGCACCGACAAGCAAACGTGCGGATACTGCTTGTCGTCCTTGAGCATCACGTTGTTTTTGGGCTTGTTCAACTTGATGAGATTGGATTCCAGCACGAGCGCTTCTTTTTCGTTGTCGGTGACGATAATTTCAAAATCGCGGATATGCGCGACGAGTTTCTGTGTCTTGGCATCCATCGTGCGCGAGCTTTGAAAATACTGCCGCACGCGATTGCGCAGGTTCTTCGCCTTGCCGACATAGATGATGTCGCCGCGATGATTTTTGTGGATGTAGCAGCCGGAATCGGTCGGCAGATTTTGGAGCTTTTCGTCGAGCGTCATAACGACAATAAGTAGAACATGAAATAGACCGCGAATCACGCGGATGTGGCGGATTTGCGCGGATAAGAACCTCCGCAGTGGGATGGCTTTCACCGCAGAGGCGCAGAGGACTCGCAGAGGGCGCGCAGAGAGTTCTTCCATTCCGTCTGTTTCGTTATTTCCGTTTGTTCCGTCATCTCAAAAAAACTCTGTGAATCTCTGCGCTACCTCTGCGTCTCTGCGGTGAAAAGTGTCAATAAATCTTGCTGTCGCTATTCATCATTCCGCGTTCATCGTTCATAATTCTGCCGTTATGAACTTTCCCTTTCAACTGCAAACCGACCGCGCGTTTGATGTCGTCGGCTTTGGCCTCAACTCGGTAGACCATTTGATTACCGTGCCGCGCTATCCGGCGTTCAATACCAAAACGGCGATGACCGAACATCGGCAATCGGCGGGCGGACAGGTTTCGTCCGCGATGGTCGGCGCGCAGCGATTGGGCTTGAAAGCGCGTTACCTCGGCAAAGTCGGCAACGATTACGAAGGCAAAATTCTGATTGATTCGTTGCGCGACGAAGGCGTGGATTTCAGCGGCGTCATCATTGCGCCGGGGGCGCGCACACAAAGCGGCGTCATCATCATCGAACAGCTTTCCGGCGAGCGCACAATTATGAATTATTACGATCCCGGCACGAAAATTTCGCCCGACGAATTGCGCTTTGAATTGATTTCGAGCGCGCGCATTTTGCACATTGACGGCTACGATACGAAAGCCGCAACCTACGCCGCGAAATGGGCGCACGAAGCAACGATGCCCGTCACGATGGATTTGGACACGGTGTACAAAGACCTGGATGAATTGCTGCCGCACGTGGATTGTTTGATTACGTCGCAGAGTTTGGCGAGCGAGTTGTCGGGCATCTACGACGAACGCGAAGGCTTGAAGCGGTTGCACGAGCGCTATGGCTGTTTTCTGGTCGCAATGACGCAAGGCGCGCGCGGCTCGCTGGCGTATGTCGGCGGCGAATACATCGCGACGCCGGGCTTTCGTCCGCCTGTGTGCAAAGACACGACCGGCGCGGGCGATGCGTTTCGCGCGGGCTTTATTTACGGGCTGGCGCGCGGCTTGAGCATTGCGGAAACCTTGCGTTGTGCGAATGGCGTAGCGGCGCTGAGTTGCCGCGAATTGGGCGCGCGTGCGGGGTTGCCGCGTGAAGATGAATTGCAGAAGTTTCTCGGATAAGGAGTGAGTTGTATGCAGAAACTGATTGGCTTCGTAGCGTTGTTGTTGTGCATTGGTTTGGTCTTTGGACAAGATAGCGCCAAGCCCTTCACCAAAGACGAAATATTGCGCGCGCTCAAGGTCAAACCCGCGCCCGGCAAACGCGATGCGCAAGGCGATTTGGCGGGCGAGATCGAAGCACGCGGCATTGCGTTTCCCGCGGACGAAAAAATATTGGAAGAGTTCCGGCAGGCAGGCGCGCGGACGTTTGTGATTGAGGCCATCAAGCAAGCGGCAGCCAATGCCAACCGCCCGAAATTGCAGCTTCCGCCTACATCGCCGCCGCCCGCGCAACCGGCTGCCGAGCCTGCGCCGCCGAAAGAAGAGGCAGCGTCCCGCGACCTGACTCCGGCTGAGTTGGCGAAGCTGCCGTTGCTGGAACAAGCGCGCTACCACGCCTCGAAGTTTCTCGACGAATTGCCCAATTTTATTGCCACGCAAATCGTGACGCGCTCGGTGCAGACGCCGGAGCAAAAGGATTGGCAAAAGAGTGACAAGCTCGAACTCGAATTGACCTACCGCGTCAAAGAAGGCGAAAAATTCAAGCTGCTCAAGGTCAACGACAAGCCGACGGCGATGACGTATGACAGCCTCGGCGGCGCGACTTCGACGGGCGAATTCGGCACGATGCTGGCGGCGGCGTTTTCGCAGGAATCCCAAGCCACTTTCAAAGAAGTGCGGCAGGAAACCTTCAAAGGGCGTCCGACGGTGTTGTTTGAATACAAGGTCAAAAAAGGCAATTCCAATCACACGATTACTGAAAAAAATAGTGGGCGCACCATCACGGTCGCGTATTCGGGAACTGTTTGGGTGGATGTCGAAACCGGGCGTGTGCTGCGCATTGAACAAGCCGCCGAAGATTTTCAGCGCGGCTTCCCGATCACACTGGCCGAAAGCGCTGTCGAGTACGATTGGATCAAGGTTGGCGAGCAGAAATATTTATTGCCCGTGTCGGCGGAGGTGCTGATGGGGAGCGACATCAATCGCACTTATTCGCGCAACGTCATCGAACTGAAAAACTACAAAGTCTTCGAGACGGGCATCAAAATGGTGATCGAAAAAGAGCCGTAATCATTTTCCATTTCTCATTTGCCATTTGAGATTTGTCATTGCCTTCGGTGGTAACGCGCAGCCCAATGAAAAATGACAACTGGAAAATGGAAAATGGAAAATGGAAAGTTCACTATGCAAAGCAACGATTCACTTACACAAGCAAAAATAGACCTCGCCGCCGCACTTCGATGGGCCGCCAAAATGGGGCTGAATGAAGGCATCTGCAATCACTTCAGTCTCGCCGTGCCGGGTCGCACCGATCAATTTCTCATCAACCCGCAAGGCTTGCATTGGGCCGAAATCACGCCTGACGATTTGATGTTGATTGATCCCGAAGGCAAGGTCATCGCGGGCAAACACACGGTCGAGCCAACCGCGTTTTTCATTCACAGTCGTATTCATTTGAGCAAGCCGAACGCTGCCTGCGTGCTGCATACGCATATGCCCTACGCGACGGCGATTACCGTGTGCGATGGCGGCAAGCTGGAATGGGCAAGCCAGACTTCGCTCAAGTTTTACGGGCGTGTCGCGTATGACGAATGCTACAACGGGCTGGTGCTCGACGCGGAAGAAGGCGACCGAATTTGTGCGCAGTTGGAAAGTGCCGACGTGTTGTTTTTAGCCAATCACGGCGTCATTGTGTGTGGCGATTCGGTGGCGCGGGCGTGGGATGATTTATATTACTTGGAACGCGCGTGCCAATTGCAAGCCATCGCGCAAAGCACGGGTAAAGCACTGCGACAAATTCCGGAAGATGTGTGCCGACATACGGTGCGGCAGATGGCGGACGAGACGCAATATCTACTTCATCTGGAAGCCCTCAAACGCTTACTCGACCGCGATGAACCGGGCTGGCGCGCGATGGATTAAGTGCGTAGCGCGATTTGGCAAATCGCGGGGGGGGATTAGAGACGGCGCGCGATTTAGCAAATCGCGTTACTCTTCAAAATGTGTATTAAGCCATCACAGCTAACATGCCCAACAACGGTTCGCCCAAGTCTTGCTGCCCCACAATCGTCACGCGCGCCGTTGCTGCTTCGCGTGACAATCCTTTCGTCAACAAGCGCCACGCCGTGTCTTGATCCAAGCAAACTTCGCACGCTGCGTCATCGCCCGCGCCCGCATACAACGCCCACGCCGCGCCCTCGCGTTGCAATGTCCAATCGCCGCCCGCCTCGCCCGTAATCCTGAAGACAATGCGCGTACCTTCGTCGGCGTTCGTGTGGCGATAGGTGTGCGGCAAGCCGCGCAGAAATGTGTCGAGCACGGGGAACAACCATTTGCGCTCGTACAACGGTTGCGCACCGACGGCATCGCGGATTTGTTGCTGATGATGCCACTTCTCGGTGTATTCGCGCGCGACATCAAACCAATTCTCCGAAGCCGCTTCGCCCGCCCACGCGACGCCGAACAACGCAGGCGCAAACGGATCGAGCGACGCAAACAATTCGCACACCTGCGCGCCCGTCAATTCGTGCATTTGAACCAATAACGGCGGGCTGATGCGCTGCGCCGCTTTGACCCAGACGGCATTCAAATCGTTCAGAAAATCTACGAGATCACAATAGCTTGTGATGGGGTTGTCGGGCGGAACCTGCGGCGCATTATCGCGCTGAAACGACAATCGTCGCAGGTCGCTGTCGAGCAGATGCGCCACGATGTCGCGCACTTTCCACGCGCCTGCGACAGTGGGTTTGTACCAATCGTCGGGCGCAAGGGATTTGAGCAGCGCGATGAGTTCGGTATGAAGTTGGGAATAAACGTCAGTAACGATGATTGGTTCGACAGGTTTCATAGCGGAGAAAAGAAGTTTTGCCACGAATTACACGAATCAACACGAATTCTTTTCGCCACCACTTCAAACTGATCCTCACAAATGAAGGATTATTTCTGTCGGAGAATTCGTCATCCTGCTTCATTCGTGAAAATTCGTGGAATTCGTGGCGAAAAATAGTTACCACCCCATCGCACAACCATCTTTGCGCACGTCAGAACCGCCTGCCAATGCGCCCGTCACGGGATCAATCAGAATCGCCTGGTAGCCGCCGAATGTCCCTGATGTGCGCGTAAGCTTGTGGCCTTTCGCTTCCAACGCCTTGCGCACGTCTGCGCCAATCGCGGATTCCAAACCGAGTCCGCTTTCAAAGTGACGGAAGCGCGGCTGCTCGCCCGCCTGTTGCACGTCCATCCCGAAATCAATCAGGTTCAGCAAGACTTGTACGTGGCCTTGCGCCTGCATATCGCCGCCCATCACGCCGAAGGTGAGCCAGGGCTTGCCGTCTTTGAAAACCATCGCGGGGATCAAGGTGTGAAACGGGCGCTTGCCACTTTCGAGCTTGTTGGCATTGCTTGGATCAAACGAAAAGCCTGCGCCGCGATTGTGCAGCACGATGCCCGTGTCGCCTGCGACCAAGCCGGAACCGAACGCGCTGAAGATGCTTTGAATAAACGAGACGCAGTTGCGGTCTTTGTCTACGACGGTTAAGTAGACGGTGTCTTCGCCGCCGCTGGGGCCGTTCGCTGTCGGGTCTTGCGCTTGGCCGAGATTGATCTTCTTGCGCAGTTCGGCGGCGTAATCTTTCGAGAGCAATTGTGCGAGCGGAGCCTTGTAAAATGCGGGGTCGGCGATGTGCTTGGCGCGGTCTACGAAGGCGAGTTTCTTGGCTTCGACGAGCAGGTGCAAATAATCGGCGGAGTTGTGACCGAGCGATTTCACGTCATAGCCTTCCAAAATATTCAGCATCTGCAACGCGACTAAGCCTTGATTGTTCGGCGGCAATTCATAGACGGTGTGGCCGCGATAGGTTGTGCTGATCGGTTCGACCCACGTTGATGTGTGCGCGGCGAAATCCTGCATGGTGTGGAAGCCGCCGTTTGCCTGCGCGAACTTCACGATCTTCGCGGCGAGTTCGCCTTTGTACATCACGTCGCGTCCGCCTTTCGCAATCAGCTTGAGCGAGTTGGCGAGGTTTTTGTTCGTGAAGATTTCGCCGGTTGCGTACGCTTTGCCGTTGCGCAAAAACGTCGCGGCGAAATCGCTGTTGCCATTGTGTTGTTCGCCTTCGCGCCATTCGGTGGCGATGATTTCAGTGACGGGAAAACCGCGTTCGGCGTACTCAATTGCGGGCTGCAAGACTTGCGCGAGCGTCATCGTGCCGTGACTTTTGAGCAGCGTCGCCCATCCATCCACTGCGCCGGGAACGGTGACGGTGTGAATGCCATGTTCCGGTTTTTTGGTGACGCCGCGTTTGTTCAGTTCATCAATGCTCAAGGCTTTCGGCGCGCGCCCGCTCGCGTTCAGTGCCTTCAATTCTTTTTTCTTTGCGTCCCAAAGCAGCGCGAACAAATCGCCGCCGGGGCTGACCATCATCGGCTCAACGACGCACAGCACTGCCGCCGCTGCAATCGCTGCGTCAATTGCGTTGCCGCCTTGTTGCAGGATGCGCAAGCCTGCGGCGGACGCGAGCGGTTGGCTCGTGGCGACCATTCCATTCAGCGCGCGCACGACGGAGCGCCCGCCGCCGCGCCGCGTATTGATGCGGTCGCCGAGCGCGTTTTGGGATTCAATTGGAAGCGGCAAAGAAGTCAGCAACATAATCGTCAGGAGCAGGAATGAAAGTTTCGTGCGGAGCATGTGTGAATTCCTCCGAAAAGCGATGGATGGTTGTCGAAGTTGACGCGAGACATCATAACGGCAGCCGGGGTGCGCGTCCAGATGCAGCGCCAACGCCTTGCCCGCTTTTGGGACGAAACATTTCCGAAAGCGAACACTTCGGATGACCATTCTCAATCTCCGCCATCAGTATTTGCACGACTTATTCCTGGCACAGAATTTGGTAAGCGATAGGTGGTTGCCGATTGCCGACCACCGGCCACCGACCACCGACCACCTTTTCGGGAGGAACTTATGCAAACTTTGTGGCAAGACGTCCGATATGCAACCAGATTGATGCGGCAGAATTGGGGCTTCACCTGCATTGCCGTGTTGTCGCTCGCGCTCGGCATTGGGGCAAACACGGCGTTGTTCAGCGTCGTCAATGCAGTGTTGCTGCGCCCGCTGCCGTTTCCTGAACCGGATCGGTTGGTGATGATTTGGGAAGACGCGACGTTCATCGGCTTTCCGCAGGACACGCCCGCGCCGGGTAACTACGCCGATTGGAAAGCGCAGTCGCAGACGTTTGCCGATATGGCCGCGCGCGGCAATCGCAGCTTCAATCTGACGGGCGATGGCGAGCCGCAGAAAATTCAAGCGTACGAAGTGACGGCGAATTTCTTTCCGCTGCTCGGCGTCAAGCCCGCGCTCGGTCGCAATTTCACTGCCGAAGAAGATCAGCCGGGCGCGAACAAAGTTGTGATGATGAGTCACAATCTGTGGCAAACGCGCTACGGCGGCGCGGCGGGCATTCTCAATCGCAGCCTCATTCTCAACGACGAAAAGTACACGGTGATCGGCGTGATGCCCGCGGACTTTCAATTCGGGCCAAGCTACATCGGCTTGTGGACGCCGATTGCGTTTTCGCCACAGGATTTGGCGAATCACGGCGATCATTATCTGAACGTCATCGGGCGCTTGAAACCGGGCGTGACCCTCGCGCAAGCGAATGCCGACATTAAGGCCGTGATGAAACGCATTGGAGAGAAGTTCCCGGACGAAGCGGGGCAGCTCGGCGCAAACGTCGTTTCGTTGCACGAACAAGTCGCGGGCAAGATGCGGCAATCGTTATGGCTGCTGCTCGGCGCGGTCGGTTTTGTGTTGTTGATTGCGTGCGCGAACATCGCGGGCTTGTTGCTGTCGCGCGCGGCATCACGACAACGCGAGATGGCTGTGCGTTCGGCATTGGGGGCGGGGCGCGGGCGCATCGTGCGGCAATTGCTGACGGAAAGCATCGTGTTGGCGGGCGTCGGCGGCGTGTTAGGCGTCGTGTTGGCGAGTTGGAGTTTTGCCTTGCTCAAGCGACTTGTGCCTGCGGAAATGGCGTCGTTTACCTTGCTGGAAATAGATGTGCGCGTCTTTGGCTTTGCATTGGCGGTGTCGCTGCTGGCTGGAATCGCGTTTGGCTTGGCTCCGGCGTGGCAAGCTTCCAAAACCGATTTGACGGTCGCGTTGAAGCAGGGCAGCGGGCGCAGCGGATTTGGTTCCGGGCAACGCCGCTTGCGCAATGCGTTTGTTGTCGGCGAAATCGCGCTGGCATTAGTGTTGTTGATTGGCGCAGGCTTGCTGATTCAAACGCTCGCGAAATTGCACGGGCAATACGATGCGTTGCGGGCGGAAAGTCTGCTGACGATTCGCACAACGTTGCCGGAAAACAAATACCGCGAACAGCCCAAGCGCGTCGCATTCTACGATCAAGTCTTGGAGCGCGTGCAGGCGTTGCCAGGCGTCGCGTCGGCGGGTTATTCGACGACCGTACCGCTCGAATGGGCAGGCGGCGCGAACGGCCTCACAATTGAAGGCCGTCAAGCCACGCCGAACAACAATTGGAACGCGAATCATCGGCAGGTCAGTGCCGCGTACTTGCAAACGATGGGCATTGCGCTGCGCAACGGACGTTATTTCACGGAGCAGGACAACGGGCAAAACGAACTCGTGGCGATCATCAACGAAACGATGGCGCGGCAATATTGGCCGAACGAAAACGCCGTCGGCAAACGCTTCAAAAACGGCCCCGCAGATTCACAGCATCCCTGGCTGACGATTGTCGGCGTCGTCGCAGATGTGCGGCAAATGGGTGTGGACGTGCCGCCGAAAGCCGAAATGTATTTCCCGTATCGGCAAATCAAATCGCATCCGTTTTTTGCCCCGCGCGATCTGGTCATTCGTGCGACGGTCGAGCCGAGCAGTTTGGTGGCTTCCGTGCGTTCGGCGATTCACGCCGTTGATCCGAACCAACCGCTCGCGAACATTCGCACACTGGACGCGGTGTTTGGCGAGCACACGGGGACGCGGCGGATGGGGATGATGATGCTTACCGTCTTTGCGGCGCTGGCGTTGTTGTTGGCGATGCTCGGCATTTACGGCGTGCTGTCGTACTTCGTCACGCAACACACGCAGGAAATCGGTGTGCGGCTGGCATTGGGCGCAGACGGCAAAAACATTTTCGCGCTGGTGCTGAAACGCGGCTTGCTGCTGACGGGCGTCGGCATTGGGATTGGCTTGGCGGCATCGCTCGCCTTGACGCGGTTGCTGCGCAGTTTGTTATTTGAAGTCAGCGCGGTTGATCCATTGACCTTCGCGGGCGTGGCGTTGTTGTTGTTCGTCGTGGCGCTGTTGGCTTGTGCGCTACCCGCACGACGCGCGACGAAAGTTGATCCGATGATTGCCTTACGCTACGAGTGAACAGCTTCTGCTTCCTTTTCTCAATCGTCGCGGACGGGGTATCCTGTGCGCGAACATTTATCGCGCCGCGTTCCTCCCGCCGCCGCATCATTGAGACAAGGAAGACGACATGAAAAAGAAATCCCAACCTCCGAAGAAGCAGCCCAAGAAGTCTGCGCCAAAATCTGGGCACAAAGGCAAGGTCACGGTGAACGAAATGGCGGATCTTTTCCGCGATTTGTTAGCTCTGTTGGAACCGGAAACGCCCGACAAAGCCGCGCTGGAATGGGCGCTGCCGCCGACGTTGTTGGTGGGGCGCGCGGCAGACGTGGCGACCTTGCGCGAACAGATCGAAAGCGGTGTCGTGGCGGGCGTGGTGCTGCACGGCCCGGCAGGCGTGGGCAAGACGGCGCTCGCGCGACAATTGATTGCCGAACTCGCCGCTGTCTACAACGATGCGCAATATTGCTTTGATGGACGCCAGGATGCCGCCGCCGTGATGGCACAGGTGCTGCACGCGCAGGAGCCGTTGCGCCGCCTGCCGGAAGCGCGCGCCGAATTGAGCAAACAATATCGCGCAGCCCTGCGCGGACGACGTACGTTGTTGCTGCTGGACAATGCCTCCGATGCCGCCTCGGTGGAAGCGTTGTTGCCGTATGGCAGCGGCATTGTGCTGGCGACAGCGGCGCAGGCATTGACCGTGCCGGAACTGCTGACGTATCGCGTCGAACCTTTGTCGCCGGACGCGAGCCGCGCGTTGCTGGTGCAACTCGAACCGCAATTGGAACCGCACGCCACTGCGCTCGCAACCTTGTGTGACGGGCTGCCGCTGGCCTTGCGTTTGGTGGCCGGAGCCGTGCGCGTCGGGCCAAAGGTAACGGCGGCGGCGTACACCCAACAATTGACGAAGCGGCGGCAAACCCTGGCTCCGCTCGACGCGGTGTTGGCGTTGAATACGGAACTGTTGCCGCCCGTGCCGCAGCAGCTTTGGCGCGAGTTGAGCGTCTTTCCCACCTCGTTTGACGCGACCGCAGCGGCGGCCTTGTGGGAGATGTTGCCGGAACAAAGCTGGGAGAGTTTGCCTTCGCTGGTCGGCAAGAGCTTGCAGAATTTGTTGCAGCGCGGCCTCATCGAAACGACCGAACCGCAGCCTGAGCCGGAAGAAAACCTCGCCGCGGATTTGACGCGGCGCTATTGGTTGCACGAAGCGGTGCGCGCGGCGGCGGCGACGGGCTTATCGCAGACAGCACGCCACGCTGCCGAACGACGGCACGCAGAGCATTATTGGAACGCGGCGGAGATGATGATGACGCTCTGTCGTTCCGGGGCGGCGGGGCAACGCCTGGCGCTCGATCTTTGTGACCGCGAGTGGCTGAACATCGCAGCAGGCCGCGCCTGGGCGGTGGCGCACGCGGCGACGGATGCGGAAGCGGCGGAATGGGCGGCGGATTATTTGTACTTCGGCATTCCCGCACTGATCTTTCGTTTGTCAGAGGCGGAGTTAACGCAGTGGTTGCGCGACGCCCTCGACATCGGCACGCGCTCCGCCAGCGAATTGTTGGGGCAAATCGGTTCGGCGTATCAGGACGCCGACGATGTGCCGCGCGCCGTCGCGTATTGCCGCCAAGCCTTAGCCGCTGCGCAATCCGACGGCGACCGCGCCAGCATCCAGCGCGCGTTGGGCGGCTTGGGTGACAGCTATTACCAACGCGGCCAACTGAACGAAGCCATCGAGATGTATCAGCAATATCTCGCCCTGGTGCGTGCGAGCGGCGACCGCAAGGCCGAAGCGTTCGTCCTCAACAATCTGGGCGCGGCGTACGGCGAGTTGGGACGTGCCTCCGAAGCCATCGCGTGTTTTGAGCAGCAACTCGCCTTTTTACGGGACTCCGGCGATTATCGTGACGAAGCCCGCATCAGCAGCAACATCGGCATCACGCATATCAAATCCGGCGACACGCAGGCCGCCATTGCCCGCTTCCGCGCGGCGCTCGACCTGTATCGCGCGCACCGTGACCGCGAAGGCGAGGCCGAGATGCTGCAAAATCTGGGCGGCGCGCATGTGCTGGCAGGCGATTGCGCGGCGGCGATTGCGGCATACGAACAGGCTGTGCCGTTGCATCGCAAACGGCGCGACCGCCGCGCGACTGCCGATGCGTGGTGGAATATGAGCCAGATGCACAACCAACTCGGCAACCGCCCACGCGCCATTGAATGCGCCACGGAAGCCCTCAAGCTGCACGAAGCGATGGGCGATCCGCGCGCCATTACCGTGCGCCGCCAATTGGCGCAGTGGCGTGGGAAGTGACCTCGAATTCCGCACGGCTACAGAAACGGAAACAACGGAAGACACGGAAGGAATGGAGTCGGAAAAATTATGCCGTCCGTTCCGTTGTTTCCGTTTGTTCCGTCCTCTGGCTGTACCGGAACGCGCTGTTCGCTTCGTCGTAGGCTTTACAATCTCTTAACAATTCTCCCACTCAACCAAATACTTGCTTTACGCAAGCCCGCTACTGTGTCGCTGGTCTCACAAGGGACAAGGAAGAAGTCTCTTACGCTTCCTTGCCTTGTGTTTGCCCCATCGAGCTTTGAAGGGACACATTTATGCGCTTACTCAAATTATCGTTGCTTGGCCTTTGCTTGTTGTCGTTTCTCGCGGGCGTGCTGCACGTTCTGCCGCGCGTCAGCGGTCAACCGCCGCGTTTGAATCCGCCGCCTGCGCCGCCGGGTAATCCGGTGACGACCGCCAAAGCCAATTTGGGCAAAGCGCTGTTCTGGGATGAGCAGCTTTCCTCGACAAACACGGTCGCGTGCGGCACGTGTCACATTGCCAAAGGCGGCGGCTCCGATCCACGTTCGGTGAGCAAGGCGGCGACTTCGGTCAATGCCGGGTTGGACGGCGCATTCGGCACGGCGGATGACGTGATCGGTTCGATGGGCGTGCCGCTGAATTTGGCGGATGGCACGTATCAATGGTCGGCGAGCTTTGGCTTCAAAGAGCAAGTGACGGGGCGGCGTTCGATGTCGGTCATCAATGCGGCATACGCGCCTTCGCTGTTCTGGGATGGACGCGCGACGAATGTCTTCCGCGATCCGCTGACGAATGAAGTGATTTTAAATGGCGGCGCGGCGCTCGAAAGCCAGATTTTAGGCCCGCCTGTGAACTCAACCGAGATGGCGCACAACGGGCGCGATTGGAACGATGTCGCGCGGCGTGTTACAGCCGCGAAGCCGTTGCTGCTTGCGCCGTTCGTGCCTGCCGCGCTGAACACGTGGATGGCGAATCGCAGCTATCCGCAACTGTTCGCCGAAGCGTTTGGCAGCGTGGACGTGACGCCCGCGCGCATTGCGATGGCGATTGCGACGTACGAGCGCACGTTGTATTCCGATCAAGCTCCCGTTGATTCCGGCCCCGGCGCGCTGACCGCAGCCGAGGCGCGCGGGCAACAATTGTTCGGGCAAAACGGTTGCGCCGCTTGTCACGGCGGGCCGCAGTTCAGCGACAATCAATTTCACAACACAGGCATTCGTCCGGCAGCAGAAGATCAAGGCTTGTTCGCGGTGACCGGCAATCCGAACGACCGCGCCAAATTCCGTTCGCCGAGTTTGCGCAACGTAGAATTGCGCGCGCCATATATGCACAACGGACGTTTTGCGACGCTTGAAGACGTCGTTGAGTTTTACAATCGCGGCGGCGACTTCCCTGCCCCGAATCTCGAACGCAATTTGATTCGTCCGCGCAATTTGACCGCGCAACAGAAAGCCGATCTCGTCGCGTTTCTGAAGCGCCCACTGACCGATCCGCGCGTCGCGGCGGAAACCGCGCCGTTTGATCGCCCGATGTTGTACAGCGAATCCGCGCGCGTGCCGCGTGTTACCGGAGCGGGAACAACGGGAACCGGCGGACTCGTGCCGCAAGTCACTGCGCTGGCGCCGCCGTTTGTCGGCAACACGAATTTCACGGTTGCCGTCTCGAACGCGCTCGGCGGCACACAAGCCGTCCTCGTGATTGATCGCGCTGACCCCGGCGCGAGCGCGACGATTCCCGCGACCGCGTCGTTAGCGCGCGTGCCTGTGATTTTATCCGGTACAGGCACAGGCAAAGGCACGGGTTCCGTGAGCCTGACGATCCCGAATAATGCCGCGCTCGTCGGCACGACGTTGTACGGACGCTGGTTCGTGAGCGATGCGAACGCGGCGAACGGCATGGCGGTTTCGCCTGCATTTCAAATGACAATCTTCGGCACAGCGACGGCGACTGCCCCCGCTGTTGCCAGCGTTTCTGCTGCGAGTTATGCGATGGGAGCCGTCGCGCCCGAATCCATCGTCTCCGGCTTTGGCTCAAATCTTTCGACGCTGACGACCGCCGCGCACACGACGCCGTTGCCGGAAACATTGGGCGGCGTAACGGTCGCGGTCACAGATGTGTTGGGACGCGAACGGCTGGCTCCGCTCTTTTACGTGTCGCCCACGCAAATCAATTATCAAGTCCCGCGCGGCACAGCGTTGGGCGAAGGCACTGTGACGATTCGGCAAAACGGAACCATCGTCGCCAGCGGCTTGTTGCAAGTCGGCGCTGTTTCGCCGAGTTTGTTTTCGGCTGATGCGACGGGACGCGGCGCGGCGGCGGCGCAAGTCGTGCGGGTGAAAGCCGATCAATCGCAAACCTACGAAGCCGTCACGGTCTACGACGCCACGTTAGGCCGCTTGGTGGCCAGGCCGATTGATCTCGGTCCCGCCACGGAGCAAGTGTTTTTGTTGCTGTACGGCAGCGGCATCCGCTCACGCAGCGCGCTGAGTGCTGTGACGGCGACGGTGGGCGGTCTGACGGTTCCGGCAGAATATGCAGGCGCGCAAGGCCAATTCATCGGGCTGGATCAGGTCAATGTCAAATTACCGCGCGCCTTGATCGGGCGTGGGGAAATTGATGTCACACTCGCGGTGGATGGAATGCCGAGCAATACTGTCAAAATCAATGTCCAGTAGGAGTTTTCGCGGCGGCGCTATCGTCACTTGGTCGCGCCCTCTATTTTTGCGCTGCCAATAGTTCGCCCAGCCACGGCTGCTCGTACACCTCGCGGACGCGGTTGCCGAAAGCATTGCTCTGCGGTGCGCCGTGTGGCTTCGAGCGGGCAAAGCCGATTTGATAGAGCGTCGCCAGAATGTCTGGACGCGCGCGAATGCTCCAATCACGATTCGCGGCTTCCCACTGCTTTTGATAAAGCGCCAGTATCAGCGCACAGGTTTCGAGGTTCGTCTCGGTGTTGAGCAGCATTCGTGCTGCTGTGCGTTGATCGGCGGGAACCGAGAGCGGCGAGTTCATAACGGTTTGTGCGGTGATCGGCGGCGGCCAGCCTGCGCCTACCGGCTCGACTTGGCGGTAATCACCGCGCTCAGGTTCGGGCAGCGAATCTGGCGTGTGGCCGGTCGCCAGCACGCTGGCCGTCAGCGCCGTGCGCGGTTTGATTTGCGCAATACCGAGGGAAATATCCACCGCGTGGTTGAGCATATTGCTGCTATCCGTGCGGGCTACCCAGGCGCTGATGAAAAGACGTTCGAGGTTGTCCCGCAACGGCGAAAGCTGTTCCCGATGCGTCACGTAAACGATGGCGGCGATCAGGCGCGGGTCTGTGTCGTAGCGCGCGGCGGCGACTTGAATCGCGGCTGCGTGCTGGCTCACCAGCCGGCGCACATTGGCTTCCGAGCGTCGGTGCGCCGCCAGCGCAAAGGTCACGAGCGAAATTCCCATGATGCCTGCCACGGCAAAACGTGAGGCGCGATTCGTCAGCAGAAAGAACCCGCGCCGTTGATCAGTCGTCTGTTTCGTAATCGCGCGCAGGTAATCGCACAACAGCAAGGCGGGAATGAGATAAAGCGGACAATGGCTCAAGGCGGTGAGCAGCACGTTCAGCGGCCCGATGCCCCCTGCCTGCACCAGCACCTTCATATCTTTGACCACAAAGGCCAGCAAGCAGGCGAGCGAAGCCAGCAACAACGCACGCAAGCCGATGCGCGCCGCACGCGAAGCAGGGTTGAAGGCTGCTCCGCAAACCCGCCAGCCCCAAATCGCCACGAGCAACACACACGCCAGCGTTTGCAGCGGTGCAAACCACCATTCCATCTCAGGGCGACGCAGCGGCAGCGCCGCGCTGACGACGGTGAGGTACAGCACGGGGTTGATTAAGCCAAAGACGACTTCGATGCCGAGCCGCCCCCCGCGCCGTACAGCAGGCGGCACTTTCGCCCACGCCTGTCGTCCGCGCGCATTGGCTACGACACCCCACGTCACCGCCGCCAGCAACAGCCATTGGCCGAAGAGAACCGTCGAAAGGAGCAGAAAAATACTGTAGGCCGCAATGGCATAAGCGAGCCAGACGCCGCCGGTCTCTGGCCGCAACAGCAGAAAGCCGATGAGCGCCGCTGCCGTGAGTGTGACAAGCATGCCCTTGACCATAACATTGTGTCCTCCCGCATCAGGTGGGAACAAAGCGACGCGCACGCAACTCAGTGCGAACTGCCAGCGCGCCATCGGATGTTGTAATTGCGCCAACTCCGCCAGCATCGCCGCGCCCCATTCCGACCGTTCCGCAGGCAGGCAACGCACCGCCGCCGTCAGCAGCCGTTCGGGAACTTTTGCGAAATAACCGATCATCCTACGCCCTCCGTTCGCGGTCGCAATCGAAGTCGCTGCGCTTTCGCCGCCAGCATTTTTTTCTCGCTCAGTTCGCTGGCGAGTTCCAGTCCCGCTTCTGTCAAACGATACAAATGGCGCGGCGGACGCCCGACGGGGATTTCTGTTTCCCACGTCGTTTCCAACAGCCCGCGATCTGCGAGCCGGATCAGGATCGGATACATCGTGCCGGCCTTGAGGCCCGTTTGCTGGCATAAATCATACCCGTGCCGCCACGCGGTCGGGTCTTCCGCAAGGGCGCGCAGCACCAAAATGGTTTGCTCTGAAGGTGGTCGGTTGCGTTGCATGGGGCTTAACTCTATCTAGGTAGTGCTAGGCTGTCAAGCTGGTTCCTGCGCCGCTTGGCTGAAAAAAAATCTTGCCCCGCGCGCCCTCGCCCTGACGGTCTGTATCCGGCTCAATAACATATTGTTATGTCACATATAACATCACCTATGCTGGATCGCGAATTAAAGAATGGCAGCGCGGAATTAGTGATTCTGTCGCTCGTGGAAACCCGCGCCCGTCACGGCTATGAAATCAGCAAAATGATCGAAGCGCGTTCGGGCGGCGCATTGAAATTCAATGTGGCGTCGTTGTACCCGTTGCTTTATCGGCTGGAAAAACGCGGTTGGATCGAAGGCCACTGGCTGGAAAAGGCCGGGCAGAAACGCCGCCGCTGCTACAAGCTGACGAAAGAAGGCAAGCGTGTATTGAAAGCGCAGCGCACGACATGGCAATCGTTCGTCGCGGCAATCAATCAAATCACCGGACTCGACAATGCCTGATTGGAAAGCGGAAATCCGACAGCGATTGACAGGCTTGCATCTTGCGCCCACGCGCGAGAACACCATCGTCGAGGAACTCGCGCAGCACCTCGATGAGTTGTATGCCGAACTGTTGTCGAGCGGCGCGAGCGCAGCCGAAGCCGAACAACAAACGCGCGCTGAACTGCGCGGCAGTGAATTACTCACGCGCGAACTACGGCGCATCGAACGACAACTCAATCCCGAACCAGTCGTGCTCGGCACAACCCAAAGGAGCAATATGATCGCTGATTTTATTCAAGACCTGCGCTTTGGCGCACGGATGCTGGGGAAGCAGCCGGGCTTCACTTTGATTGCCGCGTTCACGCTCGCGCTCGGCATTGGGGCGAACACGGCGATTTTCAGTTTGGCGAATGCGTTGCTCTTGCGCTCGCTCCCCGTGCCGCAGCCGCAGCAACTCGTGACCATCGGGCGCGGCGATGGATTGGGCGAGCCGCTTTCGTATCCTGATTTTGTGGCCTTGCGCGAACGCAATGACGTGCTGTCGGGATTGGCCGCCGCGAGTTTTGCCGAAGTGAGTTTCGGCAATGGCAGCCGCAGCGAAGTGCTGCGCAGCGAATTGGTGTCGAGCGATTATTTCGACGTGCTCGGCGTGTGCCCCTGGCTCGGACGCGGCTTTGCGCCCGAAGAAGAACGCAGCCCGCAAGCCGTTGTCATTCTCAGTCACGCGGTTTGGCTAAGTCGCTTTGGATTCCCGCACGACGCGCGACGAAAGTGGATCCGATGATTGCGCTGCGCTGCGAATAGCCGACCGTTACGATCCCGCGGCGTGCGCGTATTCGTCCGTCGGCACGCACACGCAGAACAAATTGCGATCCCCGTAGACATTGTCCACGCGCCCCACGGGCGACCAGTATTTATCGGTGCGCGACACGCCTGCTGGGAACACGCCTTCGGCGCGCGAATACTTGCGGTTCCAATTGTCATCCGCCAAGTCGTGAACTGTGTGCGGCGCGTGGCGCAGCGGCGAATCGGCGATGGCGAAACGTCCCTGTTCAACGTCGCGGATTTCGTGGCGAATCGCAATCATCGCGTCGCAGAAGCGATCCAGTTCATACAACGATTCCGATTCGGTTGGTTCGATCATCAACGTGCCTGCCACGGGGAAGCTCATCGTCGGCGCGTGGAAGCCGTAATCAATCAGGCGTTTCGCAATGTCGTCTACGGTCACGCCCGCCGTAGTTTTCAGCGCGCGCGGATCAATGATGCACTCGTGCGCGACGCGACCATTGTGGTTTTTGTAGAGCACGGGGAAATGTTCGTCCAACCGCTTGGCGATGTAGTTGGCTTCGAGAATTGCGACCTGCGTTGCGAGCGCCAAACCGTCGCCGCCCATCAGCAAAATGTACGCATACGAAATCGGCAGGATCGAAGCCGAGCCAAACGGAGCCGCTGACACTGCACCGACCGGAGCCGTTCCGCCGTCAATGGTCAGATGCCCCGGCAGGAACGGCGCGAGATGCGCTTTGACGCCGATGGGCCCCATCCCAGGCCCGCCGCCGCCGTGCGGGATGCAAAACGTTTTGTGCAAATTCAAATGCGAAACATCCGCGCCGTAATCGCCGGGGCGCGCGAGACCGACTTGTGCGTTCAAATTCGCGCCGTCCAAATAAACCTGCCCGCCGTGTGAATGCACCGTGTCGCACAGTTCACGGATTTGCTCTTCAAACACACCGTGCGTCGAAGGATACGTCACCATCACCGCCGCGAGGTTTTGCGAATGCTGTTCGGCTTTGGCTTTGAGGTCAGCGAGGTCAACGTTACCATTGTCATCGCATTTCGTGACGACAACTTCCATCCCAGCCATGTGCGCCGACGCTGGATTTGTGCCGTGCGCGGACGATGGAATCAGGCAGATGTTGCGATGGCTTTCGCCGCGACTCGTGTGATAAGCACGAATGGCGAGCAGTCCCGCGTATTCGCCTTGTGCGCCCGAATTCGGTTGCAGCGACACCGCGTCATAGCCCGTGATTTCGCAGAGCCACGCTCGCAAATCCTCGAACATTTCGTGATAGCCCGCCGCTTGTTCCGCCGGAGCGAACGGATGCAGCGCGCCAAATTCCGGCCACGTCACCGGAATCATTTCCGTCGTCGCGTTCAGCTTCATTGTGCAGGAGCCGAGCGGAATCATCGCGCGATCCAACGCCAGATCACGATCCGCAAGTTTGCGCATATACCGCAGCAATTCCGTTTCGGAACGATAGCGATGAAAGACTGGATGCGTGAGGAATTCAGATTTGCGCAGAAGCGTCGCGGGCAATGTTGATGCGGCTTCGGTGACGATGGCATCAAATTGCAAAGTGCCGCCAAACGCACGCCAAACGGCTTCGATGATCGCAGGCGTCGTGGTTTCGTCGAGCGCGATGCCGAGCGCATTTTCGCCTACGATGCGGAAGTTGATTTGCTCACTCACGCCACGCGCGATGATTTCGCTTTGCTGATCGCCGACTGCGACCGTGATCGTGTCAAAGAACGATTCGTTCTGAATCACAAACCCAAGCTTGCGCAAACCTGCCGCGAGCACAGATGTTTTGCGATGCACGTCGTTTGCGATGTGTGTCAAACCTTCGGGGCCGTGATAGACCGCGTACATCGAAGCCATCACCGCGAGCAAAACTTGTGCGGTACAAATGTTCGAGGTCGCTTTCTCGCGGCGAATATGTTGTTCGCGCGTTTGCAGCGCCAAGCGATAGGCCGGAGCTTTGCGCGCATCCATCGAAACGCCCACCAACCGTCCCGGCAACGCGCGTTTGTACGCATCTTTCACGGACATATACGCCGCGTGTGGGCCGCCGTAGCCCATCGGCACGCCGAAGCGTTGCGCCGAACCGATGGCAATGTCTGCGCCGAGTTCGCCGGGCGACGCAAGCAACGTCAGCGCCAACAAATCTGCGGCGATGACGGCAATGCCGCTGCTGGCTTGCACGGTTTTGATCGCCGCGCGCAGGTCACGAATCGCGCCGCTCGAACCGGGATATTGGAAAATCGCGCCAAAGACGCTACAGCTTTGCAGTTCGGTCAGCGGATCGCCAACGATCAATTCCCAACCAAGCGGTTCCGCGCGTGTTTCGAGCAAGGCCAGCGTTTGCGGATGCACGTCTTTGTCCACGAAAAACTTGTTCGATTCCGACGTGCAAACGCGCTTCGCCAGCGCCATCGCTTCGGCGGCGGCCGTCGCTTCATCGAGCAACGAAGCGTTCGCCACATCCAAGCCCGTCAAATCGCAAATCATCGTTTGGAAATTGATGAGCGCTTCGAGACGACCTTGCGAAATTTCGGGTTGATACGGCGTGTAGGCCGTGTACCACGCGGGATTTTCGAGAATGTTGCGTTGAATCACGGCGGGCAAAATCGTGCCGCTGTAACCTTGCCCGATGAGCGACGTGAAGACTTGATTCTTCGCGGCGATGGCGCGCATTCTGGCCAATGCTTCGGTCTCCGAATGCGCCGCGACGCAAGCGAGCGGTTGCGATTGGCGAATGTTGTCGGGAATCGTTTGTGCGATCAGATCGTCCAGGCTTTGTGCGCCGACGACTTTGAGCATGGTTTGGATGTCTTGGGGTGAGGGGCCAATATGACGACGGGAAAAATTCGTAGCCGGTGTTTGCTTCATAACGGTTTCACTCTCCAGCAGGCAAAAGTTGCGGATGACAGCCGAAATCACATGCCCTATCTGTATGTTTGCCTGAGAGTGTTATCCCGTCGGCGGGCGCTAGTGGCCTCTTTCCAGAGTCGCGAACAGTCAGACGGTCCTTTTGCCTGAGAGTTTCCAAGGGCGGTTGCTCCTTCGGCGCTGAACGGGTTCAGTCTCTCCCGTACCTGACTGGCAATGAACTTTGTGGCATGGTGTGGCATGCCAGGGGGTTTGTCAACCAGGCTCTCAGCAGTTCGCGCAGGCGCGGGAGGCGCAATACAGGTCATTCTGAACTAATGCTTGCAAGTTCGCGCGTTCTCAGGCATGATCCCTGCCGTTTACTCCTTCTCTCGCGCATCAACGGTGATGCGCCACATGCCTCTAAGTTTTAGCGGCGGCGTTACAGATAGTTCGAGAGCAGGCCGTTGTTAATTGCAGAAGCCGTTCTTATGAACGTTCGATCAAGCGCCTTCGCTGCCACCGTTACTCCGAAGCTCACCTGATGCAACGCTTCTTTTTCAGCCCCCAATTTGGGGAAAGGTACATCTACATGAAACTTTATGTTGGCAATCTCTCGTTCAACGTGGACGAGAATGAATTATCGGATTTGTTTGCGCAGGCTGGCACCGTCCAGTCGGCTTCGATTGTGACTGACCGCGACACGGGTCGTTCGCGCGGTTTCGGCTTCGTCGAAATGGGTTCGCGTGAAGAAGGCGAAGCAGCGATTACGCAATTCAACGGCACGGACCTGGATGGTCGCAGCCTGACCGTCAACGAAGCACGTCCGAAAGAATCGCGCGGCGGTGGCGGCGGCTTTGGCGGCGGCGGCGGTCGTGGCGGTGGTCGTGGCGGCTTCGGCGGTGGCGGTGGCCGCGGTGGCGGCGGTGGCCGCGGCGGCTTCGGCGGCGGCGGCGGAGATCGTGGGGGACGCGGTGGTCGTTACTAAGATCAACGCACCCATAAGCAGTAACTCTTAGCTCAAAGGCGCTCCTGGCCAGATCGCATTCAGCCGGGAGCGCCTTTGGCTTATTTAGAAGAAGGAAGACATGAATTTTACGGAATTGGGACTGAATCAATTTCTGGCACGACGCTGTGAGTCCCTCGAATATGTGGAGCCGACGCCGATTCAGCGTCGGGCCATTCCCGTGATTTTACGCGGGTCGGATTTGATTGGCTGTGCCGCCACTGGCACGGGCAAGACAGCGGCGTTTCTGCTGCCATTGTTACAACGACTGCATAGCAACAAACCGGCGGCAGCGATTCGCGCGCTGATCCTCGCCCCGACGCGCGAACTGGCTACGCAAATCGCCGACAACTTGCAAGCATTAGACAACAAAGTGCGCGCCGTCACGATTATGGGCGGCACAAGCAGTCATCGCCAACGCACCGAACTCCGACGCGGCGTGTCCATTGTGATTGCGACGCCGGGGCGCTTGCTGGATCATTTGGAAAACGATGTCCTAGACCTTTCACACATCGAAACTTTAGTGCTCGACGAAGCAGATCGCATGCTGGATTTGGGTTTCTGGCCCGCCATTCGGCAAATCATCGCGCGCACGCCGACGACGCGGCAGACGTTGCTGTTTTCCGCCACGATGTTGCCCGCGATTGAAAGCATCGCGCGTTCGACGATGCGCACGCCACAAATCATCGAAGTCAATCAACGCGGCACGGCGGCGGTCACCATCAAGCAAACCGCGTATTCCGTTGCGCTGGAATCCAAAACGACCTTGCTGTTCCACCTGCTCGAACGCGAACGGTTTGAGCGCGTGCTCGTCTTTACGCGCACGAAACGCGGGGCGGAACGGCTCTCACATCTGTTGCAGGCGCGCAAACATCAGGTCAGTCGTCTGCACGCGGATCGTACCCAACCCCAACGCGAAGCGGCGTTGCGTGGCTTCAAAAACGGCAGCTTCCGCGTGCTGGTCGCCACGGACATCGCGGCACGCGGCATTGATGTCGAATCCGTTTCGCACGTCATCAATTTCGATATGCCGGACGCGCCCGAAGATTACGTGCATCGCATCGGCAGAACCGGACGCGCGGGCAACCTGGGGCAGGCCATCAGTCTGGTGACGCCGGTGGATGAGTTGTCCTTGCTGGCGGTGGAAAAACTGACCGGGCAGGAAGTCGAACGCATCGTGCTGCCGGGCTTTGGTGGCGTGACGGCGACGGTCGTGACGAAACCTGTCGTCTCGATGAATCGCCGCTCGTCGTCATTTGGCGGTCGTTCGTTTGGCGCGCGTCGGGCACGCCGCTAACCTCACTTGTTGATACTGCGCGGCACTACGGCTTGGAGCCGCGCAGAACCTTCAGCCGCAAATCCTTGTACTGCACTTTCATCGGCTCCCCCGGAATAATCGGCATCGCCAAGACGCCGGACGCCGCCGCTTTGCCAACTTCACGATCAACCAACTCCGCTGTTTTCTCGCCATTGATTTTGAGGACGATGTGCGGGCCGCGCGCGATGATGTGGTATTCGTTCCAGGCTTGCAAATTGAGGCCCTTGAGAATGGCTTCGGCTTCGGCAAATTTCGTGACCGTGCGCTTCCCTGCCGCGTCAATCACGTTGCTTTCGCCGCGCGCTGCCAATGAACGCCGTGGGCCGTATTCGTCCCAAATGCCGCCGAGGTATGGCCCCGACACAGCGATGTCGGCCTGATAGCCCCAGACCAACCCTTTGTCTTTCACTGTGCTGCGAAACTGCATCCCGGAATTCGCTTTCGCGCCGAAGATGCGAAACTTGAATTTCAACTCGAAGTCCGCGACCGGGCCGCCTTGCCAGACGATGAATTGATTGTAGGGCGGGTTGTGTTCTTTCGTCGTCGTGCCCGTGATCGCGCCGTCTTCGACCGTGAAATAGCTCATATCCGGCGCGCGCCAGCCCTGGAGCGTTTTGCCATCGAAGATGCGTTGCCAGCCGGATTGAGCAAAGGCAAAGGAATGCAGGCCAAAAAAGGTCAGGAAAGCCGCGTAACAAAGCGTTTTCATGAGCGATTATTCCTCAATCTCCGGGTCTTTCTTTTTGCGGCTTTTCGGCTTGGCTTTGGGTTTGCCATTGGTTGCGCCGAAACTGGCGACGGCCTCGGCTTCGGTCTTGAAGCTTTCGATCAGGCTCAGCAAGCGCGTGATTTGCAATGCGCCGTAGACGCGATCCGTCAGCCCCACCAATTTGAGTGTGCCGCCGGATTCTTTCACTTTCGTGAAGGCGCGCACGATTTCGCCAATGCCCATGCTGTCCACCATCGGCACGTCAGTCAGATTGAGCAGGATGTGCGTCGTGCCTGCGGTCAGGACTTTGTCAATCAGCATTTGCAATTGAAAGCCGCCTTGCCCTTTGATGAATTTGCCCCGCACGTCTACGGAAGCAATGTCTTCGAGATAGTGAATGCCTATCGTAATCATAAGTGTAGTAGTTGGTCGGAGATGGAATTGCGGACGTTTGTTGCGGCACGCAACGTTGAGCATTTTACAGGACTTGGTGCTAAGATCACAAAGCCTTATGGAAATTTCACTCAATCAAATTCGCACGGCCCAGGAAATTGTGTACCGCGCACTCGCGCCTTCACCGTTGCACGAACACCCGCTGCTTAGCGCGGAATTGGGACTTCGTGCCTTCGTCAAGCACGAAAATCATCTGCCCACGGGCGCGTTCAAGGTGCGCGGCGGGTTGCATTTTATGGAGCATTTCGCGCGGGAACGCACGCACAACGGCGTCATCACCGCCACGCGCGGCAATCACGGCGCGTCCGTCGCCTTCGCCGCCAAACAGCACAACATTCCCGCCACCATCGTCGTGCCGTTCGGCAACAATCCCGAAAAAAACGCGGCGATGCAAGCACTCGGCGCGCGGCTCGTCGAATTCGGACAAGACTTCGACGAAGCGCGCGTCGAAGTCGAACGGCTTTGCACCGAAGAAAATTTGCGCTACATCCACTCGGCCAACGAACCGCATCTCGTCAACGGCGTCGGCACATACGCGCTTGAAATCGTGGAGACGATGCAAAAACGCGGCGCGCATGTGGACGCCATTTTCGTGCCCATTGGAATGGGCAGCGGCTTGTGCGGCGTGATTACGGCCTTTCGGGCGCTCTCGCCCGAAACCAAAATCTATGGCGTGCAGGCGGAAGGTGCGCCGAGTTATTATTTGTCGTGGCAAGCCCAAAAAGTCGTCGAGACCGCGCGCGCCGATACCTTTGCCGACGGTGTGGCCACGCGCTGCCCGTCGCCGTTCACGCTCGACATCATTTGGCGCGGTGTGGACGAAGTCGTGTTGGTAAGCGACGAAGAAATTCGTGAGGCGATTCGCCTGCTCTGGTACACGACGCACAACCTGGCGGAAGGCGCGGGCGCAGCGGCTACGGCAGCGACGATCAAGGTGCAAGCACAATTGCGCGGGCAAACCGTCGTGAACGTGATGAGCGGCGGCAACCTGGATACACAAACACTGCGGGAAATCTTCCGGTGCGGTTGACGAACCACTCGCGACCGCTTCGTTACTCTTACGCCCGGAACACTCTTCTTCACCAAGTTGAGGCTGGCGGGTTTGGTGGCATGAACAACTACACAAAACTCACGGATGCGGAACTCATTGCGCGCTGTTTGGAAGAGGACGGCGACGCTTGGGCAACCATGGTGCAGCGCTATCAGCGGTTGATCGCCTCGATCACGCGGAAATTCCGGCTCAGCGATGAAGATGCGGCGGATGTGTACCAAGCCGTCAATCTGGCGCTGTTTCAGCAGATGCAGAGTTTGCGCCGCACTGAAAAACTCAGTTCGTGGATCATCACCGTCGCAGTGCGCGAATGCTGGAAGCTGCGCGAACGCCACCGCCGCACCGATTCGCTGGACGATCCCGACGCGCCAGAACCAAGCCAGGACGCGCAATTGGAAGAAGCGCTTCACCTCGTGGAACGCCAACATCTGCTGCGGCGCGCGGTGGAAACACTGTCGCAACCCTGCCGCACCCTGATCGAACTGCTGTTTTTTCAGGAAAGCCCGGACAGTTACGAAGAACTCAGCCGTCGTCTGGGTCGCCCCATCGCCAGCATTGGGCCGACGCGCGGGCGCTGTTTGGAAAAGCTGAAAAAAAATCTGGAGCAAATCGGATTTTTTTAGCGCAGCACGTATTTTTCCCGCCTCCTGCGCCACTTATCGGGTGGAAAAGTCGAACTAGGAATTTACTTTGCCCGCCCCGAGGAATTTTATGCGATGTCCATCTTTAGAAAAACTGACCGATTTTCTGCGTGATGCCGTAGTGGGAACGGAACGCGCAACGATCCAGGCGCATTTGGCCGCTGGATGTCCAAGCTGTCAGCACAATCAGCAGTGGTTATTGGAAGTCAAACGGATTGCTCCGCTCGACGATTCGTTTGCCTTTCCGGCGGAACTGACGGCGCGCATTCTGGCCTGGATGCCTGCGGCGCAGCCGCCGACACGCACGCCGCTGCGGACGCTGATTGCACAATTGCTCTTTGACAGCTTCGCGCCACTGCCGCTGGCCGAAGCACGCTCTGCCACGAGCGTAGACGTGACGGCGGGCGCGTCCACCGGGCGGCAACTGCTGTATCAGGTCGAAGGCTATGCGGTAGACCTGCGGCTCGAAAAAATGGCCGAGACGTTCGACTTGCTCGGACAGGTGCTGCCGGAAGACCCGGACAGCCCGGCCTTGGCGGGCTGTCCGGTGCATTTGGGGTGGGACGAACAGGATATTCACTCCACTCAAACGGATGCCGAAGGAATGTTTCGGCTGTCGGTCTTGCCGCCGAACGCTTATTGCCTGCGCATTGTCTTGGGAGAAGACGTTATCGAAATCCCGGAGATCAAGGTGCATTGACAGAGCGAGCGGCGGCGCGGAGAGAGAACGAAAGACCTGGAATGAGCGGCTAAGTGGCTGGGTGGAAAACAGCTTCATCGTAAGTTCTGTGAAGGTCGTTTTTTTCGTTCTCTCCCCCCGCCGCCGCCGCCGTTGAGATTACGTGGTTGCTATGGCAGAAAACCACCCGAACGCGGGGCAAAATTTGACCGAGACGGCAGTGCCAAGGCAGTCGGCAGCGCCGCACCAGAGCGCGTTGACCGCGACGATTCAGGCGACGCCCGAGTTGATCCAGAAATTGAAAAAGATTGTGGATCGCTCGATTCGCACCAATCCCCCGGACGCTTTGCAATTGGCGGAGCAAACCCACCTCCTGGCACAGCAACTCGACGATCCGCTGATGCAGGCGCTGGGACTGCGCGCGCTGGCAGTGGCGTTGCACGTCAACGGGCGACACGCAGAGGCTATCGAATACTACGAGCAGGCGCGCGCGCTCTATCAAGCCAACGACCAACTGGTGGATGCGGCACGACTGGCGCGCGCGATGGTGGACGCCTTGATGTTACAAGGCCAATACGAACGCGCCTTGCAATTGGCCGATGAGGCGCGGTTGGTGTTCCGCGCGCACGGTGAACCCGTTCACGCCGCGCAATTGGAAGTCAATGTCGGCAACATTCATCACCGTCTGGATCAATACCACGAAGCGTTAGATTGTTTTGACCGCGCCGGCCACGTGTTGGAAGCAGCCGGAGATCGCACGGCGCAGGCCATGATCGCCTACAACCGCGCCAACATTTATTCCAACCTTGACGATTTTCGGCGCGCGCAGGAACTCTACGAACAAGCCTACGACATCTTACGCACGCAGGGGCAAACCACCCTGGCAGCGGAAGCCAGGTACAGCCTCGGGTATCTGCATTTTCTGAAGGGCGCATATCATCACGCCACGCGCGTGCTGCACGAAGTCAAAGCAGAATTTGTCCAACTCGGCAGCCCCCGCTTGGCCGCGTTGTGCGATTTGGATTTGGCCGAAATCTTCCTGCAAATGCACGTGCTGGACGAGGCGAAAACCAAAGCCGTGCAAGCGCGCGCCGCGTTTCTGGACTTGGGCATGCGCTACGAAGCCGCCAAAGCCTTAACGTGGGAAGGGCTGGCGTGCCTACACGCGCAGCAATTGGAGGCCGCGGCCCAATGGCTGGAACAAGCGCTGGCAGAGTTTACCGCCGAAGGCAACGAGGTGTGGTGCGGCTTGCTGAAAATTTATCTCGCCGAACTCTACCTCAAAGACAACAAGCCCGCGCAAGCCCTGCCGTTGACGGTGCGCGCGCAGAAGTTTTTTGCGGGGCAAGGGCTGACATCAAAGGCGTGTTATGCGCAACTTTTGCAGGCGCGCGCGCTGTTTCAGTTAGGGCAATTGCAAGAGGCGTTTTTACGCGCCAACGACGTGCGCCAGCAGATGCAAATGTTGCAGGTTCCCTGGTTGCAATATCAAGTCCACGAACTGATCGGCGATTTGCTGCTCACGGCGGGCGAACCGGCCAAAGGATATGCGCATTTTGTGCAGGCCATCAGCTATGTCGAGCAAATGCGCGGGCAAATTCGCGTGGAGGAATTTCGCACCGCGTTTTTCGGCGACAAACTGCGCATCTATGAAAAGCTGATTGCGCTCTGTTTGCGGGACGGCTCGCCCGAACGTACCGCCGAAGCATTTTATTATCTGGAAAGTCACAAGGCACGCACGCTCGTAGATTTGCTGGTCAATGATCTGGATGTCGTACCGACGGGCGCGGATGCGGCGACGCAGGCTTTGTACGAACGCTGGCAGCAACTGCGCGAAGAATTGCACTGGTTTTACAGCCGCGCGAGTCAAAGCGAAAGCACGCCGAACAACCGCTTGCTGGTCAAAGACGAACAGTTGCGCACGGAAATCCTGACGCGCGAACGCGCGTTGTTGCATCTGACGCGACAAGCCCAAATGCAGGACGCGAAATTCGCCTGGCTGGAAAATGTCGGCGGGATGAGAATCGAAGAACTGCGCCGCCTGCTCGCCGCCGACGAAGCCGTAATCGAATATTATTTCGACCACGAGACGCTGAAGATTTTTGTGATTGACCAGCAGCGGCTGCACGTCATTAGCAGCCCGTGCGGACGCAGCGAAATTCGCCAGATGGTGGTCGCGCTGAAATTCCAGTTGGAAAAGTTTCAGTACGGCAAAAGCTATGTGACCGCGCACGAACGGCGCTTGTTGCAAGGCGTGAATAATTCGTTGCAACAACTCTGGCAAGCACTCTTTGCCCCAGTGGTCGAATTGGTCGCCGGGCAAAAGCTCATCATCGTGCCGTTCGATCTGTTGCACAACGTACCGTTTCAGGCGTTATATGATGGGCAAAAATACCTGCTCGACGAGCACGAACTGGCCGTGATGCCGAGCGCACGCCTGTTGGCGTTGTGTACGAATCGCCCGGCGCGCCCGTTGGGAAAAGCCTTGCTCTTCGGCGCGCCGGACGAATTAGCGCCGCAAATCAGCGCCGAAATCGAAACGATTCGCCGTCTGTTTCCGCAGGCGCAATGCTTCCTTGGAGAAGCCGCTGACCGGCAAACTTTAGCGGCACAGATGGCCGAGAGTGATATCGTGCATATTGCCAGCCACGCGGTCTTTCGCCAGGACAATCCGATGTTTTCGGCCTTTCAATTGGCCGGAACCTGGCTCAACTTTTTTGACATCTGTTCGTTACAAACCAATGCTACGCTGGTCACGTTGAGCGGCTGTAGCACAGGTACGAATCACGTTTACGCCGGAGACGAACTCTTAGGTCTCGTGCGGGGCTTTCTCTCGGCAGGGGCGGCCTCTTTGGTCGTCAGTCTCTGGACGGTGAACGATCCGGCGACAGCAACGTTGATGAAAGCCTTTTATGAACAGTTACAACAAGGTGTTTCTCCACGCGCGGCCTTGCGGCAAGCGGCGCTGCAAACCCGGCAACAATACGCGCATCCGTACTATTGGGCCCCGTTCGTGCTGATTGGGCGAACGGCGACGCAACTATCCCCCTGAACATCATCCAGCCGCTGTTCTCCCCGGGCCAAGATGAATGCCAGCAGCTTTGGCCTTTCTTCAGTGGCGCGACAACTTTGATGGAAAGGAAAGGAACTATGAAAAACAAATTCTTCACGCTGCTCTGTGTCCTGAGTTTACTCTTGGCCGCCTTCATCACGCCTACACTTGTGCGGGGGGATGGTTTTGAAAACGACTTTATTGCCGGGGAGTTGATCGTGACGCTCCGCCCCGGCTTCACCATCAACACCTTCCAGGCGCGCTACGGCACGACCACCCTGGAACAGTTAACGGGGACAACCACTTATCGAGTGAAGTTGCGGGCGGGCGACACGGTCGAACAGATACTGGACACGATTCAGACTGATCCTGACGTGCAGGCCGCGCAACCCAATTTTGAATTTGAGTCGCCAGAAGTGCGTCAGTCGGGCATGGCCTTCCTGGATCAATCGGGCATGGCGTTCTTGGATGGTGTTTCTCCCAGTAATTATTATCAGCAATCCGCCCTCACCCCGCTGCGCCTCGCCGAAGCACACAGCTTGAGTCGCGGCGCAGGCGTCACCGTCGCCGTGATTGATACGGGCATTGACTTTGCGCATCCGCTCTTTGCCGGCAAGATCACGGGGCCGTATTACGATTTCGCCAACAACGACTTGAATCCAACGGATGACCTCGGCGGCGTGGGGTCGGGACACGGCACGTTCGTGGCAGGACTGGTGCTGCGCGCCGCACCCGATGCACACATCATGCCGTTGCGCGCCTTCAATCACCTGGGGCGCGCCACCAGCTTCACGATTGCGCGCGCCATTCGTTTTGCGGCCAGCAACGGCGCACGCATCATCAATATGAGCTTCGGTTTGCTGAACGACGATGAGTTGGTCGAAGAGGCCATCGAAGACGCGGAAGCGGAAGGCGCGTTTCTGGTGGCTGCCGCCGGCAATGACAACCTCGACCGCATCCATTATCCCGCCGCTTATGAAACGGTGCTCTCAGTGACTTCGACCGGGGCAGGAGATGTGCGCGCACCGTTTGCGAATTACAACGTCCTTGTCAAGGTAGCCGCGCCGGGCGCAAGTTTGCACAGCGCGTTTCCTGGCGGGGCCTGGGCCTATTGGAGTGGAACTTCGTTTTCGACGGCTTTGTTGGCAGGCGAAGCGGCCTTGCTGCTGGCCGAGCAGCCCGCGGCCAGCAATGCCCATGTGCAAGCGACCATCCTGAGTTCCGGCACGCCGCTGAATGCCATCAACCCCGGCTATGCAGGCAAGCTCGGCAGCGTGCGCGTAGACTTCCGCACGGCGCTCGAACGGCTGTCAATCCTGCCTGCCACCAGCAGCTATGACAACAAGAACGGCAAGACTTATTACGCGGGTGGGCCGAATGGAGACGAGCCGACGCGCGACTTGAATTCACAGGCCGAAGAGTTCAAGTTCGAGCTTGAATCCGGCGCAAACTACTGGTGGCAAGCGGAATTTACCGATGCCGCACCCGGCGCGAGCAATCCATCAGGCGTCTTCGTCAATGCGCATTACCGCGCAGAAACCGGTTGGTCAGGCACACTCACCGCGCAGTACTTCAACGGCGCAACGCTGGTGGCCTCGACCACACTGCCCGTAAACAGCAGCGCGGATCCAGCTTTTGGGAAAGGACAGAAGGGCATCTTCCGGTGGGATATCTCGTCTGCCGTGCTGACGCGCGCCGCTGTGAATGCAGGCAAAGTGCGCTTCATCAATCAAAGCAGCAACGGCAAGAAAGTGTGGGTCGTTTACTCCGACCTCGAGGCGCATCTGGGCGCGCCGTGATGCGCCTACTTGTTCAATTCAACCCTGAAACATTTGTTAGTCGGTCAATCATTTCAACTCCTCCCATCCCCCCGCCAGCAGCGCCGTGATTGAGGCTTCACAATCGCGGTGCTGCGACGTTTGTTCTTCAGCCAACCTCCTTCCTACGGCTACTTGTAGGTTTATACAAGGTATCTTCCGTGACTTTATTTTGTAGTTAGAACGCAATAAGTATTTTTTTGTCTGATGTATTTTTTCTAACCCCGTGTTCACTTAATAAGTAATTAGTCAAAGTTATCGAATATTAAGTTCTGTAGTAATAAGTGAGTTAGCCACTTAGTTTCGATAACAGATTAAGTTAAGTGGCGAAATTACTCTGAAGTAATTACTCGCAGGGCGGGGAGACGTTTGTCTATTCTGCTAACCCAGGTGTTAATTTGCTTTGCAGACAAGGCTTCCTCTTCGCATCAGGGGCTGAAATATTGGAGAGAGAACTTAATTAAAAGCCCTCTTTTCAATCTAACAAAATCACAGTAAAGGATAAGATTATGAACACACTAAGCAAACCATCGGCTCTTTCTTCTTTCGGACAGAGACTAAGTCAATTCGTCACCTACTCTCTGCTCGGCTTCGTGACAATCCTAAGTCTGAGCCAGGCAGTCTCGGCACAAATCAGCACGTCCGCGCAGTTGAAGCAGGCGTGCGAGACCTCGCCCGGCAATGTGGTCAACATCACGCAGCCGACCAAGATCGAGTTCGGCCCGGCGCTGCCGACGGCAGAGAACATCAACACCAAATGCACCATTCAAATCGGCCCGAACGCCAGCTTCGGCGTCAAGCAGGTGGCCGTCAACTTCGCGGGGCCGCTCGTCATTCAAAGCAGCGAGAAAACCAATGTCGCATTTGAGGATGCCCCCTGGACTGCGCCTTCTATCGCTGTCAATCTCACGGGGGAGTTTGCTGAGTTCGTCAGCAAGCAATCGCGTTTGCGGGCGGGCGCAGGAAACCTCTCGATCTCGCTTGGCGCAACGGGCAAACTCGAACTCATCAACCCCTTTGGCCTGACGAATCCGAACGGGCTGGAAGCCACCGGCTCGGTCAGCCTCACGGCGGGCACGAATTTTTCTGGGGTACTCGGCGATGCCAACATTCAGGCGGGAACCGGCATTTCCATCAGCATGGGCGGAGCCGATTCGATTCTGAAGCTGGACGAAGCCAGCCTCAACAGCAATGCGGGTGCGATCTCCGTTTCCGGGGCGGGTCAGAAGACGAACATTGAAATGAGTCAGGGCACTTACAGCGCCCCTGCCGGAGTTTCGGTGATTCTTCCCGGCGCGGATACTGGATTGAAAGTGAAAGATGGCATCTTTGCGGGCGGCAACGGCAGCATTACGTTGCAGTCGGGCGGGGCGGCGGCTTCGTTCGGCAACATCGAAGTCAATCAGAGCCGCTTCACTACGTCCTCAACCGTGCGCATCACGTCTGGCGTGGGCGGCAAAACGATTGCGGACAACGTGCAGCTTGACGGCGCAACGGGCGTCGAAGTGCGCTCTGGCAATCAAGGCAACAGCCTGGTCAAAAACAGTCGCGGGACAACTGCTTCCGTAACGGTAGCGACGGGCGTCGGCGGCGTTTGCCTCTCGGACAACAATCTCTTCAATGCACCGATTCAGAATCTGTGCCTCCCGTAGGCATAGCCGTTCGCGGCGCGGAGGACAATCGCGCTGTCCAACGGGCCGATGCGCCGTGGCAGGCCTGAGCAGCTCTAGTGCTCAGGCCTGCTGGCGCGTTACACCGAAAAAATCTGACCTATAAACATAATGACACAGGCACAACACAGGAAAACTTATGACTACGCTCAGAATGGTAGTGGCACCTTCAGGATTCAAAGAAAGTCTCGATGCCGAAGAAGCGGCGGCGGCGATTGCGGAAGGCATTCGTCGCGCCAGCCCGGAGGCTGAAATTATTCAAATTCCGCTCGTGGACGGCGGCGAGGGGTTTTCGGCAACCCTTGCGCGCGTGACACACGGCAAACTGCGGCAGGTGCGTGTGACGGGGCCGGTCGGCGAACCCGTAGACGCGCATTTCGCCTTGCTCGGCGGCAAAGGGCCGCGCACCGCCGTGCTGGAATTAGCGGCGGCGGCAGGGCTGCGGCTCGTGCCGAAGGACAAACGTAATCCGCTGCTGACGACGACGTATGGCGTGGGCGAATTGATCAAAGCCGCGCTTGACGCGGGTGCGGAACGCATTCTGGTCGGTTGTGGCGACTCCGGCACGAACGACGGCGGCGCAGGAATGGCGCAGGCCTTGGGCGTGCGGCTGCTCAAGGCGGATGGCTCTGAAATTGGGCGCGGCGGCGCGGCGCTGGCGGAGTTGGCGCGCATTGATGTGAGCGAGCGCGATCCACGTCTCAATTTTGTGCCGATGGATGTTGCCTGCAACATCCACAACGTGCTGTGCGGAGCGAACGGCGTTGCGCGTGTCTTCGGGCCGCAAAAAGGCGCAGCGCCGGAAACCGTTGAGCAGATGGCAGCGGCGCTGGATCACTATGCTGCTGTGATTGAGCGCGATCTGGGGTTGGATGTGTACACGATGCCGGGCGGCGGCGCTTCGGGCGGAACGGGTGCGGGACTGGTCGCATTGCTGGGCGCAACGCTGCATCAGCGGTACGAAATCGTGATGCAATATCTGGACGTGGACAAGGCACTGGCGCGCGCCGATCTGGTGTTCACGGCAGAGGGCGGCATTGATTATCAAACGCCGCGCGGCAAGATTCCCGCCGAAGTCGGCCATCGTGCCAAACGCTACAACGTGCCGGTCATCGCGTTGGCCGGGACGATTGGGCAGGGCGCGGCAGTCAATTACGAACACGGCATTGACGCGATGTTCAGCATTCTCGATCACCCCAGCACGCTTGAGGAGGCCATCCGCGACGCGCATCGTCTGCTGGCCGAATGCGCCGAGAACGTGATGCGCACGATCAATGTCGTGGCTCGGTTGTCTGAGCACACTCGTCGTGGCTTGCCACAACGGAGGGCGGTCAGATGGGCATAGGCAAATTCGCACCGCCGAATTTATGGTCATCTGACAAAACGCAAAGCAAACAACAAACAACGGCACACGAACGCAGCCTTTCTCGTGTGGTGGGCGTAGCGTTGCCGTTGTTGTTGCTGCTGGCAGCGGGCGCAGGCGTAACGTTACCGGCGACGTTACCGCCTGCGGCTCGCGTGGCGCTGTTTGCTTTCGCGTGTGCGGTGATCTTCTGGTCAACGACCAACCTCAATGCCGCGTATGTGGCTTTGGGCGCGACGCTGTTGTTGGTGCTGGCTGGCGGCAGCCCGCAAGAGCGACTGTTCCAGGCGCTGGCTGCGGATGTCGTGTGGCTGATGATCGGCGCGTTCATCCTCGGCGGCGCAGTACAGCAAACAGGACTCGCCGCGCGTCTGACGGAACTGATCGTGGCGCGCGCGCGCAACGTGCGACAGGTCTGCTGGCTGCTCACGGCGGCGCTCATTCCGCTCACGTTTTTGATTCCCTCCACGTCGGGACGCGCGGCGGTGGCGCTGCCGGTTTTTCATAGTCTGTCGGGCGCAGCCAATGATCGCCGCATCACGCGCGCTCTCGCCTTGCTCATTCCGACCGTCATCCTTGTGGCGACGATCTCGACGCTGGTGGGCGCGGGTTCGCATCTCGTTGCCAACGATCTGTTGCGACAGCTTGCGGGGCGCAGCATTTCGTTTGCCGAGTGGACGCTGTATGGCTTGCCGTTCGGCATCGTCGCAGGATTTATCTCGTGTCAGGCAGTGCTGTGGCTGTTTCTGGATCGAGAAACGCGGCAACGTCCGATTGCCGTGCAACGCGCCGAGCGCCGGAAATTTTCCCGCGCGGAGTGGATGACGCTCGGCGTGACGGTGCTGATGGTGACGCTGTGGGCGACTGAACATTGGCACGGCTATGAGATCGCCACCGTGAGCATCTTCGGTGCGCTGCTGCTGACGCTGCCCGGTGTCGGTGTGATGAAGTGGAAAGATGCAATGAATGCCATCTCGTGGAATCTGGTGCTCTTTGTGGGCGCGGCGTTGGTACTCGGTCAGGCGTTGATTGAAACCCGCGCGGCGCAATGGATCATCGAGCAGTTGTTCACCGCCAGCGGCATTGCACAAACGCAATCGTCGTTGTGGCTGTTGCTCCTGCTGGCGATGCTTTCGCTCACGTCGCACATTTACATGACTTCGCACACGGCACGCGCTGCCGCGCTCGTGCCGCCGCTGCTCTATCTCGCCAGCACGCTGCAACTGAATCCGGTCGCCGTGATGTTCATTGGCACGGTCGGGATGAATTATTGCCTGACGTTTCCGGTCAGCAGCAAAGCGTTGCTGATGTTTCAGGAACTAGAAACCGAAACGTACCAGCCCGCCGATCTGCTGCGGCTGAGCGCGGTGTTGCTGCTGGCGCATCTGGCGCTCGTGCTCGTGTTTTATTACGGCTACTGGCGCTGGATCGGGCTGGCCTTGAGGACAATATGAAACGCGGATTCCCCCTCGCGCGCATCGTGGTTGTGCTGTTGGTCGCCAGTGTTTGCGTCACCGCGCAGGAACGCGAGGCAGAGACCAACAAGGACTTTCAGTTTCGCTCCGAAATCGAATTCTCGTTGCCGTTGCGAAAAAACCTGCGGTTGATCACAGGCGCGAAAATGCGCACCAGCCAATGGCCGGAGCGCGGGCGCGGGCGCGGCGAAATCGGAGTCGCGTATTCGTGGCGCGTGACGAAGTTCTTAACTTTCGTCCCGCGCTATCGGTTCCTGTCGTCACAGTTTTTCAACGGCAGGAGCGAGAACGAAAATCGCTTTGCCTTCGACACCATCGTGAGCTTTCCGCTCGGTCGCTTTCGTGTGACCGACTCGAATCTGATTGAGCGACGGTTGCGTCGTACCGGCGACGCCACGCGCTTCATTCAACGCTTGCGCGTGGATTACCCGTTGTCCTGGCGTGAAGGGGCGCTCAGCCTGTTTGCGCGCGACGACGTGTATTACGACGGGCGTCGCCGCGCGTGGACGCGCAATCGCTTCCGCGCGGGTGTGAACTGGCAAGTCAATGAACAAGTCGAAGCAGAAGTTTTTTATCTGCGCCAGACCGACAGACGCAGCGGCAATTTTCACGGGGTGGGCATAGATTTTGAAATTTCTCTCAAGTGAAGCCCTCCCCCCTTGCTCCACGACTCGGCAGCACGACGCAGGTCTGGCGCAGCAGCTTACCAAAGCACGGGCTGCATACAGGCCGTATCATCCCCCCAAAAGGCGGAGCTGCCGTTTACCGTTCCATCTGACAGCAACATCCCGTCCGACATCAGCATGCCGTCCGACAGCAACATTCCATCGGCCAGCGCAACGCCATCGGCTAACGCCACGCCATCAGCTAACGCCACGCCATCGGCCAACGCCACGCCATCGGCCAACGCCACGCCGCTGGTGGTCACGCTGACCGCGCCGGAGTATAAGCCGACGCTGCTGGAAGTTCTACCAATGGCTTTGACGAAAGCTCCGTTCGCGAAGATCGTCGCATCGGCCAGCGCAACGCCTGTCCCATACACGCTTTGCCACTCTGTCATCAGCGCCGTGCCGGTGAGGAACCCCCAGTTGGTAATGACCCCTTGTGCCCAAGTGCAGACTTGCCCCGCAATCGTGCTTTGCGGATTGGGCAGAGAACCGTTTAAGAGGCTGGCTCCGACTGTCGTGGGCAACGCGGGTTTGACCAGTCGCGCCAACCGCACTGCGCCTTCGACATTGAGCAAACCAGCGCCCTGTTCGAGCATATTGAAGCCCTGTAACGGTTGTGCTGTATACATCAAAATCGCCTTCGCTAAATTCGGCGTCAGGCTCGGATTCGCCTGCAACATGAGCGCGACCGCGCCGCTGACTACTGGCGCAGACATGGAAGTCCCGCTCAGATACATCAACCGCTCCTCAAGATTGTTGACGCTTCTCGTCTCTAGCCAGGGATAGCGCACGACCAGATTGTTCTTCTTTTGTAGCGCCTGATCGGGGTTCGCCGACGAGGCGCTGATGACCCGGTTGCCCGGCGCGACGAGATCAGGTTTGATGAGATTGTCATATTTCCGCAGGCCGTTTACCGTCACGTAGCCGCGCGTGGGCCCGCGCGAACTGTAACTGGCGACCCCGTCATCCGAACGCACGTCCGTGCCGAAGGTGTTGGCCGCGCCGACGGTCAGCACCGACGGGTCTATGCCCGGCGAATTGATGCTGCCATACACTTTATTCCCAGCAGCATCCTTGCCGCGATTCCCTGCCGAAGCCACCACGACGAGGCCGGCATTCACGGCGCGTCGCGCCGCCCGACAAAGCGGATCGTTGACATAGCTGTCTTTCGCTTGCGCGCCGAGACTCAGGTTGATGACGCGGATGTTGTAATCGTTGGCGTCTCGGTTCGCAATCACCCAATCAATCGCCGCGATCAGATTGCTGACCGTCCCGACGCCATTGTCGTTCAGCACCTTCACGTTAATCAATTTGGCCCCCGGCGCAACGCCCGCGTAGGCTCCCGCCTGGAAGCGGATACTGCCATTGACGAGCGCCGCCACGTGGGTTCCATGCCCATAGCGATCCTTGTCCGCGTCCCCGCTGCCACTAAAATTCTTGTAGGAAACCACGCTCGGGTGATCGTGATCCTCTTTGACCAGGAAATGATTTTCATCCACCCCGCTGTCCAAAACGGCAATACCGATCCCGGCCCCATTGAGCGTCAGGTCGCCCGCCAAAGTGCGCGCGAGCGTCGCGCCCGTCGTCGTTTCGAGATGTCCGCTGGCCGCAACCGGGCGATCCGGGCTGACGTAAGCGATGCTGCCCTGCGCGGCCAATTGCCGAATGGCCGTGCGCGGGGCTTCAATCGTCAGCAACCCCATCCCCTGATACTGCTGCTTGATGCGACCGCCCAAGAACGCGAGCTTTTCTTCCAGCACCACCTGCGGCGTGCCGCGTTCGACCTGCACGATGAAACTTTGTTTTTCTTCGGCACTGACCTCTGCCGAGGGGAGTGGCGTTCCGTTAATGATGCTGGGCAGGGTTTCGTTTTCGCTTTCTTCTTCACGCTCTTCAGGCCGTTCGGTCAAGGGCTGTTCCGGGCGAACTTCCGCCCGCGTCTGGTCTTGCCGCGTCGCTTCATCCGCGTCGTCCTGCCTCAATAGCTCTTCCAAATCCGGCGCGAGCTTCGGCTTCTGGGCTTTGGTGGCTGAGCGCACGGGCTTGCGCGTCGGCGACTGGGCCGCGAGATTCAGCACCGTGAGCGGCAAGCTTAAAACCGCTGCGAGGGAAAACGAGAAGATTTTTTTGATCGGCATAAAAACTCCTGAGAAGTCTGTTCTGGGCAGGGGGATTAAAAGCGAGAAATGTGGAGGAATCGTGCTGGATTTCTGCTAACCATCGTGACAGTTGGAACGTCGCCGACATTGCCACTAAGCCAGTCACCGCTTAGCCAGCGATTCGCAATGAGTTTGAGATCAATGAAGTTGTTCGCGCCGACGCTCAGCCACAACGAACCTGCGGCGTAACGCGATTTGCCAAAGCGCGCTACATTCTCTAAGGCGTAACGCGATTTGCCAAAGCGCGCCACATAAGCACCTCGGCAAAAATTTTGCGGGAGAATGGCGTAACGCGATTTGGTAAATCGCGGGGCTGCGCCTTAGAACGCACGCGATTTACCAAATCGCGTTACACCTCAAAACTTTTGCCGAGGTGCTTAGAAGTAATTCTTAAAATTCTTGTTATCACTACATCAAATTTTTCGACACATGTATTTTCCCGGCCTTCTTCCTCACCCACTAAGCGAGTCCGGCAAAAACCGACTCGAGTAAACATGAGGATCGAACTTGTTATGCCAAAGGAAGAGAATGCCCTGAGTCTCTCGCTGCGCGACGTTGTCACGGTGTTGTTTCGCCGCCAGCGCCTGATTCTGTCGCTATTTCTGTTGATCGTTAGCCTGGTCGGCGCAGTTGCTTTTTTGCTGCCGGACAAATACGAATCGCGCCTGAAAATCCTCGTGCGCAACACACGGGTGGACGCGCCCGTCACGCCGGAACGCACCAACGGCCCGTTGGATTCCGCGCCCGCAGAAATCACCGAAGCCGACGTCCATTCGGAAATCCAGTTGCTGCTGAGCCGTGATCTGTTGCAACAGGTCGTGCGCGACCACCATCTGGCCAACGCCGAGCGGTCGCGCTTCAGTCGGAACGACAGCCCAGCCATCCTGGAAGAAAAAGCGCTTCGGCGGCTGGAAAAAACGCTCCTCGTGGCACCGATCAAAAAATCGAATTTGATCGAAGTCAGCTACAGCGCCAGCACGCCGGAACACGCCCACGCCGTGCTGCAACGGGTGGCCGCGCTCTATCAGGAAAAACATTCGCAGGTGCATCGCCCGCCCGGCACACACGAATTTTTTGCCACGCAGGCCCGTCAATACGAACAACAATTGCGCGCCGCCGAAGCCGAGTTGAGTCGGCATCAGCAGAAATTGAACGTCGTCTCACTGGAAGAGGAAAAAGATTTGAACCTGAGCAAAATGATCGAAGCGCGCGCGGCCTTGCTGACGACAGAAACCGCGCTGAGTGAAACCACCAGGCGTATTGAGGCCAGCGCGCGCGAACTCGTCAAACAGCCACCGCGCATCGTCACGCTCAATCGCGTGCTGCCGTATCAACAATCGGTCGAACGGCTCAGCACGATGCTGGTCGAATTGCAAAATCGGCGCACGCAACTGCTCACACGCTTTCAGCCGACAGATCGTCTCGTGCAGGAAATCGAGCAACAAATCAAAGACACATCCGCCGCTTTGGAAACCGCGCGCAAGCACACCGCCATCGAGCAATCTTCGGACTTGAATCCGGTGCGCCAAAACTTAATCAGCGAGTTGGAACGAGCCAAACTTGAGCAGGCTGGCTTGCAAGCGAAACGCGCGACGCTCACGCAACAAGTGCGACAGTACGAAGCCTTGCTCGTCAAGTTAGATAACGGCACCAACGCGCACAGCGAACTCGCGCGACACGTGAAAACGCTGGTCGAAAATTATCAACTCTACACGCGCAAACGCGACGAGGCCTTGATTGCCGATGCGCTGGATCAACGCAAGATCACCAACGTTTCCTTAGCCGAAGCCCCCACGAAATCCGCTTTACCCAGTTCTCCCAATCGCCTGCTGACGCTCGCTATCGGGGTCTTTTTGGCGAGCTTTTTCAGCCTGGCGAGCGCGGTCGGCGCAGAAATTTACCGGGACACTGTGCTGACCGCGCGCGAACTCGAAGCCTTGACCGGGCAAGGCGTACTGGCAACGATTCCACAACAACGTTTGATGCAGGCCAAACCACAACACAAGACGCAGGAGATGCGTGAAGGAGAAGATTTGGGCGACCTGGCCGAAGCCGAAATCTGAAGAGGTCAACGATGCAACATTACTTTCCACTCCATCAGCAACTGCTACACGCCCAATCTGCCCGGCCCGACTACGGTCTGGTGGTCGCGTTCACTTCCCCCGTGCCGCGCACGGGCGTGAGTTACGTGGTGAAGTCGTTGGCAACCGAACTGGCGCGTCACAGCGAGAAGCGCATTCTAGTGGTGAATCTGGCGCGCTTGCAGCAATTCGGGGCCGCACAATCGTTGCACCAGCAGCGCGGCGAGTTCGGCAATTTGTGGCTGCTCGAAGACGACGAGGCAGAAGAAAGCCCTTCTCTGGCCTTAACCCGGCGCGAAGCCCACGTGACCGCGTGGCAGCGCAACCCGGAATTGCGCCAGGCCTCGCTCGAAGCCCTGCAAATGAGTTTTGATTACGTGTTGATTGATTGTCCGTCGCTTAAAACTTCGACCGCCGCCGCTTTGCTTGCGCCGTCGGTGGACGGTGTCGTGCTGGTCGTCGAGGCCGGACGCACGCGCCGCGAAGAGATTCAATCGGCGCAACGAACATTGGAATTGACGAAAGCGCCGTTCCTCGGCTTTGTGCTGAACAAACGAAAATATCCCGTGCCGGAATGGCTGTATCGCAGACTGTAGAGGTGATTATGATTGTCAGAAAGATGCTCTTCTCGTGGTGTTTCTTAGGCCTGCTGCTGCTTTCGGCGCACGCGCAAACGTCCGAAAAATTGCTGACCGGCCCCAGCTATCAATTGCATCCCGGCGATGTGATCGAGGTGCAATATCGTCTGACGCCGGAGTTCAATCAGACCGTGACGGTGCAAGGCGATGGCTACATCACGCTGAGCCTCGCGGGATCAATGCGTGTCAGCGAATTGACGCTCGCACAAGCGCAGGAACTGATCGTCAAGAAATCCAGCGCGCGCTTGAAAGACCCCGAAGTCACGCTGTTGCTCAAGGAATTTCAGAAGCCCTATTTCGTCGTCGCAGGCGAAGTCGCGCAGCCCGGCAAGCTTGAACTGCGCGAGAAAGTCACCGCTTTGCAGGCGATTTTATTGGCGGGCGGATTCAAGGAAACGGCGCGCTCATCGCAAATTCTGTTGTTCCGCAAAATCAATTCCGATGAGGCGGAAATCATCGTCGTGGATTTGAAGAAGCTCAAGCGCACCGATGATCTGAGCCACGATGTCATGTTGAAATCGGGCGATATGTTGCTCGTTCCCGCCAACACGATCACAAAAATTTCGCGCTTCATCAAGCTGGTCAATCTCGGATTATTTTTCAATCCCTTCGATCTGGTACGGCCCCGCTAAAACAGAGGGCAAGTGTGATGACAACCCAACGTACACAATTCTCGATTTGGCTCGGCAAGCTGGGCGATTTGTGGCTGCTCGCGGGCGCGCTCGGACTGGCCTTGCTGTTCAATGTCGCGCCTTCCGCCGACGCGGGCTTTTTGCTCACATTTTTCTCGGTTCGCATCACGATTGGCAACGCCGTGCTGGGCGGCGCGCTGCTGTTTGGCTGGTACTTTGCGCTCACGTCGCAAGGCTTGTATGAAACGGGATTGCGCTGGCCGACCGAGCTGAAACGCATCGGGCGCGCTGTCGCCTTTGCGGCGCTCGCGTTGTTCCTGATTGCGCGCCTCGGCGATTGGCCGACGATCCACGCACGCACGACAGCGGCCTTCGCCACGTTCAGCTTTGCCTTGCTCGCAGGTGTGCGCTTGCTCAGCAAGTTGTTTCAGGGCCAAGCGCCCCCGTCTTCGCTGTTGATTGTCGGCGGCGGGCGGCGCGGGCAGCGTTTGGCCGAACAAATCGTGGCGCATCCCGAACGCGGGTATCATCTGCTCGGTTATGTCGAAAGCGATCCGGCCTACAACTTTTACGAACTCGCGGAAAAACCGTGTCTCGGCACGCTCAACGACCTGCCGCGCCTGGTTGCCAATCGGGTGGTGGATGAAGTTGTGATTGCGTTGCCTATCAAATCGCAGTACGTGCAAATCGAACGCGCCGTCACGATCCTCGAAGAACAAGGCATCACGACGCACATCCTGTCCGATTTGTTTCCGGTGCATCTGGCGAAGAGTCAGCCGCTCGAATTTCAAGGCACACCGCTCTTGTCGTTGCCAAGCGCGCCCGCGTTCGATTGGCGCGCAGAGGTCAAACGAGCGTTTGATTTTGTGATGGCGAGCGCGGCGTTGCTGTGCCTGTTGCCGCTGCTTGCGCTCATCGCGCTGGCCATCAAATTGACCTCGAACGGGCCGGTGTTTTTTGTGCAGCAACGGATGGGTTGGCGCAAGCGCCCGTTTCGCCTGTTCAAGTTCCGCACGATGGTCGCGGATGCCGAGGCGCGGATGAAAGAGATCGAACATCTCAATGAAAAAGACGGGCCGATTTTCAAAGTCAAAAATGATCCGCGCGTCACGCCGCTGGGGCGCTTCCTGCGCAAAACCAGCCTGGACGAATTGCCGCAATTGCTGAACGTCGTACACGGCGATATGAGTCTGGTGGGGCCGCGCCCGCTTTCGATGCGTGATGCGTTGGGGATGAGCGAAGCGTGGCAGAAGCGGCGCTTTTCGGTGAAGCCCGGCATCACGGGTTTGTGGCAAGTGTCCGGTCGCAGTGAATTGTCGTTCGAGGAGTGGATGCAACTCGACCTCGAATACATTGATCGCTGGTCGCTCAGCTTGGATTTCCGCATCCTGCTGCGCACGATTCCGGCAGTGTTGACGGGGCACGGGGCGGCGTGATGGAGGGTCAAATGCTGGCGGCAACACGTAACAAATTCAATGCTGCACCGCGCGCACTTTTCACGCGGCAAGGAGGCGTGGCAGCAACCGCGCAGACGTTATTTGTCAATGTCTTCATCATTGGCGTCAACATAGCGACGGGCATCATCACCGCACGAACATTGGGTGCGGCAGGGCGCGGTGCATACTCGGCGATGATTTTGTGGCCGCAATTTTTAGCCTTGCTGCTGACGTGCGGTTTGCCATCGGCGTTGATTTATCACAACAAACGTTCGCCCGCCGAAGCACGCGCATTGTTTTCAGCAGCGTTGTGGATGGGACTTGGACTGAGCGTCGTTGCTGCGTTGCTAGGCGTGTTTCTGATCCCGCGTTGGATGACGAATTACTCGGCGGAAGCAGTGCGGTTTGCGCAATGGACGATGGCGCTGATGCCGGTGGCGATGCTGACGGAAATTTCCATTGGAGCCTTTCGCGCGCGCGAGGAATTTGGCCTGTACAACCGGTTGCGCGTGCTGACGCCGTTGCTGACGCTGGTCGGATTTGGCGGCTTGTTATGGCTTGACGCGATGACGCCGAGTAATGCGGCGATAGCGACGCTGACCGCATGTTCATTGGTCGGCGCGAGCTTCACGCTGCATCACCTGCGCGCGTTCCGACCGTTGTTGTCAGGCCTCGCATCAGCGGCGCGACGCTTGTTTTCGTATGGCTGGCGTTCGAGCGGCAACGATTTGCTCGTCAATCTGTCGTTGCAGGCGGATGCGCTGTTGGTCGTCGCGCTGCTCAGCCCGGAAGCGATGGGCTTTTACACCGTCGCGCTGAGTTTGTCGCGTAGCCTGAACGTTTTCTCCACCGCCGTCGTCAACGTGTTGTTTCCGCGCACCGCAGGCCGCTCGGTCGCCGAAGTCATCGCAACCACAGGCCGAGCCTTGCGCGTGACAGTGAGCGCCGTGATTGGGCTTGCGCTGGTGTTGATGACCACTGCCGAACCATTGATACGATTCGTGTACGGCGCGGAGTTCGTGCGCGCGTTGCCCGTGTTTCGCTTGTTGTTGGTCGAAGCGGTGCTGAGTTGCGCGTTCACGATTTTGTCGCAGCCGTTTCTGGCGCTCGAACGCCCTGGTGTTGTCAGCTTGTTGCAAGGCCTCGGCCTGGCGCTGAGCCTGGCCTTGCTGTTGCTTTTGCTTCCTTCGTTCGGCTTGTTTGGCGCAGGGCTGGCGTTGCTGTTGGCGGGCGCATGCCGGTTGATTTTGGTGTGGTGGAGCTATGCGTGGTTTTTGCATACGAAGCCACCACATTTGCGTTTTTCCCCTAGAGATTTTGCCTTGGCAAGGTCTCCTGATTGATCCCTCTCAAAAGTAAACAACTCGCGCGGAAGCCTTGTGGTAATGGCTTCTGTCGCTCGAAGTGTGCCCAAAATCGAAAGGAGAACTGAAAAATGAAAATTGGTTATATCGCTCAGCAAGTACATCGGCGCGGCGGAATGGAACGCGCTTCAGCGGAAGTGCTGGAACGGCTGGCAAATCAGCATGAAACCGTTGTGATGGCGACCAAATGCGAAATCAGAGCAGCGCGCTTATCGTGGGTTCAAGTCCCCAGCCCAATTCGCCCGGAGATGTTCCACCTCTGGAACTTTCGCCGCAAGGTCAAGCGCGCGGAAGCATCGCAAGATTGTGAACTGACGATGGCAGTCAACAACGCGGCAGCCGACGCCGAGGTGATCGTCGCACAGTTCTGTCACGCGGCATTTACGGATCGGTTTGGCGGCTTGCGCGGCGGCGCAAAACGCTGGCGGCGCGGCTATCAGATACTTGCGCAGCACGTGTTTATGGAGCAGGAACGGGCGTCCTACACCTCGCTGCGTTTGCACAAAGTCATCGCTGTTTCCGAAGGCGTCAAACGCGAATTGATGCAGTATTACGGCTTGCCCGCAGCGCGATTTGCCGTGATTCCGAACGGCGTAGATCACGCGGTTTTCAAGCCTGCGGCGAACGCGGAAGCCAAACGCCGCTTGCGTGCGGAATTGAAACTGCCGCTGGATGCCTTCACCGGTTTGTTTGTCGGCGGCGACTGGGATCGCAAAGGGCTGGCCGACGCGATTCACGCGGTGGCGCGCGTGCCGGAGGCCGTGCTGGTCGTCGTCGGGCGCGGCGCTGAAACACGCTTTGGCGCAATGGCCGCGCAGGCGGGCGCGCGGGATCGCGTGATTTTTTGCGGCACTTCGACACGCCCACAGGATTATTACGCCGCGGCGGATGTCTTCGTATTTCCGACGCGCTACGAAGCGTTTTCGCTCGCCACCCTCGAAGCCGCCGCGGCCGGATTACCGATCCTCGCGCCGCGCATCAACGGCACGGAAGAACTCATCGAAGACGGTGTGAACGGCTTCTTTGTCGCAATGAACCCGGCGTCGGTGTATGAAAAGTTGCGGTTGCTGTGGGAATCGCCTGCTCGTTTGCAAGAGATGTCGGAGGCGATCTGGCAAACGTCCCAACGCTACACCTGGGATCGCATCGCGGCGGAACAATTGCAGGTGGTGGAATCTATCGGAGGCAGAGGTTGAGACATGTATTTTTCGCTGCGCCGCCGACACTCATCAAACAGCAATGAGAATTCTTTTCTACAATCACACCGGACAGGTCAGCGGCGCAGAGCGTGTCTTGCTGGCGCTGCTGCAAGGCGTCAAAGGTAAGCCCGCGACACAAGCCGTGCTGCTTTGCCCGCCGCTGTCGCCGTTGTGGAAGCAAGCCCACGCGCTCGGTGTTCGGTGTGAGCCGATAGCCGAATTGCACGCGCGCTTCACGTGGCGCGTGGATCGGCTGGTGCAATATCTCTGGTCGTTTTATCCGGCCATGCGCGGCTTTCGCACGCAGGTCATGCAGTTTCAGCCGGAATTGATTCACGCCAACAGTGTGCGCGCCGGGCTGGTGGCGTTTCTGGCGACGATGTTGTTGCGGATGCCGATTGTCTGGCACATTCACGACCGCTTGCCGCCCCACCCCTTCAGCCTCCTGATTCGCTGGATCGCGCTCAGTTCGGCGCGCAATCACCTGCTCGGCGTTTCGCTCGCCGTCATCAAACGATTTCGCAGTCGGTTGAGCTTATTCGTTCACCATCCGCCCACGCGCGTGATTTACAACGGCGTCGCGGTGGACAGATTTCGCCCTGACCCCGCAAGCCGAGAAGTAGTGCGGGAGGAATTGAAACTCAGTGAAGCAGATTTGGCGCTGGGCATTATCGCGCAGATCACGCCGCGAAAAGGGCAACTGGAACTGCTGCGCGCGTTTGCGGCGGTGTTGCCGCACGCGCCACAGGCGACGTTAGTGATTGTCGGCGCGCCGCTGTTCAAGCACGATCACGCCTATCTGACGCGGCTCCAACAAACGGCGCAAAAGCTCGGCATCGCGGAGCGCGTGCGCTTTCTCGGCGCGCGGCGTGATGTGCCAGCCGTGATGCAGGCGCTCGATCTGGTCATCCTCAACTCCCATTCCGATCCGTTCCCGTTGACGATGCTGGAAGCGATGGCGAGCGGCACGCCCGTGCTGGCGACAGCGGTGGACGGCATCCCCGAATTGATTCGTCAGGGCGAAACCGGCTGGCTCGTGCCGCCGCGTAACGAAACCGCGTTGGCGGAAGCCATCGTTCGCTTGCTCAAGGACGCGACGCTTCGTTGGAGTCTTGCCACCAATGGACGGCAGCAGATTCTCAACGGCTTTACGGTGGAACATTTTCGGCACGCTATCGAACAGTATTTGCACGACGTTTGCGCGGCAGAGCGCCGCGCCCGCACGCCTCACCCCGTCAGGCTAGACACGATATGAGCAACAAAATTGCACTCGTTCACGATTACTTCATTCAAATGGGCGGCGCAGAGCGTGTCGCCGAATCTTTTTGCGAGCTGTTTCCGCGCGCGCCGCTGTACACGACGGCGCTGCTGCACGAACGCTTGACGCCGCGCCTGAAAACCGTTGACGTGCGCACCTCGTGGATGCAACGCTTGCCGGCGCTCAAGACGAAAAACCGTCATTACTTTTTGCTCTATCCGCTGGCGGTCGAAAGCCTGGATTTGTCGGCGTACGATCTGGTCATCAGCAGCAGTTCCGGTTATGCCAAAGGCGTGCGAACGCGGCGCGGCGCAGTGCATATTTGTTATTGCCACACGCCGATGCGCTGGGCCTGGCGTTACGACGATTACGCCGCGCGCGAAGGCTTTGGCAGATTGACCGAGCGCGTGTTGCCGATGCTGCTCGCGGGCTTGCGCCAGTGGGACAAACGCGCCGCCGCGCAGCCGGATTATTACGTCTGCAATTCACAGACAGTCGCCGAGCGCGTGCGCGAAATTTATCAGCGCGACGCGATTGTGATTCCGCCGCCGATTGATTTTCACCGCTTTCAGCCGAGCCGCGAGCAGGATGATTACTACCTCGTGCTCTCGCGTCTCGTGCCGTACAAACGCATTGATCTCGCGGTTGAAGCCTGCACGAAACTCGGTCGCCCGTTGATCGTAATTGGCGACGGGCCGGATCGCCCACGCCTCGAAGCAATGGCCGGGCCGACGGTGCGATTTCTCGGTCGGCAATCAGACCGCGTCGTCGAGCATTGTCTGAGCCGTTGTCGCGCCTTGCTGTTTCCGGGCGAAGAGGATTTCGGACTGACGCCGCTCGAAGCCAATGCGGCCGGGCGTCCGGTGATTGCGTATCGCGCGGGCGGCGCGACGGAAACGGTCATTGAAAATCGCACTGGACTGTTCTTCGAGCAAGCCAGCGGCGATTCGCTGGCGGGCGCGATGGAGCAATTCGAGACGCAGGCGTGGGAGCAGAAAACGCTGCGCCGTCACGCGGCAGGTTTTGATTACGAAGTGTTTGCCGAACGCTTCACGGCCTTTGTCAAACAGGTTGCGCCGCTGTCGTGTCAGGCGGAGTTGAAGTTGACCGCGCGCGCATCATCGTTGCAGTGGCGCGCGGAAACGGCGTAAGGAAGGGCGGCGCGCTGCATCTATGCCAACGTTACTACAAACTCAGATGCCTTCGTTCAGCGTAGCAAGCGGCCTGCGCTTACGCAGGGATTACGCCGCAATGGCCGGGTTGGTGCTATTTTGTGGCGCGTGTCTGCTGGTTGGCGCGGGCGGCGTGTTGCGCGTGACCTTTCCTGCCGCCACGTTTGTGGTGGGCGCATTTTTGTACTGGCGACACCCGGTAATGTACATCGGGTTTGTGTGGTGGCTATGGTTTCTGACTTCCTGGGTGTCGCGGCTGGTGGATTATCAAAGCGGTTGGGATGCGCAACGATGGATGAATGTCGCACCGTTTCTGGTGACCGGCTTGACCGTCATCACGCTCTGGCGCAAGGTGCGCTTGTTAACCCAGCCTGTTTATTTCCCGTTTCTGCTCGTCTTTGCTGCGCTGCTCTACGGGCTGGGCATGGGCCTGCTGCAAAACGCGCCGGGCGCTGTTCTCATTGCAGGGTTGAAATGGGGCACGCCCGTGCTGTTCGGCTTTCATTTGGCGGTAAACTGGCAACGCTATGAAGCCCATCGGCGCATCACGCAACAAGCGTTTTTGTGGGGCGTCCTGCTGATGGGAAGTTATGGTGTCGTGCAATTTCTGTCGGCCCCCGCGTGGGATCAGTTCTGGCTGCTACAAACAGAACTGAAAAGTTTTGGCCGGGCGGAACCGCTCGGCATTCGCGTGTGGAGTACGATGAATGCGCCGGGCACGTTTTCGATGTATCTGATGGCGGGCCTGGTGCTGCTGTTCGGCAGCAAAGGGGCGTTGCGCTGGGGCACGACGGTGCCGGGTTATTTGTCGTTGTTGCTCACGCTCGCCCGTACGGCGTGGGGGGCGTGGCTGGTCAGCTTTGTTCTCTTTGTCATTCCGCTGGAACGGCGCTTACAGCTAAAAATTTTACTGGTGGTGTTGCTGCTCGGGGCGTGCGTCTATCCGTTGACGATGAGCGCGCCGTTTGCCGAATTAGTGTCGGCGCGCTTCTCAACTTTCAGCCAACTGGAAGACGATGGCAGCTTGAAGGAACGGCGCGCGATTTATGAGCGCGGTCGCTCGGCGGTTGCTACTAACCTTATTGGCGATGGCATAGGCCGAACGTTTTCCGAAGACCTGATGGACAGCGCGTTGCTTGATCTATTGCTGACGCTGGGCTGGTGTGGCACGACCATGTACCTCCTGGCGCTGGGCGTGCTGCTGTTTCAAAACACGCGCGCAGTGAGCGGCGCGCGCGATGCGTTTCTGCGTGCGGCCTACGCCATCGGCCTGACAATGACGCTCACGCTGCTCATCACGAGCCAGATGATTGATGTGACGGGCGTGCTGTACTGGAGTTTTCTGGCGTTCCCGCTGGCAGGGCAGCAATGGCAGGCTCAAAATACAGCTCCTTTCCGCGCCCGGATTTGACGGGGCTTGGGTGAGTGGATAGAGTACGGGCATGTTGACTTTCGATGACATCCTCGAAGCGCGCGAACGGTTGCGCGGTGTTGCGCATCGCACGCCCGTGCTGACGTCACGGCAATTCAATGCACAAGCGGGCTGCGCAGTCTTTTTCAAAGCCGAAAATCTGCAACGCGCGGGAGCCTTCAAGTTTCGCGGGGCGTACAACAAAATTTCGTCGCTCAGCGCGGACGAACGGCGCAACGGCGTGCTGGCCTATTCGTCCGGCAATCACGCGCAGGCTGTCGCGTTGTCGGCCCAGCTTTTCCAGATTCCAGCCGTGATCGTGATGCCGTCGGACGCGCCGCAGATCAAGGTCAACGCGACGCGCGGCTACGGCGCGGAGGTCGTTTTCTACGACCGCTACCACGAATCGCGCGAAGAGGTCGGTACGCAGATTTGCCAGGAGCGCGGGATGCTACTCGTGCCACCGTTCGACGATTACAAAATTATGGCCGGGCAAGGCACAGCGGCGCTCGAATTGCTCGAAGACGTGCCCGAACTCGATGTGCTGCTCACGCCGTGCAGCGGTTGCGGGCTGTTGACGGGTTGTGCGACGGCGGCGAAACATTTGCGTCCGGGCATCCGTATCTTCGGCGTCGAGCCGGAAGCGGGCAATGATACGTGGCAATCGTTTCGGAAAGGCGAGCGTATGGAAATCCCTGTGCCGCGCACGATTGCCGATGGGCTGCAACAATCGTCGCCGGGGCAACTGACGTTCCCCATTGTGCAAACACTCGTCGAAGACATTCTGCTCGTCAGCGACAACGAAATGATCGAGACGATGCGCTTTATCCTCGAACGAATGAAAGTGCTGGTTGAACCATCTGGCGCAGCGGCGGCGGCAGCCGTGCGGCAGCGCAAAGCGGATTTCGCGGGGCTACGAGTCGGCGTGATCTTGTCCGGCGGCAACGTGGATTTAACCAAACTCGCCGAATATTTAACCGCCGCCGTTTGACCTATTTTCCCGCTAATGGCAAAATCCACCGCGCTGAATAGCGGTCAGACTACTAACTCAAAAGCAAACCCCTATGGCGTGGTTCAAACGCAAAGAAGAAAAGATAGCCGAAGTCACTCCGGTCGAAGAACGCACCGTCAAAACCGAGGGCATCTTCGTCAAATGTGAAAACAACGATTGCGGCGCGACGATTTATCGCAAAGACCTCAAGGCGAGTTTTCAGGTCTGTCCGCAGTGCCAGCACCATTTTCGCCTGAGCGCCAAAGAACGCCTGGCACTGCTGTTTAATGACGGCGCGTACAACGAATTGTTTCCGAATTTGGCTCCGACCGATCCGCTCGGTTTTGTGGACAGTCTGCCCTACCCTGACCGCATCAAGAAAGCGCAGAAAGCGACGGGGTTGCTCGATGCAGTGGTCGTGGGCGAAGGCCACTTGAGCGAACGCCCGCTGGTGATTGCCGCGATGGACTTCGCGTTTATGGGCGGCAGCATGGGTTCGGTCGTGGGCGAGAAGTTGACGCGCGCGATTGAATATTGTCTGGAAAAACGTTGGCCGCTCATCATCGTGTCGTGTTCGGGCGGCGCACGGATGCAGGAAGGTGCATTGTCGCTGATGCAGATGGCCAAAATCTCGGCGGCGCTGGCGTTGTTGCACGAAGCGAAGCTGCCGTACATCTCGCTGCTGACGAACCCGACAACGGGCGGCGTGACGGCAAGTTTTGCGATGCTGGGAGATTTGAATATTGCTGAGCCGGGCGCGTTGATCGGCTTTGCCGGGGCGCGCGTGATTGAGCAAACGATTCGCGAAAAATTGCCGAAAGGATTTCAGCGCGCCGAGTTTTTGTTGGAACACGGGATGCTGGATGCGGTGGTGGAGCGGCGCGAACTACGAGCGTTTTTGACTGATCTGCTCGCCTTTCTGGGGCCGGATCAGCAGGGTTAGCGACCACACACAGAAGCGGCAGAGGCGTGCGTTCGCTTTTTTTCTCGCCTTTCTGCCCGGACGGCTCTTGAGCCTATGGATAAAGGCGTGTATAAGATAAGTACTCTTGAGTAAAACGGTTTTGCTCTTCCGCCCAGATATGGTTGGAGTTGTATTTTTGGGTCACACGAGACGAACCGGAATTCCCATGGGTAAAAGCTGCGATCAATTCCTATCTTCACTCCCCTTCGCGGCTCAACAGTTAGCTTGAATTTGATCAACACACTACTAAACGGATAAAGGACACACTCTATGACAAAATGGCAATATCGGACAGTTGATTGGGGAGAGGTGCGGAAGATCGGGGCGAAGGTCACGGGCGAAGATTTTATCGACGCCAACGTGGACGCAGGTCTGAATACAATCGGAAGCGAGGGATGGGAATTGGTGAGTGTTTATGTGGATGGCTACACCGAACACAAAACCAGCAAAGGGGTGGAATTACTTTCGAGCAGCCGCTATGTAAAGTACACGTTCAAGAGACTGGCCCCGGATCAATCCTGAATTGCCGCCGTTTTTTGCTTGAGCGTTGAAGGTTCCGCAGGAATCAATGCCTGGCTCAATTCATCCCCCTAATCAATACTTCCCGCACTACGCGCACCAAAATTCTGAAGAGTTTTGGTGCGCGTGGTTGTCAGGAGCCTTTATCCATTGAACCCGACGAGCCACAGCAACGCGGGTTGTGCCACCGGGTCTGACGTGGCGGCTTTTTCCGGCGCAAAGACGATGATGAAGCCCTGAATGGCATTGAAAACCAAATGCGTCACGACACACGGCAGCAGTTTCCCGCTCCACGCGCGCAACCCCGTCAACACAAAACTCAGCAGCAACACCGCCACCAGCGTCGCCACACTTTGCCAATATTGCAACACGTGTACGCCCCAAAATAACAACGAAACCAGCCCGATGCTCGCGCGCATCCCGATGGATTTTTCCAGCGCCGTGTACAGCACTCCGCGATACACAATCTCTTCCTGAATCGGTGCGCCAATCGTCGCCACCAACGCCAACAGTACGCGCACGCCCAGGCCGAACTTGAGGAACTTATCCATATCCGTTTCGTGGCGCGGCAAAATATTCATCAGCAAACCGCTCAGGGCAAACATCGCCACACCGAGCGCCAGCCCGTGCCAGAGCTTGAAGCGCAGCGGCCACTGCAAGCCCAACGCCTCGCCAAAGCGGCTTTGCCCCATTCTCGTCACAATCATCCAACTCAACACTAAGGAGAGAACCTGTCCGCCAAACGTGCCCACCAATTGCAAAAGCATAATCGGCGCGGTCAATTCCCCGCTCTTGATTTTGGCAAAGATGCCCGTGTCTACAAGGCCGCCATAAAGCAGCAAAAAGAGTAGCGGGATCAGCAAAGCAAAACCAATGCTTGCGCCCCAATTAAAAAAGGCTTGCGGCACACCCCAACGCGAAGCGTCCGGTGCAGGAGGCGGGGCAGCGAAAGACGGTGGCGGCGCAAAGGGCGAAATCGGAGAGGGGACATTTTCAGATTCGTTCGGTGCTTCGTAATCCATAGATTCAGGCTTTTTGTAATTCGTACGTTTTTTCCGCGGCCCTGGCTGGTTGTTGCAGATGACCAGCAATGATCGTGCGCGTTCGTTGCATCAAGGCGGGCAACGTCCGGCTCGTGTACCCTGCTGTCGAAAGCGGCGGATCAATGATGACTGTAATTTCGCCCGCGTGAAAGACCAGCGAATCTTTTTTCAGCACGCGATGCGAACCAATGATTGTAACCGGCACGACCGGCACGCCCGCTTTTTGCGCCAATTTGAACCCGCCGTTTTTGAATTCCTGCAAGACGCCCTCCGCCGAACGATGTCCTTCCGGGAACACCACCAGCGAACAGCCCGCGCGCAATTTGTCCGCCGCGCGATTGATGTTCGCCAGCGCCGCGCGTGAGTTCTCACGATCTACCGGAATATGCCCAGCGCGCGCCAAAAACCAACCCATAAACGGCACATAAAACAGCGACCGCTTGGCCATAATGCGAAACTGCACCGGCACGTAGCCCCAAATCGCCGGAATGTCCAAATAACTCGAATGATTCGCCACAAACACCGCTGCCGTATTCGTCGGCACGTTCTCCAAACCAATCACCTTCACCCGCGCTCCGGCAGTCCCCGCAATCAACCGACACCACGTCCGCGCACACCAATGCTGCCGCGTTCCGTCGGCATCAAAAAACGACAGCACCAGCGATAACGACGCCATCACAATCGTGTACAAATAAATCAGCGGAATGATGTAAAACGACCGCAAAACATCTAACATATTCAAGGATTGCTGAAAAATCAGCCGCACATTTTTTTACATTTTCCAGTTTCCATTTTTGATTTGTTATTTGTCATCTCAAACGTACGCCGCGCGCAGCCAATGAAAAATGAAAATTGACAAACGGGAAATGGAAAATGAATTTTTCATATTTCACGCCAGCGCCACCAGTTGTTTAGGCGTCAGCAGCCATCGTAACACGCCCGGATGCCGCGGCGGCAAGCCATCCACTTCAATCAAACACAGCGAGCCTTTTTTGAATTCAAATTGCGCATTCACTCCGCCGGTCAACAACAACGAAGTCATCTCCGACATATCCGGCATGTGCCCGACGATCAGCGCCCGTTGAAAATCATACGCGCCGATGTCCGCAAAGACTTCCGGGTTACGATACGGCGGATGCGCAAACGGTCGCCCCGCCGCCAAGCTCTCAATCGAAACAATGCTGTCCGCGTCGAATTCACACACCTCCGCCACCGCCAACGCCGTTTGGCGCGTACGCAAGTAAGGACTCGTAAAGATCAAGTCAAACTCAATGCCCAGCTTGCGCATCCCGCGCGCCTCATCGCGCATTTTCTTCCAGCCTTCTTTCGTCAACGGACGATCCGCATCGCGTTTGATGCCGAGGCTCAAATCCGCTGCCACGCCGTGTCGGAGTAAATAGAGGTGCATAGTTCACCTGCGCCCTTTCGGTTTGCGCCAATAGGGGAATTCGTCGGCGTGAACTTCGTAGTCCAATTCGCCAATACGCGCCTGCATTCGCTCCTGCGCATCGGCGACGCCCTGGTTGTAAAGGCTGGGGCCAATCTCTTCGAGGATGAAGTTGAGCAACGCGCCCCCGGCAAGATTGCCGAGCGGTTCGTCCATATTTTCCGCAAAGTATTTTTGCAGCGATTCGAGCGCGGTTTGTTTGGCTTCTTTGGTTAGTTCGATAGTCATAGGTTCTATATTGGGCGGCTTGACCATGAGCAAGCTACCACTCCGAAATGTCGGCACGCAACCAAACACCACTTGCCCGATCAGCGAATATATTGTTTGCCGAATTCAACTTTCCGACGCGACCAGGAATGGGTGGCTGCCACCCCGACGGAGAATCATCTCCGGTTTCTAGCCGCCACGCACGCCAACCTTTTTCACTTGGTTCGATTACGGGCAAGACGTCAACGCCGGTCATCCGAGCGTATCGCCCCTTTACACGACGAAACTCGGGACGACTTTGAGCGAGAATGCGGGCAACCCTGTTGGCGGTGAGACGCTTGTCAGAGTCTGTTTCAACCAACAATTCGCTTATTACGACGCGCTCGCCTTCCGAAGGGCCATCTCGGCTGATAACAATCTTTACTTTCGGCATTGCTTTCGACAAATCCTTTCGCTGTCCGCCCAACTAAAACTTCACACGCTCATACAATTCCGCCAGCGTCAGCGTAATATTCAGCGATTCCAATTGCACTTCGCTCTCCAGTCCTTCGTGTTCAATCCGCAGCCAGCGTCTTCGGCTTTGCTTGATGTATTGAATGACGTGCGGGCGATCTTGGGCAATCACCAAATATTCGCGGAAGCTTTCGATAGATTGATACGCCGTAAACTTTTTGCCCAAATCATAAGCTTCGGTGGTCGGCGATAAAACTTCCGCCAGCAGAATTGGGTTTACCAAGCGAACCTGTCCTTGAATCTCATCAAAAATCGGTTCGCCACAGACAACCGACGCATCCGGGTAGCGATACGGAAACGCGGCTGGCACGTTGATGCGCATATCGGCATTGAAGACTTCGCATTCTCTCCTACGCAGCCTTGCACTCAGAATATTGCAAATATCTACGCTCAAGCGCGAATGGTTCGGGCTGCCGCCCGCCATCGCAAACACTTCACCATCGAAATATTCGTACCGCTCTTCCGAGTTTTTATCGAACTCGATGTAATCCTCAACTGTCATTTTTGTGATGGGAGCTGCTGACATAATTCCTCCCTTCAAATCCGCTGAAACGCTTTCTCAATCTCGCGCGCCGTCATCCGTAAAATGATTGGTCTGCCGTGCGGACACGTCGCCGGATTGTTGCACTTCAGCAGCTCATCAATCAGCCACGTCATTTTCTCCGGCGTCAGAATCATATTGATTTTGATGGCGGCGCGACACGCTAAACCAGCAGCAATTTCAGCGCGAATCTCATCCATCGTCAAGCCGCGCCGTTCCTGCTCAATCGCTTCGAGCAGCGAGATCAACAACGCTTTGGCCGCATCTTTCGGGATCGCTGCCGGGATCGCTTTGACGGCAATCGTGCGCCCGGAAAGCTGACCGAGTTCGAAGCCGTTCGCTTCCAACTCCGGCGCGAGTTGATCGAACGCGGCGGCTTGCGCAGGCGTCAGATCAATCGTTTCGGGCAACAGCAATCGCTGCGATTCGATCTGCTTTTCGTTGAGCTTTTGCCAATGCTGCTCGAACAAAATCCGCTCGTGCGCGACGTGCTGGTCAATCAACAAAAAGCCGACGCGATCCACTGCGATGATGAAGCTGTTGTGCATTTGCCCCAGCGGTTTGATGTCGTCCGGGATCAACGACAAATCGTTCGCAGGCTTGAGCGGCGAGTTGGCAAAATCTCCGCCTTTCGTGCCGAGACATCCAATACGAATGCCGTAACGAATCGGCGTGAATTTGCTTTGCGTCGGCGTGATCGCAGGAATGTCAGCGATGGCTTCAGGCGCGGTTAAGTTGATGCGCGGTTGTTCGAGTTGCGGCGGCGGAGCAGGCGGAATGTTTTGAGACAATTCGCGTTCTTCAATCGCCGGGCTTTGCGCATACAACGCAGCAACCATTTCTTCGCGCGAAAGTTTGGGGGGTTGATATGCTTCGCTGCTCGGCGTTGGACGTGCGTAACTTGGTGGCTCCTGCACGCGCGGCAGCGTCAAGCTTGGTTCCAACGGAGCCAGCGGTGTGACCGCAGCTTTCGCGCCGCCAATCGAAGCGCGGATCGCATCGCGCACCGTGTCGTGAACAATCGTGGTGCGCACGAAACGGACTTCGGTTTTCGCCGGATGCACATTGACATCCACATCGCCCGGCGGCACTTCGACAAACAGCATCGCCGACGGATACACGCCCGCCGGCATCATCGCGCGATACGCTTCCGTCAACGCGCGGCTCAACACCTTGTCACGCACATAACGACCATTGACAAAGAAATACTGCGCATCCTTCGTCGTGCGCGTGACCGACGGCGACGAAACAAACCCGCTCACGCGCGTCTCGCCCGCTTCGCCATAAACTTCAATCAACGCATCCACAAAATCGCCGCCAAACAATTGATACGCGCGTTCGCGCAACGTTTCGACGGGCGTAACGGAGATGCTTTCGCGTCCGTTGTTCGTGAGCGTAAAAGCGAGTTTTGGATTCGCCAGCGCGTAATGCGTGACGAGGTTCGCAATGTGAAAGCTTTCCGTCGCTTCGGATTTTAAGAATTTCAGTCGCGCCGGAACATTGAAAAACAAACTCTTGATTTCAAATTCAGAGCCGCGCGCAAACGCCGCATCTTTTACGTTCAGCATTTTGCCGCCGTTGATTTCAACTTGCGTGCCAACCAAATCGTCTGCTGTTTGCGTCGTCAATTTCACTTTGCTGACCGCCGCAATCGAAGCCAACGCTTCGCCGCGAAAGCCGAGCGTCACAATTGAACCCAAATCATCCGCCGTTTTGATCTTGCTCGTCGCGTGCCGCTCAAAGGCCAGAATCGCATCATCGCGCATCATCCCTTCGCCGTCGTCTGAGATGCGAATCAAGCGTCGCCCGCCGGACTCAATGTCTACCCGAAGGCGCGTTGCATGCGCGTCAATGGCGTTTTCGATGAGTTCTTTGACAATCGAAGCGGGCCGCTCGACGACTTCGCCGGCAGCGATTTGATTGGCAAGTTGATCTGGTAAAACGCGGATTTTGGACATGGGATTCAAGCCGCCCAATCTTCGACTTGCAGGGTGAGAATTTTGCCGAAGTCTTTGAGGTTGCGCGACAGCAACGTCGCATTGTTAGCAATCGCAATCGCCGCGATTTTCAAATCCATCGTGCCGATGCGGAGGCGTTGCTTTTGGAGGTCTTGAAACACTTCGGCGGCTTTTTCATCGAAATCCAGCACGATCATTTCACTGTAATCAATCAGCAACTGTTTGAGCTTCTTGTACCGTTCCACCTGTTCTGCGAGCGTGCGCGCCTTTGCCAGCCAGGCTAACCAGCCTTTGGTCTGTTCTTCAAATGTAATGATCGTTGTCGCGCGCTCAAACCGCACCAGACGAAATCGAAGCCGCTCCGCCTCGTGTCCGCTCTTTCTTTGCAGCAAAGACACATGATCTGTATCGAGAATATACATTTCAGCGCCCCCGCTTTTTGGTCCCATTTTTTGCTTTTGCTTTGGCTGGTTTCGGGCGGAAGGATTCTCGATATTTTCGCCCTAACTCCATCGCGGCGTCGAAATCCGGGTCATTTTCAAATGACCCAAATATCTTATCCGTCCAATTGGATTTATCTTTTGTTATCAACTGTTCCTTCAACGCCGAAAATTCTTCCTCCAACGCCGTCACACGTACGGCCAAATTTGAACGAGGCATAGTTACTCCTTTCGACTCTTTCAGGTTTTTTGAGTTCGGCAATCTCCGCTTCAATTGCAGCGAATCGCGCTTCCACATTTGTTTTTGCCATACGATCTTCCTTTGACCGAAGAGGCATTGTACTGCTTTTGCGGCTCTCCGGCCAATTTCTATTCGGTTCTGGAGACGCAACGAGGGAGGAGGCTCTGATGAGACCAGAAAGGATGAAAAGGTGTGGGGCGGGTTCTTACATCTGCTGCACAGAAGGAAGGGGGCGAGTGTAACCTCGCCCCCTTTGCGTTTGACTTACATCACCCAACCCGAATCGGCTTCCTCGTCGCTGGTGAGAGGTGGCAGGCCCTGCTCGATTTGTTCGAGGCGGTGCAGGATTTTTTGCCGCTCCTGTTCGCCGAATTCGCGCACTTCCGTCAACTCCTCTCGCATGGCTTTGAGTTCCTGAAAGAGTTGCTGTATCAGCGCCGCCAGGCGTTGCAGTTCGGCGCGCAGTTCTTCGATTTGGGTGCGATTCTCGCGCGTCTCAAACGCGATGGTGCGCACGTCCTCGAAGAAGCTGCGATCCCGTAGCACCGCCCGCAGCACGAGGCAAAACATCCCTAGTTTCTCAAACATACGATTACACTTTCTCTGGCACGACGAACGGCGCACGGTACTGCCGCTTGAGCATCGCCTGTGCCTGCTTGTCGCCGATGATCGTTTCGGTCTTGGGATCGAAGTTGAGCGAACGTCCCAGGCGATAGGAAATGTTCGCCAGGTGCATCAACGCGCAGGAATAATGGCCTTCTTCAATCGGCGCGTTGAGGTCTTCTTTCTTGCGGCTCTTCACGACGTCAATGAAGTTTTGCCAGTTGTTGCCGCCTGCCGTGCGGGCCGGCCCCGGCTCCTGACTCTTGCCCATGTAGGTGTTGTACTTCGTGTAGCCTTCAATGGCAGCATAGCCTTTCGCGCCGTAGAAAATATTGCCGATGGTGTTGCCACCGCGTCTGACATTCGTATCACCCGTTACCGGTCTGGTTTCGGACGCTTCGCTGATGCCGGCTTCGCCATTGGTGATCCAGTGGCGCACTTCCGTGACCATAATCACCTTCTTGCCCGCTTTGTCGAATTCATACGAAGCGATCATCGTGTTCGGCGTGTTCTGATCGTCATCGAACATGAAATGTCCGCCGATGGCGCTGACTTTCGTCGGCAAGGTCACGCCCAGGCCCCAACGCGAGATGTCAATTTCGTGAATGCCCTGATTGCCGATGTCGCCGTTGCCGTAGTCCCAATTCCAGTGCCAATTGTAGTGGAAGCGGTTTTCATTGAACGGACGCTTCGGTGCGGGGCCGGTCCACAGGTCGTAGTCCACGCCTGCGGGAACCGGGCCGTCGGGCTTCTTGCCAATCGTGTCGCGCCATTTGTAACAGAGCGCGCGCGAGTAATAGACATCGCCGAGCAAACCTTCGTGGCACATCTTCTGCATCAGTTCGCGGATGGCGACGCCGGAACGCGAATTCGTGCCGTGCTGAATGACACGGCCGTATTTCTTGGCGGCGGCGACGACCTGACGGCCTTCCCAATAGGTGTGCGACATCGGTTTTTCGAGATAAACGTCTTTGCCCGCCTGCAACGCCCATATCGCCATGAGACTGTGCCAGTGATTCGGCGTCGCAATCGAGACGGCGTCAATTTCTTTGTCTTCGAGCAGCTTGCGCATGTCTTTGAAGATTTTCGGTTTCGGTTTGCCGGCTTTCTCGATTTGCGCGAGATGCTTGGCGAATTGCGCATCGTCCACATCGCACAGCGCAGCGATTTCGACATTGGGCATCTTCACATAATTGTTCGTGTGTGAGCCGCCTTGCCCGCGCAGGCCGATGACGGCGACGCGCACGGTGTCGCTCGGCGCGACGGCATAATTGGTGACGTTGAAGCCGAGCGCGCCTGTGGCGGCAGCACCGGCAGAAGATTTCATAAAATCACGGCGATTTACTGACATGGTTTCCTCCTAAAGGTTCGTCTGCAAAATTCGTTCGGGTCTGGTTGAGCCAATTCTCGAATATCTCTACGGAATTGGCAACTGTTTGGTTACTGCGATCTGAAAAGTCTGAAAAGTCTGGAAAGTCTGGGGAGACTAAGATGGCTGTGACTCCCGACTCTCTGGACTCTCAAAACTCCCCAGACTCCCTGGATTCACTGGACTCTCAACAAACCGGGCCAATTTTTCCGCCGCAATGGCCGACGCGCTGAAGGCGAAGTGAATGTCCAGTCGTTCGTCCAACGCCTGCGCCAATAGGTAATCGTAAATGCGCAGCACCACGCGCGTGTCGGGGCTGAGCAGCTTGGCGTTCAAGCCAATTTCCAGATTCGTCAAGTCGTTATTCGTGACGCTGATGAGAGCTTTGGCCGCGTGCAGTCCGGCATCGCGCAACGTGCGTTCGAGTTTGGCATCGCCGATGATCGTCGGCACGCGCAAGGCATAAATCGTCGGCATAAACCGCCCGTTGACATCGCTTTCAATCACCGTGACGCGCTCGCCGCGTTCGAGCAATTCCTCGACGACTTTCAAGCCGACGGAACCCATCCCGACGACCAGCACGTGATTCGATTGCTTGATTTTCTTGCGTCCGAACGACAACACCATGCGCCGTCGCAACAACGAGTCGGTAATCAGCGCAAAGATGATCGCTGTGTTCGTGACGCTTAAAATCATCAGCAACGTGCCGATGATTTTGGACGGCGTAGACGAGGAGCGCAAACTGATGTCGCCAAAGCCAACGGTCGTCATCAAGGTCACGACGAAGTACCACGCATCCACCCACGACAATTGCTCGGCATAGTGAAAATAAGTCGTCGTGAACAGCGCCAGCACGGCAAAAAAGATCACCGCGCGCAGCACCAATGGATCCAGATTCCACGACTTCGGCACTTCGGGTTCCGGGGCAATAGCAATCGGTTTGTGCGCCGCTTCTGTCGGCAGCGCGGGCGCGTACACGGCGTCTACGAATTTATCGGCAGCCAACTCTGAAGGGCTGACGAAGAAGAAATGTTCGAGATGCCGCGCCAGCTTTTTGCCCAGCCGACTTTGCACCAGCGTAATCACAATCGGCAAACGCGGATAGGCGCTGCGGATAGCGAGCGCGGTGCGAATGTTCAGCTTGTCTTCGTCCGAGACGACGTAGGCAATGCGCGCGTCCCGCAGTTGAATCAGCGAAGCAAACTCGGCGCTCGTGTATGCCCAGCCTTCCGGCGGTTCGGGCGATTCGGCGGCGCGATCAATCAAGCGCACGGGTTCGCCCCGCGTGGCCAAATACCGCGCCAGGCGTAAGCCGACGTGCGAGGCTCCAAAGATGACGATTTCTGACGAGGTCATATTTATTCTGCCTTCTCGATTCTGGATTCTTCATTCTTCCACCGCGAAGCTGCGCTCGTTTTTTTCTCTGCCTAAGAATGGAGAAGGAAGAAGGAAGAAGGAAGAATGTCCGTTGCCCAAATGCCAACTGACCGTTTGTGCCAAACTGGTATAAAATGCTGTACGCTATGAAAAGTCAACTGAGCGAAAAACAATGGAACCAGGTCGTCGCCGAAGTCACGCGCCTGGCGCAGGAACGCGACGATGAACAAAGCCGCCGCGCGATCACGGAACAAGTCTTACAGGAATTGCAATTGCCCACCGACCTGATTGATGACGCATTGCAACAAGTGCGGTATCAGGAGGCGCTCGCCCAACAACGACGGCAACGTCTGTGGCTCGGCCTCGCAAGCGCAGTGCTGTTGCTCGTGCTGATCCTCAGCTTTTGGACTTGGTCATCCAATCGCTCGGCCTCATTCGCGCGCATCACGGCGGACGCGGGACAAGTGACACAAGTCGAGGGGCAGGAGGCGTTGTATCGCGTCAAGCTGCGCGACGTGCCGCTCGGCGAAAAGCTGGAGATGTCCTGCAATTGGTTTGATCCGACGGGCAAAATCTTTCATCAATCGCGCTGGGAAACGCGCGACACCGACAAAGCTGTGTGGGAAACGCAGTGTCGTTGCCGCATTGGAACCGACGCGCCGAAAGGCACGTGGAAAGTCGAAATGAAGATCGGGGATCGCACCCTCAATGCTTCGGATTTCAAGGTCGAATAGCTGATGAGTATGCTGCTTGGGTATTGGGGGCAAGCGTCGCCGGAAGAACTCGAAACGCAAATGATGCGCGTGCGCGCGCACGTGCCAGCCCTGCCAGACTTCCATCAATATGCCTTCCCGAAATCCTCTTTGCGGACGGGTCTTGCGTCGTCGGGCCGATTTGTCCGCGCGACGTGGAAAGACGAAACCTTGACGGCTTCGCTCGCGGCTTCCGCCTTGCCAGACGAACAAGATATTCAGATCGTCGCGCAACCGAATTGGCTCAAGCTGCGCCGCGCCGCGATGGGGCGCGTCACGTTGTACTGGATGCAGCAAAAAGGACTGGTCTGGTTCGCATCGCATTTGCAACTTCTTGTGCCGCTGCTGGAACACAAAACGATTTCGCCCGCCGGATTGTACGGCTATGCGTGTTTTTCGTACTGCCCCACGCCGCTGACGCCACTGAAAACCATTTTTTCCGTGGCTGCCGGAACGACTGGCATCTTCAACTTCAAGCCCAGCCGTCCGACGACGCTCGAAGTCAATTGGGCGAAGCGCAACCGGGAATGGCAAGAGCCGTTGCGCCAGGATCGCGTCGAAGACAAAGCCAGCCGCCAACTCCAACAACTGCTCACGAACGCTATCCAGACGCAGTTGCACGATGCACCCGCCGAACCAGTCGGGGTTTTTTTGTCGGGCGGTTTGGACTCGGCCATCACGACAGCCTTGTTGGCGCGCGCGGGCGTGAAAGTGCGCGCCTACACTTTGGATTTCGGTGACTACGGCGTGTCCGAAGTACCCTACGCCGAACGTGTCGCGGAATATTTGCAGGTTCCGTTGACGAAAGTAGAGGCCTCGCCTGCGCGCCTGAAAGAAGCGCTGATGGCAACAGCGCGAGCGTTGGACGCCCCGTTCGGCGACGGCGTGACCGTGCCGTTGTATTTGCTGAACCAAGCCGCGCGCAACGATTGTGCGGTCGTCTTCAATGGCGAAGGCGGCGATCAATTGTTTGGCGGCTGGACGAACAAGCCATTGATTGCGGCAGACGTGTATCAGCCAACACAGCCCTCGCAAACCGATTTCGCAGCCGAATACCTGCGTACGTTTCATCGCTTGCACGGTCACGAAGCCGACGTTTTTCAGCAAGCTGTTTACGACGAAATCAAATCCCTCGATCCAAACAACTGGTTGAGCGAGGCGCTGGACAATGTGTTCACGCCCACGCTCCTGCATCGCTTGCGACGCGCAAACCTGATGCTCAAAGGCGCACAGAACATTCAACCGCGCGCGACGAATCTGGCGTTTGCGCTTGATCTTGCGGTGCGCTCGCCGTTTTGTGATCCGGCCTTGACGCGCTGGACTTTTCAGGTGGCGAATGATTTATTCCTGCGCGAGTCGCACGAGAAGTATTTGCTCAAGCGCGCCGTCGAATTGTGGCTGCCGCCCGACATCGTCTGGCGCGAAAAGCGTGGGATGGGCGTGCCGTTGACGCAGTGGTGTTTGGGGCCGCTCTGGCGCACAATTGGCGAATGGTTGCAACCAGCGGTGCTGCGCGCGGAAGGTTTATGGCAAGAAGATTTGGCTTTGCGCGTTGCGACTGGCAAATTGAGCGGGCAAATACAAGGCCGTCGCATCGGCGAAAGCTTGTGGTTGCTGTTGATGTGGCAAGCGTGGCGCAGAGCCGTGTTGCAGGATGAGTTCCCCCGCGCCACACTCCAACCGTTTTTGCTGCCGGCAAAGTTTTGGCAATGGCAGATGAATCGCGCATGAAAAACCTCTACGAAGCATTGCTGCACGAATACGGCTCGCCGCTTTATGTTTACGATCAAGCGACGTTGGAAGCAACGATTTATCGCATCACCAACGCGGTTCCGTATGAACAAACGCAATTTCACTTTGCCAGCGTCACGAACGGCAATGTCGCCTTGCTCGAAATCTTCCGACAGCACGGTTGGGGCTTGCACGCGAACACGCCGGGCGATGTCGTGCTCGGCTTGCGTGCTGGTTTCGCGCCGGAACAAATCGTGTACAGCGGCAGCAATCTGAATCGGGAAGAAATGCAGCAAATGCTCGAATGGCGCGTCAGTACGCTCAATCTCGACAGCCTGTCGCAACTCGAAACGCTGTGCGCATTGTTTCCGCGCGATTACCAACCGCGCCTCGGCTTTCGGCTGAATTTGCCCGAAATTACAGGCGAAAATCGCATCGGCGTGCTGCCGAATGAATTGCTCGAAGCTGTACACATCGCCGCGCGCGTCGGCTTGCAAGTGACCGGCATTCACTTTTATCGCGGCACGGGCACGAACGTGACGACCGCGTTCACGGAATCCATCGCGCGCGTGATTGAAGTCGGACAGAGCTTGCCGACGTGGGAATATTTGGATTTCGGCGGCGGCTTCGGCTATCCGTATCGCGCCGGGCAGACGGGCTTCAGTTGGGAGGATTTTGGGGCCGAGTTGTCGCGGCAATTGCGACAGCTTAATCGCACAATTCATTTAGTGATCGAGCCGGGCCGCGCCGCGATTGCCCAATGCGGCACGTTGCTCGCGCGCGTCGTGTCGGTCAAATGGCAAGGCGCGAAGCAAATCATCGGCCTCGACACGTCTGTCGCCAACATCGCGGTGCTAAGCGTTCACGGGGGCAAGCGGGAAATTCGCGCGCTGAAAGCAGCCGACAGCGAGTTATATGTTAGTGACGTATGTGGCAATACAACTTATTCGCGCGATTATCTGGGACGCAATTGCCCACTGCCGAAGCTAAACCTCGGCGATGTCGTCGCGATTTTGGATGTCGGCGCGTATGGCTACGCGATGGCCTCGCATTTCCTGCATCGCCCGCGCCCGGCGGAAGTGTTGCTCGCGAACGGCGTGCATCGGTTGATTCGTCGCCGCGAAAGTTATCAAGCCTTGATCGAACAACAAATACTATAAATTCAAGAAAATGAAACCACAAAGAGCACCAAGAGCACGAAGAACAAAAGAGAGAAAAACCCAACAAAAATGGGGCTTCTCTTCTTTCCTTCGTGGCCTTCGTGGCCTTCGTGGTGAAAATCTTTATCTTGATGGCTATAAACCGAGGATTCGCCGTGAAATGTGTCAAATGCCAAGCTGATAACAAGCTCAAAGAACGTCAGGAAAACAAAGGGAAATGCAAAAGCTGTCAACATCCCTTCACCTTTGACCCGAAGCTTTCCGACAGCTTCACCGACCCGTTTTTCGCCAGGACGCTGGAACAACTTTCCGCCAACCACTCGCTCTATTTCACGCCGCGCCAGTTGTACTACCTCCTCAATGCGCGCAAAACCCGTATGCAGCTTTGGTGGCCGGGCTTTGTGGCATTGGGCGGAGCCGGAGTGAGTTTGTGCGCGGGGTTGTGGCCACTATCTTTGCTCTTGCTCTTGAGTGCGATTGGGCTGTGGTTGCCGCCGGTTCACAGTTGGTTGCGCCGCACCTTCGGTAGACCGCTCAACATTTCCTACGACGTGACGCAACAGTCTCTCGCGCGTTGGGAGGCAAACAATGGCAAGGTGGAGAAGCTCTTGCCGCCGCCCAAGCAGCAAGCGTTACCAGCCAAAGTCAGCGCCGAAGTCTCTGCCTACAGCTTTGATCGCGCCGTGATATGCGACCGCGATGAAATCGCACATTTCCTGATCGCCAACAACTTTCACTTTGAAAACAACTGCGCCGTGCTGAGTGTGAACGGCTATCCCAGCAGCATTTTCACGACCGTGTTGGACATGCTGCATCGCAATCCGCAATTGAAAGTCTATGCGCTGCACGATGCAAGTCCGGCGGGTGTGCAACTGGTGCATCGCTTGCGCACGACGCCACGTTGGTTTGCCGAACGACACGGCGTCACAATTTACGATTTGGGCTTGCTGCCGCGTCAGGTGATGAAGCGGCACGTGTTCGTGCTGCAAACAACCGAATCAGCACGCCAGGTCGCGGCGTTGCCCGAAGCCGCGCGGAACAGTTTGCAGGCCGATGAAATCAAATGGCTGGCAGAAGGAAAGCAGGTTGAACTGGAATCGCTCGCGCCGCTGACGTTGCTCAAGTTATTGCGCGACGGCATCGCCAAAAGTCGTATGCCGGAAACCGATGATGCGTTGGTGATGGTGGACGGCGGCGGGTATTACGGCGGCAGTGACGTGTCGGTGTATTCGGTGGATAGTTTTGGCTAGCGGAAGAAGGCGGCAGTAAAAGTTGGCAAACCGCTGGCGGTTGTTGGGCAAGCCTTCGCAATGCGCCGACCAAAGTATCTGGGAACGGCGCATTGCGGATTTCACTTCTCCCTCCTAGCGACCGAGTGGGCGATCCAGATGAATCAAAATAAATTCATTATCATCTGGTTTCCCTGTACCGCGATGACGCCCAACACTGAAGGGGAAATTATTGTCGTTGAGTACGCCGATGTGATTCCGATCAAAAATCACCACGTCCTCAATGGTCACAAAGGGGAAGGCAAAGCGGCTTCCGAGTCCGACATCACCTGCTTGTCCCAGCTCTGAAATCCGATTGGGGTCTTGGATGTTGAGCAAATCTACGGCCAGGTCTTTTTCCACATAAGTGGCTGGTCGCCCCAGTTCGACCTCATAAATGGCTTTGAAGCCGTTCAGATCGCCTTGTGAATCATCCCGCTCAATCACTAAGCCTCGTTTGTTGTCGTACAAAATGAAATCGCCGATGGCCGTGCCGCGATCATTGAGACGATAGTTGAAGCTCTCGCCCGTGTAGCGCCCACGTCGTAGATCGAATTCGTGGATCAGCAGCGTTTTGGCATCGTCACCCACGAGCGGCTTTTCCAACAAGGGATAGAGAGTTCTGCCATTGCGACTGAGCGCCATGCCTTCAAAGCCGCCGCTGCGTTGCGCACGAAACGGATGGTCAAGCCCTGTCTGCCGATACGGCCAATACAAACCCGCCAGCCAGGGCGTGTTGCGTCCGTGCTCATCCTGCAAATTCGTCCCGTCGTCGGAGCCTTCGACAGTCGGGTTATCAAAGAGCGGGAAATCACCGAAGAGATACACGGTGCGGATGTAGGGGAAGCGCCGTTGCACTTCAAGCAGGGTGCGAAAATCAAAGCTCTGAATATCCGCCCGGTCTTCCAGGTTATTCGCTTGAATCACGCGGGCGACCGCACGGGCAAAGGGTTCCGGGTTAATCGTGAGGCGCGAGAATTCGGCGCGCGGGTTCACTTTGGTTTCGATATTGAACCGCACCCGCTCGGCGTTTTTCCAACGACGCGCCGCATCGGCGTGCGTGCGACCTGCGCCGGAGCGGTAGTATTCCACATAGAATTTGACGAAATCGAATACCTGCTGCAAGGCAGGCATGGCGTAGGGATGACGCAAGCTATTGGCGCTGGCAAAGGCGACTGACACGGGAGAAAGGGCGAGATCATTCTTTTGGTCAGCCCCGCGAAACACCTTATCCGCGATAAACGTGGATTGGATTTCGGCCAGCGTCAAATCTTTGACCAGCACTTCGTTGGTATTCGTGTAGGGCCTACCGTCGGCGCGGCGCGCTTTTTCCGCCTGAATGCTCGGATCGTGATCCAGCACCGGAATGCCGTCGAGCGTGATGCCCGTGTCTACCTCTAACGTAGTCATCAGGAAATCGAGCGCGACTTCCATCGCGGGCAAGGTATTTTCCGGGCGCAGGTTTCGTCCGCCACGATGTCCCTGTGCATCGAATTTGGTGATGTCAATCAAGCCGTCTGCGCCAATGAAATCGCCACCTTTGCCATCCCCATTCGCATCAAATTCTTCTGCCGCCTGACGCAATAAATCTGGGCGATCTGAGATAATTCCGTTGACGCCGAGCTTCATCAGTTCCAGCATCCGCGCCTTGTTATTCACCGTCCACACGACGACAGGATAACCGGCATTTTTCAGCGCCGCGACGTTGAAAACCTCACTGGACGCAGGCAGCAAGCCAGAGCCAACGGGCGGGGTTTTGCGATTGTCAATGAAGGTGTTCGCATTCCCGTCGTCAAGCATGACTTCCCACGGCGAAAACACGGGCGTTTTGCGATTGCCCTGCAACTGTGCGTGCTTGCGCACGGCGTTCATAATGCGCACGGCGCTGGCTTCTTCATTGAAGGGATTTTGCGGCGAACGAATCTCTCCGCCGCGCTCAAAATCCGGCAATGGAATCGGCGCTTCCAGCACGCGTCCTCTGGCATCGGTGTGCAACAGGAAGGGGCCGAATTCATCGCCGAACCATAACGTGCCATCGTGTGCGCGTTGCATGGATTCGATGTCGAAATCCGCGCCCGTCAACACTCGTTGCCGCGTGAAATGATTCGTGATCGTAAACGGAATGTGTTTGTCAGGATCGCTCAACTCAAAATGGTTTAGCACTCGGATCGTGCCGGAGCCGCCGAACCGGGTTTTGAAATCGGGGCGGATGGTGTACACCCGCAGATTGTAATCCGCCGAGTTTTCCAGACTGCCAAATCCATTATCGGACATTACATTGAAAGTTCCATTGCCGTTGTTCAGCACCGCGGAAAACCCCTGTACGGGTTGCTTGTTCGCAAAGGGAACAACTTGACCGTTGATGGGGGCGGTGCCCAGTAAAGTGCCTGACGTTGGCCCGGGGGCAAAGGTGTCGGCCTCAAGCACGGCCCGCCCTACCAATTGGTTGTTCTCATCAAAACTCGCAGCAGCGTTGATGAGGGGATAAAACGCGGGGTTGGCATTACTCATTAGCGTCACAAGCAACAGCGTAATACTCGTAGCGCCCAAAAATTTCCGACGGCTAAAATTTCTAAAACTCATCCTCTCTCCTCTGAAAATGTAGCGCGATTTGGCAAATCGCGTTACGTTCGTTTTCATTGTTTCTGGGCGTCGCCACACGACATGAACGACTCCTTTTGCAATTAGTTTGCCTGGTGGATTCATTCGCATAGCGTTAGTTCTTGAGTGGCAAGGAAACACTGACCAATTCTCGTAGACACACTTCACCCGCAGCGCCCCCCTTCCCTCTCCTCGCCGTGAAGCCGAATGCACAGCGCGGGAATACGACTCGCTGTCTCGACTTTTCAAATGGGAATCAAGTATAGAAGGTAAATTGCTTACCTGATGCAGCGCCTCACTTACGGACTTAGTAATCAAACGCTCTACGGATTTACAAAAATAGCTCGCCGAGAGTTCTAACAAAGGCGTGTTAGGAATACCTCAAGAGGAAAGAAAATTTATGTGAAGATTCGGCGTTTGCGTGCGTTTGCAGCCACAATTCCAAACTCACCAACAACCACAGCTTCACGCCATAACGCGACCAGGTATCGCCGCGATAATTGAGCCAATCGTCTATCACAGCAGGATTCAGGAATTCACGCACGCGCGCTTTGCGATGGAGCAACAACGCGCGCGCCTGTTTCGGCCAGAGCTTGCGAAACCAATATTGCACAGGAACCATCATCCCGCTTTTCGGACGCTGCAAAATCGTGTCGGGCAAAACGTCTTGGACAGCGGCTTTCAGCACAGCTTTTTCCGTTGCGCCGCTCAGTTTGTATTCCGGCGGAATCGTCAAACTCATTTCCACCACACGTTGATCGAAGAGCGGCGAACGGCCTTCCAATCCGCACGCGCGCGTCAGATTGCTGACCTTCGTCAAGATGTGATCCGCGCCTTTGAATTTGGTGTTAATGAACATCAAGCGATTCAAATAACTGCCCGCGCCGAACAGTTCCGGCTCAAAGACGGACGGGACATCTTTGACCGCACCCCAAACGTCGGGTTTGAGCAAACGCGGCAAATCGGTGGAGCATTTTTGATAGGACGCCAAATACGCCGCGACCAGATTTGGTGCGGTTGTCGGGTCTGCCGATTGATACAAATTCGTCAGCAGCATCGGCTGATTTTTCGGGCCACCAAAACACGGGTCGCCGCCTTCGCCGTTGAAGATTACGTTGACGGATTGTTTCGCCGCGCGGCCCAAAATCAGATTCGGTACCGTCAACGGATCGCCAATCGGATCGTCGAGACAGCCAATCGCTTCCGCATGCAAATCCCACATCTGCTGCGGCGTAATTTCGATGATGTGATGTTCGGTTTGGCAATGTGCCGCAACGAGCGAAGAGAATTCCAATTCGTTCGGCGTCGCAGCACCGAAGTGAATCGAGTACGTGTGAACCGGATGCGAATGATGCTGCTTCGCCAACGCCGCGACTAAACTCGAATCCAATCCGCCCGACAAATAACAACCGACGGCTTCGTCATGCGGCAACGATTCAGTGATGACTTCATCGAGCAACGTGCGCAAGCGGCGCGCGTGCCATTCGAGCGGCTGTTCGGCTTCGATGATGCGCTCTTCAAGCTGCCAATACGAAATCACTTCATTGCTCGGCAACCGCACGATGGTTCCCGGTCGCACTTCACAAATGCCCTGCCACATCGTGCGCTCGCCCGGCACAAACGCACAGCAGAGATAATCGCGCAGCGCGACCGGATCAATTGAAGGCGAAAGCTTCTGCGCCAATGTTTGCAAGCGTGGCGCAATCCAGCGTGTCGCGCCTTCGGTCGTGTAATACAACGTGCGCGCACCGACGCGATCTCGCACTAGCAACAAAGATTTCTGCGGCTCATCCCACACCACAAACGCAAACATGCCTTCGAGCAGCGGCAAACATTGCGCGCCGTGCCGCTGCCACAAGGCTTCGACAATTTCCAAATCGCTGAGTGATGTTTCATTCAGTTGTCGCAACAACGCCGCGCGATTCGCCAGCCACACATCGCCCGCGACGATGCAGCGATTGCATATCGGCGGCGTTGCTGGCTCAAAAGAAACGCACCAATCCGGTGTGGCAGTAAAATTTGTTGGTTCAGGAGATGAGCGCCAAAACGACATAAGAATTCAACCGACCACCGGCCACCAACCACCGACCACCGCTTGACCTGTCACACAAAAGTGCGCAGTATAGCAGCCCGCATCATCAACAACACAGCACGGAGGCAAGAGTGAGTAAACTAGCTGGCAAAATTGCTCTGATTACAGGCGCGAGTCGCGGCATCGGTCAAGGCATCGCCGAAGGCTTCGCGCGCGAAGGAGCCGCGTTAATATTGGTCGCGCGCGACATTGATCGCTTGCGGCAGATCGAAGAAGAGATGTCTGCCGCACGCCGCAATGTCGTCGTCATTCAGGCCGATGTCGCCGACGAAGCTCAAGTGCAGGAAGCCTTTCAGCACACGATGCGGATGTTCGGGCGGCTCGACATTTTGGTCAACAATGCGGGCGTCTTCGATGGCGGGCCGTTCGATGAATTGTCGTTGGAGACGTGGGAAAAAGTGATGGCCGTGAATTTGCGCGGGCCGTTTTTGTGTGCGCGCGAAGCCTTTCGCATCATGAAACAGCAACAAAGCGGTCGCATCATCAACATCGGCTCGATCTCGGCGCAACGGGTGCGTCCGCACGCTGCGCCGTACAACACCAGCAAAGCCGGTCTCGTCGGACTGACGAACTCCATCGCGCTCGAAGGCCGTCCCTACGGCATTTCGTGCGGATGTCTGCATCCCGGCAACGTTGAAGTCGAAACGTTGGCGGAGAAGCGCAAAACGCTCGGCGAACCCGTGATGCAAGCGGAAGAATTAGCCGAAGCCGCGATCACGATGGCCGCTCTGCCCGCGCACATCACGATGCTCGAAGCAATTGTGTTGCCGGTGGGGCAAGCGTACATCGGGCGCGGATAGGATTTAATCCTGCGCCTATTTTTCTGTCTTACATTTTTCTGTCGAGAAAGGAATCAACCGAATGAGTGATCTCAACATTGGCATCGTCGGCTTGGGCTGGGTGGCGGGCGCGCATATCGAAACCTTCAAGAGCGTCAGCGGCGCGCGCGTCACGGCGGTCTGTTCAGGCCGCCAATTAGACCCAGCGGAGTTGGAACAGAAGTACGGTATGCCGCTCAAGGTCTACAACGATTTTGACAAGATGCTGGCTGACCCCGACATTCACGTCATTGATATTTGCACGCCGCATCCGTATCACCCGTCGCAAGCGATCCGAGCTGCCGAAGCAGGCAAACATCTCATCATCGAAAAGCCGCTCGCGCTGCATTACGAAGACACCGTCAAGATGCGCAACGCGATTCACAAAGCGGGCGTACAAGCGTGCGTGTGTTTTGAAGTGCGCTTTTCGCAGCATTTCACGACGATCAATGCCGTGCTGAAGGAAGGCTTGCTGGGTGAGTTGCATTACGGCGAAATTGACTATTATCACGGCATCGGCCCTTGGTACGGGCAATTCGGCTGGAACATCAAAAAGGACATGGGCGGCAGCAGCTTGTTGACGGCAGGCTGTCACGCGCTGGATGCCCTGTTGATGTGCATGGGCAGCGAGGTTGAAGAAGTCACGAGCTACAGCAATCGCAGCCGCAGTGCGATTTTTGCGCCGTACGAATACGACACGACTTCAGTCACGATCCTGAAATTTGCGGACGGCAAGCTCGGCAAAGTCGCTTCGGTAACGGATTGTTTGCAGCCGTATTATTTCCACATTCATCTGGTCGGCAGCGAAGGCAGTTTGCTCGACAATCGCTTTCATTCGCAAAAGCTGAAAACCAATCGGCACAAGTGGAGCCACCTGGAAACCGCGCTCGTGGATTCGGGCGACGTGTCCGATCATCCGTATCAACCGCAGTTTCAGGCGTTCGTAGACGCGGTGAAAGCGGGCGAGAAAATGCCGCTGACGGATTTCGACACCGCATTCCAATCGCATCGCGTCGTGTATGCAGCAGACCGTTCGGCGGCAGAAGGGCGGACGATTAAGATAGCTGAGTTGAGTTTGTAATGAAGAAGGTTTATGCACCGCAGAGGTGCAGAGATTACGCAGAGCAGGCGCAGAGCTTGTCCTGTATCTCTGCGGTGTATAGAAAATCAAGTCCCCCGCCCCATCTCAAATTTCAAATGTCCAATCTCAAATCTTCTAGGGCAAAGGCGCGCGGACTTCTGGTTTGAGCATCTGGCCCCATTTGGCATCGAACGGATGTACGTGCCGCACGATCTGTTCGCCTTTGTAAATCGCACGTCCTTCGTTCGCCCATTGAAAAATCGAGCCTTCCAGATTGGCGACGTTCGTGAAGCCTTGTTGCTGCAACTGTGCGGCCAGCGCAGACGAACGATACCCCACGGCGCAATAGGTCACGATGGGTTTGTCTTTCGGATAGTCTTTGAGTGCGGCGGCAACTTGTGCGCCATTGTGCGCGCCGTGCAGATGGCTGACCGCAAATTCTTCCGGCGTGCGCGCGTCCAGAAGCAAAGGCTGCGCGCGGTTCGGTTGCTTGAGCCAAGCCTCCAACTCATTGGTCGCAAGTTGCTTCACGGTCGGAAACTTCGCGCGCACGGTTTGCTTGATGTCGTGCAGCGGGTCAACGACTTGAGTGCTCTGTGTGACGGGCACAGGCTGCGCGCACGCCGTTAGCAAAAGCAACACTGTGACCAGCCATAATGTTTCTCGCTTCATATTCATTCTTCACCTCGTGTCAACTTGTGTGGCGCTGATTGTGCGCGCGGTTTGCCGCAGCGTCAAATTGGCTGCGCACAACGGCGTTCGCCAGGAATCGCTGCGGCGGTTGCAGCCAAGCCATCGCTCGCGCATAATCGCGCGCATGTCTGAGAAAAAACGCCTCTTCCTGATTGACGGCATGGCCAACATCTTTCGTTCGTATTATGCCGTGCGCGGGCTTTCGACATCGCGCGGCGTGGCGACCAATGCGGTGTTCGGCTTTGCGATGATGCTGCGCAAACTGCTCACGAACCACAAGCCCGACTACATCGGCGTCGTGCTGGATTCCAAAGAAAAAACTTTCCGCCACGACCAATACGAACATTACAAAGCCAATCGCACCGAAATGCCCGAAGACCTTGTGCCGCAGCTTGCGTACATTGATCGCGTCTGCGCGGCATATCGTGTGCCGATTATCAAAATGCCGGGCTTTGAAGCCGATGATTTGATGGGCACGCTCGCGTATCAGGCTGCCGACGCGGGGCTGCAAGCCGTCATCGTGTCGAGCGACAAAGACCTCTGCCAACTCGTGCGCGACCCGGACATCACGATTCTGCGCGAAGACAAAACCGGCGAGACGTGGTTCGACGAAGCAGGCGTCAAAGCGCGGCTCGGCGTGCGCCCCGATCAGGTTGTAGATTGGCTGGGGCTGATGGGCGATTCGTCCGACAACATTCCGGGTGCGCCCGGCATCGGCGAAAAAGGCGCGATTGGCTTGATCGAACAATTCGGCTCGATTGAAAGCGCGCTGGCGGGCTGGGAAGAAGTGAAGAAAAAAACCTACCGCGAATCGTTGCGCGATTATGCTGAGCAAATTCGGATGTCGCGCGAACTGGCGCGCATCGAAACCAACGCGCCCGTGACGTTGGATTTGAATTCGTTGATTACGGAAGAGCCGGATCGCGCGGCGGCC
>CAZWAK010000010.1:0-83065 GCA_964631865.1 uncultured Heliobacteriaceae bacterium | reverse complement strand
CCCAATCGAAATCGCCGGGCTTGAGTTGCGCGGCGGCTTCGTTGCAGCGGTTATAAAACACGACGGGCGCGCGCACGCCGTGTCCTTGATCGCTCAACACGGCGGCCATATTCGGGCCATTGACGCCGTTGTGCTCGAAGGTTTTGTAGAACGAGCGAACGCCCATCGCTTTCACCCGCTCGGCAATCAAATCGCCAATCGGATAGTTCACCATCGCGGACACGATGGCGGTGCGCATCCCAAAGCAATCGGACAAATTCGCGGCGACGTTGAATTCGCCGCCGCTAACGTGAATGGCGCATTTGGTAGCTTTGCGAAAGGGAATCTGACCGGGGTCTAACCGATGAACCAGCGCGCCGAGCGAAACCAGATCGCGCTTGCCGGTGGGAGGAATATTCAAACCATACATACTTTTTCTCCTTGATAAAAATGATTGCCGTGAAGCCGGGACAGATAATTCTTCACTCTTCATTTTTCCTTCTTCATTCCTTTACGCGGGAATTTGACGAGCGCAGAACTTACCTCGAAAAAGAAGGAAAAAGGAAAAAGGAAGAAGGAAGAATGTTGCCGCTTCGACTTCACTTGAGAAACAACGAAATCGCCATGCCGACGCCGATCACGATCACCGACCAGCGCACGAACTTCGCGCCCAATTTACGCGCCAATCCCGCGCCGCCGTAGCCGCCCACAATCGCGCCGACCGCCATCACTAAGGCTTCCGGCCAATGCACCAGCCCTGCATAGACAAAGTACAGCGCGGCGGTGAAATTGATGGTTGTGCCGAGCAAATTTTTCAAGCCGTTCATCTGATGAATGTTCGCAAAGCCCAATAAACTCAGGGTCGCCAGCATCATAATGCCCATTCCTGCACCAAAATAACCGCCATAAATTCCCGTCAACAATTGCAGCACGCACGCGCCCCACAACCACTGCGCGGTCGTCGTCGGCTCTGAGGTCATAGTCGCCGCGCCGCGCAATTTCTTCTGAATCGGTTCCTGCAACGCGAACAAAATCACGGCGAACAAAATCAGCGCCGGAACCAATGCGGCGAACGTCGCGGGTGGCGTGTAGCGGAGCAAAATGCCGCCGATCAAACCGCCCACGAAACTCGGAATCAGTAGCCAATACCGGCTGGTTTCGGTGTTCCGCATCTCGCGGCGATAGCCCCACGCGCCGGCCAATGCGCCCGGCACGAGTGCCACGGTGTTCGTCGCGTTCGCGTTGATGGGCGCAAGTCCTGTCCAGATCAAGGTGGGAAACGTGATGATCGTGCCGCCTCCGGCGACCGCGTTCATCGCTCCGGCCACTACGCCTGATCCCACGATCAAAGCCCCTTGGAGTAACGTCATAAAGTTGTGTTTCGCGGCCCAAGCTGGTAGCGTGCCAGCCGGAAGCACGCAAATTAGCAGCTTGCTGCGGAAATGAAAAGCATTGTACTGCGGTTCTTGAGTTTTTATGACGACGCAATCCTGGCAGGTACACGCAACCGACTCTGGCACGCGCCTGGACAAATGGCTCGCCGATGCGACACGACTCGGCTCGCGCGCGAAAGCCTTTGACGCCATCGCGCGCGGCAAAGTGTTCATCAATGAAGTCGAACAAACGGCGCTGGATGCCGGGCGCAAATTGCAGCCGCGTGAAACCGTGCGCGTGTGGATGGATCGCCCCGGCTCGGCCAAACATCGGGTGTTTACGGATCGGCAAATCGCGGGATTGCACATCATCTATGAAGACGAAACGTTGCTGGTCATCAACAAACCCGCAGGCGTCTTGACCGTCAAACTGGCCTCGCACCCCGATGAAACCACGCTCTACGAACAAGCCGTCGCATACGTGCGCCAACGCAGCAAGCTCAAGCCGCAAATCGTGCATCGCATTGACCGCGACACATCGGGCTTGGTGATCTTTGCGAAACATAATGCAGCACGGGAACATTTGAAGCGGCAATTTACTGCGCACAAACCGGAGCGCGTGTATCAGGCGGTTGTGTACGGCGTGCCCTTCCCCGAAAAAGGAACGTGGCGCGATTGGCTGTTGTGGGATGAAGAAGATTTGGTGCAACGCCCCAGCGATGCGCGGGATCGGCGCGCGGTAGAAGCGAAATGTGAATATTCGGTGCAGGAAGAATTTGTGTCGGCAGCGTTATTGGAAGTCAAACTCGTCACGGGCAAGCAAAACCAGATTCGTGCGCAAGCCCTGCTGCACGGGCATCAACTGGTTGGCGAAAAACAATACCTGGCCAAACCACCGCAAGACGCCATCAAATTTTCGCGCCAAGCCTTGCACGCCTTCAAGCTGAGTTTGCGCCATCCCGACACGGATCGTTTGTTGAAGTTTGAAGCGCCGCTGCCGGAAGATTTTGTAAAGCTGCTGAATCGTTTACGAGAAAAGAAAAGGTAGGCTAAAAATTCAGGTCGGAGTTTTGCAGTTGCTGCGCACCTTCTGAAGTGCAGATTTTGAAGCGCGAAAATTCACGTTCTCTTTGCTCAGTCATCAAAAAATCTCTGGCTTCTTTTTCTTTCAGTCCTTTGAGATTGTAGTGACACTGGTCTCCGGTATCGCTTGGGTCTGGCTCAAAGGTACAGTGGGCTGGTAAGTCGCTTTGGTCAAACTCCCAGTAGAGGGGAGGAATTCCGGCGACATCTCGATAAAAGGTTTCGATATGCTGGCAAGCATTGGCACTGCATTGTAAGGCGCAATCCAGTTCGACGACAGAAATGCCGGAGCCATCGCTGGCATTACGAAATGCGACTGAGGTAAAGCGTCGTTTGATTTGATCGTAATGTCGTAGTCGGTTGAGAACTCGGAAAAATCGCATACGACTGGGGCTATCCTTTCCAATGCTGACAATGCCTTGAACAACGGTATGCCTGGCAGATACTCTTCTTCTTCGCCTGCTTGTTCATAGACAAAGGTAACGCAATCAGGCGCATCAATGATGAACTCAAAGTACTGCTCACCTTGATAGAGATTGATTTGTACTTCACCACTAATACCTGGGAATGCATCAGTTATCTGAAATCCTAAATCTTGCGCACGATCTAGCACACCGTTAGCCAACGCCACTAGCTTCCTTGAAGCGGGGACACCTTCGCCAAAGTTCCAGCCTTGGGGGAGCTTGGTAAATTCTTCGAGTTTTCGACGTGCCGCAAAAATCGTTGGCATAATCTACAGTTCCTTATCTGGCGCTTGGGAGGACATTAAATTAGCAGCCAACTGAGTGACTGATTGCGCAAATACTAAAAATAACTCCTTAGGCAAGATAATCCGCACTTGGCTTTCCGCATTGACCCCTAGATTCCTAAGACTCTCCAAAGCTTCTTCAGAATTCTCGGAAACATTTGGAGGAATGACCTCAAAAAATGTCATCACTACTTCTCCTAATTCCCCCCGGTAAAACAGCGCACGGTTACTATAATACGAAGGGGTACGCGGCAAGACCCGATAATTTATCGGTATGCCAATCAGTTCATTTTGTAGCTCTACGTTCTCGGACATTTTTCTTTTCCTCCTGAGACAACATATTACGGAAACCGCGTTGACCGCAAATCCAGCCGCCGCACCAGTTGTTGCGCAATGTCGCGCCCGGCGCGCTCGAACGAATAGTAACTCACGCGGCCTGTTCCATCCGTGTAAATCGGCGCGGAACCAAGGCCCAGCGCCTTCGCGGTCTTCGGCTCATAGATCGTGTAGCGCACTTCGTACTGCGAGCCGAACGATTGGAACTCAATCGCCACAACGTAAAAGCGGTCTTCATCCTTGGCCATCTTGATCGCGTCGCTGCGGCTCATATTGCCGGTGTTGCGAATCTCCAAGCCGCGCACGATACGGGACAATTCGCTGTGACAGGCGCGGCGCACGTAATCGGCCATCCCCATCGAAACGTTCATATCCGCCCAATCCGTGCCGAGGATGATGCCTTTGGCCGAAGCGCGGGCTTTTTCTTTTTTCTCTTCCTGTTCAGGATCAGGCTGCGGCACGTCGGGCTGCGGCGGCTCCGGCGTTTTCGAGGGCGCAGGGACGCCTTGCACGGGCGGCAGTTCGGGCGCTTTCTTTTGCTTGCGACCCGATTGCGCGAACGTTGCGGTGCTCATCATGACCAATGTTAACAGGGCTACGAACCATTTTGTGTGACGCATAATTCACCTCATTTCGCGCTGGCGGTGGAGGCCGCGGCTTTGGATAAAAACTTGAGCAGGGCTTCGTTGAATTTGCCTGCGGCTTCCATTTGCGGCACGTGTCCGCAATTGTCGAACACGACCAGTTCCGCGCCCTTGATGTCTTCGGCAAAGGCTTTGCCCAGGCCGAGCGGCGTCAGCAAATCTTCGCGTCCCCACACGACCAGCGTCGGCGTTTTGATTGCGCCGAGTTTGCCGTCCAGCCAATCCTGCCCCAACAGAATTGAATTCGTGAGTTGGTTGATCGTGTTGCCGTCGCCTTTTTGCATGCGTTGCATCAGCATCTGCTCGGCCAGTTGATCGGTAATCATGGCTTTGTTGGCAAAGATCATGGCCATGATTTTCTTCGTGTCTTCGACGGTCGCCGGATTGAGCAGCGCCAAATCCTCACGCCGCATTTCGGGGCCGTTCCAACGCTTGGGCGAAAGTCCGGCGGCGTCTACGAGCACGAGCTTTTCGACTTTGTCAGGATGCGCAAGGGTGAACGCGGCGGAAATCCAACCGCCGAGCGAATTGCCGACGAGCGAGGCTTTCGTCAAGCCGAGCTTTTGATAGAAGCGCGCCAGAAATTCGACATACGTGCCGACACGATAATTCAGCAGCGGCTTGTCCGATTGCCCGAAGCCGATTTGATCGGGCGCGATCACGCGATGGCTTTTCGCCAGCGTCGGAATCGTCAAGGCCCAATTCGTTGCGTCGGCCCCCAAGCCGTGCAGTAAAATCACGGTGGGGCCAGCGGGGTTAGAAGCTGAACCCGCTTCGGTGTAGTAAATTTTTTGCCCTAGAATTTCGACTTGCTTGCGCTCCGGCGCTTGCGCGCACAACGTGGCGGCGAGCAGTAGCGTCATCACGAAGCCGCTCCCAATTCGACGAATCATGTTCATTGGTTCCTCCTGAAAAAGATTGCCGTACGATGCTTGAAACAGTGCCGAGAACTGTAGCGCAATTTGGCAAATTGCGCCACAGCGATTATGATGCTCCGTTAGTTCGACAGCGATCATGAGTGCATGAGGTCTTGGCGTGGCGTCGCCTATAATACAGTCCTGGTGCTTACCAAAGCAGGGACATCATCATCCATCATTTATCAGCACCCTTCATCCCCCGCTTTTGATTCTGCTTCACCGCCACAAGCGTAGCGGCGAAGCAAACGATCTTTTCATTTCAAATTTCAGAGCTTAAATTTCGAATCACTACTATGCTTTTAGGAATAGATTTTGGGACAACTCGTACAGTCGTCGCCGCCGTCAATCGCGGCAATTACCCGGTGGTCAGCTTCACAACCGAAGCGGGCGACACGCACGAATGGTATCCGTCCGTCATCGCGGTCAAGGGGTCGGAACTGGCCTTTGGCTTTGAAGCCGTCGCCAAACAAGGGCAGCCGGGATGGACGCTGCGGCGTTCGATCAAACGCGAACTCGCCACGCGCGGGCCGGACAGTCGGCTCAGCATCGGCGCGCACGAAATGAGCCTGTTTGAATGGCTCACGTCGTTTTTGGAACAACTGCATCAGGACTTGCGCCGCAACTCGAATTTGACGCTCAAGAAAAAAGAAAAGCTCGAAGCCGTCATCTCCGTCCCCGCAAATGCCAACAGCAATCAACGATTCCTGACGCTCGAAGCTTTTCGCCGCGCGGGCTTTGACGTGCGCGGGATGATGAACGAGCCGTCGGCTGCCGGCATCGAATACGCGCATCACATCCTCGGCGAAAACGGCGTGGGCAAGCGCGAGCATTTGCTCGTGTACGATCTCGGCGGCGGCACGTTCGATTCCGCCGTCATCAGCCTGACCGACCGCGACCACGAAGTCCTGAGCAACGAAGGCATCACGCGGCTCGGCGGCGACAACTTCGATGTGATCCTGTTGGATATGGCGCTCAAGCGTGCCGACATTCACGAAGTCACCGAGGCGCAATTGGGCTTGCTGCTGGAAGAATGCCGCGAGAAAAAAGAAGGCTTGCGCCCGACCACGCGCAAAGTCGCCATTGACCTCGGACGCGGCATCGAAGGCGCAGGCGAAATCAGTTTGACGACGGCGGATTTGTACGCCGAATGCAAACCGCTGATTGACAGCACGGTCGCGGCGATGGAACAGGCGCTCGAAAAATCGTCCGCCGGGCTGGACATCAAAGGACTCGCGGCGGTCTATCTCGTCGGCGGTTCGAGCGACTTTCCACCCGTCGCGCGGCTGTTGCGCGAACGCTACGGCAAACACGTCAAACGCTCGCCGTATCCGCACGCTTCCGTCGCGATTGGCTTGGCGATTGCTGCCGACACGGACGCGGGGCACAAACTGCGCGAACGGTTCACGCGGCATTTCGGCGTGTGGCGCGAAGTGGATTCGGGGCGGCACATCGCGTTCGATACGTTGTTTGAAAAAGACACCGTGCTGCCGTCAAAAGGCGAAGAAAGCCTGACGCTGAAACGCCGCTACATCCCGGCGCACAACATCGGGCACTTCCGCTACCTCGAATGCAGCGGGCTGGATGCGAACTTCCAACCGCAAGGCGACATCACGACGTGGGACGAGATTTACTTCCCGTTTGATCCGACGTTACGCGGCGAAGAGGCATTGTCGAAGGCTCCCATAGCGCGCGTGAATTTGAATGGCCGCGTGATCGAAGAAACCTACTCGTGCGATGCCAACGGCATCATCGAGGTGGAAATCACGGATTTGACCGATCACTTCAGCCGCAGCTTCAAATTGCGCGGGAAGAAATAAGCGCACGCAGGAACCAGGTATTCTTCATTTTTCATTCTTCATTCTTTGGCAGGGGAAAGCGACAACATTTGGTTGACTGTCTGAGAATGAAGAGTTGAGAATGGAGAATCAAGCATGCCCTAGATTCTGAAGCGGCGGATAATTTCATGCTCGTGCCATCTCATTCCGTGATTCCTTCGTTGCAACGTCACCCGCACGTGCAGCGTGCCATTCAGTTCTTCCACCAAGCCACCACCCAACTTACCGCCGAACATATTCGCATTTGTGAAATCCCCGCGCCGCCGTTTCAGGAACACGAACGCGGCCAGTATTTCGCCGCGCGCTTTGCGGAGTTGGGATTGACGGACGTTCACACGGATGAGGTCGGCAACGTTATCGGCGTTCGCTACGGCGCGGCGAACGCGCCGTTCTTGGTCGTCTCTGCGCATCTCGACACGGTGTTTCCTGAGCACACCGATGTGCAAGTGCAAGGAGTTGGCACGCGACTGTGTGCGCCGGGCATCGGCGACAACTGCGCCGGACTCGCGGCCTTGCTGGCGATGATCGAAGCCCTCAATGTAGGCGCTTTCCAACTGCAAGGTTCCGTCGCGTTTGTCGCGACAGTCGGCGAAGAAGGCGAAGGCAATTTGCGCGGCGTGCGGCATTTGTTTACGGCGGGAAAGCTGGCGCAGCGCATTGCGGCGTTCATCTCGTTCGATGGCCCCGGCGCAGAATTCATCACGCATCAGGCATTAGGTTCGCGGCGCTATCGCATTACGCTCAACGGCCCCGGCGGACATAGTTGGAGCGACTTCGGCGTCGTCAATCCGGTTCACGCGCTCGGTCGCATCGTCGCCAAACTCGCCGACTATCCCGCGCCGCCCGAACCGCGCACGACGTACAACGTGGGGCGCATCGAAGGCGGCGATTCGGTGAATGTGATTCCTGAGAGCGCGCGGCTGGATGTGGATTTGCGTTCGATGAATGAAGCGCAACTCTCGCAACTCGAAGAATTTTTGCTGCGCGAAATTCAGCACGCGATTCGCAGTGAAAATGCCCTGCGCGCAGCGTCGGGGCAAAGTTTGCGCTCCGACGTGCAACTCATCGGCCATCGCCCGTCCGGGGCGATTTCGAGCCAGTCGCCGCTCGTCAAACTTGCCATCGAAGCCTCACGCTCCGTTGGGATCAAACCCATTCTGAATTGCGCTTCGACGGACGCGAACATCCCGATCAGCCTCGGCATCCCCGCCATCACGATTGGCGCAGGCGGCAAAGGCGGCGACGCACATCGCTTGAGCGAATGGTACGATCCGACGGGACGAGAAATCGGTTACGAACGCGCGTTGTTGCTGATTCTGGCGATGTCAGGAATCGTGTTGTGATTTATAATCGCTGCCTCAAAGATACATTGCGGAGGGACATTTATGGTTGCAGCTTTACAAGACATCACAACAGCACGTCACTTGCTCAATGGAAACGGGCGCAATGAGGCTGCGCTCAGACGCATCGTAACGCTGGAGGAGTTTGAAGAAATTGCTGCCGCGCTGCCGGACGAACGACTTGAACTTATCAACGGAGAAATCGAAATGGCCCCGCCTCCTGATAATTTTCACATCGAAAAAAGCGATCTGTTGCTGGAACTCCTCATCGCGCACGCGGCTGAAATTGCGGCATTGAATTGTCAACTCAGCCAAAGCTGCTGGCTTGCGGTGCCGACTGAGATGCAAGAACTGTGGGCGCGCGAAGGCGTGCGCGGCCCCAGCCAGGTTGGCCCTGATCTCGCCATTCGGTATCGCGATTATTTGCAAACCAATCGTCGCCCGCCCGCCCTGCTCGTGGTCGAAGTGATTTCGATTTCGAGCCAGCGCGAAATTGATCGGGACTTGCTTCGCAAGCCTGATATTTACGCGACGCTGGAGATTCCGACGTACTGGGTCGTAGATCGCCGCGACAAAAGCGTGTGGGTTCATACGCAGCCGCGCGATGGGCAATATGCCAAACGCGAACATTGCAAAGGCCGTCGCAAATTGCCTGCGCCAGGCTTGGAATTCCTGCACATCACCCCTGCCCGAATTTTTGAGGCTTGAGTTATGACGAAAGCAAAAGTGTTGATTGTGGATGACGAACCGGCGGCGCGCACGGGCTTGAGCGAACTGGTGTCGGATTGGGGCTACGAAACACAAGTCGCGGCGGACGGCGAAGAGGCTTGGCAAGTCGCTACCGAGTTTCAGCCGACCATTGTCATCAGCGATATTTTTATGCCGCGTCTGGACGGCTTCGGGCTGCTCGCGCGCCTACAGGACTCGTTTCCTGAAACGGCTGTGATTCTGCTGACGGGACAAGCCAGCATCGAAGGCGCGATGCGTGCGGTGATGGAGGAAGGCGCGTTTTATTATTTCGAGAAACCGATTAATACGCGCCAACTCAGCGTCGTGTTGCAACGCGCGATGGAACGTTCCGCCGTGCAACGCGAAAACGTGCAACTGCGTCGCCAACTCAGCGAACACGGCGTCTTCGGCAAACTGGTCGGGTCATCGCACGCCATGCGGCAGCTCTATGCCACGATTGAGCAAATCGCGAACTCCGCCGTGTCCGTGCTGATTACGGGCGAGTCGGGCACGGGCAAAGATTTGGTCGCGCAAACCATCCATCAACTCAGCCCGCGCGTCGCCAACGCCTTCATTCCGATCAACTGCTCGGCGATCCCGGAAACCCTGATGGAATCCGAATTGTTTGGGCACGAGAAAGGTTCGTTCACGGGCGCGATTGTGCGGCGCGAAGGCTGTTTTGAGATGGCGAACGGCGGCACGTTGTTTCTGGATGAAATCGCGGAAATGCCCATCACGTTGCAAGCCAAGCTGCTGCGTGTGTTGGAAGACCGCTCGGTGCGCCGCGTGGGCGGAAGCAAAGAAATTGCCGTGGACGTGCGCGTGCTGGCCGCGACGAACAAAGACCCGCACAAAGCCGTGCGCGACAATTTGCTGCGCGAAGATTTGTTGTATCGCTTGAACGTGATTCACCTGGAATTACCACCGCTGCGCGAACGCCGCGATGACATCCCGTTGCTGGTGCAATATATGGTGGACACGCTGCGCGAACGGCATTCGCGCACGGCGCGCGTGGTTTCTCCGAATGCGTTGGAAGCCCTCGTGCGGTACCCTTGGCCGGGCAACGTGCGTGAGTTGCGCAACGTGGTCGAACACGCAGTCGTGGTGTGCGATGACCTCACGATTGAACGCCGCCATTTGCCACCGCAACTGTTTGATGGGCGTTCGATGCGCGACGAAGATTCCATCACCCTCCCGATCCCGATTCCACTCGATGAAGCCGAACGCCAATTGATTCTCAAAACGCTCATCAAAACCGGCAACAACAAAACGCGCACCGCCGACGCGCTCCACATCAGCCTCAAGACGCTGCATAACAAGTTGAAGATTTATCGGGATGATGAGTAATTGGTGGTCGGTGGTTGGTAGCTCGTCAGTAGCACACGATGGCTTCCGACTTCTGACTTCTGACTTCTACCGGCCACCGACCACCGACCACCAGCCACCGACCACCAAAATTTCTATTGCCCTCGCCTCCGTACCCGGTCTAATATCTGCTCTGCCGGACACCCCAAAGTTAGTTGTCTCAGCTCTTCTTCACGCGCCCCGCAACCATTTCAGCCTTTGGAGGATGATCCTAATGTTGTACCGCCGCTTTGTTCAGCCACTGCTTTTTACCCTGGCCTGTTCGTTCGTTTGTTTTGCGGGCGATGATTGGAAGCCGCTCGATCCGGCGCATTTGACGATGAAAACGCCGGTCGTCGAAAAAGACGCCGATGCCGAAGCGATCTTTTGGGAAGTCAAAGTCGCCGACGAACGTGATAGCTATGGCGCAGGGCAAACCGTGCTGACGCATTACCTGCGCATCAAGATTTTCACCGAGCGCGGCAAAGAACAGAAAAGCACGATTGACCTGCCGTACCTGGGCAGCACCAATATCAGCGCGATTCAAGGCCGCACGATCAAACCGAACGGCGAAATCATTGAACTCAAAAAAGACGCGGTCTTCGAGCGCACCATCGTCAAATTCGGCAAGCTCAAACTCAAAGCCAAATCGTTTGCGCTGCCGGGCGTCGAACCGGGCGCGATCATCGAATATCGCTACCGCGAATCGCGTCCGACCTACTTCCACACGCGCCTGGAATTTCAGCAGGACATCCCGGTGCAAATCGTCAAATATTATGTGAAGCCGCTGGCCAGCGACACGTATCGGTTGTGGTCGAAATCGTTTCACTGCAACCCAACGCCGCTCGTCAAAGAACGTGATTTTCAAATGACATCGCTCAGCAACGTCCCGGCTTTCAAGGAAGAACCGTACATGATTCCTGAAAATCAGGTGCGCGCGTGGATGCTGTTGTATTACTCGACCGAATCGAAAGTGGATGCGGAGAAATACTGGAAAGAACTCGGCAAGAAAGAATTCAATGAAGTCAAAGGGCTGATGAAAGTGAGCGACGACGTGCGCAAAGCCGCAACTGAAGCCATCGGCGATGCGACGACGAACGATCAGAAGCTTGAACGCTTGTTGGCCTATTGCCGCACGAAGATCAAATATCTCTTCGACGATGCGCTCGCGTTGACCGACGAAGATCGCAAGAAGATCAAGGAAAACAAATCACCCGCCGACACGCTCAAAAACGGCATCGGCACGGCGCGCGATATGGATTTGCTGTTCGCCGCGCTCGCGTCTGCCGTCGGCTTTGAAACGCGCGTGGCGCTTGTTTCAGACCGCAGCGAAAACTTCTTCGATCCCAACTTTCCCAACGATTATTTTCTGGATGATCGCGTGATCGCGGTGAAGGCTGAGAGCGGTTGGCAATTCTTTGCGCCGCACATGCTGTATGTGCCGTACGGCATGTTGCCGTGGAAACATGAAGGCTTGAAAGCGTTGTTGACCGATCCGAAAGAACCGACCTTCGTTGACCTGCCGATTTCCGCGCCGGAAAAATCGCTGGAACGAACCATCGGCAAATTCACGCTGAATGAAGAAGGCACGTTGGAAGGTGATGCGTTCATCGAATTCACCGGTCATCGCGCCGCGTTTATGAAAGAAGAAAACGACGATGAAACGCCCGAAAAACGCGAAGAAATCCTCAAGACCATCATCAAAAACCACCTCGGCGCGGTGGAAGTCAGCAACATCAAAATTGACAATGTGACCGATCCCTTCAAACCGTTCACCTATTCGTTCCACATCAAAGTCGAAAACTACGCCACCCGCACGGGCAAACGTTTGTTCCTGCAACCGGCGTTTTTCCAATTCGGCGAAGCGGCGTTTTTCACCAACGCGCAACGCAAATATCCCGTGTACTTCGAGTACCCGTACGTCGAAGCGAGCCACGTCGAGATCGCTTTGCCCGCGGGGTTCGCGCTGGATAATGCAGAGGCTCCGGGATCGTTCAATGCCAACGATGTGGTCAAATACAACGTGTCCTTGAAAGCTGCGCCGGACGGCAAGATGCTGATTTATGACCGCACGCTCAAACTCAACGGCATGGTGTTTCCGGTCGAGTCGTATGCGGCCTTGAAGCAGGTCTTCGATCTGCTGCACAAGCAGGACAATCATCAAGTGACGTTGAAATACAACGCCGCGACCGCAACCAAGTGAGAACCGTAACGCGATTGGCCAAATCGCGCTACTCCCTATGGAGGTTCATCCATGCGCATCCGCCTGATTTTGACGCTCTTGATTTTCGCCGCGCCCGTATTCGCGGGCGACGACGTTCCGGCGTGGTTGCGACAAGCAGCGACGACGACTGTTCCCACGTATGACAAAGACGTCACCGCCGTCACGTTGCACGACGAAGCGCGTGTGACGGTGGATGAAAGCGGCAAGGTCGTTACCATCACCACCCACGCCGTCCGCATCCTTTCGCGCGACGGTCGCGGCGAAGCCTCCGCCGTCACGATCTACAACACCGATTCGGAAAAAGTGAAAGACATGCGCGCATGGATGTTGCGCCCGAACGGTCAGGTCATCAAGTACGGCAAAGACCAAACGATTGACGGCGTGGCCAACGACAACGATGTCTACGACGAAGCGCGCCGCCGCATGATTTCCGGCAAAGACGATGCCGAACCCGGCGCAGTTTTCGGCTACGAAATCGTCGTCGAGACGAAAGACATTTTCGCGTATTTCCCCTGGGGCTTCGGCGATTCGCACCCCGTCTTGTCGTCAGGCATCAGCGTGACCGTGCCGACAGGCTGGCGCGCGGAAGGCGTGGTTTTCAATCATCCGAAAATTGAGCCGACGGTGAATGGTTCAACGTTCATGTGGCAGGCGCGCAATCTGGACGGCATCAAACCCGAATCCGGCAGCCCCAGCATGGCCAACCTGATTCCGCGCATGGTCGTCCGCATTTTTCCGCCCGCCGGCAAAAGCGCCGGGCTGCTGCGCACGTTTGAAAGCTGGACGGACGTGTCGCGCTACCTGAGCGAACTGTCCGATCCGCAAGTGCAATTGGACGACGCGCTGGCGGGCAAAGCGCGCGAAATCACGGCCAACGCCAAAACCGAATTCGAGAAGATTCAAGCCATTGGTCGCTACGCGCAGGGCATCAAATACGTTTCGATTCAGATTGGCGCGGGCCGCGGCGGCGGCTATCGCCCGCATTCGTCGCTCGAAGTCTTCAAGAAGTCGTACGGCGATTGCAAAGACAAAGCCAACCTGATGCGCGCGATGCTCAAGGCGCTCAACATCGCCGCGTATCCGGTCGTGATTTATTCCGGCGATCCCACGTTCGTGCGCGAAGAATGGCCGTCGCCCGGTCAATTCAATCACTGCATCATCGCCGTCAAAGTCAGCGACGAAACCAAAGCCCCGACGATCATCACGCATCCGAAATTAGGACGGCTGTTGATCTTTGACGCGACGGACGAAGACACGCCTGTCGGCGATTTGCCCGACCACGAGCAAGGCAGTCTGGCATTGATCGTCGCCAATAACGACGGGCAGTTGATGCGGATGCCCACGACGCCGCCCGAAGCCAACAAGCTCGTGCGCCAGGCCGATGTCACACTCACGGCGAGCGGCCACATCAACGCGAAAATCAGCGAACGTTCCATCGGCCAAGCCGCCGTCAACGAGCGCCGTTTATTCAAAGCCTTAGCCAGACCCGACTACACCAAACGCATCGAACGTTGGATCACGCGCGGCATCACGGGCGCGAACGTGTCCAAAGTCGAACCCGCCGATCAGCACGCCGAAGGCAGGTTCGCGCTCGATGTCGAATTCGTCGCGCAGGAATATGCGCAATCCATGCGCGGTCAATTGCTGGTTTTCAAACCCGCGCTCGTGTCGCATCGCTTCGGCCTCGATCTGACCGAGCCGAAACGCAAACATCCGTTGGTGCTCGAATCCGAAGCCTTCAGCGAAACGGTGCGCGTGAAATTACCGGAAGGATTTGAAGTGGATGAAATGCCCGACGCGGCGAAGTTGGAGATGCCGTTCGGCAAGTACAGCGCGAACTTTGAAGTCAAAGATGGCCACTTGATTTTCACTCGTCATTTGGAAGTCAAAGCGACCACGATCCCAGCGGCGTTGTATCCAATTGTGCGGGATTTCTTTGGGAGGATGCGCGGCGTTGAGGTTGCGCCAGTGGTGTTGGCGAAGAAATAGGCTATGGCGAGTAGACGGTAGACGGTAGACAGCAGTCGGTAGCTTTTCTAATCGGCGTTACGGTATCTCTTGAGGCGTAATCTGCCAGCAGTCTGTTGGCAAGAAACTACCGTCTACCGTCTACCGCCTACCGCCTACTCCCGCAGAAATCTCAATCATCGTCACTTCCGGGCGCGCAAAAAAGCGAAAGTGCGGCGTGCCTTCGCAGCCCATTCCGCGATTCACATACAGCCACGTCGGGCTTTCGTGAAAGAAGCCTGCTTCGTATTTCTTGTCAAATTTGGAGAACGTAATCAGCGCGCCATAGAACGGCAACGCGATTTGGCCGCCGTGCGTGTGACCGGCACAATACAAATCCACGTTGCGTTTTTGTGCGTTTTCGATTTCGTCGGGATAGTGATAAAGCATCAGCGTGAATGCATTCGGCGGCACAGCGGCAAACGCTTTGTCGAACCTCGGTTGTTCTGCCACAGGCATTCCGACCAACCACAGACTTGTGCCCGCGACATCGAATTGGACGGCTTCGTTGTTCAATTCTTTCACGCCTGTGCCGCCAAACAAATCCAGCGTCGGGTAATACCACACGTCCCAATTCCCTTTCACTACAAACGTCGGCGCGAGTTTCGCGAGTTGCGTCAACGTTTGCTTGAGCACGGGCAAGCTGTCGGCGCGATTCATCGTGTCGCCTGTGAACACAATCAAATCCGGCTTTTCCTGCGCAATGAGTGCGAGCATTTTATTTTCGACGCGCTCGACCGGATCACAATGCAAATCGGAGATATGCGCGAGCCGAATCGGGCGCGTGGCGGTTGCCAGCTTCGGACTCGCCAAGCTCACGCGCGTGACTTCAACCCAGTACGGCTCAATCCAATGCGCGTAGCTCATGCACAGCACGCCCAACCCCGCGAACATCAACATTGCGCGGCGAAATTTCGAGAGCGGTTTGGGCGGACGCTTAGCCAACCACGCGGCGGCTCGCCGCAGCAACGTTATGCCTGCGACCGCGAACACAAATCCAACTACTGTCAGGAACAACCACACGCGAACCAATTCAATCGTTGTCATAGCAAGGTCATCATAAAACGCGCGGCTCAAGCCAGTCCTGCGCTTTCGTAAAGTTTTTGTTTTCCTCCGCCCAACTTTGGAGTATTCTCTGGCGCGTATCAGCTATTTCGTTGCAACGATTGCTTCATTTGAAAGGGGAAAAGCCATGCAGTCTCAGCGAGTTCTTTCCGTTGCGCTCTCTGTCGCGCTCTTGTTTTCGCAAGTCGTCGCGCAAATTCCAGTTCCGCCGCAGGACAAAGGCAAACCGATTCCTGTGCCCAAAACCGAGGAGCAGGAACCAGAAACCGTCTTTCGCATCAACACGCAGCTTGTCCAAATTGATGCGGTCGTGACAGGCAAGAACGGCGCACACATGGACGATTTGACCGAAGATGATTTCGAGTTGTTCGTGGACGGCAAGAAACAACCACTCTCCTACTTCAAACTCGTCCGAACAGTCACGAATCCGACGCCTGTTGAAGAGCCGAAAAAAGCAGACAAGAACAATCCCGCGCTGCCGCCCTCAACGACCGCGATCAAACAGGTCACGCCCGAACAGGTCAGCCGCACGGTTGCATTCGTGGTAGACGATTTGGGCATGTCGTTCGAGAGCATGCATTTTGCGCGCGAGGCCTTGAAGAAATTCGTCGCCCGGCAAATGCAGGACGGCGACCTCGTCGGCATCATTCGCACCGGCAAGGGCATGGGCGCGATGCAACAATTCACCGCAGATCGGCGCGTGCTGACAACGGCGATTGAGAAGCTCACGTGGAATCCGTTTGGCCGCGATATGATTCCGCGCTTTGGCGTGCAGTTCGGACAGCCACAACAAGGCCAGGGCGAATCCGACGACCAGTTCGCACAACGACAGGATTCCTACGAGCGCACCGAAGATTTCCGCGAAACGGTTTTCACCGTCGGCACGCTCGGCGCAGTGAATTTCGTCGTGCGCGGCTTGCGCGAATTACCGGGGCGCAAAATGGTGATTCTGTTGTCCGACGGTTTTCGACTGTTTGGGCGCGACCGCGACAACCCGCAGGCGCTCGAAAGTCTGCGCCGTTTGACGGATTTGGCGAATCGTTCGAGCGTCGTGATTTACACGATTGACACGCGCGGCTTGTTGCCGCTCACGCCCGATGCTGCGGCCAATATGAACGGAATGACGCCGCAGCAAATGACACAACAAATGAGTAATGCCTCGCAGCAGATGTTCGACACGCAAGACGGCCTGGTCGCGCTCGCGCGCGAAACGGGCGGCTTTGCAGTGCTGAACAACAATGACATCAACCTCGGCGTGACGCGCGTGATGAAGGACAACGAGAGCTATTATTTATTGGGCTTCGATCCCGACGATGAACATTTCGACGTGAAGTACCGCAACAAATATCACGCCATCAAAGTCAAACTGAAACGCCCCGGCTTGCAGGTGCGCACGCGCTCCGGCTACTACGGCGTGCCGGAAACGCTGGCGCGCGAAGTGCCGAAGACGCGCGAACAACAAATTCTGCACGCGCTGTATTCGCCCTTCGGCGCGCGTGATTTGACGATGCAGATGACCTCGTTTTTCTTTAACTCGGAGAAAGGCGGCTCGTTCGTGCGTTCGCTGTTGCACATTGATTCGTCGAAGCTGACGTTCAGCGACGCCGAGAATGGCGAGAAAACGGCGAAGCTGGAAATCGTCACATTCACGTTCGACGAAAACGGCAAAACCGTGGAAAATTACGGGCGCGCGTTTGGCCTGCGTTTCAACGAAGCCGAGTACAAGCGCGTGCTGAAACAGGGTCTGGTTTATCAGCACGACACGCCGATTCTGAAACCGGGCGCGTATCAATTCAAAATCGTCTTGCGCGATGCGCCGGCAGAAAAGCTTGGCGCGGCGGGACAATTCATCAATGTGCCGGATTTGAAGAAAAATCGTTTGGCGTTGTCGGGCTTAACGTTGACCGGACGCTTGGTTCCCTCCGCCGAATCATCGGCCCAACCGCCTGCCCAACCACCGGTCAATGATGAAACGCAGCCCACGCCAGCGGTGCGACGGTTTGCGCGCACCGGAGCCTTTGAATACTACACCATCGCCTACAATCCGCAGCTCAACAAGCAAACACAACAATCGCAGTTGACGATTCAGGTCGAAGTGTACAAAGACGGCAAAGCGATTTATCAGAGTCAGCCGCGCCCGGTGGAATTAACCGGACAAACCGATCCCAAGCGGTTGGTGTGCGCGGGACAGTTGAGTCTGAATGGCCTGCCGCCCGGCGATTATTTGTTTCACTTGATCGTGACCGATCCGCTGGCGAAACCAAAATACGCGCGCGCCGATCAATGGATGGACTTTTCGGTCAGGTAGAAGGGAGGGAGTGTTGGCCACGAATTCCACGAATTTTCACGAATTTACTTTGGAGTGGAAACCAACAGCCAAAGCCCCCAGCAATTCTCAAGTTGGAACTGTGGCAGCAACATTCTTCCTTCTTCCTTCTTCATTGTTGGTCGGGGAAACCCTCTGGCAACAAGGAAGAAGGAAGAAGGAACAATGCGCGCCGTTGAGGCTCGCGGAGAGACCCGCTTTTTTCAAATTGAGAATTGTTGCAAAGCCCGTCGGCACTCCATAAACCCAAGAGAATTCGTGAAAATTCGTGAAATTCGTGGCTAAAACAATTCTTTGATCATGCCCGAAATCGCCTGCCCCAACGAGAGCGAACTCGTCAAGCCGGGCGACTCGATGCCGATGGCGTGAATCACTGCGGGATGGTTCGGATCGTGGCGCAACACGAAATCGGCAAACGACGAATCGTGCGCGGGACGCAAGCGCGAGCGCAACCCGGAATAACTCGGTCGCAAATCGTCAAATTGCAACGAAGGGACAATCATCCGCGCCGATTCATAAAATTCGCGCAGCGGCGTCGGGTTCGATTCGTAATCTTCTTTGTCTTCGACATAGCGCGCGTTCGGCCCCAGCAACACGCGCCCCGCCATATTCTTCGTGAAATGCACGCCGAGACCATGTCCGCTCGCAGGCGGCAACGGATACACCAAGCCATTCACGATGCCACTCAACTTCGGCACCAATTCGGCATACTCGCCGCGACAGGCATAAATCTGATGCTCGTCATAACCAAACATCCGCGCGACTTCATCGGAATATAACCCGGCAGCATTCACGACGACGCGCGCCGCGACTTCTTCGTCGTGCGACGTTTTGAGAAACGCTTGTCCATCGCGCACGTCGGCTCCCACCAGCCGCGTGTCGGTCACCAGATGCGCGCCGTTGTCCTGTGCAATGCGAGCCAGCGCGCGCACCAATTCCTCGGCGTCCAGGATGCCTGTGTTTGGCGAATACAACGCGAGCGGCGACGTAACATTCGGTTCGTGCCGGCGAATAAATTCACGCCCGACAATCTCCAATCCTTCGACGCCGTTTTGATCGCCGCGCGCTTTGATCGCGGCCAGCGCGTCGAATTGCTCGCGCGCATCGGCCACGACAAATTTGCCGATGCGGTTGTACGGCACACGATGCTCGGCGCAAAACTCGTAGAGCATCCGCGCGCCCCGCACACAATGAATCGCCTTCAGCGAACCGGGCGCGTAATACAGTCCAGCGTGAATCACGCCGCTATTGCGCGTCGAAGCCCCCAGCCCCAGACGCGGCGCAGCTTCGAGCACAAAGACATCGTCGTAGTGCCGCGAGATTTCCGCTGCCGCCGCTAAGCCAACGACGCCTCCGCCGATTATGACAACATTTGTTTTGACCATAGATTTTGCCACGAATTTCACGAATTTTCACGAATTCACTTTGGGTTGGAAGCCATAATCCAAAACCCAAAACCTGAAGTCCTAACTCGAGAGAATTCGTGAAAATTCGTGGAATTCGTGGCTACATTCTCACATTCCCCAAACCTCAATTGTCCGCCCTTGATAGGTGGCGGTGCGATGATAAATGCGCTCTTCCCACGAACGCCCCGAAGCAATATCGAAGAGCACAAAATGCGCTTCGTCCGCGCCGCAACGATCCGCATAGCCCCAGGTTTGTTCCAAGCCTTTGGCAATGGTTTCTTCGGGTTGTTGTCGCAAGATTTTCAATTCGATCACCGCGCGCTGCACACCGCTCACATACGGCCACAGCAACAACAAATCCGTTCGTTTGCGCCCCAATCCATATTCGCGTTCAATGCGCCCACCGCCGTTCACGATGCGTTGCAGGAACGCTTGGAGGAGCAATTGCGGTCCGGCTTCTTTGTACTCAAATCGTTCGACCCAATGTTCGGAATGTTCGCGGAAGAATTGTTGGAAGGCCGCCAACAACTTCGGCACATCAATTTTGCCTTCCGATGTGATGTACCATTCCGGTTGTTGATTGATCGTCAATTGCGCGCTGAAGGTCAATTCGCGCGGGATGACTTCCTGATAAATGCGATTGGCAATGCGCAGTTGTCCCTCAGTCGTCACCAGTCCCAAATCGCGCACATACATCACATCGGGTTCGGGAATTTGTTGGCTTTCGTCTTCCCCCGCCAGCAACGGCGCAATCACGCGGCGCACGCGCTCTTCCTGCAACTTATCGGCCAATTGATCGAGATGCGTATCGCGGCGCAGAATCAACCGCTCTTTCGCCTCTTGCATCACCTCAACGGTAATCGGCTTGGTGCGATCCCGGTTTTCCTTCATCTCAAAACAGGCCTCGTATGCCAACGCATTCACCAGCCAGGGTTGCCCCTCAGTCAATTCCCACACCAGCGGGAACACATCGGGTGCAAAGACCTGCCCCGTTGCCTGTGTATGCAGTTCATACAAACGATGAATTTCGTCTGCCGTAAAATTGCCCAGTCGCAACGATTTCGATTTGATATTGAACGCGCTGCCGCCGGTCACGACTTCTTTGGTCGCGGACGAATGAATGCGGTAATCGCGCACGTCGCGCACACCGCACAAAATAATGCTGCTGGGAAATTGCTGCGGGCGACGATCATAACCGCCGCGCAATTGCCGCAACAGCGAAATCAATGTATCGCCAATCAGCGCGTCCACTTCGTCCAACAACAAGACCAGCGGTTTCGCGGAATGTTCCGCCCATTCGGCCAACAATGTATTCAAGGCCAAATGCGCTGGATTTTGCTCGCTGATACGAATGAAGTTTTCTTTCGGGAAGGTATCGCCGAGGGTGGCGCGCGCACGGCTGGCGATTTCGCCTAAAATGGCGCGCATCGCTTCGCCCACATTTTCGCGCGCGGATTGGGCCATTTCGACGTTGGCGTAAACGCAGGCATATTCGCCCCGCCGATTGAGTTCATCGCGCAAAGCCAATAAACAAGACGTTTTCCCCGTCTGGCGTGGGGCATAGAGGATGAAATACTTTTGCTGCGCCAGCATCACCAAGACTTCGTCCTGGTTCATGCGCTCCAGCGGTGGAATGAGGTAATGAAGGTCTGGTTTGCACGGCCCGGCGGTATTGAAGAATCGCTCTTTCATCGGCTGCTCCTGCTGCAAGTTCAGCAAGACAATACCGAATCAAAACGAGCTTGTCCAACCGGCCATCAGAAGCAAAACCGAAGGAGGCTAAGGCAGGCTCAAACGAAAGCAGATTTGTAGATTTTGGAGGATGGCTCGCAACCCCAAATCCATTCGTGATAATTCGTTTCAATGTTGCCACGAATTCCACGAATTATCACGAATTCTCTCAATTTTGGATTGCAGGTTTTGGCTGTTAGATTACTCTTTCCAGCCCCAAATCCATTCGTGATAATTCGTTTCAATGTTGCCACGAATTCCACGAATGTTCACGAATTCTCTCAATTTTGGATTGCAGGTTTTGGCTGTTAGATTACTCTTTCCAGCCCCAAATCCATTCGTGATAATTCGTGGAATTCGTGGCTAAAAGAATTACGACGCCGAATTCACCGCCGCCAATTCCACTTTCGTTCGTTGAAATTCCGGGATCAAGCGTTGCAGATGCGCAATGATGGCGTCAGCGTCATCTATTTGGACGGCTTCGGTGAAGTCTTGAATGGCTGAATTTAAATTGGCTGGCACGAGCGTGCTGGCATTGCTGGCAATAAAAATCTTTTCGTGGCGCGTGCGTTCGTACTCTTCGTTGGGCGTAAAGATTTCCTCGAAGAGTTTTTCGCCCGGTCGAATCCCCGTGAAGGCGATGTCAATGTCCTTCCCAATTTCCAAGCCCGACAACGTAATCAGATCGCGCGCAATGTCTACAATCTTGACCGGTTCGCCCATATCCAACACAAACACTTCGCCGCCACGCCTCAACTCCCCAGCCTGCAACACGACTTGATCGCCTGTTGAACGTGTCAATTGACTACCGTATTCTTTTGGAGCCAGGCGGTCAATTCTTCAGGTTCCTTGAAATACACCAACGCCTTGCCGAGCGCTTCCAGTTGGGGCGCAGGCAAATGCTCAATCTGCTTGCGAAGTTTCGGGGCCAGCTTGCCGAACCGTTCTTCGAGCACAAGCAAGGCAAACTTGCTCTCGCCTTGTCGCAAACCTTTCCGCTCGCCCTTACGCAAAATGTCTTGATAAATTACGGATTCTTCCAACATATCGCTCTCCTTCAAAATGCTGCTAATCAATTTCCGATTATAGCGCAAGCCCGCCAACATGCGCGCTCCATTCAACGCTTCCGCCCGCCGTTCTCGCACGGGAATCTTTTCAATTTCCACCGCGACCTCGCGCAGCAGTTGCTCGCCCGATTCCGTCCGGCATAACGTCGCCAACGGTAACAATCCTTCGTGTTGCAAGAATACTGCCGGGTCTTGTTCCCACATTTTCACCACCTCATAGCCGTGCCACGTCCGCTCATCTTCGTAATGATCGGGAATTTCCTCCTCCGTCGGTTTCAAAAGCACCAACACCTGCCGCACACGCCGCGCGGGGTTCTTGCGTTTCAACCCGACGTAATAATCCAGAAAGCGCAACGGCAACGGCACATCGCTCTTCAGCGTCGTCTGAAATTCGCTGTGCAAAGTCTCGTCGTTGTCGCTCGAAAAGATCACGGCATCAGCACGCACGGGTTCGCGGCTCAATTCGGTCTTTTCGACTTTGACGGGCCCGCGCACATCAAACAACCAACGCGCAAATTGTTCGGGATAATCTTCCGCTGCGTGCGACTGCTTTTTCACCGCAGAGACGCAGAGATGCCGCAAAGGTCACGCAGAGAGAGGCGGAAGGAAATGTTCTTTTCGCTCTTTCTTCTCTGTGCATCTCTGTGCGGCATCTGCGCCTCTGCAGTGAAAACAAGTTAGCGGGCGCATGCATCTGAAAACCGCTGTAAGAACTTTCATCAGGGAAGCCGAGAGAGAAACCCATTATTTGAAGAGAATCGTAAAGCCAGCCTGCTCAAAATGATGATCCCCGGTCAAGGCTTCGGTGACGCCTTCGCGTTCCATCACCAGAAACGAGATGCAATCCGTTAAAGACCAATCCTTGTCAGGACGGTTGCGATAGAGTGCTGTCCCATCCTCGAATGATGCTTCATCTGCCGGGAGGATCGTTATCTGCGGATTTTGCTTGAGGTCATCCAAAAGGCTGGGGAAATAATGGCGGTGTCGTGATTTGCTGACGGCATTGGCAAACTCCAATAAGACCCATCCGGTTGTAACAATCTGGCCTTGTAATTGGCTGGTCAGTTCTATTGCCAACTCATGCATTGCGTCATTCTCAACGAGCAATGCCAAATAATAATAAGTGTCGGCAAAGACCTTATTCATTTCTCATCCACTTTAGGGGAACCATACAAATAATGATCATGATTTTTGGCTAGATCGGCAGGCAAATCGTCAATCACCCCGGCATACTTCAATAAAAGCTCGCCCAAAGGACTGGCAGCGGTCGGTCCGGGGTGCGCTTCCAGTATCTCTACTTTCACGCCTGCGCCTTCCGGTAAAGTCGCGTCGGCTTCCAACACGATCACACCATTGATGATTTTACCCATATAACTTGGATAGAGATTCTTCATTGCACTAGCCTCCACCTGTATTGTATCACAGGAACCGCAAGGGCAGCGCCACCTCGCTTTTCCGCGTGGCTTGGAATTCGGTAGGCAAGGTTTCATTTTCTGCGCTCGAAAAAATGACGGAGTCCGCCCGAATCGGATCACGGCTCAGTTTCGTCTTTTCGACTCTGACGGGACCGCGCACATCAAACAACCAACGCGCAAATTGTTCGGGGTAGTCTTCCGCCAGCCGTTTGCACAGATTATCGTCCGTGCGACGTGCGGAAGCCGTAGTAGGCCAGTGCTTCTCAGTCGTGCGTTTCATGTCCGCAGCCCACTGATAAAGCCCAAGAAAGTCGAGGAAAGTCGAGGAAAGTCTGGGGAAGGCTGAAGAAATCAATGCAAGCCAACCGACCACCGACCACCAACCACCAACCACCATCTACTAACTACCATCTACCGTCTACCATCTACCGTCTACCATCTACCATCTACCGTCTACCGTCTACCGTCTACTCTCTTACGACCCCGTATTCACCGCCGCTAATTCCACCTTCGTTCGTTGGAATTCCGGGATCAGACGTTGCAGATGCGCAATAATGGCTTCCGGGTCATCGGTTTGGACGGCCTCGGTGAAGTTCTGAATGGCTGCATTTAAATTGGCGGGCACGAGCGTGCTGGCATTGCTGGCAATAAAAATCTTTTCGTGGCGCGTGCGTTCGTACTCTTCGTTGGGCGTAAAGATTTCCTCGAAGAGTTTTTCGCCCGGACGAATCCCCGTGAAGGCGATGTCAATGTCCTTCCCAATCTCCAGTCCCGACAGTGTAATCAGATCGCGCGCAATATCTACGATCTTGACGGGTTCGCCCATATCCAACACAAACACTTCGCCGCCGCGCCCCAATTCCCCGGCCTGCAACACCAATTGCACAGCTTCGGGAATCGTCATGAAATATCGCTTCATTTCCGGGTCAGTAATCGTGACGGGGCCGCCCTGCGCAATTTGTTTTTTGAAGGTCAGAATCACGCTGCCCCGGCTGCCCAACACATTGCCAAAACGCACCGCCATAAACGGCTTGCCGCTGATCGTTGCGGCCTGATGCACCAACAATTCCGCCGCGCGTTTGCTGGCACCCATCACACTGGTCGGGTTCACCGCCTTGTCCGAAGAAATCATCACAAAGCGTTCCACATTATATTCCAATGACGCCTGCACTACATTGCGCGTGCCCAACACATTGTTCGTGATTGCCTCGGAAGGATTGCATTCCATCAACGGCACATGTTTATGCGCCGCTGCGTGAAATACGATGTGCGGACGATGCACATCAAAGACCATATCCAACCGCTCCGGCATCCGAATATCCGCGATCACAGTGCGAATCTCGGTCGTGTAGCCCTGTGTCCGAGCGGTTTGTCGCAACTCCTGTTCAATTTCAAAGACGCTGTTTTCCCCATGCCCCAGGATAATCAATTCGCGCGGTTGAAACTGAATCACTTGCCGACAGAGTTCGCCGCCAATCGAACCGCCCCCACCCGTCACCATCACCCGTTTGTCGCGCAACAATTCCCCGACCGCAGCGGTATCCGTTTCGACAGGTTTGCGCCGCAAAAGGTCTTCGATCTGGACATCGCGCAATTGCCCAACACCAATTTTGCCACCCAGCAATTGATGCAGCGCGGGAACAATTTTGGTCGGAACGCCCGCCTGTCGCGCTAAATTCACGACTTCGCGAATGATAGAACTTGACGCGGTCGGCATCGCAATAATGACCTGCCGCACCTGTAAATCTTTCACCAACCGAGGAATATCCAGCCGTTTACCGATGACCTGAATGCCGTGAATGCGCACATCTTTTTTGAGCGGATCATCGTCAATAAACCCAACGGCGGATATCCCGGTTTTCGGATTCTGCCGAATTTCCCGCGCAATAATCGCGCCCGCATCCCCCGCGCCCACAATCAACACCGGAGTAATCGTCGGATCATTCAAATCCGTAGCCCGCCGACGGGGATATTCTCCATTTGCCGAAACACGTGCGGCCAAACGCGGCAAGGAAAGCAAGCTCAGGGCCAGAAAGGAAAAGATCAAGGGAATCGAACGCGGCAAGATGGTTGTCCCGCTGATGGCATAACGCAAAGCCCCCCCCGAAATGCCACATAAGATACTTGAAACGACAACCGCAGCAGCCAACAAGGAAAGCTCTTCCACCGAAGCATAACGCCAATAGCGGGTATAAATCCCAAAGCGCCAGAATACTATTGGTGTCACAATACAAGCCAAAGTAGTAAAAATGGAAAAACCTTCCCAGTATGGAGAGAAATCTACACTATCCAAACGAACGAAATAGCTAAGGTAAGCAGCTACTGGAATTAGAATCAGATCAAAGAAAAGGAAGTAGCGATTGCGCAAGCGTGACATAGAAAATGAGGATTAGGGGCGAAATAGATGGAGACGCAGGGGCAAAACGTGCGAACGGCTAAGAACTATCCTGTTACAGTCGCGGAAAGGCTGGTCAATAGATGAGATTTGTACCAATCAATCGTTTGGCGCAAACCCTCCTCAAATCCAATGCGCGCGCGAAAGCCGAATTCCCGCTCCGCGCGCGTCACATCCAAACAACGGCGCGGTTGCCCGTCCGGCTGCGACGCATCCCACACCAATTTTCCAGTGAATCCGGTCAACTCCGCGATCTTTTCCGCCAACGCCTGGATCGAAATTTCAAAACCTGCCCCCAGGTTTACCGGCGCAGATTGATTGTATTTTTCTGCGGCCAACACAATGCCTTCCGCACAATCTTCGGCGTGCAAAAATTCGCGTGTGACTTGTCCCGTCCCCCAGCATTTCACTTCCGTCGCCCCTGTTTGAACGGCTTCGACACATTTGCGAATCAAGGCCGGGATGACATGCGAACTTTGCAGATCAAAATTATCGCGCGGGCCATATAAATTCACAGGCAACAGGAAAATCGAATTAAAGCCGTATTGTTCCCTGTACGCTTGCGATTGCACCAACATCGCCTTTTTGGCAATGCCGTACGGCGCATTCGTTTCTTCCGGGTAGCCATTCCATAGGTCGTCCTCTTTGAACGGAACAGGGGTAAATTTTGGATAAGCACAAATCGTTCCCGTCGCGACAAATTTTTTCACGCCGCGCAATCGAGCTTCTTCGATCAATTGCACACCCATCATCAGGTTTTCGTAAAAATACTTGCCCGGATTGGCTCGATTGGCTCCGATGCCACCAACGACCGCCGCCAGATGAATGATCAAATCCGGCTGTGCCTCGTCATACATTCGCTTGATCGCATCCGCCTGTACCAAATCGTATTCGGCGCGTCGCGGCACAAATATCTGTTCACAACCACGTTCTTTTAACTTGGCAACGACGTATGAACCGAGAAATCCGGCTCCACCCGTAACGACGACTTTTTGATAGGGAAAGGTCATAGGTTTATTTCAGCCACGAAATTCCACGAATTCACACGAATTTCTTTGGATTGGGAAAGGGAGAGTCCAGCCTCTTTCGCGCCAATTCCCCCTTCTCAGCCTCAGGATAATTCGTGTTTATTCGTGTAATTCGTGGCAAACATGAATTACATCGCCGAACGATGCGTTGCCTTTAACGGTTGTGCTCCTTGTAACGCTGCTACATCCGCGTCCACCATCATTTTCACGAGGTCCTGGAATTTCACTTTGGGTTCCCAGCCCAGCTTAGTGCGCGCTTTGGTGGGATCGCCAATCAACAAATCCACTTCGGCGGGACGATAGTAGCGCGGATCAATTTCGACGTATGGATGCCAGTCCAAACCCAGATGTCCGAAGGCTTCGTCCAGCAAATCGCGGATCGAATAGGTTTCGCCTGTGGCAATGACAAAATCGTCAGGTTTGTCCTGTTGCAGCATCAACCACATCGCCTCGACATAATCGCCCGCATAGCCCCAATCGCGCTTGGCGTCGAGATTGCCGAGATAGAGTTTGTCTTGCAGCCCCAGCTTAATGGCAGCCGCTCCTTTTGTCACTTTGCGCGTCACAAAGGTTTCGCCGCGTCGTGGGCTTTCGTGATTGAACAGAATTCCGTTGCAGGCAAACAGGCCATAGCTTTCCCGATAATTCACCGTAATCCAATAGGCATAGAGCTTTGCCGCTGCGTATGGACTGCGCGGATAAAATGGCGTGGTTTCTTTCTGAGGCACTTCTTGCACTTTGCCATACAGTTCTGAAGAAGAGGCCTGATAAAATTTGGTGTTAATGCCTGTATCCCGAATCGCTTCTAATAAGCGAAGCGTACCGAGCGCACAAACTTCAGCAGTATATTCCGGGATGTCAAAGCTGACGCGAACGTGCGATTGCGCACCGAGGTTATAGATTTCATCTGGCTTGACATCACGTAGGATTTTGTTCAGCGAACTGGCATCATTCAAATCACCATAAACCAAATGTAGGCGGCGTCCAGCGATATGCGGGTCTTGATAGATATGGTCAATGCGGTCGGTATTGAACGAACTGGAACGGCGAATAATTCCATAAACACTGTAGCCTTTGCTGAGTAGCAGTTCCGTCAAGTAACTGCCGTCCTGCCCGGTTATTCCTGTGATCAATGCTTTCTTCATACTTACTCCTTTAATTATTTAGATATTATGACAGATATCGTTTTCAATATTACCCTTATATCTGTAAGCAGATTTCTCCGATTTAAGTACTCTATATCTATTGCTAGCTTCGCAGGCAGGACTTCATTGCGATATTTTTCCTCCCAATCAAGTGTTGACAATATTTGTGCTTCATTTCTGTAAGCAATCGAAGCCATGCTTGTAATTCCGGGATAGAAGTCCAAAACTCTCCGTTGAGACCGATCATAGAGCGCGACATAGGCTGGGTCTTCCGGTCTTGGCCCAACCAATCGCATATCCCCAAGCACGACATTAACAAGTTGTGGCAATTCATCAAGTTTGGTTTTTCTAAGCCATTTTCCAATTGGGGTAATCCGCGTATCGCCTCGTGACGTAATTGCTGCGCCCTGACGATCTGCATTCATCACCATTGTACGAAACTTATAGAGCCGGAAAATCTCACCATTCTTCCCCACTCGCCTCGCCCGGTAAAATATCGCCCCACCATCATGTAATTTTATTGCTAATGCGACGAGACCCAAAAGGGGTAATAAAATCAGGATACCTAATCCAGCAATAATCACATCAAAGATGCGTCCCATAAACTTCTCTTCAAGTGTTCTTAAATTGTTGACATATTCCAAGTATAGCATCAATGACATCCCGAATATCTTGATCAGTCATTTTTGAATAAATTGGAAGTGAGATTTCACGGAGATATTCACTGTACGAAACAGGGTAATCCTCTGACTTATAGCCGTACTTTTCGCGATAGTAGGGGTGTAGATGGAGAGGAATAAAGTGAACACTCACTCCTATATTACGTGCTTTTAACTCTTCAATAAACCGATTACGGTCAATCTTAAGTCGTTCCAAATTGAGGCGCAGCATATACAAATGCCAAGAATGTTGACAATCTGCCCGATTAAACGGTGTCTCCAATGCCGTTTGACCTGCAAAGGCACTATCATAATGCGAGGCTATTTCGCATCTCCTCTTCCACATTTTCTCTGCCTTATGGAGTTGGGCGATTCCTACTCCGGCAGCAATATCGGTAAAGTTATATTTATAGCCGGGGGCAATAATTTCGTAGTACCACGATCCTTCTGCTGTATATCTCTTCCAGGCATCGCGGCTAATCCCGTGTAAGGCCATAATGCGGCAGCGATCTGCGATATCATCATCTTCCGTGCAGATCATGCCGCCTTCACCTGTCGAAATAGTTTTCGTCGCGTAGAAACTAAAGCACACAGCAGCTTTTACGTCTTGACTATTTGTATTTCCAATAAACTGACCCTTGTATTTTGTAGGGAATGCATGTGCAGCATCCTCGATTACAGCAAGTCCATATTTAGCTGCAATCTTATAAATGGCATCTATTTCAGCAGGCAGCCCGGCAATATGAACTGGTAGAATTGCCCTTGTCCGCGAAGTGATTGCAGATTCAATTAGATCGGGCTTAATATTCAAGCATCTCTTATCGACATCTACCAGTACGGGTGTGGCATCAAAATAGCGAATTACCTCGGCACTAGCAGCAAAAGTATATGGAGTAGTGATGACCTCATCACCTTGCCTCACGCCAACTGCTTCTAACGAAAGATGTAGGGCAGCAGTGCATGAATTAACAGCAATTGCATGCTTGGCCCCTACTGCCGCAGCAAATTCTGCCTCAAATTGTTTGGTTTTTGGACCAGTTGTTAACCAACCCGATTCAAGCGATTCTTTAACCTGTTCAAATTCTTCCTGGCCAACATCGGGTAGCGTAAATGGAAGATAAGTTGAGCGCGCAGAGAGAGAAATATTGGGCGTCATCAATGTCTTTCTTGATTTAGCAAATAAATAATTACAGAGCTTTCAATGCAGGAATATGCGGGGCACAAACTCTACCGCAAGTCATAAAATAATTTGGTATTCATTCATCTCACGGCCTTCAAGAGTCGTAAAAGAGTTGATGCACTGAAATCCCATGCGGAGATAAAATTCATTAACAAAATCATTCTTCAAACGATCTGTTGTTAGGTTAACCTGATTTATTTCCCGCCTACGACATTCCTCAAGAAAGGCGGAAACAAGTTTTTTACCAAGCTGCTGTCCTTGTGTTTCGGGCAAAACAGCAATTGACATCAGCGTAGCTATTTGATCTCCTCTAGCAACTTGTTGTGGCATGGTAAAAGCACGCAAGAGCCTCGGAATAATAGTTGGTTGGCGTAAAACTGGAAGAATAGATGCCAAACCAAATCGCCACCATCTTTGCTTGATTAGCCGCCGATAAAACCCTGCAGGCTGATCTGTACCGGCTACAAAACCGATTAGCTGCCCTTCTACAATTGCAACATAACTCATTCCAGAGGGATCATTTAATATCGAAGTGTAGAGTTCTTGAAGAAATGCGTGACCAAGTGAAGAAAGAAAAAAGTTCTGAAATGCTTGTAAGTGAACATCTACTACGGAAGGAATATCCTGTGGAAGCATAGCACGGATAGCAATAGTCATCGTCCTTGCCTCAGTGTTTTGCGGCATTTTCTATTATTTCTATAATCCGCGGAAGACAGATTTTATCCGTCAAATTCTGTTGTACATATTCCAAGCCCTGCTGCCCTCGTTTTTTCAACTCAGAGTCTGGCAGTGTCATTATCATCTTGATATGTTCTGCCAATATATCAGGGCGATCTGGAGAGACAATCCATCCGCAATTAGATTTCTCAATAATTCGAGCAACTTCGCTGTGCGGTAAGGCAAGCGCTATTACAGGCTTACCGGCAAGCATATAAGACAATAGCTTGGAAGGAACAGATACCATTGATTGCGCGCCACGAGTTGGTAGTATTAGAATATTTGCAGCTTCTAGAACATAATTCGTATCCTCAGAATGCCAAGGTGTATGAATAATGATCCTATCATCATTTAATTCCCGCACAAGAGTCTGGCATATGGGTAGACAACTTCCTTGCCCGGCGATGATTGTATATGGACGAACACCATTAAAATAGCGATACGAGTCAATAACAGTTTCAACACCTGCTGCTACTCCTATATTTCCCCCATAGGCTATAACAAACGAACTATTAGAGATACTATGATCGCTCCGATAATTTCTCGCATTATTCGTACTTTTTGGCTCTGCTTCTTGAATCCAATTTGGAATAATGTGTATTTTTCTTTCTTCTACCTGACGAGTATTCCGATAAATCTCCTTAAAGTAATCAGATATTACTACCAGCGCTTTACTATTATGAGCAACAAATCTGTCAAGTTTAGATAAAACACTAATAAACCATCGGTTAATCAATGCACGATGCTGAGAGAGTAATGACTCAGGGTAAACATCTTGCACGCTTATTATAAGTGAGGAATCGTATAATTTTGCTATTAAAGCAGTCAGGCCTGTAGCCAATAATGGCCATGAATTTGAGTAAATTACATCTGCCTTAGGTAAGAATAGAACCGCAATATTAGAAGTAAGACCAAATGAAATATTTTCGAGCAATCGGCTAATCATTGTAGAACGTGGCGATAGGAAGGACGCGCACCGAACTAAATTTATCCCATTTATTCCGCGTGTTCGTTGAAAGCCCAGCTTCCGCGTGTAGCCTGAGTAAAGTTTTCCAGCAGGCCGATTTGGAAAAGGAGCAATAACTGTTACTTCATGCCCACGCTGAGCTAACTCTTCAGCTATTTGGTGGCTTGTTTGGCTTGAGACTACTGGCTCAGGCGGGTAGACACAAGTAATGATGACAACTTTCAAAGCAAAGAACTCCATTTCAATTTATTAAACAAAGGCCTAATAGAATATGGAAGTTTTGTTTACAAATTGGTTTCTTAGTGAGTTTGATTTCTAGTACTAGGCTATAAATAGAAGCTCAGGATTAGTTAGATCCTCGAAATTCTTAGGGTACCAAGGTTAGTCAAAAGTAGAAAATTGAACTGCCCCTAAATTATTACTTAACTGCTGAGAGCGAGGTCGGATTAATAAAAATAACTGTGCAAGAATCATTGAAACGAAGACCAAGGCTGCGTTTCCTATGCCAAATGGGGCACTAAGCGGGCTAAATAGTATCGACATCACAACAAAACAAAAGAGCAACTTAGCCAGAAGGCTTTGGCGGTATTGGGCTTTATAATAAACCATGCCGCTTAACCAGCCTAGGATAAAAACCTCAATTAAAGAGCCTATTAAACCATAATCTACAAATAGCATTCCCCAAGCCGATGAAAACAGTCCAGTCAATTCAGCCAACTCACTGTTTGCATTTGCCCTCATACTCATAGTAGGTATAGTTCTCTCCAAAATGACGAAAGCTAAATTAAATTGATTTTGACCATAATAAAGGCTAATGTCTTCTGATTTTTCAAGGACAAGTTGTAGCGTTGGCAAAGCATGCGTGTAGTAGACAAAAGCGCTAAACACATCTAACATGACATCAGACGGAAGGATTTCGTCATCTATTGCTTTTCTATACCACTCTGAGGGGCGTATTCCATATGTGACATCTAAGTGAGTCATTTGAGTTGAAACATCTCTTAAACCGGAGTATTGCCTGCGAGTAGCTGTAACATAGCCATTGTATATTAAAGTAGATAAAATGAAAGCTACTAGAAAAGGGCGTAAATACCTAACAGCAGGAAGGGCAGTCTGATTACTTAATACTCGCAATACTAACGCACCAACACTAAGTCCTAATAATTGTACGATAGGCCCTCGCCCCCCAAACAATGTTGCTACAGCGGGAATTGGCAAAGAAGAAATTACTCCAAACAATACTCCTCTCATCGTCACTTTATCACCATAAAGCAACAATAATAACCAAGATACACTACTAAAAGAATATAGTACAAATCCTAAATAAGTTAGAAAAGAGCTATTAGACCCAATGCCTATTGCTGCGTCAGCCTCTCGTTGATACCGTACGTCTGTAATGCCAAGGGAATAATCTAGCCCTGAAAGAAATACTTTATCATATAATATACTCAAACACCCGATCATGCCCAATATAGAACACCAAGTGATAATGTTGTTAATATCTTTATAATCGCTCAACGAATACTGCTCAGCACAGTTAAATCGCATTGCCTTTCTTTGATAAAAGAGTACTCCTAAACAGAAAAATAAAATGCAGGCAATTATAAATCCCCAACCATCGCTTCTCACATTAACAGGATACTCTACAGGGCTAATAAGATAAAGCGCAATTGCACACAGCCATATTGCAACTATTAATCTTATCGGAGATGACATAATTAGTACTATGTGCTTTACTATAAAGATACTTCTGAAGTTACTCGCAATGAAACTATTATTAACAGGATTCATAATACACTTTTGTTCTTTACTTTCACACTTTAGGATCTTTTGTAATAATAAAGTTCTCTCTCAAGCACTCCTCAACAGCCACTGCATCGAGATCGCAAGTCTTAATATTTATTCAGAGAAAATATTTACCCTACTCACGTTAATGGTATACCAAATTTTCTAAACATTACTTTTTTACAAAACAGCCGCAAAGCTAACGTGTTCTAAAATACTTAGATAATGACCTCGCTACTGTTTTAATCTGATTCACTTTTTCTGCCTCGCCCATTGAAAATCTAAGCCAGTAATGAGCTAATAAGCTCCCGGGTAATGAGCCATCCGAGACTCGTTTTGCCAACTTTTCACGTATCGGCCCCATATAATCCTCCCTCTTGCGGGAAGAAAGCTTATGAGGGATTAAATCAATATCCTTAAGATTTCTTATAATAAGAAACTCTTCCTCTGTTGCATAGTATGGATTGGTAACTATGGCACAGTTGCCAGCTAAAGCCGCTTGCAATCCTATTGTTCCAGTCCAAGTAAAAGTGAATCCGCACTCTCGGACTAAATGTTGCGATCTTGCTTCATATGGAAGCATTATAGTATTAGGCTTGCCCTGTAATCCTTTAATTAAACCTAGCTTTCTTAATGCAAACATATTAGGGTGGTCTTTTATTAGTATTGTAAACCCTTCCACCGACAGACTGTCAATTAATCGATGCAGCACAGCCTCATAGTCAATCAACTCTATATTATGTACCCAGTAATCTATTGATGCCTCTGGGTTTTGTTGCAATCCTATGAACACTCGCTTATCAGTTGGAACACCCTTTACCTTGTTTTCCCAATTATTATCAAAATACTTGACTACATTCCTATCTTCTAAGCCAGTTCGATACTCACTCACATGAAGCCTAGTCATTAGGAAATGGCTATTCATTGGATCTCTAGTTATGTGACGAAGTATCCAAAATATGTGGCTTCTAAGAATAAAGCGCAGATTTATAGACCAAAATCTTCCTAAAGAATATTTAGGATTCTTTGATAAGAACGGGGCAAATTCATCTGCTGTCATCTCATTCAACGCTTGCGTAACTTGCTCATCATTCGAATCATATAGTTGGTTATACTCTCCTCGTGCAGATATCATAAGTTTGTCTCTTAGTATAGAGGACATTAACCCATAAAATGGTATTCCCCTCCGAGAAGAGATTCTCTCCAAGATATCTAGCGCATAATAGTCTATTGTAAACGACAATACTATATCTGGTCGTTCTTTACTTAGAAGATCGTCTATGGCCAGCCACATGGCACTTATCATTTTTACAGCCAAATCATATTTCAAATTTCGCAATAACCTGCACCGACGAATTATTTCCTCATAATCGCCATCAGTTAGACAAAGGCTAGGAAAATTTTCTATTTGTGGATATTTAAGTCTTTTGTAAAAATCGGGCATTATCCACACATCTCCATCGTTCTTAAATTCACTAACTATTACACAGCTAGAAACATCTTCAAGCTCGGATGCTAGATACCTCCAGGCCTTAGTCGTATTATGTTTTGTGTAAATTAATAATTTCTTTTTCATATGGGCAACAACTTGCTATTAAATAATATAGTATTCACACTTAGGCTTTATGTTTTATATATATAGCCATTGGTCATTGTAATATAATTGCATTTCCTCTTTTTCAAGGCAAGATAGGTGTAAGCTATGAGCCACAAGCTTTGTAGTATGAGAATAAACGATGTCATTGCAACTGCGTTCCCATACCATAAATCATAACGTATTGATAATAAATTAAATCCAAGAGACATACATAGTGCAATAGCCCAGCTAATCACAAGCCCTAGATTATGACCTTCGTATGTCAACAAACCCGTGACAGCACTGGCGATATATATGCTCAAATAGCCACCACCTACTAATGCCGTTATCCTAACCAAATCATAATAATCTTTATATATCAACTTGCTTAGAATATAACTTGCACACACAAGTGCAACAAAAACCGAAAACCCAGTGTAAAACGTTATCAGAAGCTCCTTTTTTAAAAGGCGAGTTAACTCTTTATCAGTACTTGAACCCGATATTTTCTGCCCAATTCGTATATTCGACATTAGATTTAATGACGTTAATAGCAAGCAGGCTCCTTGTGAAAGCTGCCAAGCCAACGAATACACACTGAGTATTTCTGGTCGGTGAAAATGCTCAATAAATAGCCGATCCACATTCATAAAGAACATAAAAACTAGGCTTGAAGAACTGATCAATATCCCTGGTTTTTGTATGGAAAACCAATAATTAACCACTCTATCCCTAATAATCAAAGCTTTTAAGCTTAAAAAGTCTATTAGCGATTCTACTTTCACACCTCTTACCCAAAATATACTAAGATAGTAAATGCCGTATCCGAGAAAATTACCAAACAGTACAATCATTATTGATGTATTAATACTAATTCTGCCCGACTCTGCATTTACTTGCGAGAAGTAAAATATACTAATTAATAGTATAGTCATCAATGAGCCCATCCCTTTACCGATCACAGGAACAACAAACATATTTTTTACCCTAAACAGAGGCTCAGTAATTAAATAAGGGACCTGTATTAGAAAGATAAAAATACTAGCTAAGAACTGAGGCTTTGCTATTAATAATGCTAGGGCTAGCACTCCCGCGCCTATCAAATATTGTAATAGCGAGACTAATTTATAAACCTCATTATTATCACCTAACGAATTTTTATAAAAAGCATATATATAACCCGAAGCATTTCCAAAGCCCAACATTACAAGTGAGTTAGCTATTTGCATTATCACTGCATATTGCCCATAGCTATCAACTCCTAAGATGTATGCAAATAAAAATGCCTCGCCTGCAGCTATACCAACCGCGATATATCGGGATAGTACGAAAATAGATGGTGAAAATAATAAATCTGCTTTCACAAAAAATGCTCTTTACTTAGGTAACTCTGAATTTATAAGTATCGAGTCAATAGTACAGCGAATTTTAAGTTTTATCGTAGAAAATGGCTTTATTACGTTAAGAAACTTAAAATTCGCTGTACTAGAAAAATTACCCTATATTAATAATGCCCAACATAATCAAATCAACATATGACTTATTATAATAAAATTGCTGTTTCCGTAATCCTTCTATATCAAAACCAGCTTTCTGGAATGCCTTTGCCGACCCTTGATTGCAGCTATAACATCCGGCGGTTATTTTATGCAAATTTAAAATATCGAATCCATATTTAACCATCAGTTTTATAGATTCTGTTGCATACCCTTTTCCCCAACAACTTTTGTCACCGATGATAAGCCCTATGTCTCCTGTTCTGTGTATCCAGTCAATCGGACCAAGCTTGATATTTCCGATATGTCTATCATTTTCCTTTAAAACTATAGCTAGGAATATATTATTTTTGTCATTTTGCTTGTTTGCAACATATTCACGAAGATGTTCAATCGAATTCGGAAAGAATCTACTTTCCAGATAACAAGTCACCTCTATGTCATTCATCCAGCGATAATAAGTATCTCCAACATCTGTTAGACGGACTTCCCGAAAATATATTCGCTCTCCTTGAATAAAATAATTGTCTCTTGCCATATTCCCCCTTTATACGCGAACATTTACCCCAGCAACACGCATAAATGACCGCGCTTTGATAGGGCTTTGATCAGTAAAATTAAACAAACTTCCAACAGCGACAGCCGACGCATTACCATAATTGATGGCATCTACTAAATGCTGTAGATTTCCAGCCCCCCCTGAAGCAATCACTGGTACATTTACGGCATTGGCAATTGTATTGATGAGTTCTATATCGTAACCTTCCATTGTCCCATCTCGATCAATTGAAGTTATCAATAGTTCGCCTGCTCCCAAATTCACCATTCGCTTAGCATGATCTATAACATCTATGCCCGTTGAAACCGTTCCCCCATGCGTGAATACCTCCCAGTTAGTTTCATAACGCCGGACGTCAATAGATACGACCATGCATTGCACCCCAAATAACTTGGCACCATCCTGGATAAGTGATGGCATCTCTACGGCAGCCGTATTAATGCAAACTTTATCTGCCCCAGCGAGTAGTAAGTTGCGTACATCCTCAACTGTTCGCACACCTCCTCCTACGCAAAAAGGCATGAATACCTCTTCAGCAGTTTTTGCAATCGTCTCGTATAATATCCCTCGGTTCTCAGCACTGGCCGCTATGTCTAAGAACATTAACTCATCAGCTCCCTGAGCATCAAAGATGCGTGCATTAGTAACTGGGTGTCCTGTATCTCGCAGATCAATGAATTTTTTCCCCTTCACATTGCGACCGTTCTTGAGCAATAACTTAGGAATGATACGCTTCTTTAACATTGTATTAGGGTTTCCACTTGCAGAAGTTTTCAAGGAGTCGCAGTCCATTCTCTTGGCTTTTTTCGGGATGAAATTGAGTAGCGAAAATGTTATCGTGCAAGATTGCAGCCGTAAATTTCTCTCCATAATCGCATTCCGCCGCTTGCCAGGCCGGATCGCTTAGTTCTAAGCGATAACTGTGAACAAAATAAAATGCCGCATTTTCCTTAATTCCATTAAAGAGCGGGGATTTCAGTGTGGTAATGATTTCATTCCATCCTACATGTGGAACTTTTAGCCCCAGACTCTCGACTTCAAATCTTTTGACGACACCCGGCACCCATCCCAATCCCGGATGGATTCCAAATTCATGTCCCTCGCGGGCCAACACTTGCAAACCGACGCAAATTCCATAAAATGGTTTCCCTCTTTCCAACACTTCTTCTTCCAAAGCACCCACCATTCCTGAATCTTTTAGATTTTTCAAACATTCACTGAATGCTCCAACTCCCGGCAAGATAATATGATCAGCTTTGCGCAAATCTTCGGGCTTCCGGGTAATGCGGGCATTTACGCCTATCACTTCTAATGCGCTACGCACCGAATGGAGGTTGCCTGATCCGTAATCAAGAACTGCTATCATCAGGAATTCACTTTCCCTGCATTATTTGCACGTAATGCGGATGTATTGTCCCATTTATCATGATCATGCAATGGTTTGCCCCTCTCAATTTTTACTAAGTCGGGAACCCAGGGTTCAACCATATGCTGCATTGCAATGTCATGAAACTCATCTTCGGTAATGCCCACATAATTGAGGAAAAGGTCAAGGCTGGCTGGTTTTTTGCCATCATATTCTTTCATCAGCTTCAGTCCTTCTTCCCGTGTCAAACGTTCATTGCGAATATCAATACTTGCCAAGTGAGCAGTTCGCCCATAGCCACGCTTCAGGTATTTCAAATAATCCCTCACGCCCTGCATATAACATTCGATCTTTTCGTATGAATATGCCGCTGGCACCCCTTCGACTTCATCACCGCTCCACCCCAATTCACTTTGAATAAGTTTCACCTGCTCTTTTACATCCCAGGAGATAAAGCTGCCTAAACAAACTGAACGGACACCGACACGACGCAAGTCTTTAAGTGCTGGATACCGGAATGGGTCAAGATCGCGGGGTTCGACCCCATCTATCATCCCAATCATGTCATCTGCAGCAATACCTAAATTAACGAAACGATTGAAGCGGCGCTCATCTACTTCTTCAGGTTCAGCGTAAGTATAATAACTTGTATACTCAGCACTGGGTTCGCCCCAGAAAAGCAAGGGGACATTAAACTTAACAGCAAGTTGCATTGGATAGGAAAATATTCCTGTATGACAATGCCAGCAAAAATCTCCTTTGCGCTTCAAACTTTCTAGCATTAATTTTTGCACCACGTGCCAGTTTGGTCTGAAGCTGATAACATCAACTCCCAACTTTTTGAAAACCCGTTCATTATTCTCTCGCAAGTTGGGGCGCATAAAGCCATGATCGAACTGAACGACCAGCGGTTTCACTTTCCACTCAGTAACTAGATGGTATAGTGTAAATGCACTGTCTTTGCCTCCACTGAATGGAACAATACAATCATGGGAATATTTTCCGCGATAAGACTCAATCAGTTGGCCTAGATCTATTCTACGTTGCTCCCAGTTAACAAAGGCCTTCTTCATTTCCATCTGCCGACAAATATTGCAAACCCCATATTTATCGAACATTAAGGTCTCGTGGGTTTCAGGAATTAAACAACGAGTACATCGTTTCATATCAATCCTTATTTTCTTACCTTTACTTGTAACTTCTTATTTTTCAGGCAATAAATTGCCAATCCAATGGTGTACCACGACTTAGCTCTTTACTAGCGTGGCGTCCAATTACTTCCTCAAGATAACGAGTATGTAGTCCATAGCCAGGGCGAATTGAGCGGACATTCTCGGTGGTGAACGCTTCTCCCTCTTTCATGTCTTTGACAACGAATAAGGAGCGCCGAAAAACCCGACTCGTAGCTTCACGTGCGTTTACTCCATAATATACAGAGCCAACCGCACTCTCAGCCATACGAATAGCTTCGACCATCGCTTTAAACTCCTGCGGCTCCAGCGAAAACGCGCTATCAGGGCCCGGAACTGAGCGAGTCAGAGTGAAATGCTTTTCGATGATACAAGCTCCCAAAGCAACAGCCGCCACAGGAACGGCAATGCCAAGTGTATGGTCAGAAAGCCCTGTCGGAACGTTGAACGCTGCTGCAAGATGTGGAATTGTTCTGAGGTTCATTTCATCTGGCGGTGCTGGGTAAGCACTTGTGCATTTCAGCAATGCTAATTGGTTTCCACCTGCTTTATGGAAAGTAATTACGGCTTCCTCTATCTCACTTAAAGTAGCCATTCCTGTAGACATAATGACCGGTTTACCTGTTTCAGCAACCTTGCGAATCAAGGGTAAATCCACAATTTCAAACGAAGCTATTTTATAAGCGGGAACCCCCATTTTTTCCAGAAACTCTATAGCAGTGTGATCAAATGGGCTAGAAAATATATCAATTCCAATCTGATCAGCAATCTTTTTTAGATCAGGCTGCCATTCCCAAGGTGTATATGCTTCACCATAAAGATCATATAAATTGCGCCCCTCCCAGATCGAACCCTTTCCTATCTGAAAATACTCATTGTTCGCGTTAATAGTAATAGTATCGGGTGTATAAGTTTGCAACTTAATTGCATCCGCTCCTGATTCCTTCGCCGCGTGGAGGATTCGCACGGCCTCATCAAAACTATGATTATGGTTAGCGGACATCTCGGCTATAATGTATACTGGATGGCCTGCTCCCAGTTCTTTTCCGTTAATTTCAATCTGAGGTGCCATTGTTATTCCTACCCTCATTCTTTAACTCTTCTTCGTATAACATTCGCAATTGCAGATAGACCTTTTTCTCACCATCTCTGACCCACGCTCCGGTGTAAGGGGGAAAGGTACGTGCTCGTATCAGGTTTATAAGATCTTTAGCTTGATAACTTTTACTTAAATCAATCTCATCTATTTTCTCAACATCCTTTACTTTATGCGAGGTTCCGCCTTCCTTAGTCTGCGAAAAGCGTGGAGCATTACCGCTCTTTATCTGCGGCCAGGTTTCGGCAAATAATTCAACACATGACATCTCCAAGCGTCTATATAAACTACCACCCGTATCTGTAATAGTAACAGGTATTTCACGCTGAGCAACTATGTCACCCGTATCAATACCTTCGTCAAGATAATGAAGCGTAACACCGGCAGGTGTACCATCAATAATGCTCCAAACGTTAGGAAAAGAACCCCGGTTCCACGGCAAAAGTGAAGGGTGAATATTTAAGCACCCAGCGGGCAGTAGCTCCAGAATCTCTCGTTTTAGAATGTAGCCAAACAAGGCAGAGATACCAATATCTGGCTTCAAATTCTTGATCGCATTAACGATCTCAGATTCACGCAACTTTGCGCCATCGAAAATGTGCTTAGCATTGACTTTCGTACTCCTGATAATTGCATCTCCATACTTTTGTTTTCCCTCTGGATGCAATACTAACCCAACAAGCTGCTCTCCTTGTGCTCCTAGCCATTCAGCAATTTTCCACCCAACCCAATTGTTACCTAGAAAGAGAATGCGCATATAATGTACAGTTCATTTTCTTACCAGACAATTCAGCAACTACTCGTTCAGCCCCTTTCCCATCAATCAAGCACCGCCCCTGATCGCTCATCTGCTGTCGCTTTTCTGAATCACTTAGAAGCTCTTCAAGTCTTTCTGCCAAGCTTCCTGGGCTAACATTTGTGGCTTCCCCGAAGTTAACAAAAACGCCAACCGCAGCCAATCCCTCTGCTATTCGTCTTTGATTTTCGGCAAGTACAAGTGTAATGCTCGGCAATCCCATAAACGCCAGTTCCCAACAAGTACTGCCGCCAGCAGAAATTGCCACATCAGCCTCTGCCATTAATTGAGGCATTTCTTTATCAACACTGGTCAATAACTGAATTTTTTTTTCAGAGCGTTTTGCGGTCTCTTGCAATGATCTAAGATTGGGATTAGCGGGTCCAATTATGATCGTGGCTGCTATATTCTTTAACCTTTTATCCTGCAAAGCCTCAATCACATTGAACATTATGCCATCAGGATCAGAGCCGCCCAAAGTAACTAACACTTTACTAGCCCTCGCTCGGGCCACGCGACGCCACTCGCGCCATTGCCCAAACTCAGGCCGCAAAAGTGTATAAGAAGTTCCCAGTAATCTTTTTGTCTCTCTCTCGCATTGATACGTTAATTGTTCTGCACCAATATTTTGATTAAGTAGAACGTCAGCATGATAATGTCGAAGATGGGCAAAATCGTCCATTACCATTAGGCGATACCCATTGGCACGAATGCCAGAATGAAACTCTTCGTCAAAATGGTACCCATCGGTCACCATCCATATATTCGACTTTTTTCCTCTCTCTTCTTCCCCAATTGTTTTCAAGATTTCGAGCGTTGTTCGCAAATCATCTTCGTCAGGACATAATCGCTTGATTTGTTTGAGGCTCAAGCCTTCAGCCTGAACGCGAGCGAGAATACTTACGCTTTCACAACTGGTGATAAATGTGACTCGACCAACTCTTGATTTCCAGCTTTGAGCCAGCGCCAGCATCCGCATTACATGGCCTACCCCTTTGCGAGTATCACTATCTGCACGAATAGCTAAATGCTGGCGCATAAGACCTCAATTCAGCCTTTTAAACCCACCATGACAAACTGGTCCTTTAAGCAGTTCTCTAACATCCCTTCCTTCTTCACACTCCTTTATCATGGCAAACACAGGGTCTAATATCTGAAAGAACGTATTTACAACTTCCGGCGTATGTTCGGTACATACATAAACACTGGTTCCAGCAAGGTAGCCTTGAGCCAGCATTTCTTGCGTAATTAGCGTTTTATAAGCTAGCCCTTGGGGACTCTTAAATGAAAAGCTCGTTAGCGTAGGTAATCCGCTAGTAACAATAGAAATCCCATGTTTTTCAGCCAATGATTTCCACTTAGCAGTGATGTCTAATCCTGTTTGCGTGATCCGCTCCCAGGACTTTTCACGTTCCATGATCTCAAGCGTCTTGAGAGCAGCGGTTGGTCCAATTCGTTCTGTCCAGAAAGTACTGCTGATAAATGTGGTTTGCGCTGCCTCCATTATCTCCCTCTTACCAATGGTAGCGGTAATTCCGTAGCCGTTGCCGAGAGCTTTCCCAAACATTGCCATATCAGGCTCAACCCCATACATTTTATGTAAGCCGCCAAAAGTTTGTCGGAAGCCAGAGGTACATTCATCAAAAATTAAGATGATGCCGCGTTCAGAAGCGAGGGTCCTTACTTTCTGGAGGAATTTGTCTTCAGGGCCCAGGTTGCGCATCACCTCCATTTTGATTACACCGATGTCGTGGGTATTAACAAGCGTTTCCAGTTCAGCAAAATTATTATAGCTAAAGGGGAAGACAGTCCCGCGTAAGTTTTTCGGAACGCCATTTGGCTCCAAGCCAGGTAGCAGATGTCCAGCTAAGATTTGATCATCTCCAAGATTGGCGGATAAATACCAATCGTGCCACCCATGATACCCACAAATGGCAACTTTATCTTTCCCAGACGCAGCACGGGCAATTCGAATCGCAATGGCATTCGCTTCTCCGCCTGACCGAGCAAAACGCACCATATCGGCCCAGGGATGTAACTCAATCAGTTTTTCAGCTAAGTAAACTTCTTCGGGACAATTGAACGTAGACATATTCCCGGCATCAATCGTTCTTCGCACAGCATCATCTACCTCAGGATGCCCATAACCAAGAATATTGGTGCCAATTCCCATGATGAACATGTCTATGTATTCGTTCCCGTCTAAATCCCAAACCTTACAGCCCTTTGCCTTACTGAAATAGGCAGGCCATTGTTCTGGAAGGAACATTTCAGCACGTTTGGAGAGTAACATATTGCCACCAGGTATGACCTGTTTGGCACGTTTCCAAAGTTTTTGACCTGTTCCCATCATAGCCCCTTCGTTACGAATCAAATGCTGATTCGCATTAAAAATATCTGGCTGTTGAATTTGCAAGGTAAGGACTTCTTCCCAAGTAAAATCTCGACGAGGGTGAAAATGTTGGAATACTTTTTCAATGACAGCAAAGTCATCGGCTTCGTCTACCGTCCAACGCAATCCAGATAAGTTTTCATGATGTTGCATGGATGCTGTTTTGAAACGCCCTGGTTCACGTAGGTAAGGGGTCACATGCTCACGATCAAAAGGCTTTTGTGACTCTGCCCAAGCTTGAGCTAAGGCATTGACTGTACAAACTTCAATATCTAAGCCATCGGGATAACTTGGTGGCGCGATGTTACTACAGTAATCAACCTCGCTACTTTTAAACAGTCGAATAGCTTCATCAACCAGCCCAGGGTCTACTAAAGGACAATCACCCGTAATACGAACAATTACATCGGCCGGATATGCGCGTACAACTTGCACAAAGCGGTCCAACACATCATTTTCGCTGCCTTGCTCACAGGCATAACCAAGGTTCCGCACATACTCGACTAACGGTAGATTATGTTCCTCCACAGAGGTTGCAACAATAATTTGATCAACTTCTTTCGCCTTTGACAACCGAGAGAGCAATAATTCAATAAGTGGGGTCCCACAAATAGGCTTCATTACCTTGTTTGGAAGGCGCATAGACCCCATACGGGCTTGAACAATTGCAATTATTTTCATAAGCGATTCCATCGGGACGGATTAATTAGGTCTTCATCCTCGCAGCGAAGGTCTGGCAATTCATCATTAGAGCCTGCAGCTTCCACGCTGATAATTTGGTTTAACTGTCTCACGTTTTCTACGCCTATTACAACACGGTCAACCTCTGGCAAGGATAATGGATAGGCCAAGCAAGCTTTCACTGCCGATCTGCCTTGACCTGCAAGCCAGTTATGCCACGCTTCGAAGATGCTTTCCCAGCGTGAAAATTTTGCGGGAATGGCCGTTTTCGCCATCAGCAGCAGGCCTTGCAAAAAGGCCGACCGGGTATGAATTTCAATGCCACTATCTTTCAACCGTCTCGACCAACCAGAAGTATGCAGCCGGCGGTCCAGCAGGTTCAATGGAGCCTGGATCAACTCAAACCGATATCGAGACATTATTGGTTCTAACTCATCTGGCGAGTAAACAGAAACGCCTATCTTTTTTACTTTATTGGTCTCTTTCAAATCTTTCAAAGATTCATAAAGCGCCTTTCCATTAGCTCCCAACAACTGATTAGGGTCATGCAACAATAGCCCGTATACTGCATTTAAACTAAGGCGTAACAGCGAGGCTGAAAATTGCTCTCCTATCCAACCTCTTATATCTGAAACTCTGTCTGGTATACGGGGTACTTTAGTAACTACTTTAAAGCCTTGCGTACCGATTTCTCCTAGACATGCTTCACTCTCACCATACGCAATGGCAGTATCAAGAGTATCAATACCATTTGTGGCTGCTATATTTAGTATAGCTCTGGCAGTCTCTTGGCTAACTTGACCTTCTCGATTGGCGATGCCATAGGGAAACCCAAATTGAGCTGTTCCAATGGCAAAACGACTTGGTCGCAATGTCGTAGCAAACATTTCTTCAGCCCAAATTATGCTTAACAGTTTCTATAACTTGATTTTGAAACGATAGTGATAGGCCCGAATACATTGGTAAGCTAATGGCTTCTGCATAATACTGCTCTGCTTCCTTACAGTATCCCGGCTGAAAACCCAATTGCTTATAATAAGGTTGCAAATAGACAGGTATATAATGCAAGTTCACACCTACGCCGGCAGACCGTAAGTCATTGAACACTTCCCGATGGGTTTTATGAATATCGCTTGCTTTTAGTCTTATTACATATAAGTGAAGCCCAGAATAACAATGCGAATGTTGCCAGGGCGTAATTAAAGGAAGATCAATTAGACACTCATCATAATACCTAGCGATAGAATGCCGCTTTGCTACGAAATCATCCAATCGTGCCATTTGGCTCAAACCCAGGGCAGCTTGGATATCCGTCATACGATAATTAAAACCTAAATCAAGCTGTTGATAGTACCACGCCCCATCCGCTTCTTGCGTCATCTCGTTTGTATCACGAGTAATCCCATGACTGCGGAGTAATTGCATGCGCTTCGCCAATTGGTCATCATTCGTTAGCGCCATCCCGCCTTCAGCAGTGGTGATAATTTTGACTGGATGAAAGCTAAAAATTGTAATGTCGCTGTAACGACAGTTACCGATTGGCTCTCCACAGTATTTTCCGCCGATTGCGTGCGAGGCATCTTCAATAATCTTGAAGCCATAACGTTGACCGAGCGCATAAATGCCTTTCATATCGCAGGACTGGCCACATAAATGTACTGGAATGACGACCTTAGGCAAACAACCTGATTTTTCGGCCAGTTCTAGTTTTTCTGCTAGTTGCGCGACACTCAAGTTATATGTGCGCGGGTCTATATCAACAAAATCCACATCAGCGCCGCAATATAATGCGCAATTAGCACTGGCAACAAAGGTAATTGGACTGGTCCAAACAACATCCCCTTTCCCAATCCCAAGCGCCAAACAGGCGAGATGTAAAGCCGAGGTGGCACTATTAACCGCTACGGCATGTTTTGCCTTACAATATGAAGCAACCGCATTTTCAAAAGCGGGGACAGCAGGTCCTTGAGTAAGGAAATCCGAACGCAAGACGTCTACTACCGCCTGAATGTCCGCTTCAGAAATGTCTTGGCGGCCATAGGGAATGATACTCATAAAATCAAGTATTACAGGGTAGAATCAACATGCGCCCGAATCAACTTCCGTAATTCATGAACGGTCAAAAACTGTTCATTATCGCCGCTATTGTAGCAGAACCCTCGCTCAACCGGTTTTGCCCCAGTCGCCTTACAGTATTCTGCAATACTGTAATTACCACCAACAGGTAAGATGGCATAATAATGGCTTAAATCAACCGTGTTGTAGCTATCGCTGGATGTGATCATTTCTTCGTGGATTTTCTCGCCAGGACGCACGCCTATAATGGGATGTTCGCAATCTGGGCCAATAGCTTGGGCTAAATCCAAGATTCGATAAGATGGTATTTTAGGAACGAATACTTCCCCTCCCCAGGCATTTTCCAATGCCCATAACACCATATCTACCCCTTCTTGCAGGGTTATATTAAATCGCGTCATTGTGGGATCAGTTATAGGTAAAACTTTGCTGGCTCGTTTCTTCAGGAAAAAAGGGATTACCGAACCGCGACTGCCCATTACATTCCCATAACGAACAACGCTAAACCGCGCGTCCCGGCTGCCTTTGATGTTATTCGCGGCAACAAACAATTTATCCGAACAAAGCTTTGTTGCCCCATAAAGATTGATGGGGGCCGCCGCCTTATCAGTGGATAGTGCGACTATACGATTTACGTTCGCATCCAGACAAGTTTCAATAAGATTCTGCGCTCCAAAGATATTCGTCTTTATACACTCAAATGGATTGTATTCAGCGGCTGGAACCTGCTTTAATGCTGCAGCATGAACCACAACATCAATGCCTTCAAGCGCGCGGCGCAAGCGCGCGCCATCTCGCACGTCACCAATAAAGTATCTGAGATTCGGGTACTCCTCGGATGAAAACTGCTGCTCCATCTCAAATTGCTTTAACTCATCGCGCGAGTACACCACAAGCCGATTAATGTCAGGATAGCGGGCCAAAACAGTCTCGACAAAGGCTTTGCCGAAAGAGCCTGTTCCTCCCGTAATTAGTATGGATTTCTTGGCTAACATCGAATAGTCTCTCAAAATATTGACGACTCCAGGACCTGGGCCATTTGGAAGTATAGGGGCAATTGCTGCTTATGAAAAAAGGCCAATGTCGGCTGAACTGCATGACACGTTGGCCTGTAGGAATCAAAAGGGAAAAACTTTCTGATCGCAGAGAGGTCATTCCCTTTTGTTATGTGTTTTTCGTTTTCCGAGCTACTTATTTCCCATTCGTTTTTGGTTCCGTCGTCCGTGGTTTGCGCGCGAAGCGGCGGCCCAATTCTTCCGCCACGCCTTCCAACGCCGTGCCCGATGGCGAATTCTTCGCGTAGTTATAAACGGTCAACGCTGCCGTGTAGGCTTCGCTGCCGACTTGCACATAGGTGTCTTCGATCAAATCCTGCAATTGGTTTATCACCATCAGAATTGGTTGCAGCATTTGCATCAATTCGACGTCCTTGCGCATTTCTTCGATGTTGAAGGCACGCGGCAGGAGGTCGGGATTTTGTATGGCATTTTTTTGCCACGAATTCCACGAATCTGCACGAATTTCTTTTCTTATCGAGGGGAAGCAGTTTAATTCTAACTTCGGGGACTGTGATGGATGGGTTTTTCTGCCACGAATTTCACGAATTTTCACGAATGGGCTTTTGTTCAAGTAAGCTGTGGACTTTCTTCTTAGCGGAAATACTCACAACTTTCTTTCCCGCAAGAATTCGTGCAGATTCGTGGAATTCGTGGCGAATCATTATTTGCCGTTCGTTTTCGCTTCCGTCTGGCGTGACTCGCAGTTTATTCGGATAGTTGCACGACCTCTATCAATCCGACTAGGACGTACTTTCAAGGATGGCACAGGAAGCCCATCTGCTTGAAATGGTGATCAAAGGTAAAGGCTTCCACAATGCCATATCGCTTCATCACCACATAAGAAACACAATCCGTGAAAGACCAGTGCTTGTCTGTATTGAACTGTTCGAAGACCTGCCAAGCCTCTTCGGCGAACTCCGCTGTCACCCAAACGACCTGCAAAATCCCTGCCTGTATCAATACCTCCAGCTTCTGTTTGAACTCAAAAGTACGTTGATACCCGACATTCATCAAAAGTAAGGTAAACGCTTCATCCAGAATGTAATTGCTGATGACTAACTGATATTTTCCTGCGATTTCTTCCTGCACGAGCAAGGCCACTTCATGATATTGATCGGCGCTATCGGCAATCGCGGCCCAGGCACTGGTATCTACAAAAATGGAGATCATGCTGGCTCATCACCTGCGATATTAGCGTCCCCCCCATATAAATATTTGTCATGCTGGGCTGCCGTGTTGGATAAAGTCCCAGACTGTGCGCCCGTCCCCATCTGACGGAATGTTTCCCACGCTGGAGCCAATGCGGTTTCGCGCACAGTTGGTTTGGTCAAAGGAAGAATACGGATACTTCCCGGCTCAACGACAATCCGATACTGTTCGCTCAGTCCTGCTTCTTCTAACAAAGCTGCATCAATCCAAATTCCTTGTTGAACTTCGATGATTGAGGGTGTTGCCATAATCTTGTTTGCCATCCATCTCACAAATAACTACGGATGAGAATAGTTTGCCACGAATTTCACGAATTTTCACGAATGGGCTTTTGTTCAAGTAAGCTGTGGACTTTCTTCTTAGCGGAAATACTCACAACTCTCTCTCCCTCAAGAATTCGTGTTCTTTCGTGAAATTCGTGGCGAATGATTATTTGCCGTTTGTTTTCGTTTCCGTTTGTCGTGGCTTGCGCGCGAAGCGGCGGCCTAATTCTTCCGCCACGCCTTCCAATGCGGTGCCTGACGGCGAACTCTTGGCGTAGTTGTAGACGGTCAATGCTGCCGAATAGGCTTCGCTGTCCTTGCGCATTTCTTCGATGTTGAAGGCGCGCGGCAGGAAGTCGGGATTTTGGGTGGCATTTTTTTGCCACGAATTCCACGAATGGGCACGAATTTCTTTTCTCATCGAAGCTGCACGGCGCTTCTTCTATTCTGCCTGCCGCCCTCATCGAACCTCAATTAATCGGTGCCCTGCTGTCAGCAGCGTTACGACTTGTCCCCAGCGAGGTTCCAGCCATTGCAGCAGTACCCGATTCGTGGCATTTCCAATTCTTAACCAAACAATCACAGGAGAAAAGGGTTCTCGTCCTGCACGAACAGCAAAATCTTCATCTTTCGTCACAATAATCGCGTTCAGCTTCATCGCCTCTGTCCAAATTTCCCGGTCTTCGGCGTCCCGCAATCCCAATTCTTCAACGTGTTGCGCTTCAGATCCCTGCGCGACTAACCAACGCGCTAGGGCAGGCGGTAATTGGGCATCCACAAGAAATTTCATCCCGCAATGTACTTACCGTTCTCATTCTTGATCACGCCGCCAATACGACCGCATGGTCAACTTGTGCGGCGGCATATTCTAAACAGGCTCGAATATCGGCGGCTTCTAAATAGGGGAAATCTTGCAATATCTCCTGCTCGGATGCGCCTCCCGCTAACATGTCCAGCACATCTTTAACACGAATCCGCATGCCGCGAATGCAGGGACGCCCACCGCATTGGTTGGGATTAAAAGTGATTCGGTTTATCAGGGTTTCCTGCTTCATTGTTATTCAGTTTGCCACGAATTTCACGAATGTTCACGAATTTCTTTCCTCATCCTTGCGCGCGTCTTTCCACCCGGAGATCACAGAATTGCAAACAACCAGATTTTGCTGGCACGTGTTTTAGCCTAGAGCAGAATGGTGAATCCTTCCTGGGTAAAATGATGGTCATGGGTCAGGATTTCCGTGATATTGCGCTCCCGCATCAGGTTCATCGTAATACAATCTGTCAGACTATAGCCTTTATCGGGGCGTGCCTGATATAGCTCCACTCCGGCGAGAAAGCTCGCGCGGGTTTGCTCCACCACTTCGAGCTTGGAGGAGTTCACCACCATTTGGATCATCTGCGCACTTCGCAAACGAAACTTCTCTCCGAATTCGCCAAAGTAATTTAACACTTCAATCAAGACAGATTCGGTCATTACCCATGGCCTCTGCGCCACTGCCGTGCCAACGGTCACCGCTCTGGCATGCCACTGATCTTTGGGATTAATGAAAGCTACCCAGTAGTTTGCATCTACGAAAAGCGGCGTCATTTCTTCGGTGCCCCATACAAATAATGATCCAGATTCGCGGCCCCATCTGTCGGAAGATGATTCCATTCTTCCTCAGAAATATCACTAAAAATGGCACTGATTTGATCCAGCCAGGAAGCCTCTGCGGCGGGGATCAACGCTTCGACAAACGCCAATACTTTCGCCTGTTTCTCTGGCGACAGAATTTGGACGCGCGCTATGATTTTCTCTTCGACGGCGGACATTTGGTGGTTCCCCTTTCACGCTTCGTTTCAGGGAAAAGAGTAATGGCTCTACGCAAACAGGTCAATGCGGATTGTTTGGTACCCGGCATTGACCTGTATGAGAATAAGTTTTCGTCACGAATTTCACATCTCTTCACGGGTGGCCTTTTCTCTTTACTTGTTGAGAAGTACAGAGACCGCTCTTCTTTCGGCCCAGGTCACACGTGTTCATTCGTCAAATTCGTGGCTTCTTTATTACTTGCCGTTTGTTTTCGTTTCCGTTTGTCGTGGCTTGCGCGCGAAGCGGCGACCGAGTTCTTCGGCGACGCCTTCTAACGCTGTGCCCGATGGCGAATTCTTGGCGTAGTTGTACACGGTCAACGCTGCCGAATAGGCTTCGCTGCCGACTTGCATATAGGTGTCTTCGATCAAATCCTGCAATTGGTTCACTACCATCAATATCGGTTGCAGCATCTGCATCAATTCGACATCCTTGCGCATTTCTTCGACGTTGAAGGCACGCGGCAGGAAGTCGGGATTTTGGGTGGCGACCTCTAACGCTTTGGTGACGAAGGCGCTGGATTTGTCGCCCATTTTTGTTAAGCCGCGCCGCTCTTCGGTCGTCAGGTCTATCAAAAACGGCAGTTGCTGTTTGATCGCGTTGATATCAGTGAGAATTTCGTCTCGTGTCGTTGCCGATAAGGTGGCGCTGATTGATTCAGGCATGCTTTACCTCCATAGGAAAAGAGATTTGGAGGGGGCCTACGAGCGGGTTGCACGGCGGAGCATAGCACAGGAATGTTTTATTTTTGCCACGAATTCCACGAATCTGCACGAATTTCTTGGTCTTAGGGAAAGGGCGATATTTTTCCTCACCTAGTGTTCTCTTGAGAGAATTCAGTTCCCTTTCCCCATCGCAAAATCTTTCGTGAAAATTCGTGGAATTTGTGGCTTCTGGTTTCTTTGCCACGAAGTCCCTGAATCTGCACGAATTTCCTGGGGTGGAAGAGAGAAAAGACCATCTGCTGGACAGAATGTTGGGTCTCAAGCATTCAACCGAGGGATTCTGACCGACAAGGTTGCTTCTTCTAGTGGAATTGTTGCTCGGAAAACTGGCATCGTTGCTTCTTTTGCAAGGAAGGTTGCGTGTTTCTTGGTGACGGTTCCTTGAAAAAGGAACAATCATGGTTGTGAGAGAAGGTGTTTTGCCACGAATTCCACGAATCTTCACGAATTTCTTTTCTCATAGAAGGGGAAAGATTGGATTCTATGTGGGGTGGGACATTGAGTTGGATGTCTTTTTATGCTCTGACGTTTATGTTCGCGGAGAGCAACTCAGTTGAATGCCTCTCCCACCACAATTCGGTGCAGATGAGAACCTGACGCTTCCCATCCTCAAGCTTAAAAAATTCGTGCTCATTCGTGGAATTCGTGGCCAGAAACCTACAACACGATCCGCTCATACTCCAGGCTCTTTTTGCCGAAGTTGATCAGGATCGCCAATTTCAGGCCAGTCGCCTTCAGATAATTGAGCGTTTGGGCGCGATGAGCATTCGATAGGCTTTCGCAGGATTTCAATTCCAGGATGATCTTCCCTTCGATCAGCATGTCAGCCACAAATTCTCCGACGACGTGCCCCAGAAAATGTACTTTTATTATGGCTTGTTGCTGCGCGGGAATGCCATCGCGTTCGCATAACACCATCAGCGCGTTTTCATAGACTTTTTCCAGAAACCCAAAGCCCAAGACCCGATGCACTTCCATCGCCAAGCCGACGATTTTGAACGAGAGTTCGGGGTAAATCAGGTTGCTTTTCTCGGTATTCATACGGGGCGATTCCTTTCTTTTTTGCCACGAATTCCACGAATTGACACGAATTGTTTTGAGGTGGGAAAAGTAAACTGATCTTTCCTCAATTAAACTGGTGAGAGACAAATATCTCTCTTCCCCTAGTTCAAAGAAATTCGTGCTAATTCGTGGTCAAAACAACTTGCTGATCCTTTTTGCCACGAATTTCACGAATTCTCACGAATTATTTTGAGGCGGGGAAGGTAAACAAATCTTTCCCAAGGTAACTTGGTGAGAGACGAATACCTCTCTTCCTTTAGTCCAAAGAAATTCGTGCTAATTCGTGGAATTCGTGGCCAAAACAACTTGCTGATTCTTTTTGCCACGAATTTCACGAATTCTCACGAATTTTATTGCATTAGGGGAAGAAGGATTTCATAGCCCTTAACGAGTTGGGTTTTGAAAACAATTTCCCCCTTTCAGCCCCAAAATAATTCGTGCTAATTCGTGGAATTCGTGGCTAAAACAACTTGCTGAATTTGTTCTTCGGTGAGTTCAGGATAAATGGGTAACGCTAAAACTTCATTCGCGGCGGCTTCGGCTATCGGGAAATCGCCTTCCCGATAGCCGAGACCCGCAAAGCATTCCTGCAAAGGCAACGGCAGGGGATAATAAATCTCGCAGCCAATCTGCTGCGCTTTCAAATTGTCAAGGAGCAGGTCTCGTCGTTGTGAACGAACGACAAACTGATTGTAAACGTGACGACGATGCTCAAGCTCAACCGGCAAGACAAGCGAGCCGTTCGTCGTACAGTTGCGCCGATAGATTGCCGCGTTATGTTGGCGCGCGGCTGTCCAATCGTCCAAGTATTTCAGCTTGACGCGCAGGATGGCAGCTTGTAACGCATCCAGGCGAAAGTTGCCGCCAACTTCCTGGTGATAATACTTTGTGGTCGAACCGTGATTCCGTAAGGCTTTGACACGCGCGGCCAATGTTGCATCATTCGTCGTCACCATCCCGCCATCGCCGGGACAGCCTAAATTCTTTGATGGGTAAAAACTGAAACAGCCAAAATGCCCGATGGAACCGGCGCGACGGCCTTTATATTCTGCGCCAATCGCTTGTGCCGCGTCTTCGATGACATAAAGCTTGTGCTTCTCGGCCAGCGCCATAATCGGTTCCATTTCGGCCATTTGCCCGAACAGATGAACCGGCAGAATTGCTTTGGTGCGGGGCGTGATGGCAGCTTCGATTTGGGTGGGATCGAGATTGAAGCTGTCAGGTTCGATGTCTACGAAAACGGGTTTGGCCTGTAAGCGCGCAATAGAACCAGCGGTGGCAAAAAAACTAAATGGCGTGGTGATAACTTCATCGCCTGGCTCAATGTCTATCGCCATCAAGGCGACCAGTAACGCATCCGTGCCCGATGTGACGCCGACGCCGAACTGGCATTGGGAATACGCGGCGATTTCTTTCTCAAGGGCTTCGACTTCCGGCCCCAAAATAAACACGCCGGAATCCAAAACACGCTGAATCGCGGCGTTGATTGCGTCTCGAAGCGGCGCAAGTTGCGCGTGCAGATCAAGTAATGGAATGTGCATTGAATTTTGCCACGAATTACACGAATGGTCACGAATTACGTTTGTTCAGGAGGGGGAGTATTCAATATTCTCACACCAACTTCAACCGCCCAGAGAAACTATTGCGTCCTTTCCCAAACTACAATTCATGACCATTCGTGTAATTCGTGGCCAATCACATGAATTCTCACGAATTAGGTTTGTTAGGAAGGGAGAGTATTCAATAGTCTCACAGCAGCTTCAACCTTCACAGAGAAACAAACCGCTTCTTAATCCCAACCAAATAATTCGTGACCATTCGTGTAATTCGTGGCCAATCACATGAATTCTCACGAATTACGTTTGTTCAGGAGGGAGAGTATTCAATAGTCTCACAGCAGCTTCAACCTTCACAGAGAAACAAACCGTTTCTCATCCCAACCAAATAATTCGTGACCATTCGTGTAATTCGTGGCAAAAACAAACACACTACGCCACACGAATTTCAGCCTTTACGGAAACCTCATGCCGAGGCAGCATCATCGTCGGCTCTTAGTGGTTCTGGGGGGGTGTCGAGAGCCGACAAAGAAAGACCTAACTTTCAGGACTTGCCACGAATTCCACGAATTTTCACGAAAGGTTCTCTATGGGGATAGAGTGCTCCATTTCTTTCACGTGCCTTGTACCATTCAGGTCTGAATCTCAGCATTGCTTCATTCGTGACCATTCGTGGAATTCGTGGCAAAAAATATCAATCTTTATACTTTCTCCTCGCTCGATTCGGAGGATTCGTCTCGATAGTAATAACGGCTGTAATATGTCGAATAGTAATAGTAATCGTGCGGTTGCAGCTTGATGTGATTGATGACTGCGCCCAGCACTTTGGCACCGACAGTTTGCAAATGGGTCTTCGTACGATTTGCGACTTCGCGCGAAGTGAAGCCCGCTTTGACCACCAGAATCACACCTTCGACCATCGCCGACAAAATCAAGCTGTCAGCAAACGAAGCGACCGGCGGCGAGTCCAACACCACGTAATCAAAGCTGCCCTGCAACAAATCAATCGTTTGTTTCATCCGGTTGGAGCCGAGCAATTCTGCCGGGTTCGGCGGCAACGGCCCGACCGGCAACACAAACAAATTTGGCAACGCCGGTTGCACGAGCGAAGCCAACTCGCCCGTACCGGACAAGTAATTCGACAAGCCGCGCGAATTCTTGACGCCAAACACTTTGTGCAAGCGCGGACGCCGCAAATCGCAATCTACGATCAACACAGACGCGCCCGTCTGCGATAGCGAAATCGCCAGATTCGTGCTCGTCGTGGTTTTGCCTTCGGCGGGCTGACTGCTCGTGACCAGGATGGTGCGCGGCGCGTGCGAAGCGGAGGACAACAACACGGCGGTGCGCAATTGCCGATAGCTTTCGGCAATGGACGACGAATTTTCCACTTCCACCAACGCGGTCGTCGCGCTGGGTTTCATGGCCACTGTGCTGGGTACACCGTTCAAATGCTTTTTGGAACCGGTGTCCCCAATCACGCGATTGCGTTCTTTGCCTTCAATGGGAAAGATCGGAATTACGCCCAATACTGGCACGGACAAATAGCGGTCAATGTCTTCGACGGAGTCAATTTTGTTGTTGACGTAATCAATAAATAACGCCAAGCCGACGCCGCCGACCAACGACAACAGCAAACTGAGCAGAATGTTTTGCAAGCGTTTGGGCGCGACAGGAATGCGCGGCAGGGCGGAATAATCCGTGATGCGAATATTGCTCTTGATACCGGCGCTGGACACGGTGACGTCTTTTTGGCTGGTGAGCAATTTGTTGTACAGATCGCGGTTCGTGTCTACGGCCTGTTGCAACATACGCGCGTTGACGGCCAGGCTTTGTTGGTCTACGGTTTCGCCGCGCTGTTCGTCAAAGGCCTTACGCAGGAATTTTTCGCGTTCTTCGGCGGCGCGATATTGATTTTCGAGCGCCGTCTGAATGCGTTTGTACGCGGCGCGTTTTTGGCTTTCCAATTCTTCAATCTGTTGGGTCGCTTGTTTGACGGCCGGCCATTCGGGCGTGTACTCCACTTCCAGCTTGACCTTTTGTTCTTTCAACTCGGTGAGCTTTTTGTTGATTTCCTGCACCTGTGGGTCTTTTTGAATTTCCGGCAACGTGCCGATGTCAGAAATCGTGCGGCTCAAATCATAAAACGCCTGCAAGGTTTTGCGTTCATTCTCGGCTTGCAGCAGTTGCGAGTTCAGTTGATCCAGACGGTTAATGACGGTGTTTTTCTCTGATTCGCCGAAGTCAATCACCTGCTTGCTGCGGCGGTAATTCATCAACTTCTCTTCGCTGCCGATCAAATCCAATTTGGCTTTGGAAATTTGCTCCTCCAAAAACGAAGCCGTATCCCGATTGCCCTGTTTGCGCGTCGTCAGATTTTCGTCGCGGAACACTTCGGCCCAGGTGTCGGTGATCTTCTTGGCGAGTTCTCGATCCGCGTGACGATATTTGACCTGAAGCAAGCGGGTGTCGCGGAGGCGGGTGATTTCGATTTTTTCCAACAGCGCCTCGACATACGGCTCCAACCGATTGCGCTCCGCCTGTTGTTCATCGCCGCCACTTGTCACCAACACCTCGTTTTTGACCGCGTCCCGTCCGCCTTTGGGAACGAATTTGGGATTGTGTTCCAGGTCGAGAACTTTGGCGACTTTGTACGCCGTCGTCGGGCTTTGGATATTTTTGAGTTGGGTGTTGATGTATTGCGTATCTTCCGGCCCCAGGATTTTGAACTCTTTGGAATTCACATCCAGGCTCGCCGTGTCTTCGCGATCAATTTGAATCGTCGTCTGGCCTTCAAAAATCGAAGGGCTGCGCAGCATGTAAATCGTCACCAACGTCACGGTCAGCAATACGACCGAAATCGGCACCCACAGGCGCCGCCGCACAATGCGCCAGTAATCGCGCAAATGTACTTGCGTATCGTTAGGCTGCACGCCATAGCTGCGAGGATAGCCATCGCGACGTACATCCAGCGAATTCGCCGCGCCAATGGATTCCATCAGCTTATTGTTCTCACTGCCGTTGTTAGGTGAGGGATTAAGTTTATCGGCGTCTGTCATAATTGAGCCTTAAAATACGGGCTTTCAGTATATTTCTAGCGAATAATGGCGATGGGCAACGAATTGGTTAACCCGCTCGGCGCAGCATTTAAGAGCGCGCGGACCAAAACCTTGCCCGCAGAATTGGGAACCTCAATCAAATCATTGGCCTGTAGAACAATGTCATCCATCTTGCGTTTCTCAATGTCTTCGATGTTGATGATCTGCTCCACGCGCGCGTTAGAGTTCGCCGTTTGCCGAATCAGTCGGACTTTTTTCTTCGACGCTTCCGGCATATAACCGCCCGCCATGCCAATCGCCTGGGTCAACGTAATTTTGGTATTGAGCGGAAAAGGACCGGGCTTGGGAACAAACCCTGTGACAAAAATTTGATCGGCTTCCGGCAAGCTGATGATGTCGCCCGGCTGCACGTACAGATTGGCTTCTGCTGACCCCGTCAACAGGTCTTTCAACTTAAACGACAGCAGTTGCGGCACAGGTTCTTCCGTGACAGCCGATGCGGGCGACAGGCTGTCGGTCAAGCACAAATCTTTTTCGCCACTGCGAATCAAATGCAAGGTGTGTCCGGCCTTATCTGTTTTTGGGCCGCCTGCGTAAGTCAGCAATTCAATCAAGCGCACGCGCCGTTGCAACTGAAACCGTCCGGGTTTGTCTACCGCGCCAATCACGGCGACGGGCTGGCTGCTGTATTCTTCAATGAACACATCCACGTATGGCTCGCGAATCCACTTGCGGAATTTCTCGGTGATGATTTGGCTCAATTGTGATTCCGTCAGACAGATCGCGGTCACATTGCCCACCATCGGCACGCGCACCGAGCCATCGCCTTCCACCCGGATTTTGCGGCTCATTTCGGGGTGATTCAGCACCCGCACATCCAGCAAATCGCCCACGCCTATGCGATAACTTTTGTCGTCTTTCGATGGCGTTGCGACACGAGCCACCTCTCGATTTTCGGCGACAACGGCGTTGGAGGATTGCGCTTGAGGCGTAGTAATGCCGGGCTGTGCCAGGACAAGAATTGAAGAGAAGAGCGCAAGACTCAAGAGTAAAAATATTCGCATCATTGATTTGGGGCTATACCACATTTGCTGAACCTCCCAAAACCGATTAGGCTGAATCCTGATTCGCTTGTACCATCCGTCGCTTTGCTTTAAGAATTGGTTAGCCCGAAGAAAGGCATTTGGCATGATAGACGAGATTGTGAGGTGGGGGGCTAATAACTCTTAAAGCTCAAATTCCTAAAGCGTCAATACAATCACCTGGAAGCGGAGTAACCTAGTTGGAAGTTTGATGGATCTTACAAGCAGAAGCCAAGCAGTGGGGATATTCCAATAGCAATCCTGGAGGCAAAGACGGGGTCCTCAAATTGCTGTTTGTTTGCTGCTCAAACTCCCACGGTTTTACAGACGAAAAACCAGCAGAAAACAAGCCATTTACATGATGTCAACGATAACCTAATGGGGACTCAATCAATATTTGCGTTGCGTAACAGCAGAAAAAACCAGATCAAAAGCGAGGCAGAGTATGTCCGATGTTACAAAATCTGTCAATTCTTTTTTCGCCGCCTTGTCGAACCCGTCAGGTTGCTTTATCTTAGCGATTTCGATTGGCTGCCCCTGACGCTGGACTCCATCCAAAATGACTGAAATTACGCTTGCTTCTCCGCTGCCTCGTCTCCTGTTCCTGGCTGGACTGATGGTCGTCCTGCTCCTCGCAGGCTGGCTCATTATCCGCCCTGCTTTAGGCGACCGGTTGCTGGCCGTTGCCAACCAGAACAATGAATATGACACAGCCACCAAACTGGCGACGACCGATGCCGCGGTGCAACTCGCACCCGGCGTGCCGTTGCTTCAGTACCGACGCGGTCAGACCTATTTAGCCTTCGCGAGCGGAGAGGAAGCAGAGACCAGGTTGCAAACCGCCATCGCGGCCTTTCGCACAGCCGCCCAACTCAGCCCGGAAGATTTTCGCCCCTGGGTGGAACTGGGCCAAGCGTTGGATCGGCACGGCGAAGCCGCCGAAGCGAAAAAAGCATTGACGCAAGCGCTGGCGCTCGCGCCGAATTATTACGAACCGCATTGGGCGATGGCCAATTTTCTGCTGCGCAACAACGAACCCGCTGCGGCCTTCGCGGAGTTCAAACGCGCGCTCGCCATTCGCCCGAGTGAGTTGCCCTTGTTGTTTGATTACGCCTGGAACGCCTTCAACGGCGATGTGCCAAGCATCCTGAAAGCCTTAGACCCGTCCGCGCATGCCAAGGCCAGTTTCGCCGCGTATCTGATTCAGCGTGACAAGTTCAATGACGGAATGGCGATGTGGCAGGAATTGAGCAACAGTGCTCCGGCATTGGCGCGTCTCCGCTCGCGCGATTTCATCAATACGCTGCTCAACAAACAACATTTCGGCGCGGCGTATGCAATCTGGCAGACGGCGGCCAAAACCAAGCGCAGCGACGAAGCCAATCTCACGGAAGAAGCGCGGCAGGAAGAAGCTCAATGGTATGAAGTCAACGTGCCTGACGCCAGTTCCCTGCTCAGCAACGGCGATTTTGAGCAGGATTTGAAAATCGGGACAACCGCGCCCTTTAATATTTGGCGGCTCACCACGACCAAAGGCTTATCGGTGTCGCGCAACAATCAACAGCACAAAAGCGGCGCATACAGTTTGCAGTTGAATTTCGACGTTACGGGCAATGTCGGTTTTGTCGTCATCGAGCAATTGATCCCGCTCAAACCTTCGAGCGCGTATCGGCTGAGTTTCGCGGTGAAGATCGAAGAATTGACGACCTTGAGCGCGCCGCTCGTCGAAGTGTACGACCCCGCCAACATTCAACGCCTGCGCGCAACGACCAAGCCGTTCCCGCTCGGCACCAGCACGTGGCAAGACTACACGATTGATTTCACCACAACCGCCACCACTGAAGCCGTGATGGTGCGCGTGCTGCGTCCGGCTTGCGGAGAACCGCCGTGTCCGATTCGCGGCAAAATCTGGCTGGACAATTTCAAGCTCACGAATTGATTTAGCGCAACTTCCCCATCGTCTGTTGCCACGCCAACGTGCGGCGCAACACGCTCAATCGCGCGCGTTCGCTTTCCGTCGTTAAGCTCTCCAATTGATTGGCAATTTCGGTCAGCAAGGCAAACGCAAAGTTGCCCGCGTGGGTGGTGACGTGCGTGTAGTAATGCACTTCGACTGCGCCGTCCGCCGTGTGATGGAACGCGCGAATTTCTTCGGCGGTCATCTGTTCGACGTTGGCATTGATCGGCACGACTTCGCGCGGGATGCCGTGCTGATAGCCGTCCCCGAATTTCCAGCCCAACAACAAAATGCCGATCAGCACGCCTTGTTCATTCAAGTAATCGGGGCTGAAGACCGAGTTGAGTTCGGGTGGCGTCGAAAGGCGCGGGCCGTAGTTGCCGTATTCGGGATTGATGAGCAGCGAGTTGTAAATCACGCCGACAGCTTCGCCGCGTTCGGTCACGACTTTGACGAATTGTCCGAAGCAGTACGCAGCCGGTGTGGGCGGCTCCGGCGTTTCGAGCGAATCGAGCACGCGGGCGGCGTAGTCTACGTGCGAATTGGATTTGATGATTTTGGCAATACGCATATTTTTCAGCGGCTTTTTCAGCAGCCACGCAATCTCCACGTTTCCGTGACATTCCCTGCATATCTCAATGGGAAAGTGCTTCGCAGAGCAGCGAACGAGGCTGCTTTGGTTGAACCCCTATTTGGATAGCGCGGAGTTTGATCAGAGCAGTCTCGCTTGTGAAGGCTGACCGGGTTTGAGTACACATTTTTTTCGCGTGTAATCGTTGGGGACTTGGTCAGCCTTTTCCGTTTTTGCGCCACCACAAATTTTACAACGCAAATCGAATTCTTCGGGTCACGAGCGTCGCGGCTCAATTCGTTGCGGGTTTGACTTCGGGTTTCGCTTCGCTCGTGACCCACGCCGTCCACCACAAATCGCGCAGCATTTGCGCGCCTGCGGCCAACCGCGCTTGCACAAATTTCTTGTGCTCGTCGGATTTGGTCAACTCGCCGAAGCCTTCTTTCTTTTCGAGTTCATAGAGCGTTTCGAGCTGCGACTTCGAGGTTTGCAAATACGCGAGGACGTCTTCGCGCGGCTTCGTAATCACGCGCGCCGCGCCGACCAGCGGCAGCAAATCGTTCACCTGAATGTGCGTGCGGACGTAGACGTTTTCGAAGCGATAGTGAATGGTGTTGTCCGTGCTGTAGCCTTTCGGATTGTCGCCGACCCAGCCGTTGTGGTGCATCGTCGTGTGATGCGGGTTCGCGCCGTCGGTCACGTAATGCCCCAGAATCCCAGCATCGTTGATGATGCGATGCTCAATGAGCGCGCGTTTGATCGGCTCTGTCGTTGCCCGCCACAAGCGAAACTCCATGCGCAGGCGTTGGAACAATTCGAGGATGCGATACGGCAGAAAGCCCGCTTCCGCCGGTTTGCGTCCGGTTTTGACGAGCGCTTCGATGAACGCATAACGATCCGGCGCAGTCGTCAACGCGCCTTCGGGCACGAATTCCATGTCCACGTAATGATCGGGCGAAAACGATTTGACCGCCGGGTCGAGATCAGCTTCCGCACGCTCGCGCCAACGATCCGGCTCAGGATTCAAATAACTCAATTGCCTTGATGCCTGAAGGAAAAAGCCGGGCATTTCGGTCGGCACTTTCAAGGCGGCGGCCAGGCCGGAAATTTCGTGGCCGTGATCGCCCCAGCCGCGCACGCTCGCAGGCATCGTCAAACTGATGAGCAAAACCAAACAAATCGTAATTTTCTGTTTCATAAGGAAAGCCGGGTTTCGAGTTTTGGGTTTTGAGTTTCGAGACCGACCACCGACCACCAATTACCAACCACCGTTGTTCATCGTAAGCCAGAAAAAAAAATGCTTCAATGCTGCCAACTGCTTAGCCGGAAATATCTCGTTGCCACGTCTACGCGCCCAACTTTTCGCTTGCGTGATTAACACTGGATGCTAAGATGCCTCTTGATTTTTACAGTCCCCCGTACGTGCCCTCCCCGTTCGGAAATTTGTCCTGAGTGAGGTTCACCGTGCAACGCGCGCAACTCCGGCGCAAGTGGTACCGCATTGAATTGCGAGCGACTCGAATCATTGATCGCCTTGGCCTGCCGGAAAACCAAAAACTATTTCTCATCACGTTGATCGTTGGAGCCGTTTGTGGCTTGGTCGCCGTCGCCTTTCACCTGCTGATTCTGGCGATGGAGCGCAACATCCTTCGGCACGTTTTTGTGGCCTACGAACGCGGCTTCAATTGGAAGTTCGCCGTGCTGACGTTGATGATTCCGACGCTGGGCGGCTTGCTGGTCGGCTTGTTGTTGCAATATTGGGTTCCCGATGCGCGCGGCAGCGGAATCCCACAAGTCAAAACCGCGTACTTCATCAACTACGGGCGGATGCCGTTCAAGTCAGCGGTGGGCAAAGCGGTCATCTCGGCGATCAGCCTCGGCACGGGCGCTTCCATCGGACGCGAAGGCCCGACGGTGCAAATCTGTGCGGCGATGTCGTCGTTTCTCGGACGCTTCTTCGGCGTGTCGCGGCGACGGTTGATGGAACTCCTGCCCGTCGGTTCAGCGGCGGCTGTGGCGGCGGCATTCAACACGCCGATTGCAGCAGTCACGTTTGCGTTTGAAGAAATCATTGGCGACTTGAATCAACGCATGCTCGGCGGCATCGTCATCGCGGCGGTGATCGCGTCGGCAATTTCGCGCGCATTCGAGCCGGGGCATTTGTATCCGGGCGTCACGGCGTATGGCTTGCAGCATCCGGCGGAGTTGGTTTTCTATTTGTTATTGGGCGCAATCGTGGGCGGCGTCGCCGTCTTTTTCTCGAACACCTTGCTCAAACTGCGGCTGATCTTTCGGCAATTTCGCAAAGTGCCGACGTGGCTCAAACCCGCGATTGGCGGCTTTATCGTGGGCGTCGTCGGGCTGTTCGCGCCGCAAGCGATGGGTGGCGGCTACGCGACGCTCACCTCCGCGCTACAAGGCCGTTTGCCCATTTTGTTGCTGCTGACATTGTCGGTGGCCAAAATCGTCACGACCGTTGTTTCGTACGGCTCAGGCGGATCGGGCGGCATCTTTGCGCCGTCGTTGTTCATCGGTGCGATGGTCGGCGGCACATTGGGCTACGTGGTCGAGGCCGCGATTCCCGGTCATCCGACTGCGCCGGGCGCGTTTGCGTTAGTCGGTATGGGCGCGAGTTTTTGTGCGGTCGTGCGCGCGCCGATTACGTCGGTGCTGATTGTGTTTGAGATGACGCAGAACTACTCGCTGATTCTGCCGTTGATGATTGCGAATGCGACGAGTTATTTGGTCGCGCAACGGCTGAACCCGACGCCGATTTATGAAGCGTTGCTCGAACAGGACGGCATTCGTCTCGCACCCGCGCAACCCAGAGTCTCGTTGCACAAACTCACCGCATCGAGCGTGATGACGCGCAACGTTGTGACTTTGCCGGCAAACTTCACGATTCGGGAAGCAATTGAATATTGCGCGACCAATCCGCACTATGGTTTTCCGGTGGTGGACGGCGCGCGCAAAATGGTGGGCTTCATCACGGGCTATGACTTGCGGCATCAGCAGGCGGAAGGCAACGAAGACGCGCTGCTCGGCGAGGTGGCCATCAAAGACGTTGTCACGGCGCATCCCGATCATCCGCTCGATGTCGTGATGCTCAAGCTCGGCGAGCGCGAATTGTCGTTGCTGCCTGTCGTCAGCCGCAAAGACTCGCAACAATTGCTCGGCATCATTTCGATGCGCGACATTGTCCGCGCCCAAGCCCGCATCGCCGCCCGCGAAGCGCAACAGCCGCGTCTCAAAGCCCGCAAAAAAATCCGCAAAGTCAAAGGGAAAGTCGAACCGCAACCGCAACAGGAACAAGCGCAAGAAGCAACGACCGTCTTGCCTTAGAAGAGAATTGCAAAGCCAGGTGCTGAGCAAATTCTTCATTCAGGCAACGGAAAAACGAATCTTTCCCCTTTTTCAGAATGAAGAATCGTTTGGGTAGTTTTGGTGCCGAGATGGCTGCGGCTTCCCTATCGCACCCGCTCTAAACAACGAACCGCCCCAACTCCTTTTCTACTTCTTCTTGTGCCGTTCGATGTAACTGCGGGCGAATTGATTCAGGTGCGGGGCGTTTTTCAGGCCAATCTTTTCGGCTTCTTCTTCGGCTTTTTCAACTGTCCAGCCATCGCGCAACACGCGCCGAATCATCCAGAACGCGCCGACCCGAATCGCGCCAGCACAATGAATAAACGCTGGGCGATTGTTCGGGTCGTCCGTGATTTTCAAGAACTCTTCGACCTGTTCGTCTTTCGGATCGGCATAGACAACGGGGATGTTGATGTAGCGCAAGCCTGCGGCTTTGGCCGCGTCGGTTTCCAACTCCACGCGATGCTCAGATTCCGGGCGCAAATTGATGATGACTTTGACGCCTTCGGCTTTCAGTTGCGCCAGATGCTCCGGGCGCGGCTGCCCGCCGGAACAAAAATCTTTGTCAATGCGGAAGAAGTTGCGAATCGGAGGCAAGTCTTGTTTGGTGTCTTGCGCTTGCTCGAAAGCAATCACAGGCAAGACCAAAAGCAATAGCAAAAAGAATTTCATAACGGTCTCCCAATCAGCGCAACGACAGCACGGTCAAATTGCTGTCGGAATCGAATGGCTCGTCGCTGCCTTCCGGTGTGTGGCTCTTGGCTTTCGGCACTTCCATCGGAAAGCTGCCGTGCGGAATTTCAATGCCGGGCGCGGGCAAATACCGATTGGCGAGTAATTCCAGATCATAACCTTCGCGGCGCACACGGCTGTCAATGTAGAGCAACACAAAGCCGATCATCAGCACCGGCAGCAACAGGATTTCGCTCGCCTGCGTAATCGTGTTCGTCAGCACCGTGTACCACAGCGGCTGTTGCGCACTGAAGGGGCCGCCGTCTATGCCGTTCAGCCACATATAAAAATACACGGGCAACAGAAACAGCAGTAACACCGACCACGAGATGTAAATGTAGAAAAACACCAGCGCGACGATGGGGACAAAATCCTTGCGACGAAATTCGCCCCCGGCCAATGAAAAGCTGCGGCTCAGCGCGGCAGAAACGTTTTTGTTTTCGACCGCGATGACTTGCGGCAAAAAAACCACGCGCTTGACATTCATCAGCACCAGAATCGTCACTGCTGCAAAGGCCAGCGCGCCCACAAGAATGTGCAGCGTGACTTGCAACCAGAAAGGAAAAACGCTGAGCACAAGGCCGACCACAGCGACATAAATGCCCACCGCAAAGATCCCCGCGTACAACAAAAAAATACCCAGCGTTGCGACCAGCGCCACAATCAACACTGCTGCGCCGACCAAGCGCCAGAAGTTCTGACGCGCCGTGCGATAGACGCCGCGCGCTGTGACGGACGAGCCATCCAGAAAATGCTGCACAAGTTCGCGTGCCGCCCCGCCCAACAAAAAAATCAGCACCGCCTTGCCCCCGGCATACAACGTCAGGCCCGCCAGAATCAACAACACGGACGCGGCAATGCGCCAATCGCCTTTCGTGGTCGAAAAGTTCCGAATGCCCAGCGTCAGCGCCATCACGCCAAGATACGAAAGAATCACCGGCAGGATGGCCACGCGCATCAACGCGACCCAATGCTGGCGATACAATCGCACAATCCGATCCAGCAAATCTCCGGCAGACAGCGGCGCAAGCGTCAGACTGTTGATCTCGTTCGTTGGCATCTTCATTGTCCTCAAGGGCATAGTACAGCGGTTTCCAGTCGAATGTACAGCCTTCCGAACAGGTCAAGGAAAAGCCATTTTGCCCAAAGACTAATATATTTATTTTCTGTTAGTTGAACATAAAGATTTGAGATTTCACTTGAAAAGTCTTGCAACTCAAGTTAGAACTATACCACTCACCCAAATCTTCCGGGGGCATTGCCCTCAAACGATTTGTGGCGTGAGGCGTCTGACGCAGTTCATCAACGGCGCGCTCACGCTGAAGCGGTTCTTGCAATGGAAACTACTTTCGAGGAGGGAATATGAAAATAGGGAATATGAAGAAGATGCTTGGGTTCGCGGTTACCGGCATGTTGCTGCTCACCGCGACAGCCTTCGCCGATAAAAAAGAAGAAGCCGAACGCGCGCGCAAAGCCGCGCAAGCCTTCAAGGAAATTATGGACGCACCCGATCAAGCGATTCCGCAAGACTTGCTGGATCGCGCCTATTGTGTAGCCGTGTTTCCGTCGGTCAAAAAAGGCGGCTTTGTCGTGGGCGGGCAATTTGGACGCGGGCTGGTGAGTTGTCGCAAAACTGCCGGTTGGAGCGCCCCGGCCTACTTCACGATTGGCGGCGGCAGCTTTGGGTTGCAAATCGGCGCGCAAGCCGTAGACCTTGTGCTGTTGATTATGAATGAAGACGGCGTCAACGGTTTGCTGAAAAGTAAATTTGAACTCGGAGCCGGAGCCGCTGCGGCTGCCGGGCCGGTCGGGCGTAACGTCTCGGCTTCAACCGATGCCACGCTCAACGCACAAGTCCTTTCCTACTCGCGCAGCAAAGGCGTGTTTGCCGGATTGGAATTGAAAGGCTCCGTCATCAAAGAAGACGAAGACGCCAACAAAGATGTCTATGGCCGCGCCGTTTCCGCCCACGATTTGTTGGAAACCGGCAAAATCAAAGCCACGCCCGAAGTCCGAATTTATTCCGCGACGCTGACGAAGTTTTCCGCACGCCGCACGAGCGGAAGCAAAGCGCCCGCGAAAAAGAAACGATAACTACAATTCCGAAAGCAGCCTTCGGCGCAGAGTGTTGCCGCTCACGGCGACAGCACCTGCGCCGAATGTCAACCGCGTTCTTTCCCCACGAGGAGAACCCATGAAACACGCCGCCCTAGCCTGCTTCGTCGCTCTGTCATTGTGTTGTGTATGTACGCTCGAAACGGCGGCTCAACGTCGTCGTCCGAATGGCACGCCGATCCCGGAACGGAAACAGATTCTGCCGACGCGCCAGGAAAAAGAAAAAGTTTGTAGCGAAGAAGACCGGCACGATTTGCTGGAACGCGCCGAACGCGCCGCGCTGATTATGCGGGAATTTATGGAGGCACCCGATCACGCGATGCCGCAAGCCATGCTGGATCGCTCCAATTGTGTGGCCGTTGTGCCTTCGATGAAAAAAGGCGGCTTCGGCTTTGGCGGGCAATGGGGACGCGGGTTGCTCAGTTGCCGCTACGAAAACAAAGCCTGGAGTCCGCCGGTCTTTTTCACGGTCACGGGCGGGAGCTTTGGTCTGCAAATCGGGATGGAAGTGACCGACCTGATTATGATTATTTCGACGCGCTCCGGCTTGCATTCGCTCTTGCAAAACAAAGTCGAGATTGGCGCAGGCGCAAGCGCAACCGGGTTGATGTTCGGGCGCAATGTGGGCGTGTCTTCCGACCCGTTGCTGGATGCGCGAGCGGTGTCGTATTCGCGCAGTCGAGGGTTGTACGTCGGGCTGGATTTGCGCGGCGCATACTTCAAAGTAGACAACACGGCGAATTGTGTGCTGTATGGCGAGCAACTTCCCAATGGCGACCGGCTCCATACGCACGACATCCTGGCGCGCGACGCCGTGCCGAACACGCCGCGCAGTCTGCGCGCCGCCGATGTAAGCATCTTTTCCCGCACGCTCAAAGACATTTCTCCCGCCAAAGTGATTTATGTTAAAGTTCCCCGGTCAAGATTACAGCAGCCCCCTGCTACAACACCCCCTACTTCGACACCCCCTGCTGCAACACCCCCTACCAGACCTGCTGGGAGCTAATTATGCAGAAGATCGGTTTGCTAGTAGCCTTGCTGCTGTTCGCGGTGGCAACCTTCGCCGCCGCTGCGCGCAAGGATGACGTGGTCAACGTCCGCACCAAGAAAAAGCGAGCAGTCACAAGAACGAAACCAACCCGGCCCCAACCCGCCATCGGCCCGAAAAAACTGACGGGCTTGCATCCGCAAGCACAGCGAAAACTCAAGGCCGCACTCGACGATATGCAAGCCGTCGGCGTTTGTCCGACCATCACCAGCGCCTATCGTTCCAGCGCGCAACAACGCAAGATGTACCATTGCTCGCATCGGCATCGGTGCCGCGTGCGGCGCGGGATTTACAGCGCGCACAAGCCCGGCGCATCGCTGCACGAAGCCGGCTTGGCCGTAGACCTCGCGTCTGTGGCTTACGGCAAAAAGCGCCATCGGCGGCTGACGCGCGACGGCAAGAAGATGGTCAAAGTCATGCGCAGGCACGGGTTCCAATGGCGCTACGGGTTGAAAGACCCGGCGCATTTTGAATTGGAGCCGCGTCAGGTTGGATATAAAAACAAGCGGCACGCCATTGCGGCGGCGCAACAGCGCGAAGCACGACAGCGATTCGTCGCCAGAAAAGCCGCCCAGGCGCAACACAAGTCTCGTCGCCGCCGCACATAAAAAAGGCACACGCGACAGACCAGCCATCACGTGTGCCAAGCCAACCGGGAGGACAATGAAGCGCGAACCGACCAGGCTTTATAGGTCTTCGGCCCAAATGGCGTCGTGCAAATTGTTCAGACTGGAGGAAATCGAATACGTGTTGGCGGGGATGGGTTCGTAAGCCGTTTCATTCATCGAGGCCAGAAAAATCGCGTCGGTCGCAGCGGCCTTCAAGCTGCCGGGCGTACCGAGCTTGCGCGTGGCTTCGATGTGCGTCGTCAACATATTCAGCGCCAGAAGACGCTGCTCGTGCGAAAACCGGGTGAATCGTTGGTGGGCATTGAGTAACTGTGCGGCTAACGCGCGCGCGGGCAATTTGATTTTCATCGAAAAACTCACTTCTGTTTGGGCATAGGGGAAACTCCTGAGCGATGGGGGCATCGCTGTTTGCGTCACTTGCGATGACGAGAAAGTAAGCCCGACCTTTCGCAGAAGCGTGATGCACAAATAATAAAACTTCAAGGAACCAGCTATTGCCCTATTTGAGCCGATTCAGGAAGCGTGATAAGTTTTGCTCAGGAGTCGAATCTCATGTTGACACGTCTGAAAGTGACAGGATTTAAAAACCTGATGGATGTTGATGTACGCTTTGGGGCGTTTACCTGTATTGCTGGTGCGAATGGCGTCGGCAAGTCGAACCTTTTCGATGCAATAAAATTTTTGAGTGCTTTGGCTGACCGTCCCTTAACGGAAGCGGCTTTGTCAGTGCGCGATGAAGGAGGGCGCACCAGCGATTTGCGCAGTTTGTTTCACCGCGTTGGCGACAAATACGACGAGCAGATGTCGTTTGAAGTTGAAATGATCGTTCCCCGTGAGGGCGTTGATGATTTGGGGCAGAAAGCCGAAGCCAGTATTAATTTTCTCCGTTATGCCATCACATTGGCGTATCGTTCCGATGAAGGCCCCCAGTCATTAGGGCGCATTGAGCTAATCAAAGAAGAACTCTCACATATTAAGCGCGGCGATGCGAGTAAACATTTGCTATTTCCGCATGATGTACGGCATTGGAGGCAATCCGTTCTGATGGGAGAACGGCGCGTTCCGTTCTTTATTTCGACGGAACGCGAAGGAAGCCAGCGGATTATAAAATTGCATCAGGATGGAGGAAGTAGCGGCAGACCGCTCCCCCGTTCCGCAACCAATCTGCCGCGCGCCGTTCTCTCGGTGGCCAATGCAGCGGAAAGCCCAACGGCGTTCTTAGCCCGCAGTGAAATGCGTTCTTGGCGCTTACTTCAATTAGAACCTTCTTCTTTGCGGAAGCCAGACGAATTTACGTCTCCCACCAAACTGGACACGGACGGTGCTCACTTGGCGGCAACTTTATATCATTTGGCCCGGCTCAAAGGACGGACGAATGGTCTGGGAACAGAAGAGGCTGCCGCGCATGTTTATGGAAGGGTAGCTAATCGTTTGTCAGAGTTGATTCGGGATGTGCGCGAAATTTGGGTGGATCGGGATGAGAAGAGGGAAATTCTCACCTTGCAAGTAAAAAATCAGGATAATACGGTTCATCCGGCGCGCGCACTGTCCGACGGGACCCTTCGCTTCCTGGCCTTAACGGTTTTAGAACTTGATTCCGAAGCGCAAGGCGTCCTTTGCCTGGAAGAGCCAGAAAATGGCGTTCATCCCGAACGAATTCCCTCTATGCTGAGGCTGTTGCAGGATATTGCAACCGATGTCCGGCGTCCCCTTGATGCCAATAACCCCCTGCGCCAGGTAATCATCAACACACATTCGCCCGCCGTCGTGGGACAGGTGCCAGACGATAGTCTTTTGTTAGCCGAGACCAAAGAAATGGTGCAAGACCATACGCGATTTAATCGAGTGTGTTTCAGTTGTTTGCCGGAAACTTGGCGTGCCAAGGTACCAGGCATGGGAATTGTCTCCAAAGGAAAACTCTTGTCCTACCTGAACCCCATCGAGCCTGAACTATTCACAACGCCCGCCGACCGCAGACAAAGCCGTCGCGTTGTGGACCGGGCGGATCTTCAGCCTTATCTGGCGGGCTGGCCCTCCTAAAGATGAAGCAACTCCGTTACACCTTACTCTCCGATGGCAGCTCTGATCGGGCCTTGCTCCCGATTCTGACTTGGCTTTTGCACGAACATTGTCGAGACCTTGCGATTCAAAGTGAATGGGCCGACCTGCGCCGATTACGCGAAAAACCCTGCGATTTGGCAGGAAAAATTCAAGTGGCAGTGGATCTTTATCCCTGTGACCTTTTGTTCATTCATCGTGATGCCGAGAAACAACCGTTTGAAATGCGGATTCACGAAATAGACTTGGCGCTCCAAATGGCGCAGGCGAGGGGTGCCATCCCTCACAGTGTTCGTGTTATCCCCATCCGCATGCAGGAAGCTTAGCTATTGATGGACGAGATTGCTATTCGCCACGCGGTCGGGAATCCTCACGGGCAGCAGCCTCTGAAATTGCCTGATCGGTCAAAACTTGAGGAGTTGCCCGACCCGAAACAGAAACTTTATGACCTACTCAAAGAAGCCAGTGGACTTAGCGGGCGAAGATTAGCAAAGTTGCAGGTCAATTTTTGTGCTCAAAGAGTGCCGGAGTTCACTCCCTCTTTTACTTCTCTACGTCAATTGTCGGCCTTTCAGCGATTAGAGTCAGAGTTGGAAACCATCATCCGCGAACAAGGCTGGCATAACGGCTGATTATTCGGGGGGAGGGAGTTCTTTGTTCAAGGCAATAATCTGGTTCCGAATCATTCCTCGTTCAACCAACAATCGCTTCGCAAAATACCCGCGCGTGACAAAAAATAGAATGGCTTTCGCCGCGCCCGCCGCCCGATCAAACTCTTCGGCAAAGCGCACTGCGATATAACCGAGAAAGGGCAGGCAAACTGCCATCAATAATGCGACCGGCCAGCCCCATTGCCACACACAGAACGCCGCGCACACCAACCACGTCAACGGAAATAGCAACGCCGACGCCAGCACTTTGATCGTCGAAATGACATCGTCATCATTGCGGCTGAATCGCTGCGCCAATACGCCCGCCAAACGATACGCCGGATAATGCAAAATTGTGCCGACCAGCGCGAAGGGCAGCAGCAGCAAAAACGTCAGCACGCGCAGGAACGCTTGCCCCGGCGTCGCGCGCGTGACCGCCGAAAGATCATCCACCTCCAGCCCAGCCATTTGTAATTGCGCCGCGTAACGCCGAATTCGGCCTTCGATAGCTTCCAATTTTTCCGGCGCATTCGTGCGATAAAATTCATAGCCCGCGACGAACCGCTGTTTCAATTGCAGTTCTGCCGCGAGCGTGGGTTCGTGTTTTCGGTCGGCATTAAAAATCTCTTCGGCGCGCGCAACGGTGTCGAGCGCCTGCTTCTGATCGGCGTTCAATGTGACTTCGCGCAACGCCGTGTCCAAACGATCTGACAAAGTGCGCGCGGCTTCACGCGGAGGTTCGTAATTTTCGTCGAGCGCGACGGGGCTGACGGTGATGGGTTGGCCAAAATACAACAGCGCCGAACTGCGAAACGTCGCTTTCGCCGTGTAGTACAAACCCGCCGGAACGATTTGCAATGGCTGGCTCATCCCCGCGGAAGCCGCACCCAAGGCGATGCGCGCCGCCCCTGTTTTTAAAGGGCGCAATGAAGGTTCGCTATGCGAAACGCCTTCAGGAAAGAGCGCCAGCGAGCCGCCGCGTTCGAGCAATTCGCGGCATTTCTGAAACGTTTCTTGGTTGCGCTTCGGGTCTTCGCCTTTGTCCTGTTGCCGATAAACCGGCATCGTGTCGAGCGCGCGCGCGAGCCAGCCAATCAACGGCATTTTGAAGAGCGTAGATTTGCCCAGCAGCGACACGGGGCGCGGCGCGAGGCACAAAATAAACACCGGATCAATCAAGCCGTTCGGATGATTCAGCACGAAGATGACCGGGCCGTCGGACGGAATGCGTTCGAGTCCCGCGACTTCAATGCGGTGGTAGAAAATGCGCAGAATCAAGTTGAGGAGTGCGGTCAAAACCTTTCGAGTCATCCATCACCTCATTCGTAAACACGATCTTGAATACGCAGCCGAAGCAATGCCGCATTGCCGCGGGCGTCCACTTTCAGATCAACGCGCGCTTCGTTCTGATTTTTGCTGAGGTCTTCGGCAATCACGTTGCGCTTGTCTTCCGGGATGTAAAACTCCTCGATGCCATACGTGATGATCCTACCGTCCCAACGCCCGCGAATGGCCACGCGATTCGCGGGAAGGTTTTTCGGCAGTTCACGCTGAGTCACAACAGGTATCCAAACGCCGTCGTCTTGCTGCTCGACAATCGTGTAGACCACTTCGTCGAACTCGAATTTTGGGGCGTCCGCAAAGCCTGTGGGACGGCTGATGTCGTAACCGAGAATGACGTAATAGCCACTCAAAATGCTGTACGGATCAACGGGCGCAACCTTCAGCACCACATCGCGCCCGGTTGCGCGCGTGTACGCCTTGCGCGCGGGTACGCCCAATAAAATCAGGACTTGCAGCACCACTGCCGCGAGAAAAAACAACGTCGCTTTGTTCATACCAGCACCTCCTTTCGGCGCAAATGATTTTCATACGCGATGCCCGCCGCAATCATCGCGACGCCGCAGATCGTGAACGCGGCGGACTTGGTCAACAGCGAAGTTTCGTATTCGAGAAACCGCGAGATAATGAGCAGCACCGTAAACAACGTGCCTGCCCAAAACGCCAGCCGCCGCTCGTCCATCACGCCAATTGCAATCGCCACCGCAGCGATTATCAAGGCCGCCAAGTTCACACTGATCGTGAGCAAAGCCATATCGCCGCGATTCGCGCCACCCACCAACGCACATAAAATCAAGATCGCAGACGCGACGCTGATGCCAGCGACCAACAGCTTGCGCGAGCCAGAAGCATTGTGCTGCATCATCAAAACCACCAATGCAAGACCAACAAGCGCCACAATCACGGTGGGAAGCGCCCAATAAAATTTCAGCGGCGGTGCATCACCCGAACGCGCCATCCATTCCCGAAATTCCCACCACCAATGAAATGACCAGACGTATGCGCTGCCGCCGAGAATCAAAATCCCCAGCGCCGCCGTCGGATTGCCAAACTCCGGGCGCAGGTTTTTGGCGCGATGAAACTCGCCCGCTGCCCACGCCACGAAACCGCCGACAATCATCGTCGCCAACGTATATTTACCGGAACTGAATCGTTCGGCAGCCAAACTGCACAGCATCCACGTCAGCCCCGCAAACGTCGCCACATACAACACGCGCGAGCGAACCTGCCACGCCAAGTACAAAAATAGTGCGACCATCAGCAGCGGAACGACGATCATCCAGCCGCTCAGATGCGCGTGCGAAATGCCTTGAAACCATGTGACCGCTGTGACGAGCGCGAGCAAGCCTGTGATCCAACTGCGCGCCGCGTACGCCATCACGAGCGAACCCAATGCCCACGCGCCAAACGCGCCGTACCATTCGCCGCTGACGTGAAAGATTTGCGCCATCAAGCCGATATTCGCGCCAAAGACTAAACTGCCCGTAAAGACGAGCGCGTGCCCGAGGCGCGGCCAGTTTTTCTTGTGCCACAGCCAATAGCCTGCAAAGTGAAACGCCAGCAGCAGCGACATCAGCAAGACAACTTTGGCAAGCGTCGGGATGTCTTCCCAGTTTGCGGCGACAAAACTAAGGAGTCCGCCACCGAGCAACAAGCCGCCGAGCGTAAAAATGACGGCGACCAGCAGACTTGATGACTCTTTGCGAAGCTCATTCAGTTCATAGATCGTCACTAGACGCTCGGCATTTTCATCAGTGACAATGCCTTGCTGTACCCACTGCGGCAGTTCCGCCTTGAGCGTAGCCCGAAAGGTTGAAGATACATTCGGTTGCATGGTTTTGCTCCTCCGTCCTCAGGTCAGGATGACGGGTCTTCGTTGCTCAGGTTGAGTGCGTTGATGAAGCTTTCTTTGCGATCCTCGACCAAACCGAGACAGGATTGCAAGAGAAACGCGCAAGCAAGGTTAAGTGTTGCGGGGATAACAAGGACGTACAAAATTTCCTCTCCATCTAAGCCTAAAAAGAGTTGAAAAACAGCGAGCAAGGCGATCCCCAAAACGAGTAGAGTTAACGGGGGAGTTACAATGCCAGCCCGTCGGGCCTTGTTCGAGCCGCACAGCCTGAGACCTGCGTAAACAATCAGGCCAATGATTTGGAACGGCAAAATCGCAATCAGGAAATACTCAAAAAGGTCTTTCATTTCCATCCAAGATTTTCTCCTTGAAAACAGAAGGCTTATTCCTTCTATGGTGGGGAGAATAGCGCCGCGCCGCGCACTTGGTGGAAACAGGTAGGACACTTTCTGCATTGTCACACGATCAGGATGTCCGCAAATGCGCGACGAATTTTTGTAACTCCGCCAACGAGGCATCCGAAATCATTTTGAAGACGCGCACTTTGACGTTTGCCGGAATAATTTTTTCGGTGACGGTTTCGGTAATGACAAACGTGCTGGCTTCCAAGCCGCGTTGCCAGCCGCGTTGATTCGCGTTGCGAAATTCAAGCGACAGCGGATCAAGGCCGATGGCGCTCAACACTGAGCGCGACCAATCCAGAAAGTTGGAATAGACCGACACGACAATCAACAAATCTTCGGGCGCAGGACGCTTCTCGTTTTTCAAAGCTTCGGTCACGGAACGCAAGCGCAGCAGCAACAAATGCGAATGCGGCGGCAAGGCGGCGCGCACGATTTCGCCCTGCCCGTACACCGCCACCGGCATCGCGCCGACGAACGATTTGCGCGCGGCGCATTCTCCGATGTTGCATTCGACGACGGGAAAATTCGTCGCGGCTTGAATCTCGGCGGCGAGGATTTGGCGGAATTTCGGATCCGGTTCGATGAGCAAAAAATGATCTGGCGTTTGATATTGCAACCAGCGACGAATGCGCGCTTGAATCTCGGTAAGCGCATAACCTTTGCTGCGCGCAAGTTTCAGAAACTCCGAAATGATTTGATCCAAATCCGTTTCGGCATCGAGTTGCGCCTCAGCGTCGAACTTGCGCACATACACGCCGCTGCCGTGCGCGAAATTGACCCAACCGCGTTCGGCTAATTCCCGGTACGCCGCGCTGACGGTGTTGGCGTGAATTTGATAGCGACGGGCGAGTTCGCGTGTGCTCGGCAATTTCTGACCCGGCTTCAAATCTTCGCTGAGAATAGCCAGCCGAAATTGTGTGACGAGTTGTTCTCGAATCGGTACTTCACTGTGTTTGGAAATCCAAAGCCGCATAAATTTGTAACCCAACGGATGCTTGTGCGTAAAAGCCACCGCAATCAATTTCGATTCACCAATACAACTTCAAGGAGACTGAGATGATACTGCGTACGACGCTGGGAATATTACTCGTTTGTGTGTTCAGCGCCAATCTTTCTTTGGCCCAAACTTCTGCCCAAGACGCGCCGCTCGCGCCGAAGCAAGTCTACGAGATGATGCAACGCAAATTGTCCGACGCCGAAGCGGAAAACTTAGCCGGACGGTTGCGCACGTGGTTGGGCAAAGACCCGCAAGGCCGCGACATTTTGACGGAAGGTCGCGGCGCGCGCTACGACGATTTGTATGTCGTCTGGGCGGTCGAAAGCACGGCTGTTCCTCGCATCAAATCGAACGATGGAACGTTCACTTTGCCGATGAAGAAACTCGGCGCGACCAATGTTTATGCGGCTGCAGCTTACCTGCCTTCGGGCACGGCGATTCGCTGGCAATTTGAAGCCGACGGCAAACGCTGGGGCGGCAGCGAAGTCGAAGTCTGGGCGACGCATCGGGACGCCATTGAACAGCCCGGCGTGCCAAAGGGCAAGTTGACGCAGATGCCGAAATGGACGAGTAAGATATTTGAAGGCACAACGCGCGATTGGTGGGTGTATGTGCCCGCGCAATACACACCTGACAAACCGGCGTGCGTAATGATTTTTCAGGACGGGCAAAACCCGAAAAATTACATGCCAGTGATCTTCGACAATTTGATTCACAAGGGCGACATTCCGGTGATGGTCGGCGTGTTCATCTCGCCCGGCGTGCGTGCGGACGGTCGTCCAAATCGTGCGTTTGAATATGACACGCTGTCGGATCAATACGCGCGCTTCCTGCTCGAAGAAATCCTGCCCGAAGTCGAGAAGACCCTGAAGCTGAAAAAAGACGCCGAAAGCCGCGCGATCACAGGCATCAGCAGCGGCGGCATTGCGGCCTTCACTGCCGCGTGGGAACGCCCGAACGAATTCCACAAAGTGCTGTCGTGGGTCGGCAGCTTCGTGAACATCGCGCACGGCGCAACGTTCCGCGAAGGCGGTCACAACTATCCGGCGCTGATTCGCAAGACGCCGAAGAAAAACATTCGCGTGTTTTTGCAGGATGGCGAGAACGACTTGGACAATGCGAACGGCAATTGGCCGCTGGCGAACAAAACGATGGCGAAGGCGCTGGAATTCGCAGGCTACGATTATCAATTCGTGATGGGCAACGGCTTTCACAGCCCCAATCACGGACGCGCGATTTTGCCGGATTCGTTGCGGTGGTTGTGGCGCGACTACGGAAAATAAGGGCGGCGACTCAATTCATCGCTTTCCACTGGCCGTTTTGTTTGATGAAAAAGCGCGGTTGGGTGAATTGAAAGCCTTGCTTGAAGTCGGGATGTTTTTTGAGGAAATAGTTGCGGGCGGAACTGTCGGCAGTGGCGACTTTCCAATGCCCGTTTTCTTTGAAGAGATATTGCTGCACGGCGACTTTGCCTTCCTGCACTTGCTTGTCGGTGTTGCCGTCGCTCGGTTTTACGGAACGTGTGAGCTTGCCATAAATCGTCGTGTCCACGACGGCGAAATCACCTTTTTGTTGCACGCGCCCGATGTCCATGCGCTCAATGTTGATGAAGCTGCTGAGGCGTTTCAGACTGTTGGTTAATTGCTCGCGCGACATTTTCTGTTGCATCTCGGCGGGCAGGTAATCGTAGAGCGCCGCGTACTTTTGTCCTTTGAGCAACGAGAAAAACGAATTCACCGCGCCTTTCGCATCCTGTTGCGCGTAACTCGGCAAGGCCAGAACTACTAAACTGACAATCGTCAAAACTGCTTTCCGAACAGAGGTCATCATACGTTAACTCTCAACGGCCTTCTCTTCCGGCACGTTCCCAAACAAACTGCGAAACTTGTGCATCAGCCAACGCAGCGTGCGGTAAATTTTCGGGATTAACCAAATCAGCAAAATAATGAACAGCACGACCATTACCAAAATGGCGACGGGCGAAATGACCATCAGGATGGCGGAGCCGAAGGTGAAAATATCTTCGCCGATACTGAGTGCGATGTTGGAAACGGGTTCGGGGCTGGTGTTCGCTGCCAGTCGTGTCGTGGCTTTCAAGCCGTGCGAACCGAGCGCCACGCCGCCCCCAACAATCATCGCAATCGTTTTGACCGTCGGGTCGAAATCCGCAAACGCCGTCGCGGCCATAATCGCGCCAGCAGGCACGCGGATAAACGTGTGAACCGCGTCCCACGCCGAATCTACCGCCGGGATTTTGTCCGCGACAAATTCGACGGCGTACATCACACCCGCCACGCCCAGCACCCAGCCGTTGCTGAGAATGCTCAATTCACCGGGCAATTTGACGAAGCTGAATTTTTGCAGCAGGCCGAGAGTTACGACAGTCGCGTAGAGGTTGATGCCGGAAAGCCAGGCCGATCCCATCGCTACGCCCAGGGTTGTCCAATCCATCTGTGCCTCCTCGGAAAAAGTAGCGCGATTTGCCAAATCGCGTTACGCCGATTACGAATACCCTTTGTCTCGAAACGCGAATAAATACAGCCCCGCGCCGACGAACGGAATCAGCAGGATCAGCGCAATCAAAACAATTTTGGTGGCGATGTCGCGTGACGAATTCATCACATCGCTGATCGCAAAAATATCCAGGATGACGGCGGCCACGTAAAATAATGTACTGAACATAACAATTTCCTCCTCGCCCAGAGCCGGTCAAAATTGAGGCCATAACCTCAAACCGCTCAGCCTTTACGAAACGGCGCGTTAGATGGTTCAGGGAGATTGATCCGTTGCTCAACGGCAGCAGCCATCTTAAAACCAATGGCTCAGCCAAACAAGCCAAACCACTTGCGTTTTTTCGGCGCTTCGTCGGATTCGGCGCGGCGCGTTTTGGCTTGTGCTTTGGCCTGCGCGGGATGACGGAATTCGCCGACTTGATAGACTTGCCGTGAAGGCAATTCGACGGCGGACAACACGCCCGTCATATACGCGCCCGTGTCCACGCCGATCAATTCGTCGCGCTGCCAAACCTGCCCCCATTCGCCAAAAATCTGCCCGGCAATCGTGTGGCCAAAGACGACGAGTTTGCCGTCATATTCCGCGAAAAAGCGGCGATTGCGGCCCCACATCAACTCCGAACTGTCGGGCGAAAAACTGGGATGCAAAAACGAACCGTCGGTCATCTTCGGCAAGCTGGCGTGAACGTAAATCGCGTGATCGTCTTCGTACCACACGGGCAGATGATTGAGGAATTCAATGTGTTCTTCAGGCACGGACACGTTGCCTTCCGCATCGGTGTAACTTTTCAGACAATCCAGTCCGCCCGTTTTGAGCCACGCCTCGGAATATTCCGTATTCGGGCGCAGCATCGAATTGACCATCATCACCTCGTGATTGCCTTTGAGGATGAGGACGGTCTGCGGCGCTTCTTGATAAAGTTGCATGGCGCGTTCGACGACGCCTTTGGAATGTTCGCCGCGATCCACCAGATCGCCGATCAAGACCAGAAAATCTTCGTGAGGTTTGTATTTTGCTTCCGTGAGGAGGTGCTGGAAGAGTTCCAGCTTTCCGTGAATGTCTCCGACAACCAGTGTTCTCATAATCTTTGCGCTCGTAAATCTCTTTGCAAAGTGCCAGCAAACCGTTATATTCGCTGCTTCTATCCGTATTAGCAAGACAATTGAACTACCGAATAACCTAAGTCCGGCTGCCATGTCATCCATTCTAACGCTTGCCAACCTGCTGACGGTGCTGCGCCTGATCCTGACGCCCGTGTTTGTGACCGCCCTATATTACAAAAACTTTGGCTATGCGTTAGCAATTTTCTTTGTCAGCGCGTTGACCGATGGCCTGGATGGCCTGGCCGCGCGGATGTTGAATCAGAAAACGCAGCTCGGCGAGATTCTCGATCCAATGGCGGACAAGCTGTTGCTCGTGACGGCGTTTATTGTCTGTGCCCTGCCGCAATTCACGCGGCTCGCACCGATTCCGTTTTGGCTGACGATAGCTGTGATTAGCCGCGATATTTTTATTGTGGTGGGCGCGCTGGTCATCAATATGGTCACGGGGTTCAGCGGGTTTCGCCCTTCGATGCCGGGCAAAGTCAGCACCGTCGTCCAACTCGGCGCGATCACATTGTTTTTGGCCGCCAACGCGCTGGAATGCTGCGCCGACTATTTGCTCTGGATCTACTATTTGACGTTTGGCATCACGGTGTTTTCGGGCTTGCATTATATTTTTCACGCCAATCGTTTGATGAACGAAGAGCCTGGCGATCAATCGTCGCAATGAACGAACACGAACCGAACATCTCTCATCCCCGTCGCGGCGGGCCGCTCGAATGGATGCGCTGGATTCCGGCGGTGCTGATCGTGTTCGTGTTGATCGCGGGCATAGCCATCGGCAGCCGCGTCATATTGTTTCCGCTGCTCAGTTCGTTCGCGCTGGCTTATATGCTCGAACCGGTGGTCGAATGGTTGCAGCGACGCGGTTGGTCGCGCACGCCCGCCGTTCTGCTCACGCTGACTGCCGCAACCGTTGTGCTGATACTGGCGCTCGTCTTTGTGATCCCTGCCATCTGGTCGCAACTCGTCAAATCATACGAACAATTGCCGTACGCGCTCGAAGCCGGACATCGCGTGATAGACCCGCTGATCGCCAAGCTGCAATCGGCCAGCCCGCCCGTGTACAACTTTTTGCAAACTATGCTGCAAAAAGTGCGCTCGCCCGAACAACAAGCCGAAATCGGCGCGGCGGTCGGCAGATGGTTACAAGGCGGGTTGCTCCGGCTGGCAACGGTCACGTCATCGTTGTTCGATCTGCTGCTGATTCCCTTCTTCGTGTTTTATCTGCTCAGCGATTACCTGAAAATGAAGGCGCGGATTGAGCGTTGGATTCCGCCACGTTATCGCACGACGGGCGGCGGGCTGCTGAGCCAAATCAACAACGTGCTTTCGATGTACGTGCGCAATCAAGTCGTGATCGCGTTCGTGATGGGCTTGCTCTATTCCTTCGGCTTTGCAACGCTGCGCGTGCCGTTGGCGTTGACCATCGGGATGATTTCCGGCTTCCTGAATTTCGTGCCGTATCTGGGGACGTTGACCGGATTGGTGCTGGCGGTTTCGTTTACCGCGTTGGATGGCGCAGGGCCAGCCCGCTTGATCGGTGTGCTGGCGGTGTTTGTGATTGTCCAGAGCATCGAAGGCTATTACCTGACGCCCAAACTGCTCGGCGAAAGTTTGAATTTACATCCGCTGGTCGTGCTGCTCGGCCTTGTCATCGGCGGCAATTTGTTCGGCTTGCTCGGCATTATTCTGGCCGTACCGGTGATTGCCGCAGCCACTGTCATCTTGCGTTTTGTAGAAGAAAACATTTACCAGCAGTCCGAATTTTACCAGCGGCTCCGCCCACAATTGTCGGTGGAAACGCCTGTCCTGGAAACCACCGTGCCCCATTCCTCCACTGACAACCCCAAGCCTGTCAAATAGTTTTCCGAAAAACAAAAACCCCATCAAAAAACTTGACAGCGTCGCACTCAAGTTTTATACTTCGCCCGTTTTCAGTGAAGCGGTTTCGCACTTATTTCTACAGCATTTAGCTTCGCTGCTTGAACAAAGTTTTTGCAGCCCAATCAGGCCTTGACCTGATGCAATGGAGGGACAATGAGCAAAGTTATTGGTATTGACTTAGGCACGACAAACTCGGTCGTGGCCATTATGGAAGCAGGGGAACCCGTCGTCATCACGAATTCCGAAGGCGGTCGTACAACGCCTTCCGTCGTCGGTTTCACGAAAGACGGCAACCGCCTCGTCGGGCAAGTGGCCAAGCGCCAAGCCGTCACCAACCCCGAAAACACCGTCTATTCGATCAAACGTTTCATGGGTCGTCGCTACAACGAAGTCGGCGACGAAATGAAGCAGGTTCCGTACATCATTCAGCAAGCGTCCAACGGCGACGTCCGCGTAAAGGCGGGCGACAAGGATTATTCGCCGCCCGAAGTTTCTGCGATGATCCTGCAAAAGCTGAAGCAAGCGGCGGAAGACTACCTCGGTCAAAAAGTTTCGCAAGCCGTCATCACTGTTCCGGCCTACTTCAACGACGCGCAACGCCAAGCGACGAAGGACGCGGGCAAAATCGCGGGTCTCGAAGTGTTACGCATTGTGAACGAACCGACGGCAGCCGCGCTGGCCTACGGTTTGGACAAGAAAAAAGACGAGACGATTGCCGTGTTCGACTTTGGCGGCGGTACGTTCGACATTTCGATTCTCGAAGTCGGCGAAGGCGTGGTCGAAGTGAAATCCACCAACGGCGACACACACCTCGGCGGTGACGACATTGACGAACGCTTGATTCGTTGGATCAGCGATGAATTCAAGAAAGATCAGGGCATTGACTTGTCGCAAGACAAAATGGCGCTGCAACGGCTGAAAGAGGCGGCGGAAAAGGCCAAGATCGAATTGTCTTCGGCGATGGAAACCGAGATCAATTTACCGTTCATCACGGCGGACGCTTCCGGGCCGAAACATCTGGTCTTGAAGCTCACGCGCGCGAAATTTGAAGCGTTGGTGGACGACATTTTGTCGCGCACGTTGGAGCCTTGTCGTCAGGCGTTGAAAGACGCGGGCGTGGATTCGAGCAAAATTGACGAAGTTGTGTTGGTCGGCGGTTCGACGCGCATTCCGAAGATTCAGGCGATGGTCAAGGAATTCTTCGGCAAAGAACCGAACAAGAGCGTGAACCCGGACGAAGTCGTCGCGGTCGGCGCGGCGGTGCAGGCGGGCGTGCTGGCAGGCGATGTCAAAGACCTGCTGCTG
>CAZWAK010000009.1:37172-85204 GCA_964631865.1 uncultured Heliobacteriaceae bacterium | reverse complement strand
ACTTGGTAAGCGAAAGGCTTGTGATGGCGCAATTCGCTGCCGACGGTGCGAATAACTAAATCGCCATTCTCTGCCAGCGACACGCTTTCTGCTTTGTCAAAAGCCAGTCGGATGCAATTCAGGTCAGCGCCGGGGGAAAGCACGAAATCATATTCCAGCTTTTCTTGATGGAAGTAATAAACTAAGTTCACGCCGGGATAAATGTTTTGATACTGAACTTGGGCATAAGTTGGAGTATTGGAGAAATGGCGACCGGCAAGAAAGTAATTCACTTTACCGGCGAGCAGATTTATTCCTTGTGATACGGCGTCAGAATTACTATTCACGAACCTCATTTGTGAGATCGTAAGTAACATCTCTTTAGCCCTAGTCTTCCAAACTATACCATCACGAGTTAATAAAACCTGTTGATGATTGTAGGTGGCTCGATACTTAACATTGGAGTCAAACTGACCGCGATTTTCTTCAAAAAACAATTGACGCAAAGCAAGTGAGCTATTGATACTCGCCGACACAGATTGGGGTGCGATCTTTCTTACTAGCGGGGAAGCAAGTATCAATACTAAGTTAGTAATACTTAGCGCAACCAACAAGGTACTCAACTTTCGTACTCGCATTCCAGACAAGAAAGGAGACCTTGCTTTTCCATAGCACATACGAAGTAATCGTTTAGGATCAAAAACAAAATAACTTCACCACGAAGATCACGAAGAGCACGAAGCCGGGAAAGAAAAGCACACGGTCTATTCTTCACTCTTTCTTTTCTTCGTGACCTTTGTGTTCTTCGTGGTTGGTAGAGTTATTAAATTCTCAGTCCTTAGTATCAAGAAGCCCGCGAGCGACTTGCGCGGGAGTACCTCATCATACGGAGCAGGTTTCGTAACGAGTAGCGGCGCACCAGATAGCTGTCTTCTCCGAACAAATTTCGAGGGACGGAAATTCCGCTTACATATTCCTCCAGGCGCAAACGAGCTAGCGAAGGGATCGCGGCCTTTGCGAAGCTCCCGGCCTGATTGGGGCTATATGTCTCGTTATTCACGCGCACACGATCTACTTGAAAAATCTGCCGATTGGGGTAAGTAGGATGGTAGATTTGGTAGGGGTACCAACTGCCATCCACGACCAGAATGATGTAGTCAATAATGGCCTCGCCAAACCGACTGATGGCGTCGCGATAAGATTCATAGAACAACCCGTCCAATTGCGTGAGGTCCCACCGATAATCGCCGCCGAGAGCAATGAAATTCCCCGTATTTTCCCACGACCGTGTGCAGTCCGTGAAGTCGTATAAAGGGCCGAGATAGACGAAGATTCGGCCATTGGTCTCGCCGTCTCCATTGGTGTCCAACGCGATTTCAAAGCGCGGCGAGCCGCCCCCGCAATCGCCCGTCCAGCGCCGATAATCGGTGCTCAAGGTGTGCAGTTCTTTGAAGCGCATCGTGCGGTCGGGCAGATAAATGACGCTGGCGGTCGTCAATTCGCCCCAGGGTGCGCCACGCAAACATTCGCCCGCACAGGTGGAAGGCACTTGGAAAGCTTTCGGATGCCCCAACGCGGGATTGTTATTGACGATTTCGGTAAACCCGCCCAACGAAAATTCTCCCTGTGCGGGGAGAGAGAGAAACGCCATGACGCCAATTGCGATGAACAGCGTGATCGCTAGACAGAAACGATTTTCCTGCCTGCGGCAATTGAGACCAGTCTTGTGATACAGCATATTTTCCTCCTCATGCTTGGCCGACTAATTCGGTGTGAACGTGGTGAAATGTAAGTGAACGATGGCGAAAAACTTCAGGCGGCTTTTGCCAGGAGGCGCGGAGCCAACGCTGCGGCATCGTGGCGACTCCCTTTCAAGATCGTGGCTTGCAACACGGCTTGCCGCAACACGGACAGCACGACTTCCGGCTGACGACGCGCCGGGACGGTGTGATCGAGCAAGGCCAGCACGCCCTGTCCCGGCGTTAATGGCACGGGACGCCAACGCGCGTTGGCTTGATATGGGCTGACCAGAACTAATCCGACCGGCAATGGCTTGGTTCCGGTGAGGCCGCCGAACTCCGCTACCGAACAATGGTGCTGCACGAACGCGCCCGGCTCGCGCAGCCCCAGCGGTTGCGGGTACGGGTGGACTCGTCCTTGCAAATCCAACACCGCGTATTCGTCGGAATAATATGTCGCGCCTGCCCGCACCAATGCGCGCACCAGCGTCGTTTTTCCGCTGTAGCTACGACCCGGCAGCAGAATTGCTTTGCCCTGCCAGCCGACTGCACCCGCGTGGACAAAGACTCTGCGCCGCGCCATTTCAGCCACGTACATTTTCAAGCGACGTTGGAAGTCCGTCAGCAGATGTGTGCGGCGGCTCGCTTGCAGCACCAGCGTCTCGTCTTCAAACAGCGCGTGGCTCAATTTGCCCACGCGCAGCGAAAAAATGCGATCTACCGTCGTCGCAGAAGAACGCTTCCACAGGGGCGGAAAATACGCAGGCAATTCTTCCGACAGTTCTGCATTGTTCGTGCGCAGCCCGATGCACACGCCAAACAAGCGGATGGCTTGTGCGGTTGTCCATGCTGCCCCATCGTTGCTGGGACGATGACCAGACAATTTGAATGGCAGTTGCGTTGTCACCCAGCGACAGTCTCCGCCGCAGAGGCCAGACGGTTGGCGACCGGCAAAGCGAATTTGCGAATGCCGAGCAGCGCCAGAATATTCTGTTCGCCCACCGCCAAGCTGGAAGCAATGCGCCCCGTCGCATCCAGCAACACAGCGGAAGGCGTGCCGTTTGCGCCGAACAGCGGAGCAATGTCGAACTCGGCATCGTGCAAAAACAGGGATTTGAACCGCGCTCGCTCGCGCTGTACATCTGCCGCTGCGCCCGAAGCGATAAATACAAGTCGTGTGCTGTTGGGCTTCGCTTCCCAGCGCCTCAAGTCGTCAGCCATCGCCTGGCAAAAGCCGCAGCCCGGATTCCAAAACAACAACAACGTGTCTTGGCCGAGCAAACTGTCGAGGCTGATTTCATTGCCGTCCAACCCCGGCAAAGCAAAGCGGGGCGCGGGTTCGCCGACATTGAAGAGCGACGTGCCCAGTTTGATTGGCGGGCGCGACATCTTCGCCTCGCTGCCGTTCGTTGGTTCCGCCGTCGCAACCGCATGTGTGACCAACGCCCGAATCGCCGCCTCGCCCGACGTGACGGGGCTGGCGATCTTGCCGTTGCGATCAAGCAACACCCCAGCCGGCGTCCATTTCGCTTGATACTCGTCCGCGATGGACGACTCGCCTTGCAACAATACGGGTTGCACTTCGTACTTCACAAGTTTGCCGCGCGCTTCTTTCTCCGTCCCTTTGCTGAGCAAAGCGATGGTCAGAACATCTCCATAATCGCGCTGCCACGCTCTGACCTGCGGCAACAGCGTGCGGCACGGCGAACAAGTTGGGCTGACAAACAACAGCAGCACGGGTTTGCCCCACGCCAGCAATTCCGCCAGCGACAATTCCCCGCCCGCCAGCGTGGCAAACGAAAACTCCGGCGCGGGCGCACCTACGGGCAAGCCTTCGACCGGCGGCGCAACGTCTGCGCGTTCGACCGGCGCGAGTTCGGCGTAGTCTTCGTCAATCACTTTCTTCAGCGCCGTCACGGTTTCCAGCAGCGCCGCCTGCTGTTTCAGCGCGCGCGCCAACAGCAACAAAACCGACACCAGCAACGCCACCGCCGCAACGCTCAAAAGCAACCTGATCCCTTCGTTCGTGTTCATTTCATTCATCCAAGCTGTCGCACTCAGACCGACGTTCTCTTTGCCCTCTACGACGATGAACGCTGCCAGCATCGCCAATGCCGCATTGCGGACGAAGACGTTCCAACTGACCGGCTCTGAATGCAATTGCCCAAAGCAATGACAATCCGGCGTCCTGCCACGCACCAAGTTGACGCCGATGCCGAGCAGAAACGCCAGCAGCAAAACCAATGCGCCGCATCCACCGAACCACGCGGTGGCCAGTGGGAGCAACGCGAGTGCGACCATGATCTCGGTCATTGGCAACCACCAGGCGAGTAGTTTCGCCAGTTCTTCGGGCACGCCAAACCCCGCGAGCGCGCGGCGCGAACCCGCTTGATCCGCCAGTTTGGCGGCTCCCGCCACACCCAAGACGACAGTCAAAATCAGTCGTGCGATCAAAAGGAAAATTTCCATCATTGCACCTACAGCAGTTTCGGGTTGAATGTTCAGATGCGCGCCCAAACCAAAATCCGAAGACCTAACACTTGTTTTTTCTACCCTGGACCGGATTTCAATTGCGTATCCCGCTGCGCGAAGCGGTTGGAGTGCTGCGGCAACGGCGAATCTCAAATCTCAAATTTCAGATTTGAAATCCTCGGAGCCAAAGCGACGTCGAGACCGTCGCACTCCAAACGCTTCGCGCTCATCAACCATACACACAACTTAAAACCGATCTAGGTGAGAGGTGAGAGGTTTCGGGTGTCAGCGTTCGTGCTTCTCACGAAGGCGGTCGTCCGCAAAACGCATTCGACTAATTGAAAGGGCAAGCGCGGCCAATTATTGAACGGCGCTCTGGTTCCGATGGTCGCTTCGATGGCGTTCGGCCAACGCTCGCGCAAGGCGTGCAGCACGCCTGTCGGCTGCCGCCAGTAACTCGCCATTTTCGTGCGACGGCCTCTGGTGACTTTTCCCTGGCCCCAAAGTTGGAGCACGGTCGGCACCAGCCAGCGCGGCAGTGGAACGGTTTGCACAGTCACAGGCACACGTACGCCGAGCAATTCGTGCGCAAGGCTGAGCGTGGCAACGACCCAATCCGAACGTCGTGGCGTGCCGCTGAGGAAATAGTCCCAGTCGAAATCCGGCGGCAACTTCTCCAACGCCACTGCGATGTCGCACAACCATAGAGGCCGCAGCGCCCCTTCGCGCAAGAAATGCAGGCAGAGCAAGCGCAGATTGTCTTCCGCCCCCAAAATCCGCGCGGCTCCGTCGGCGACGGGAACCAGCCGCGAATGGGCATAGAGATCATCGAAAGGACGATCATCCAACTCGGCGGCTCCGGCGTGCAGATCAACGGCGTGCCCCGCCGCACAGGTTTGCAACGCGGCGCAAACTTCGTCGTACTGCGCGCGCCGCACGTACAAATCAATGTCGCCGAACGGGCGCAAGCCCGGCTCAGGATACTCGCGGGCAATCGCCCAGCCTTTCCCCAACAACGGCTCCAGCCCGCGCGCGCGCAAGACGGCAAAGACTTGGGCAATCTCGCGCTCCTTCACCGCCACTTGCAACGTGTGCAACCGATAGGCTTGCTGCAAGTCGTGTGCGGCGGGCGTGTGGCGAAGCGACGTTTGGCAAATCTGTCGCCACGCCCACGCGGCGCTCCCCGAATTCAAAAGCAGCGAGGCAACCTGTGCGAGTTCCTCCGTCGAGAGCGAGAGCGCGCGGCTCCATTCAGCCGCTAGAATTTGCGCGATTCGTTTTCCGCGTATGAGCCTTTTGCTTCTAGCCATTGTGAGTTCAAACGCAAACTCTGGGAGTCGCCACTGGACACCTCATTTGTGTACTGTTCGTACACTGGCAATCTCTTTCGCAGGGGGCTGCATTGGTAAGCCCGGTCTGCAAACAGATGTCAGTCGTGTTATTACAACAGGTCGAACAACAATTATTTCCCCCGGTAGCAGTGCAATTTCCTCTACTCCCAGTGGCCACGCACGAAGCGGCTTGAGCGGCAGCTGGAGCGACAATCGCCAGCACCATTGGAATTGCCAAAGCACCCGCGCCGAGTTTTCGCATGACTGCTCGCCGCGACATGGTTTCAGGCCAGACGATTCCGGGTTCCAGCAGCGACGAGCGGTGGAGTTGTCGCAGCGCGAGCCAAATCCATTCTTCGCTCACTTCTGTGCCCAACTCGCGCGCGATCACGTGCGTCATTGCGGTCACAGTCGTTTCGCCATCACAGTGGTTCCATACCGCCGCCGCTGTTTTATTCAAACAGTAGGCTCGATGCGTTTTGAGATCGTAGAGCAGTTCTTCGTCGGGCAATTGACTGACGACGACGTCCAGGGTTTTGGCCTGAGGCCGTAGGTTTTCCCCGCCTATCGGTTGAGATGGTGTTTGCATACGCTTTTCCTTTTGTAGTTTTAGAGGCTCGTAATTACTACGCGCGTGGTGGCGTCAATCGTTATGTTTTTTCAGTTCTTGAGGACAACAGAAACCAGCCCGCCCGTCGTTGGTTCGCTGTCGGCATAAACGCGCACGCGCCCCAGATAAATGCCGAGCAACAGCATCGCCAAAGCGACGGCGGGAAGCACCCAAAACAGCCCCTGGGCATCCAACCCGCGCATCAGCAATGCCGCGCTGCCCGCGATGATTGCGAGCGCGTACAGCAGCCACACGGCACGCCGCTCCGACAAGCCCAACGCGACCAACCGATGCGATGTGTGATCGCGTCCGCCTTGCGCGACGGAACGGCCCGACAGCTTGCGCGAGACGGTCACGAGGCACGTATCGAAAATCGGGATCAGCAAAATCAGCACGGGCGTCAAGACGACGGCGGAGAGGTTGCGCGTGCGATCATGTTCACTCAGCAGCGCCATCATACCGAGCGCAAAGCCGAGAAACATCGAACCGCAATCGCCCATAAAAATCGAAGCGGGATGGAAATTGAAGAGCAGAAAACCCAGCACCGCGCCGCCCAATAACGCGGGCAAAAGGGCGTGCGATGTTTGCCCGTTGAGCAGCAGCGTCATCATCAAAAACGCACACGCGATCAGACTGACGCCGCCGGCCAAACCATCCATGTTGTCGAGCAGGTTCAGCGCGTTCGTGATGCCCACCAAAAAGAAAATCGTAAGCGCAATGTTGACAGCCTGAGAATCCGTCCACGGCAAACGTCGCCCCAGAAACACCACCAGCGCCGCCACCGCCAATTGAATGACCAGCTTCACGGGCGGGCGCAGTTGCAACAAGTCGTCCGCCAAGCCCATCAAAAACAGCAGCCCGCCGCCCAACAAAATCAACCGCGTGCCCGGCACCGACGGCGCGCAGAGCCAACTGCCGACGAAGAACGCCAGAAACATCGCAATGCCTCCGCACATCGCCGTGCTTTGCTGATGCCAGCGATCCGGGCGCGGCGCGGCGACCAGCCCGTTGGCGCGCGCGAGATGGCGCACCATCCACGTGAGTCCGACCGCCAACAAAAACGTAAACAGACTGCCTGCGAAAAACGGCATAGAAGTTTCCGGCAAGAGCGTTAGATCGGATTTCAGTTGCGTGTACGGTTACGCGCGAAGCGTTTGGAGTGCGACGGCTGGACGTCGCTTTGGGATACACGACAAACCCAAAGCGACGTCGAGACCGTCGCACTCCAAACGCTTCGCGCGGCGGTAGACACAATTGAAATCCGGTGCAATGAAGATCAACGCGCCGCCGTCACCGATGTGCGCAGAAAGCCGGGCATCCTGTCTTCGTTTGCCAGCCTGCATCGTTGATATTCGATGACGCTCGTGAGGATTTCGTCCAAATTGCATTGCGGTGCGTACCCGATCAGATTGCGGAGTTTCGTCGTGTCCGGCACGCGCCGCATCATATCTTCAAAGCCTTCTTCATACGCCTCGGCGTACGGCACAAACACGATGCGCGAGTCCGAGCGCGTTAAGTTCTTGATGCGTTCGGCCAGTTCCAGAATCGTGACTTCCTGCGGGCTGCCGATGTTGTATACCTCGCCCAGCGCGTTGTGGTTTTCGGCCAAGCCCATCAAGGCTCCGACCACATCGGAGACGTGCGTGAAGCAGCGGGTCTGGCGGCCATCGCCGTACACCGTGATGTCGCGCCCGGTCAATGCCTGTCGCACGAAGTTGGGAATCACCATCCCATAGCGTCCCGTTTGGCGCGGCCCGACGGTATTGAACAGCCGCGCGATGACCGTCGGCACAAGCTTTTCTTTCCAATAGGCAATGGCCAGAAACTCATCAATTGCTTTCGAGCAGGCATAGCTCCAGCGGCCTTTGCTCGTTGGCCCCATCACCAAATCGTCGTCTTCGCGAAACGGCACCTGCTCGCGTTTGCCGTAGACTTCGGATGTCGAAGCGACTAACACGCGCTTGCGTTTTTTCGCGGCCAGACTGAGCACGACATCCGTGCCGCGAATATTGGTTTCGATGGTTTTCACCGGGCTTTCGACAATCAGCTTGACGCCGACCGCCGCGGCGAGGTGATAAATCAGGTCACAGGTGTCTATCAACTCGGCGGTCAGATAATGATTACGAACCGTGTCAATGTGGTAGGTGAATTTGGGATGGCTTTTGAGCGGCTCGATGTTGTCCATCGAACCGGTCGAAAGATCGTCAATGATATAGACGTCATCGCCGCGTTCGAGATAGCGTTCGGCCAAATGCGAGCCGATGAATCCTGCGCCACCTGTAATGAGAACCTTCATGTTCTTTCCCCTGAATTTGTGACCGCGCCGCACACGTGCAGATACGAATTACCGACTTACATTGTCAGCAATTCTCAATTTGAAACTGCTGTAGATGACAAGAACCTGATTCTTCATTGTTCCTTCTTCCTTTTTCATTCTTTTCCGTGGGGCCTCGTCGAACAATGAAGAGTGAAGAAGGAACAATGAAGAATGCAGTGGTTTCAATCCCAAATTGAGAATTGCTGTTACATTGTGTTCACAATCCGTGTAGCTTCGTGTATTGCGTGGCTGGTTGAATGCGACCCTGATACACCAATTCCTGATAGAGTTTCGTTACATCCCGAAGCAATCGCTCGCGTGATAATTTCGTCCGCACGAACGCGCGCCCGCGCTGCCCCATCGCCTGCCGCAAGGCAGGACATTCGAGCAAATAGCGCAAGGCCTGCGCCAACGTTTGTTCGTCATTGGAAGGCACGGTCACGCCGTGTTCCCAAATTGTGACGCCAGCGGAGCAGCTTTGCCGTTGCCCCAAAATGTCCACTACGCCACCGACCTCCGTCGCCACGACCGCGCGCCCGCAATTCATCGCTTCAATCAAAGTCAGCGGCGTTCCTTCATTCAGCGAACTCAAGGCTACGAGGTCGAACTCCTGATACAGCGCGAGAACGTCGGAGCGAAACCCGGTGAAGAGAACGCGGTCAGCGATTTGCAGTCGCTGCGCCAACGCTTCCAACTCGTGCCGCAGTTCGCCGTCGCCGATCATCAACAATCGCACGTTGTTTCGGAAAGCGGCATCTCGACATAACGTCGCCAGCGCGCGCAACAACAAAGCGTGATGCTTGACCGCGCACAAACGCCCGATGACACCGATCAGTAGTTCGTGTTCGGACAATCCAAACTCTTCGCGGAGCGAACGCGGATTTGGCGCGACTTCCTCGCAGGCGATGCCGAGCGGAATCACACAAAACTGCGCCGCGCGACCTACCCCAAAATCTTCGTTGATTTCACGCCGTTGCTGTTCGCTGAGGACAATGATGCGATCCGTCACGAGCCACGCGAGCCACCGCTCAATCCGCACGAAGAACCGCGTTTTCAGCGGGCCGTAGTAACTGTGAAAAATATGCCCGTGATAGGTGTGAACGACCGCCAATGGGCGCGGGCGCAACCACAACAGCGAAGGCGTCAACCATTTGTACAACCAAGCCGCGACACGCCCCACCGCGCCGGCTTTCGCTTTGTGCGTATGCACGATGTCAGGCTTGATCTGCCACAGCCACCGCAACAGCTTCACGATCACTACGCAATCGCGCCAACTGAGTTCGCGCCCCATCTCGCGGATGAGTGTCAACGAAACGCCTGCCGCGCGCGCCGCGTCGGTCAGATCACCTTCGTGTGGCGAGACCGTCCCGGCGATCAAGGTCGTTTTGAACCGTGCCGGATCAAGCCCCGCGCTGAGCCACGTCACATGTTTGGCCGGGCCGCCGATGTTGAGACGATCAATGATGCGAACGACGCGCACGGGTTCCATTCAATTCGTACTCTGAACAGCGGGCACCTCGCTGGCATAGCGCGTTCTGAGTTGTTCATACCAGCGCGCTCGTTCCGCCTGCCTGAGCATTCTGGCTTGGCGACGCAGCTCCCACCCCACGCTGATGAAGATGAAGAAAAAGACATACAACTGCGCGCGCTGCCGATATGCCGTGCCCACGTTCGTTTGATACAACGCATACACCAGCGTCAACCCTAACGTGAACAAGCAAATCGTGAACGTCTCCTTCAGCCGCTGCCGCAGCGCAAACCAGTAGCCTTTGAGCAGGAACGGAAACGCACACCACCACAGTATCAGTTCGGGCAAAGTAATGGCTTGTCCGAAGCTGTTGATCCGCCAGGGAAAAGGCGCGAGCAAAACGTACGACATCCCGATGGGCAAAAACGCGAGGGCGGAGCGGGTGTCCGTGATGTCCACCTCGGCTCCATAGCCCGTGTTGGCGGCCTTTGCGCCCCACACTCGTCCACTTTGAATTCTTTTCAGGTCAAGATTTTTTTCGGCGACCTCTTTGGCTCCGAAGTACACAAATACAAAACCGAGGAGTAAGACGATCAATCCGCCTTGCAAAAGGCGGGCAGGCGAAAAGCGATTCGTCCCCAGCATCATTCCGCCCGCCACCGCCACAAACAGAACGATGAAAACATAGTGGCGGAGCGAGTACAGGCAAAAGAGAAACAGCAGCAAAAGCGTCACATGCTTGAGGCGGATTTTTTCACGCAACTGCAAGGCGTGATACGCGCACAAACTCAAACACAACACGATCAACCCATCCTTCAGCGGATACGAAGACCAAATCACCAGCGAAGGCGCAAACGCGACCAGCAACGCCGCCGTGCGGGCAATGCGCACGTGATCGAACAAAAGCATCGTGACCCGGTAAATAACGATGGCGGTTAAAGCTCCGAAGGACGCCGTCACAAAGGCCGCAGCCAACAGGTTTTCTCCGACGATAGAATAAATGACCGCCACATAGTACGACATCCCCCAGCCCGAACGATTGAAGTTCGTGGCTGAAGCCAACCAGGGATGAGGGCCTCCCGCCCCTAACCAGGATTGCGAAAGCAAATGTCCCAAAGAACTATACGTGTGCGCATCCCCGACCAACGGACGTAACGACGTCGTGTTCTCAAGCCAAATCCCTGTGACCCAACGAACACACACGGCTCCCAGAAATAAACGCACCCGAAACGTTCGGTCACCAGGATTGTGCGCGACCAAGGCGAGACAGATCAGCGCCACGACTGCGCCCAGCAAAATCGCGGCACCGGTTTCAGGCGAACGCGAGACGCCATACCCCAGCACAAGGGCCGCCAGACAAGCCGTCGGATACAGCCACCATCGCGTTTCTCCAAGAGAATCCAGCATTACGAAGCTCCAGCCGCTTGCACATGTTTTGGTTGTGCCGCCACCAAGTCGCTCATCGGCAGAATCATCAATTGATCGCGCGCGCGCAGTTCGTTGGCGTGCTGCAAAATCGCGCGCAACCCTGTAAACATTGCGTCCAAATCGTCGGCCAGGTTGGTTGGATGAAACCACAGATGAAAGATTTTATGCGCGCGCGCCGCCGCGTTCAGCCCTTTCACCGCCCGCTTCACCCGCAGTGCAACGGGGATGTAGCGCCGAAATCCGTGCTTGGGGAAATAAATCATCGAGCCGGGAATGTTCCAAATTCCCTCGGCCTGCCATTCCGGCACGACCAGCGGCGGTTCGGTGGCCAACAGCACGCCGGTCAAACTGGCCAAACGTCGCAGCGGTTCGGGCAGCTTGCGTTTTTCATACCAATGCGGTTCGCGCCCGCGATAACACGTGAAATCAAATTCGCTCAGCACATCCAGATGCCCGATGCGGTCGCGCGGGAATGCAAAGGCGCGCAGTTCAATCCCCATCGCCCGCGCCACGCGCACACATGCGGCCAACTCGCTTTGTGCCGTTTCGCGCGAACAACCGGCATCGCCGAAGATCACGTGCGAAAACGTGTGACAACCGATTTCCTGCGGCACACGACAGGCGCGAATCTTTTCCACCAAACTACGTCCCAGAAACAAATGCTCGTCGTGTTCGTCGTCGCAAGGATCGTGCGCGAACCAATCTTCGTGCAGCCAAGGATGTTTGGGGCGCACGATTTCAGGATGCTTGCGCCCGTTTTGCGCGCGGCATTGCGCCAGAAACAAATGCCCGACAATGCACCATGTCGCCGCGACATCAAATGCCTCAAACAACCGCAACAACCGATCAATGATTTCTTTGCGTTCCAACGCACAAGCCGCGCGAAACCGCTCCGGCCCATGCTGATCCACCGTGCCCCAGAGCAATTCAAAATCAATGCTCAAGGTAAAAACGCCGCGCGACAGGGTGTTGACCGCTTCCGGCGCAGGCTTCATCGTTTGCTCGCTCGCACCAAAAACATGTTGGAGAAATGCCGCCAGAACGGCGCGTCGGCTATGCGATCATCAATCGTTTCCCAGCACCGCAACAAGCCCGGCAGCGCGGCAGGCACGAGTCGTTCGAGCCAAATCATCACGCCGCCATAAACGCCGTGTATTTCAATCTCATCAAACCCCGCCGCTTTGAATGCTCGTTCTAACTGGCCCGCCGAATGAAAATACTGCTTCAGCGGCGTCAACGACTTCGTGCCCAGCCGCGTGGCCAGACGATTCACGGGCGCATAACAATTCGCCTGCCAGAGCGGAGCCGCCGTCACCAGGGCTGTGCCGCCGGACTTGAGCGTGCGATGAAGTTCTCGCAGGCAAGGCCGAATGTCGGGCAAATAACGCAGCACCTCGAGGCAAAGCGCAAAGTCAAAACGCGCGTCCGGCAAAGTCATTCGATCCACGTCCGATTGATGAAACTCAATGTCCGGGTTGTGCGCGCGCGCCTGCCGCAGCATCTCCGCAGAGCCATCCACGCCCGTCAACTGAAAGCCGCGCGCTTGATAACGCGCCAGGTGATAGCCCGTGCCGCAGCCTACATCCAACATCGTTTTTCCGTCTCCGCGCGCGGGCAGAAATTTATCCAACCATTCATTCAACCGCTTCCGGCTGTACACAAAACAGTTCTGATACGGGTCTTGCGCAATGACTTCATAGCGTGAAGCAAATAACGTTGCCTGTTGGGAATGCGTCGTTATGGCGCGCTGTTTTTGGACTTCAGAAGAAACCATCGTTTGCTCTCTCGCTGCGCCTCGTGTTGCGCCAACGTGTCACGAATCACGTCGGCAAATAAAGCTGCGCAATGCCGCATGGAGTAGCGTTCCTCAATCGTCTGTCGCCCTGCCGTGCCCAAGCGTTGGCGCAACGCGGCATCATCAATCAAGCTCTCCAAACACGCGAGCCATTCCTCATCGGTGCGGGCAAGCAAACCGTTTGCGCCGTGCTGAATCACTTCCACATTTGTTCCGACCGCGGAGCAAACCGTTGGAATCCCCAGCGCCATATACAGCAACGCCTTCATTGCACATTTGCCGCGCGCCCACTCATCATCGGGCATCGGCATAATGCCAACGTCAAAGCGCGCCAAATCCGTGATTTCCGTTTCCGGCGACCACCGATGCCAAATCACCGGCACGTTTGGCAGCTCCGGCTGGCGGTCAGAAATGACGTGGAATTCGATCTCGCGGCGTTGATGCAATGCGCGCAGCAACGGCGCAAAACTTTCGAGATAGGTCTGCGAAGTGGAACTGCCCGTCCAACCTACGATCGCGCGCCCTGGCGCTGTGTTCTTGTAACCTGTCGCATAAGCGTCCGTATCCACGCTGGACGGAATCACTGTGACCCGTTCGTTATGTTGCCGCGCGTACTGCGCCAAATAACTGTTGCCCACCACGACGTGCGAACTCAGACGGCAGAGGCGGGCCGTTTTGCCAGGGCATTTCAACCAGCCGAACGCGCGATTGGCAGCGGTCGTGTGCAGCAGATAAATCGCGTCATCAAAATCGTAGATCACCGGACGCCCCAGCCAGGGCAGCACGCGCTCCAACAACGCCGGCCCGACAATGCTCGCCGCGCGAAACAGATAAATCGCGTCGTACCCGCGCAAGTCAAACAGCCAGCGCACGTGCCGCCCCAAACACCGCGCGAGTCCCGTCACTTTCGCCCCGGAATGACCCGGCTGATGCAACCATCGCATCAACGCTTCGTCCGCAAACGGCAGCATTTCGACCGTGATCCCTTGCGCCTCCAAATGCGGTGCCCATTGCTCGATGCGATAGCGTTGCCCGGGCGCAAGATTCAGCGGATAGAGCACGAGCGCAGCGATTTTGATAATTGATGTTCGTGTCATTGAAAAAACTGCGGGTAATTCGGCAACGATCAGGAAACAAACTCTCGCTGCCATAGTTCGAGCATCAGCAAATTCCAGAGCTTGAAAGAATGGTCGGCAGTTCCCTGCCAATGTTCGCGCAGCAGGCGCGTCAGCGCCGCCGGTTGAAAATAACCGCGCTGCAACGCCCGCGTGGAAAGCAATGTATCGCTCACCAATTCGCGCAACTCGCCGCGCAACCAGGCGTCCAACGGAACGCCAAAGCCCATCTTGCGCCGCTGGACGTTGGCGGGCGGGAGCAAGTCTGCGAACGTGCGTTTGAGCAAGGATTTCAATTGCCCACCGCGCATTTTCAAATGAACAGGTAAGCGCGCGGCGAACTCCATCACCTCGTGATCCAGAAAAGGCGAACGCGCTTCCAGGCTGTTGGCCATCGAGGTGATGTCCACTTTCACCAACAAATCAAACGGCAAATACGAACGCACATCCACCGCCATGGCCGCGTCTACGGGATCAAGCGTTGCGACTTCTTGAAATAACGTGCCGAGCCAGCCATCGCGCGCGCCATGCAGTTGTTGCAGAAAAGCACGGCTATACAGTTGCGACTTGGCCGCGCTATCGAAGTAGCCCACCCACCGCGTATGTCGCGCGGTCATCGGAGCAGCGGCGACAGAGAAAAACCGCTGGGCAGATCGTACGCGACTCTTGTGTGACAACGACTCTGGAATGAATTGACTGAGCACGCGCGCGGCGGCTGTAACACCGGGCAGCGTATTCACACGCTCTGCCAGTTGATGGCCCAGATACCGCTCATAGCCCGCAAAGCTTTCGTCGCCCCCGTCACCATTGAGTGCAACCGTCACGTGCTGGCGCGTCAATTGCGAAACAGCGAACGTTGGTATCGCTGACGAATCGGCATACGGCTCGCCGAAATGTCGAACCAGCTTCGGCAAAATCTCTAAAGCATTGGGCTGGACGATAAATTCGTGATGGTCGGTGTGCCACTTTTCGGCAATGCGCCGCGCGTGCGCCGTTTCATCGTACGCGGCATCCTCAAACCCGATGGAAAACGTCTTGACGCGCGCGCCGGAAAGTTGTGCCATCAATCCGACCACGATGCTTGAATCAATGCCACCCGACAGAAACGCGCCGAGCGGCACATCGCTGACCATCCGCAGTCGCACGGCTTCGGTCAGCTTTTCCCGCAAAATCTCGCGCGCTGCATCTTCGCCGAGCGTCAGTTTGGGCGTGTAGACAAGCGACCAATATCGTTCGATATGAATTCCCGGCTCGCCCTCGTTCCAATCCAACGTCAACCAATGCGCCGGGGGCAACTTGAAAATCCGACGAAACGCTGTGTGGGGCGCAGGGATATAGCCGTACGTCAAATAGGCATCCATCGCTTCATAGTTGGTTTCGCGCGGTATCTGGTCATCCGCCAGCAAACCTTGCAACTCAGAAGCGAACAGAAACCGGTTGCCCGCCTGCGCATAAAATAACGGCTTCTTTCCGACGCGATCCCGCGCCAGGAGCAAGCGCCGCCGTCGTTGATCCCACAAGCCAAACGCAAACATGCCACGCAAGCGCCGAACGCATCCCGCCCCCCATTGTTCGTAAGCGTGAACAATAACTTCTGTATCCGTTCGCGTACGAAAGCGATGACCAGCGTCCTCCAACTCGCGGCGCAACGTTTGGAAGTTGTAAATTTCTCCATTGAAAGTAATCCAAACCGTGCCGTCTTCATTGCTGAGCGGCTGCCGACCGGCTTCGGACAAATCAATGATCGCCAGCCGCTGATGCCCCAGCGTGCAGATGCCGTCCGACCACGTGCCTTTGGCATCGGGGCCGCGATGGCGTTGGGCTTGGCCCAGCACTTCAATACCGGGCAATTCGCCCTGATGGGCGACAATGCCTGCGATGGCACACATGAGTTTCGCCGCTAAATTCGCGCGGATGTTTCTTCTACGGCAGCGATGTTCGGCCAGGACGGGGACAACAAACGACCATAGATTGAGGCATAGCGCGGCCCCCCAACCGATGCCAGCGATAATTCACGGGCCGCAAATTCCCGACAACGTTGTCTAGTCTCGCTTGTCGAAAGAAGTTCATCCAAAGCAGCGACACCACGCTGGAATTCCGCCGCAGAAAACTCACGTAAAACGACGCCCAGCCGCTGCGTTTCCGTTTGCCAATCGGTGTCGCCAATCCCCGCATTGATGATGATTGGCAACCCCGCCGCGAGATATTCACCATTCTTCGTAGGTGACGAAGCAAGTTTGGAATAGCAAGCACGAATAAACGAAATCCCCGCATCAGAGGCCGCCAACACCAACGGCACGTGTTCAGACGGCACAAAACGGATGTCATAAGCTTCGGTCGGCACGTGATAGTTGGCCAGCGATTGCCGCAGCAGCGCAGGATCGCTTTGGGTCAGAACCTGAAAGAAAAAGCGTGCATCCCGCTGCCAGGCGAACGCGAAGAACCGCGCCATCTCATCGTGCAAATACCAGGTTCCAATTTTGCCGACATAAGTAATCACGCGCTTACTTTGCCAGCCTCGTTCGACTCGATAAGCCGTGCGTTGATCCGCAGAGAGATTGAAGCGAGACATATCCACACAGCAGGGAATGACCGTAATATCCGCCGCTCGGTGGGCCAGTGCAGATTCTGTTTTGAGTAACTCGCCCTTGATGCGCTCCGTGAGCATTACAATCTCATTCGCATCACTCAAGAATGTACGTTCCATCCGTTTTGTCAGATGAAACTTATAATCACCCGCGCGCCAGTTCCCACCCTCCACATATTCTTCCGCCATCAGTCCTCGTAGATCGAATAACCACTTATAGTCACAGAACCAATTTAATAACAGTGCGATACACGCAGGAATATAATTCCGAGCGTGAACAAGTTTGACGTAATACTTGCGGCAAAGATATGCAGATTTCAAAGTGCCCAGCGCAATATCATAAAGAGTTGCTAAGAATGAAGGACGTTTGTGATACCGCAATCTGTGCCAGGTAATTCCTGCTTGCGCTAATTCCTTGTCGAATTGTTTTTTCTGCGTATCGGATAGAAGCCATTCAAAAGTAAGCAAATGAACCGCGATCCCGCGTGCGGCTAACTCTCGTAAGTACCCCACGACCTGCGAGTACGTGAGCGGGTCATCTAAACCGTTATAACTAATAAAGAGCACAGCGGGCTTGGCCATTACCATTCTAATTTACCTCGTCGGCACTGATAAGCACCTCAGCAAAAGTTTTGCGGGATAACAGCGTAACGCGATTTGGTAAATCGCGGCGCTGCACTTGGGAACACACGCGATCAGTGGTGTCCCATATGAATAATCCGCATCAAGTTACTTCTTTTGTTACTGGTTCTCCTGCGCTCAGCGATTGAGCTGCAAGGGTAATTGCCGCACGCCACGCAGCGTCGAGTTCCGTCAGTGGTACCAATGCCAGCAAACGCGCCGTGCGGATAAACGAGTAAAGCGTACCGTTGAAGCCGTCGGCGTGTTTGCACACGCGCAACAACAAGTCTGTGACAAAGGCCGCGACGAGTTGCAACGGCAGCGCCTTTTCGCTGCATCCCAAAGGTTCTTTGATTTTGTATAAACGCTTAATCCAACGCCACCAGTTTTCAATCGTCCAACGCTCTTTGTACATCCGCACGATGGATAAGGCGCATAAGTCGTGTCGTGTAGTCAGGACGGAAATAACCGTGCCATCCGTGAGTTGGTACATCACCAGACGCAAGCAGGTTTGCGTATCCCACCCGGTGAGCTTCACCGTCGCATCCAGGATCAGTTCCCTCACGCCTGCGGGCAGCGTTCCCCTCGGCAATTCCGCGTAGGACAACAGTTCGCACGGAATGTGGCGTTTCAAGCGAATGACAAAGTGTGCGCCCGCGTCTACCACGGCGTGCAGGAAGCTGAACCCAAAGTAGCCACGATCAAAAATATAAGTCCAGCCCGCGCACCACGAGAGCGCGGCAGCGGCTTTGACATCATGGACTTTGCCGGAAGCCGTGAACACGAACTGGCGCGGAAGGCCTTGCACCCAGTCAAAAATGCAGGTCATTTTGGCGGCACCGGTTTTCTTCCGATAGGTCGCCCAATCAAAGGCCTGCAAGGTGAGCTTGATTAAACTGGCGTCCACGGCGGCCAAACGTGCGAACGGTTTGCCCAGCTTGGGCAAGTACGCGCTGTAATGCCCGTGCAGCAAGAGCCAGGCTTCCACCATCAGGTCGAGGTCGTAATGCGCCAGCGCATTAGACAACGTGCTACGCGCCAACGTTCCGCCCAGCGCCTTTTGTGCGGTCGCGGAAGTAGCGAGCAAATCAAGCAAGCCGCGCGCTGACGGTGGGGCGCAGAGTTGAAAGAACGCCAGCACCTTGAGCAACCGCGCGCCTTTGAGCGCGGTGCGGCGCGACTCATAAGGGTCACGATCAAAGAGCTTTTGCGTCGGCATCCGATCAATCGCCGACAGCAGTAAAGACACTAACGTGAACGATTCGGTTGTGATATGTTTCAAGGGCGAATCCTCTGCGGAAACCATTCCGCGTTTGCACTCTTTTGCGGGAGCGCAAAGAGGATTCGCCATCAACTTGGATAAATCAAGGAAAACCGATTCCGATCACCCCAACGATTTCAACAAAAATCATATGGGACACCACTGACACGCGATTTACCAAATCGCGCTACGCTTCAGAACTTATGTGCAGGTGCTTAATTGAGCCGTTCGACTCCGTTTTAGTTGACGCAAAGGATAGTTTAGCAAATAGCCGATCCCTTCCGTTGAGTACAACAAACTTCGCCCCCAATGGCACATAGATTTTCGTAGTTGTCTGGCTTGAAAATAAGAGCCAGCCAGAATCAAATGAAGCTTGGCATAGGCGCGGCGGCGCAAGCGTTGTGTTTCAAGAGAAGCATTGGTAAATGCCTTATGAAACCCCAGCAACATATCCTGCTCCATCGCGTTTATGTTGCTATGCATGTTGGAACGGTGTCTTCGATACTTTACCAGCGGCTCGGCCACGAACCCAACGCGATACTTTCGAGCAATTCGATAAAATAAATCCCAATCCGCCGAAGTAGAGAGGTGAGTATCGAACCCTTGTATTTCTTCCAGAATCGAGCGTTGCACTATTAGACCGCTGCCGCCTCCTAAGATTACAGAACGTTGTAGTAGCAATAGTTCATCAGCCACATCACCTTGCTGTCCATCCAGCCTTATTACTTCAACCCCCGTTACCTCACCAAACTCAATTACGCCGCAATGAACCATTCCCAAGCCAGGCGCTTTTATAAATTGCTCAACCTGCCGTTCGATTTTCAAAGGTAGCCAGTAATCATCCGCATCGAGGAATGCGATTAGCTCACCAACGCTCTGATGAATGCCTCGATTGCGAGCGGCGGCGACGCCTTGATTCTTTTGCTGAATATATTGAATGCGGCTGCCATACTGCCTTAGTTTCGGAATTGACTCGTCGGTCGAGCCATCGTCAACAACAATGACTTCAATCTTTGGATAGGTCTGCGCCAAAACACTGTCTATAGCTTCTGATAGATACCGCGCATAGTTATAGTTTGGAATAACTACTGATACTAAGGGTCGTTGCAAGGATTTCCTCCCGACCTGCTTGCCGACAGAGAATAACGAACTGCAAAGGTTATTCTATTCGTAAAACCCCGAAGGGGCTGCTACATTTGTATTGCCATCCACCGCTTGTAAAGCTCATAGTGAGCTTCGACCATATTCTTTACGGTAAACCGATCCTTTACGAATTGCTGTCCGACAAAAGCGATCCGCTCACGAAGCTCTTTATTCGCAGCTAACATGAGGGTCTTTTCGTAAATTGCGGTCGGCATACCAGGCTCAATCAAAAAGCCATTTTCACCATTAGTAATAACTTCTTTTGCCCCGCCGACATCAGTTGCGATGACAGGAAGACCGACGCCCATAGATTCGACTAACACCTGGCTGAACGCTTCAGAAAGCGATGGCTGCACAAACAAATCCATGGCGTTTAGACAAGCAGACACATCCTCACGCCAACCGGCAAAAATAACTTTTTCCTGCAAAGAAAGTCGCTCTACAGCTTGAGTAACACTGGCTAAGCTTCCGCGCCCAACTAAGAGAAGACGCGCGTTTGCAACGCAACCTATAACTTTACTAAACGCCTCGACAAGCTGTAAGTGGCCTTTACCTGGAGCGAAATTTCCCACATAGCCAATGACAAACTCGTCCTCGCCGATACCGAACTCTCGCCGGGTCTGAATTCTATCTTCCGCATTTGGCGAGAACCTTTCAAAGTCAAAACCCAAATGGATGACTTCGATACTGCCCTGTCTGATACCCTCCGTCTCAATCATATACCGGCGAGCAGCTTCTGAGACAGTGATTACATAATCAGCTTTTTCAGCCATCCATTTATCCACCATAACGTGAATCTTTGAACCAAGCATCCTTACGATACTCGTGTGATGCCGCATCAGCACAACAATCTTACCGTGAAATTGCTTGGCTAAAACACCGATCAGGCCAGCAAAAAATAGATGCGTGTGCAGAATGTCAACGTCCTCGCTTTTTAGCAAGCGGATGAGTTTCCAGATAGCCATTGGATAATGCAGCTTGCTGCTTGCGTTGAGACAAAAATAAGAAGCATTGCTCACATTTGCCAACCATTTCGGCGAAGCGCCCTGACCAAGTTCAACAAGCGAAACTCGCACGCCTTTTCGCGTTAACCCAAGAGTAATATTTCTGAAATATTCTCCCGCAACTGAAGTATCGCAAAAATGGCAAACGTGCATTGCTGAGAAAGTAATATGTTAGAGAAGTCTATCTAAAAACTAAACCTCTCTTTTTCGATCTAACAACTCCACCGCAGACGTCTGATTTAATCACTCCTGTCATTTAGCTCTGGAACTTTTTCATTCCATCGCGAATACCTGCAAAGATATGGACTCCGACCGCCATTTTGAATAAGGGAAACAACCATCGGTCGAACGGCAGTATTCGCTCAGCAGCTATTACGAGCCGTAACATAAAGCGCCGCAACAGGTCTTTTGCAAGCAAACGCTTCACCTGCTTTTTCATATAAAGGACGACCGAATCGGTAGAGGCAGGTGCTCCGTTCACGTCCAGAAACCTCTTTATTGCGGCCAACTCGCTCGCCAACTCTGGCATTTTTATGGCTAACTCGCCGATGCCAAAGGCGTGTTTATATTCACGCTTGCATGTTTCTTCGATATTTGTTGGCTGCAAATGTGAAGCGGCTAACTCTCTTCCTATGTAGATAGGGATACTTTGTCGTTTGAGCTTGGCAAGAACGACAAAGTCTTCTGCGACCGCCGACAGATTGTCGTCATACAGACCATTTTCTTCAATAAACATTTCTCTCTCGATAGAGAGATTTCCGCTAATGACAGCGGGCGTCTCAACAAAACCGGCTTCGGGAATCAAGTTGAGATCGGCGCTTTCAAGCCAATGGATATAACGCGATGAAGGCACAGATTTTTTGGGTTGGATACATGGGCAAGGGCCAGTAATTACACTTGCCGGATATTTAATGTGAGCCACTACGTGCTGAGCTATCAACGTCGGCGGTACGAGAATATCGTCGTCTATAAATAGGACGATATTTGCAGAAGCTTTTCGATAGCCATTGTTTCTTGCTCTGGAAGGCCCCAAGTTCTCCTGCCGTTCATATCTTAGTATAAATGGGGCAGACGCCGATTTCATCCGAATCATTGACTTAGGGGAAACCGCTGAGCCGTCATCAACGATGATAATTTCGATAAGCGAAAAGTCGTTGGCCTCGCTTTTCAAGAGATTATCGAGTACCTGCGACAACTGGCTACTTCGATTGTGTGTTGGTATTACAACACTGATTTGTTTCGCCATACTTCAGCTTATTCTCTAAAGGCAGTCAAAAATCGTTTTTCCAACCAGGCTCGCTCGCCAGCTTGTAGCACTTTATGCCAAACGATCATGCTATAAACGATGCTACACGACAAAAACGCACATATAACCCAAACGACTCTACTCTCAAAAACGAAGGCCAAGAGCATTGCCGGTGAAAAGAGTAATATGAGAAATACGATTGAATAATCACTGTAACGAATAACAGATAGGCCTATAGTTGATTCCCTTTTTACGAGCCAAAAGAAAATCAGCCCGTCAATCAACATTCGTATACTCCAGGCTATTGCTGCGCCGATAACCCCATAGTGTTTTGTCAAAGTAAACACCAGAATCAGATATGGGGCTAACTCTGACCAATATAGAACGGCGATTGTATTTGCCTTGCCCCGCGCCAAGAGAATGCAGTATGGAATGCAGGCTGGTAAGTTTACAAAGAGTCCGCCGAGAAGGCAGTAAAACACGAGAGTGCTTTCGTCTCCGAACTCCTTTCCGGCCCAGGTTGTAAAGAATGGGCGGGCGATGATAAATAAGCATACGATCCCCGGCACAAGCCCAATCATATTGAGTTTTAGACTGCGCCCGAAAAGTGACTCAAGCTCGGCTCGCTTTTCGGGCAATAATAATTGTGAAAAGGCCGGAATCAATGAATGACTCATTGCACTAGAGAGCATCATGGCTACTGACGCTAAGATGAAGGCTACAGAATAATAGGCCAAAGAGTTAGTTGATACGGTAGCTGCAAGGATTCCTTTTTCTGCATTTACCAGCAAAACAGAGGCCACACCTGCTGTAACCAGTCCCTTCCCATATTTCAGTAAAGGGCGAATTATAGAACGATCAATAGCAAGATATGGGAGGTCGCTCAATAAATACCTGAAGACGAATATATGGCTAACAAGGCATATTAAACTTACAATCAGTAATGTCGCAACCCCGCCTACCACACCAAAGCCTGTGCTTATCATTATTGGAGTCGCGATGTACCCCACAATTCGTGTACCGGCGTTAATATAAGTATTTAAATCCATTCTCAGCCGTGTTAACTGTGGCGTGTTAAGTATCCCGCACAAAAGGTTTATTACAAAGGTAAAAGATGCGAGCTTCAGAGCCAAAATGGCTTCGCCTCGCAAATGCGCTGGCACTTTAAATAACGTCAGAAGTAGGTTTGAAAAGAAGAATATACACAAAGCTATCGGCATTGATGTTATTACAGTAATCAACGCGGCTGTATAAATAATACGTCCTTCTCTTTTAGTATCTCTTTCGGCATACGCCTCCGCCGCGAACTTAGTGGAGGCTATTGACATCCCAAAATCTGCGAAGAGAAAGTAGTTCGGAATCAACCCAACAAGAATCAAAATTCCATAACTTTCAACCCCTAGCAGGCGAATGACAAGGGGCGTAGTTGCAAAGGATACACAGAGCGGTGCGATGTGACCGAGAAATGTCCAAAGCGCTCCCTTGACAACCTTTGTTGTCATTCCGATGCTTGGGGTAGGGTTTTCTGATCTGTGCATCAAGGTTCTGGCAAAATATTGACTCTGGCTTCTTACTTATTCCTGTTTATAATCTGAATGATACCGTTGATAATAATAATCATCGTAACCTTCTGTTTTCAAATTCAGATTATTGATGACGACGCCAATGATGCGGGTGCGGACGGCGGAGAGTTCCTGACAGGCGCGACGGACGATGCTGCGTTTGGTCTCGCCGCCTTTGACGACAAAAATTACGCCATCTGCCAATGTAGATAAAACTATCGAATCGGTAACATTGATCATCGGCGGCGAATCTATAATGATGTGTTGAAATTCAAGCGTGAGCATTTCCAGTAACTCCTTCATTCTACTTGAGCTTACCAATTCTGCCGGGTCAGGCGGGATTACTCCGGCGGGCAATAAGTATAAGTCAGAGAGAGGAAGTTTCTGGATCAGTGTGCCAATCCCTATCTCTTTACTGGATAAATAGGTTGAGAGTCCTTGCGACGGGGCAAGGCCAAATACTTTATGCATTGAAGGGCGACGCATATCGGCATCTATAATTAGTGTGCGAGCTTTAAGTTGCGACAGGGCAATGGCCGTGTTAATTGCGGTGGTGGTTTTGCCTTCGCTCGGCTGGCTACTGGTCACGAGAATCGTGCGCGGTGGCGTCCCCGCAGAGGATAATAAAATCGAAGTTCGGATCGAACGATATGCCTCGGCAAAAGGGGTATGTTCATTATGCACCATAAGTCGCCCGCATTGTGCGCCCACTTTGTTACTGACCGCGCCAAAGGCCGATGGCACGACGGCCAACGCTTCATCTGCCTGTCGTTGCAATTGTTTCTTATTGAACGATGGAACGATTGCTAAGGTGGGCAACCCTAAATAGGAAGCTACATCCTCAATGCTTTTCATCGTATTGTTGAGAAACTCCAGCAAGAAGGCGAGGCCAACACCTGCGGCCAAACTGAGCAGTAACCCAATCGTAATCGTTCGCCAGCGATGCGGGCCAACCGGAACAGCGGGCACTAAGGCCGGTTCCAGCAACTGTATTCCTTTATCGTTGGCTTGTTGACTCGCGGCCTGCAAATTAGCCTGATTGGTCTTTTGGAGAAAATCGGTGTAGAGCTGTTTGGCCGTTTCGACTTCCTGCTTGAGGATACTAAACCGGATGTTGTTGTGGTTTTGTTGCGCCGCTTCGTTCTTGGCCTGTGTCAAGGCCGCATTTAAGGATTGGGCTTCGCGCGTTGCGCGTTCGTAATCGGCTTTGAGGCGGTCGGCTAATTTGCTGCGACTGTCCTCCATCTGTTTTTGAATGGCGGCGATTTGTCGGCTTAGTTTGACAATTTCGGGATGTTCCGGGCCGAGCTTGACGCGCATTTGTGCCATTTGCGTCGTCAATTCATTGAGCTTTCCTTGCAACGCGAGCGTTTGTGGATCGGCGTAGGCTTCCGGCAATTTGTCCACATTGCCTTTCGTCACTTCTTCATACAACGATTGACTCAAAATCCGTTTCGTATCGGCCTGCATGACTTGCGCGTGCAGTGCCGAGAGTTTTTCTGTCACCAAACTTTCTTTGCCGTCGGTCGAGAAAATGTTGCGCTGATTGGTGTAGGCGGCCAGGTTTTGTTCGACTTGTTCGAGCTTGGCTTTCAGTTCGCGCGTTTTCGTGCTGAGCCAGGAATTGGCATCTTCGAGGGTCGCTGTTCTGCCGCGATAGCTTCGTTCGATAAATACTTTGGCAATCGTGTTGGCCACCGAAGCGGCCAGGGCGGGGTTGCTATGCTTGAAGGAGATGGCGAGCATCCGCGTGTCTTCGATAGGTTCGGCGGCAAGACCGCTTTGCAAAATATCTACGGCGGAGGCCAGGCGCGTGCTTTCCTCCGTCGAACGAAGCAGCGTATTACTCAACTGTACTTCGGGGATTTCGGCGACTGCTGGAGCGGCTTTTTTCTGTCCGCGCAAACGGAGGGAAGCGCCCAAACTCTTGAGCGCCTCGAAGAGGTCTTTGCGCTCGGTGACAGCCATAAACTCCGCGCTCTGCTCCAGGCGCAAAATGACGGCCACGTCCTCCAACAACGGGCGCGTTTGGAGCAGCCGAATCTTCGATTTCATCGCCCGATTCGTTTCATATCCATAGTCACTATCTTCTGTCTCGATTTCTACATCACCGGAGCGGAACAAGGTGCGGTTTGCTTTTTCAATTTCTACGGTCGCAGTGGCCAAGTAAATAGATTTATCCCGAAAGGCCTCCACCGCGACAATCGAAGTGACGATCAGGGTAATCAACGCGATCAACCATTTGTGCCGCAGGACTTTGCGCCACCACTCGCGCAGTTGCGCGCCCATTTCTTCAGCCTCCGGTTTGCTGAGCGGGTGATCGTGATAACTGCCGGGCGTTGCCATTTCTGCCAAGCTCACCGGACGCAAAAATGCGTTGTCTTCGCGGGGTTGAATTTTTATGAGTCGTTTCTCCGACATGCGTCTTTCCTATCTTGCAGCCGTTCGTCTAATAAACCGGGATTCGCACCGCGTTCAGCCCCAACGCCTGAAGCAAGGGCGTGGTGACGGTTTTCATCTTGCTGTTGGGCACGTAGATGATGTCGTTGGGTAAGATGGCAACGTCTTCCTGCCTGCCATTCATCACGGCGGCAATGTCCACGTTGACTTCTCTCTTTTTTCCGCTGCCGGGGTCTTCGCGGAAAATGATGCCGCGCTTTACATCGGCTTTGAAGTTTGTGCCTTGTGCCAGCGAAATGGCGTGCCGCAAGGTCGTGCCTTCTTTCAGCGCAAAAGAGCCGGGCGTTTGGACTTCGCCCGCGACGAAAAAGACTTCGTTCGGCGGAATGTTGACGATGTCGCCGGGTTCCAAATACATGTTCTGCTCAAACCGCCCCACGAGTAACCCGTTGACGTTCACCTTCAAGAGCGAATATTCGTTTTGCGCCGCAGCCGGTTGCGCATCCATAGCCGCTTGATGCGACGAATCGCTTGCGGGCGGTGTGGACGTTGGGGCTTGTTTATTCGGGCGGAGAATAAAGCCCGTCGAGCTATGATTCTCGGCCAAGCCGCCCGCCAAGGTCAGCAAGACGAGCAGCGAGGGTTTTCCTTCGACTTGATACACGCCCGGATTGCGCACTGCGCCCTGAATAAAAAACGAGCGGCTGTTGTATTGCCGAACGACGACCCGGACGTTGGGATTGCTCAGGTAGCGGTCGCGCAAGCCGTCCGCGATGAATTTGGCCAACTCCTCCGGCGTTTTCTTCTGCGCCGTGATGCGGCCTAAAAACGGCATCAGAAACGTGCCCGACTTCGCAATGCGGTAAGAGCCGGACAACTCGGCGGCGTCTTCGATTTGAATCTCAACAACGTCGTTGATCCCGATGCGATAATCTTCGTCCAAAGCCACCAACGCACCGGGCGTTGCCGTAGCAGGCGCTGGAGTTTCTGGCTTCGCCGCTGTCCCGCCTGGATTTCCGCTGGCCTGACTCCACGCGACATTCACGGTCAGCCAAAACATAGCGAGCGCGAGAATCGTGCTACGTTGCTTCTGAGTGTGCCGTTTCATCCCTACCTCCGTTTACGAACTGACTGGATTGACGAAGACTTTTTCCGCGATGCCTTCGATCACTGGCACAACCGCCGGGCTGGCGTCCGACGCCTGCACGCGCGCCAGCACTGCCGTGAGCAAAACCAGCAGCAGCGCGTGCGAAGGCAACTGAAGATTGAAGTCAAAGATGCTGTGAACCATCATCCCAACGAGGCTCCCGCCGCTGCCCAACGCCAGCGCGGCGAACAGTGGCTCGCTCGCTCGCAAGCCGCGCAACGTCTGGCTCACAACCATGCCGAGAAACCAAAGCAGCAAAACAGCTCCCACGATCCCGGTTTCCGCGACAAGCTGTAAGTAATCATTGTGGGCTTGCGCGACTTGCAACGAACCGTCGCTCTGACTGTACAGCGGGAAGCTGGTCTCGAACGCTCCCAAGCCCACGCCCGTCACGAAATGCGCGCGAATCATCGTCACGGTATCGCGCCAAATCCAACCGCGACTGACGAAAAACGACTCCTCTTGCGCGTTGGTCGCCACGATTTTTCTTTGCGCGATGCGATTGACCACCGGCTCCCATCCAATCCAAAACACGCTGGCTCCGATGGCCACAACCAGGACGAGCACGGCGAGCCATGACGTGGCAAGTTTGGTCGTGCGATGACGAATGGAAGCCCGCCGTTGCTGCGCAAGGAAGGGCGTCGCCGCGGCCAGGAACAGTAATTGGGCAAAGAGGCTGATGAAGCCGCCGCGCGAAAGCGAAGTGATGGCGGCTCCGGCCATTAAGACTGCCGCAAAGCCGTAAAACACGCGCGCTTCCATCCGCCCCACTGGCAAAATGACGAACGCCATCGGAAGCGGGAGCAGCAATTCCATGTAACCCGCAAAATGGTTGTGCGCCACAAACGGCCCGAACGGAGCCGTGACCAGATTGGTCGTCTGTCGCCACCAGAAAAAATGCCCGTCCCACGCGAAATGCTGAATCAAGGCGAAGAGCGCCAGCGCCAAGCCGTAGCCCGCGCAAAACATCGGCAGCCGCGCCAGAGACTCGCGTCGCACCAAAAGTTGCGCCGCCAGCAGCAAGGCCAGCAACAAAACGAACAGCACGGTCGTCGTTTGGCGCGTGCTTTCCACATCCAGCGAAAGACTGTGACGCTGCCCGGCTTGATCCGTGTAAACAAAGCTTTGGATCAGTCCCCAAACCAACAGCAGTCCCAGCGGAAACACCACACGCGGAACGTGCAGCGTGAGTTGTCGGTGGATGATCGCTTGCAGACCCCAGAGCAGCGTCAAGCTGATCATCAGTAGTTTGAAAATCGCGACTGACCATGGTTCGACCGCGCCGTGCGCGAGCGCCGTGAAGATCACCGTGCCGATCAAGCCGTAGAGGATTATATGCTCGAGCCGTTTGTTCATTTGCGCGGCTCCGCTTCCCGCAAAATGAAATCGTCCAGCCAAATCGTTCCCCGCGCAGGCTCGTCATAGCTGAAACGGGGCGTGCGTTTGATCGTGACCATTACTGCTTTGCCGTTACTCGCCGTCACGAAATCCAGCGTGTAGGGCTGCCAATCGCTGGAGCCTGCAACGATGGCATTCGAGGTTGCCAGCAGCCTTGATGAAGCCGCCTCCGTCACCGCAATGTGAATAGCCTCGGTGGTCATCAGCTTGTCTGATTTGGCATAGCATTCCAGCCGATAGCGTGCCCCAGGTTTTACCATCACTGTTTGCTGGATTTCTTTTCCGAGTACAGTTGTATCGCGTCCCGTGAGATTGATGCGCAGCGAACGTTTTCCAGTATGTGCTACGGCAGTATCTAAACTTAAAATCGCGTATTCGCTGTGCCGGATTCTCCAATCGAACTGCGACAACGCGGGCACGAGTTCGCGCTCGAACCCGCCGTTGTAGAGCACTTGCCCATCCGCTGGTTTTTCTGCGGCGATCAAGTGTTCCCACACCCCTCTGGCCAATTCGAGTTGGCCGGAAGCCACGAGCGCGTTGAGGAATTCGGTGGCTTCCGCCGAGGCCAGCAACGTGGCGCGTTCGATGCTCCGGTAAATCGCCGCCGCTTCGACAGGACGCGCTTGCTTGAGCAAATACTGCGCGAGCAACAAGCGTCTTTGCGAATGAATTCCGACCACCTGAATCAGCTTGTCCACCTTGCCGTCGGAAAGATTCCAAACCAAGTCCAGCGCGCCCGGCAACCTGCCCGCGCCGGAATCTGAGGCCACCGCGAACTGAAATTCGTTGAGCGCGTCATCCAGTTTGTTTTGTCGCACAAGCACATTGGCCAGTTGCCAGTGCGCCTGCGCCGAATGCGGAGCCAGCCGCACGGCTCTGCGCGCGGCAACTTCGGTCGCGTCGAGATCGCCTTGCATATTGCGCACCGCGGCCAGCAACAATTGATGATTGCTGTTCCAGGGCGCGAGCCGAACCGCGTGGAGCACCGCTGCCTCCGCTCGCGTCACGTCGGCTTCTTCGGCAGCTTCCGCCAATTCAGCCTTCGCCAAGCGCGCCTGCAAACGAGCCGATTGTGGAAAGTACGCCGCCGCCGCAAGCAACGTCGAGCGCCGCACAACCAAGCCCTCATCGGACAATGTATTGACGATGAAGTGTGACAGGGTCAGCCCCGCTAACGCTACGCACAGCGAGAGCAGCACCGCCAGCGCGGCGCTCCGTTTGATCCAGGTCTCCAGCTTGAGCGTCAGAATCATTTACGACCTCGCGACGTTACAGACACATTCCGCATTCATCTTGAGCGTGATTCGCGCGTGGCGTCCCATTCAAATTGAAATGACCGAGTAAGCCGTTGCAATCCACTGTCAACGTTTGACATCTCCCGTTCGGCAACACGTGGCGAATCGTGACACGCTGGTCGTTGGAAAGCGGTTTGCCATCACGATCATATTTACAATTACAAACGCTGAACGGCGGTGGCGGCTTGATCGGCGTGGTCGGATTGTTTGTGTTGTTCGCCGTCGGTGGCGGAGAAGATTGCGGCACGACTTCACTCGGCGTAGTGTGCGGCGTCACGACCACGCCGCGCGCAGAGGCGACTGCACTCACCGTCAACGGAATCAAAGTCGCCGCCGTAACAGCGCCCGCCGCAGGCACAGGCTTGGCGAGCGAGGAGGACTTCAGCCCTTCGCAGTGGCTGCTTTTTTCCGGGCCGCGCGCATCGAATGAAAGCGCCTGCCCCTGCTGCAACGTGGAAACTTTTTGTCCGGCGGTCAGCCGCGCCGTGCCACGATTGACCATGACACACGTGTATTCCGGTTTCACGTCAATGCTGACCAAGCCGACCGCTGTCCCATCCGCTTCGACCAACACGTGCGGCGTAGAGACTTTGGCCTTGACGCCTTTGTTCGCGCTGACCGCAATCAGCCCGGCAAGCTGAGTGCCGCCGATCAAGCCCTGGGCAAATTGGAGAATCATTTCGGCTTCCGGCTCCAATTTGATTCGCCCCAATTTCCCCAGATTGACGGTGGCGGAACTGCTGCGCGCCGTTTTGATCCGACTGCTATCGAACACAGTAATCCCCGACGTCACGGGCGTTCCATTCAAGGTGACAGACCCCGTCAACCACAAATCCCCCGCCACACGTTGAGCCTGTTGTGGCGTAGATGAGAGCATTGTCGTGACGGTCAAAATCGCCGCAGACAAAGTTACTCGCAAACATTTTTGAGGCGAAGACATAATGGATTTCATGGTTCCTCCTGCAAATTTTTCACCAGAGCGAATACTCAATGGCATCCCGTAATCATAGGCTCTACACAATGACCGCTTGCCGATGTGTCACACACACCTCCCCCTTCATCATCAAGCCCGAAGGGGAAACCTCATGTCGAGGCAGCTAGTTTTGGGCAAAGCTCTGCCGAGTCCCGCCATGCACACGGACTTTTTATGCAGACCAGCCAACGACCAAGCCAATAGACTAATTGGCCAATTAGCTTTGCTACTTCAGAAAACGGCTTCTTATTCTTGGGAGGATGGAAGGGGGAAGTAACTTTGTCGCCGCACGCACGATACGGGTTGCGTTAATATAGGCAACTTCACTATACTCTCCACATCCAATCTCTCTCATCGGGGGATTGGGGGCGCAAAGACGGAATCTTACTGATCCTAAGTTTTCAGACCGGGTTCAGTTTTGGGTTCCGTCTTTGCATAAGAAGCGCAGATCACTCACAACTCATCAAACAGAGTCTTTATTCATCAACATATCCTCCTTGAATTGATAAGTCATCCTCTCTCCATACCTTCTTCTTATTGAGACGACAACTCTACAGCCCGACATCTCTTGCTGTCAGCTTGCTACTATTCTTCTATGGTTGCCGGCCTTTTAGTGATTAGTTTTGGGGAAATCAACAAGCAGAGGCATTGTTTTGGCGCTAGAGTATCTTTATTTAGCTTTTTCAGAAGCAGTTCTGGTCTACTTTACCCATAGATCGCCTCTCACCGATGGCTCCAACACAAACTGTCATCCCCCTCTGTAACATCATTCAATGGCCCTCATTGCCAGTAGAAGCCGGGGTGATTGATGGGGGCGCAATCATCTTCTACCTGCAATACAAACTGCAATGCTTATGCGAGCAGGAATTCTTCACGCAGAAGCAGGAAGACTACCCTTTGAACAAAGGGTTTGTTCCTATAACTCAAAAAACAACTTCAACTGTGTGGAAGGTTAAAAAAAACTGGCTTAGGTTCAGGTTGAGCGGCAATCAAAAATATCTGCCGCTAAGATAGCTGATCAATGATTGCAAAAGCTTGGGTTATTAAATGACTAGTTTCGCTTGAGCGCGATAGCATTTACCATGTCTGTTCGGAACTTGTCAATGCTGAATTCACAACTAAACAAGATTATGGTTCCTCATCGCTTACTTTAGAGGAGGGAAGAGGCAACTAAGGGGGACGAATCCGATCTACTTTCAAGCGGCGTGAACTTGATCTTTGCAAACGGCAGTAGCTTCAATCTCAATCAGAAACTCATCGCGCGCCAATGCTTGTACGCCAATGAGCGAACACGCGGGAGGTGGTGCGGCAGCGAAATGTTGTTGGATCAACGCACCGATCACGGTCGCATCTTCGTACTTGTAATTGACCACGTACACCGTAATTTTCACCACATCCGCCAAACTCGCGCCCGCACTCGCCAACGCGGTGGCTAAGTTGGCAAACGCCTGTTTGCTTTGCGTGGACAAGCTTCCATCGCCGACCAGCTTCTGCTGTGCATCTACACCCACTTGTCCCGAAACATAGATCGTTTTTATGCCGTGCGCTTCGACGGTGACGACTTGGGTGTAGAAGTCTTTCCAGTCGGGCAAGCTTACTGGGTTGATGAATGTTTTCTTCATACAAACACGACCTTGCCCGTGCCATCAATCACTTCGCCGACTTCGTACACGGTTTCGCCTGTCTGCGTGATTTGGTCTTTGACATACTCCGCGAATTGCTTGCCGGTAATCACAATCATCCCCAAGCCGAGATTGAAGGTGCGCAGCATTTCGGCTTGCGACACCTGCCCAATTTTTTGCATCAGGTCGTAGACCGGCAATACGGGCCAACTCTCATAGCGCAACGCGACGTCTACATTGATCGGCAAAATGCGCGGGATATTTTCGACCAGGCCGCCGCCTGTGATGTGCGCCAAGCCTTTGATAATGCCTTCGTGATCAATCAGGCGCGATAGTGCAGGCAAATAACTCTTGTGATGTTTGAGTAACTCCGTGCCGACGGTGCAGCCTAACTCTTCGACGTGCGTGTCTATTTGGTAGCCCGCCACGTCGAGCAAAAGCTTGCGCGCCAAACTGTAGCCGTTCGTGTGCAAGCCCATCGCAGGCAAGCCGAGCACGACATCGCCCGCGACGATGCGCGAGCCGTTGATGACCTTGCGACGATCCACGACGCCTACGATAAAGCCCGCGATGTCGTATTCGCCGTCGGGATAAAAGCCCGGCATTTCTGCCGTCTCGCCGCCGAGCAACGCGCAGCCGCCTTCGCTGCACGCGCGCGCCATGCCTTCGATGATTTGCTCGACGACTTCCGGTTCCAGCTTGCCCGTCGCAATGTAATCCAGAAAGAACAACGGCTTCGCACCCTGCACCAAAATGTCGTTGAAGCAATGCGACACGAGGTCATAGCCGACCGTGTTGTGAATCCCGGCGGCAAAGGCGATTTTGAGTTTTGTGCCGACGCCGTCGCAGCTTGCGACTAACACGGGATCGCGCGTGTCGGTGAACGCGGCGCTGAACATGCCGCCAAAGCTGCCAATGTCAGACAGCACACGGTCATTGAAGGTGCGGCGGGCAATTTGCTTGATGCGAGCAGTCGTTTCGTTGGCGGCGTCAATGTTCACGCCTGCGTCTTTGTAACTGATGGATTGCGTCATAATTTGATGTGGATTTCGGGTTCGGTTGCTAACTCAGTTTGCAATGTAGCAACACATTGGCGTGCAGCTTCTGTAGTTTCAGCGTCGAGTTCAAATGAAAGCTTGAGATGATTGCCTTCTGCAACGTCGCGCGGCAAATATTTCAGTGGCAGATTAAAGTGAATTTCCGGCGCATCGCTCAAGATGACAACCGCGATGTCATTCTCAATGCGGTCAATAAAAGCGGCGATGATCTGAGGGGCAGACTCTTTAATCTTCCTGGTCATTTTTGATTTCGACTTTCGAGGAAACATAGTCAATCAATAGCACAGTGTCTTTCAATAGCTCCGTGCCAATCAGCGCATCATCCGTTTCGCTCATTACCGCGTTGATCGTTCGCAACCTGCTGAACCAATAGGCTTCAACGACAAAGATGGCAGCTTCAATTTCTCGTCCCCCAACGAGGGTGAACCATTCGGTTCCGACTTAACGGGCGTTCAGTTGCGGGACGAGCTTTTCGGGTAACATCAGCGCCCCGGAAAAGCCCGTATCAATTACGCATTCGAGCGCCGCGCCGCTGGTAAACTCAAGCGTAATGCACGCTTCGAAAACCTCGTTAACCCTGCCCTGTTCGACGGCCATACGCTCCCAGTTTATCAGCGGCAGGAAACCCCACTCGCATCAGGAAAAACAGTTTACCCGGCATTCGCGCTAACGCTTCGAGCGAAACGCTGGTGCGATCTGTTCCCAGAAAATACCGACCCGATTCCGGCTCAATCGCCAAAAACTTGCCGTTGTTTTCCGGCTCCAGCAATGATTTCAGATGCTGCTCATAAAATCTGCGCCCTCGCGTCGCCAGCGATTCTTTTTCGAGAACTTGTTCCATATTGCAAAGCTCCTTTCTGAGGGAACCTGATCATACTACGAATCGCATTACGGATTCACTGACAGTTCATTGCGCACCGGCTGTCGTCCCGCCCACGTTTGCGCGAGCGTCGCTTTACGTCCTGGTCGTGCTTCAAAGGTTTTGCCATCCGAAAAGATTTCGATTTCGCCGCTCAAATCCGTGCGCAGTGTTTTGATGTTCGCCTTTTTCAAGCGATCCAGCGTGAATTGCGACGGATGACCGTAGTCGTTGTCAGCGCTGTTGGAAATCACGGCGACTTGCGGCTTGACGGCGTCCAAAAACTTGCCGCTCGTGGCGTGACGCGAGCCGTGATGCCCGATTTTCAAAACTTGTGCGTTGAGCGGCAATCCAGCGTCCATCATCTGCGCTTCCGTTTCAAATTCCGCATCGCCCGTGAACAACATCGCAAAGTTGCCATAGCTCAAACGCAGCACGACGGAATTCGCATTCTGCACGCTCCGCCCATCGCCGACCTCTTTGTCGGTCAGCAATTTCGCCCCTGGATTCAGCACATCGAACTTCACGCCGGAATCCAGTTCAATCGTCTGTCCGCGCACGGCTTTGACGTAGGAAACGTTGTTCTCTTGCACTTCGCGAAGCAGCTTTTCGTAGGTTGCCGTGCCATACGTTTGCCCGCTGTCCAGCAGTCTCTTCACGCGCAAGGTATCGAAGACTTTTTTCATCCCGCCGATGTGATCCGCGTGCGGATGTGTGGCGATCATCAGATCAATTTGCTTCACGCCGTGATTGCGCAATGCTGCGACGACTTCATCGCCTGCTTCGGTTGGCCCCGCGTCAATCAGCACCGTTTTGCCTTGCGGCGAAATCACGAGCAAGCCATCGCCTTGCCCCACGTCGAGCGCGTAGATGCGCAAACTGCCGCCGGGCGCGGGTTCATCGGGCAACGGCTGATCGTTGACCTGTTCGACTTTGGCGCGGCATGACAAAACGGTAAAAGCAAAGAGCGCGAGCAACAAAGCCGCGATAAACTGTCGCCATCGTGATTGCATAAAAGCGTGAGGAGGAGGCGTCAAGAGTTCAAGCTTCAGCTTGCTTCGTCGCCCAACCAAAACCCAAGCTGAAGCTTGAACTCTTGACGCCTGTTATTCAGTCATCTTTCCGTTCTCAAACAACGCCCGTTGTCCGGCGCGCGCGCTGGCGATTTGCACCGGCTGATTTTTCAGCAGCGTCGGATATTGTCCGGTGTAACACGCCTGACAGAAATGCGAATCCGTCGTGTCGTCCACTGCTTCGCGTAAACCTGCCAGGCTCAAATAACCAAGCGAATCTGCGCCGATGAAATCGCAAATCTCCTGCACCGAATTGTTCGCGCCAATCAACTCTTCGCGCGTTGGCGTGTCTACGCCGTAGTAGCACGGCGAAATCGTGGGCGGGCAACTGATGCGGAAATGCACTTCGGTCGCGCCCGCATCACGCACCATCTTGACGATCTTCTTGGAAGTCGTGCCGCGCACCAACGAATCGTCAATCAACACGACGCGACGGCCTTCGATCAAATCGCGCACCGGATTCAATTTGATCTTCACGCCGAAGTGGCGAATCTGCGATTGCGGTTCGATGAACGTGCGCCCGACGTAGTGATTACGCACCAAGCCAAAGCGAAACTTCAGGCTCGAAGCCGAAGCATAACCAATCGCCGCCGCGACGCCCGAATCCGGCACGGGCACGACGATGTCCGCGTTCGCCGGATGTTCGCGCGCGAGGATGCGCCCCATTTTGTGACGGCTCTTATTGATGCTGCGCCCGAAGATCAGCGAATCCGGGCGCGCAAAATAAACGTGCTCGAAGATGCAGTGCGAAATCGGTTTTGCCTCAAACGGTTTCGATGAATGCACGCCGTTGACATCCACGACAATTAACTCGCCCGGCGCAACATCGCGGAGGTACGTCGCACCAATCAAATCGAAGGCACAGGTTTCCGAAGCGAATACTGTCGCGCCTTCTAATTCACCCATCGCCAACGGACGAAAGCCACGCGGATCGCGCACGGCAATCAATTGCGTCGGCGTCGCAAACAGCAGCGAATACGCGCCGTCGTGTTGCTTGAGCGCATCCACAATCGCTTCGGGCAAGGTCGGCACTTTGGATCGTGCGATTTGATGCAGCAGGACTTCGGTGTCCGACGTGGATTGAAAGATCGCACCGTCCTGTTCGAGCCGTTCGCGCGCTTCAATCGCGTCGGGCAAATTGCCGTTGTGACAAAGCGCCAACGCGCCGAAACTGCAATTCACCGCGAATGGCTGCGCTTCGGCCAAGCTGACTTTGCCTGCGGTCGAGTAGCGGTTGTGCGCGATGGCGATATGCCCGCGCAGCAAATCCAGCTTGTCTTCATTGAAAACATCGCTGACGTGCCCCATCCCACGATCTGTGTAGAGTTTGTTGCCATCGGCGCTCACAATGCCCGCCGATTCCTGCCCGCGATGCTGCATCGAGTACAGGCCGAGATAGGCCAGCTTCGAGGCTTCCGCGTTGCCGAAGATGCCAAAGACGCCACATTCTTCTTTGAATTTATCGAACATAATTATCGTTTGAGGAACGCCATCGCTTCTGCGCGCAAAATTTCATCCGTGCGAAATACGCCGCGCAGCGCCGAAGTCACGGTTGTCGCGCCCGGTTTCTTGATGCCGCGCATCGTCATGCACAAATGCACGGCTTCGACGACAACCAACACGCCGCTTGGTTGGAGTGGCCCGTCAAAAAGCAAATCCGCAATCTGCGTCGTCAATCGTTCCTGCACCTGCGGACGACGCGCGAAGATGTCCACAATGCGCGCGAGCTTCGACAAACCGACGATGCGCCCGTCCTGCGGGATGTAGGCAACGTGCGCGACACCCGTGAACGGGATCAAATGATGCTCGCAGATCGAAGCGAGCGTAATGTCTTTGACCATCACGATTTCTTCGTGCGCCTCAGACGGTAACACTTTCAATTCGGCACTCGCGTCTTCATACAAGCCGCCGCAGATTTCCGCATACATTTCAGCGACGCGCTGCGGCGTTTCGGCAAGGCCGGGACGGTTCGGGTCTTCGCCCATTCCTGCCAAAATCAAGCGCACGCCCTCGGCAATTTTTTTCAGGTCAAAAGAGGTATTTGGTGACAAAGCTGCTTCTGTAGTTTGGCTCATCGTGATTTGCAAATCGTAAGGTAAATTCTAAGTTGGCATTATCGGCGGACACGCCGCAGAAGGCAAATTGCTGAGAAGCGATCAGCCATCAGCCGTCAGCTTTCGCTTTTCACGATTGTTTGTTTACAATCCCTTCTCCATTCCCAAACTCTAAAACGGCGAATGGCTGATAGCTGATAGCTAAAAATTATGGAAATTCCAAAACAATACGAACCCAAAGAAGTCGAAGGCCGCTGGTATCCCGAATGGGAAGCGAACAACTATTTTGCACCCGAAACGCAAACCAACGCGGACGCGCCCGTGTTTACGATGGTGATTCCGCCGCCGAACGTGACGGGCTTTTTGCACATGGGACACGCGCTGAATCACACCTTGCAGGACGTGTTGGCGCGTTGGCGCAGAATGAAAGGCGACAAAGTGTTGTGGCTGCCGGGAACCGATCATGCCGGTATCGCTACGCAAATGGTGGTGACGCGGCAATTGGCCGAGCAGGGCATTGATCGCCGCGATTTGGGCCGCGAAAAGTTCGTCGAAAAAGTGTGGGAATGGAAAGCGCATTCCGGCGGCACGATCCTGAAGCAAATGCGCATCCTCGGCGATTCCGTAGACTGGTCGCGCGAACGCTTCACGATGGACGAAGGCTTGTCGAATGCCGTGAAAGAAGTCTTCGTGCGTTTGTACGACGAAGGCTTGATCTATCGCGGCGAATACATGGTCAACTGGTCGCCTGGCTTGCAAACCGCCATCTCCGACCTCGAAGTCGAAATGAAAGCCGTCAAAGGCAACATCTGGCACATCGCCTATCCGGTGCGCAACGCCGATGGTTCGTTGCCGAAAGCAGAAGGCTTAGCCGACGCCTACGCTGCGCTGAATGAAGGCGAAGTCAAATCTGGCTTGCTCAAAACTCCTACGGGCAATTTCGTCGTCGTCGCCACGACACGCCCGGAAACAATGCTTGGCGACACCGCCGTTGCCTTCAATCCCGAAGACGAACGCTATGCTGAATTAATTGGCAAGACTGCAACGTTGCCCCTCGTTGGTCGTCAAATTCAATTTATTCAAGACGCGATTGTCGAAAAAGAATTCGGTACCGGCTTGGTCAAAGTCACGCCCGCGCACGATCCGAACGATTTTGCGATGGGCAAACGCCACAACTTGGAATTCATTCAGGTCATCAGCAAAGAAGCGAAGATGACGGACGCCGCGCCCGAAAAATATCGCGGCCTGGATCGCTTTGAGGCGCGCAAGGCCGTCGTCAAAGATTTGGAAGAAGCTGGGCTGCTGCTCAAGATCGAAGACTACACGCACAACGTCGGTCATTGCCAACGCAGCGGCCAAGTCGTCGAACCGCTGATTTCGACGCAGTGGTTTTTGAAGATGAAGCCGCTCGCCGAACCCGCGCTCGAAGCCGTGTACGACGGGCGCACGAAAATCATTCCTGAAAGCGTCTCGAAGATTTACTGCAACTGGCTCGAAAACATTCAGGACTGGTGCGTGTCGCGGCAACTGTGGTGGGGACATTTGATTCCGGCGTATTACACGCCCGACGGCACAATCATCGTCGCGCGTGATGAAGCCGAAGCCCGCGAACGATTGCTTTCCGAAAGGCTTGATCCGAACACGCCGCTTACGCCCGAAACGGATGTGCTTGACACCTGGTTTTCGTCACAGCTTTGGCCATTCTCAACGCTCGGCTGGCCGGAAGAAACCGAAGACTTGAAGAAATTCTATCCGACTGACGTGCTGGTCACCGCGCAGGACATCATCTTTTTCTGGGTCGCGCGAATGATGATGATGGGCTTGAAATTTATGGGCGAAGTGCCATTTCGCACCGTCTACATCAACGCGCTTGTGCTTGATCCACAAGGCCAGAAAATGTCGAAGACGAAAGGCAATGTAATTGACCCGCTGGACGTGTTCGATAAATACGGAACAGACGCCGCGCGCTTCGCGTTGACCGCCGCTTCGACCACCGGCTTGACGCTTGCGTTGCAGGAATCGAAGCTCGAATCCGCGCGCAACTTCGCCAACAAGATTTGGAATGCGACGCGCTTTGTGTTGATGAATTGCGGCGATATTTTTGAAGACCAAGAGCCAGTGGATTGGGAAACAGAATTGTCTGAGCCAAGCCTGGCAGACCGCTGGATTCTGAGCCGCTTGAATGCTGCGACGGCGGAAGTGAATTCCGCGCTTGAAGAATTTCGCTTCCACGAAGCCGCCGCGACGTTGTATCAATTTTTCTGGAATGATTTCTGCGATTGGTACATCGAACTGTCAAAACCGTTCGTGACTTCGACGGAAATCACGGAAGAAAACACCGCAAAGCACGGCGGCCAAACGCCGCATCATTTACATCCTCGAACGCAGCTTGAGTTTGCTGCACCCGCTGATGCCGTTCATCACCGAAGAGCTGTGGCAACGCCTGCCGCATCGCGGGAAAACGATTTGCCTGAACGAATTTCCCGAAGCCGCCGCGCGCGACGAACAAGCCGAACGCGAAATGGAATTGTTCACCGGTTTGGTGTCGAAGCTACGCAACATCCGCTCGACCTTCAACATCGCTCCGTCAATTGGAATTGATGCGAAATTCTTTGTGGCCGAAGTTACCAGCCGAGTGGTGATTGATAAGATGAAAGTGCATATCGAACGGCTTGCCCGCGTCGAGAATTTGGAAGTGGTAAGTAGCTACCTAAAAATTGAAACCGGAAACGAAAGTAATGAAGATATCAATGTCCCACTACTCGTTCATATCGAGAAAGGATCAGTAAATGAGGTAGTAGGCAATGTGCAAATTGTTGTGCCGCTCGAAGGCTTGGTAGATTTCGAGAAAGAAAAAACGCGGCTCGAAGGCAATGTCACGAAGCTCAGCAAAGAACTCGAAGGCCTGCAAAAACGCCTGTCGAACGCGGATTTCGTAGCGCGTGCCGCTGTCGAAGTCGTAACCGAATCACGCGCACGCGCGGCAGAATTAGAGGAGCAAATTGCAAAATTGAACGCGATGATTTCGGCAATGTAGTTGAAAGCCTGCTCTGGCTTTGATTTCGAGCGAAAGCCAGTGGTAAAGTAATGACCGTTTTGAGAAAGGAGGAACCATGCACTCAGCGCGATCCATCGCTAACAGCATTCTGAAAATAGCTCAAGATTCTGGAAAGCAGTTAACAAACATGCAATTACAGAAACTGGTGTATTTTGCGCATGGATGGCATCTTGCGTTGACAGGAGAACCCTTGTTGGAAGACGCCGTGAAAGCTTGGAACTTTGGCCCTGTGATTCCTCCTTTGTATAACAGCTTGAAAAAGTTTGGGAATGGTATAGTTACAGAACCCATTAAGCGAAAAGACCCAGAAACAGACGAGATTTTCATTCCGCAAGAACCAGAAAGCGATTTTGTAAAGCAGCTTTTGCAAAGAGTCTGGCAGGTTTATGGCCGCATGACTGGCGCACAAATGAGTTATCTTACACATCAAGAGGGAACGCCTTGGGATACTGTGTGGAAAAGAGAAAAATTTAGCGTCATACCTAATGAGTTAATTAGAGATCATTTTCGACTGCTGAAAGCCAAGAAAAATGTCTGACGAAAGCCCCTTGGTCGAAATTCCAGAGCAGCCATTACCGACCATACCCGAAACAGCTACTGAACAAGTTGATCCCGCAGACTTAGGCGCGGATTTAGAAGCAATTAAGCTTCAAGAGCGAATCACTGAATACGAAAGAAAGGTGCATGATCTTGAAGTTGAGCGGGTAATGCTTGAGCAGCGGAAAACATATGCGTCGAGGCTATTTGATCTTTCTGGTTACTGGCTCTTGTTTATAGGAGCGTTTCTTTTGATGGCAGGGTGGGGAGCAATGAAAGTTGCGGATTCCGTGCTTATTGCATTGATTACAACTACGACAGCCAATGTTCTTGGCCTTTTTTACATTGTGGCAAGATGGCTATTCCCGAACAAAAATACTAACGATTCAAAAGAGCAGTCCAAAAATGATAATCCCTCTTGATCCCGATTACATTTACGAAGCTGTCGAACGTGCTTTGATGGAAGACCTCGGTCGCGGCGACATCACGTCGCGTTCGACCATTCGCACGATGGCGCGCGGCACGGGCAGCTTTTTGGCGAAACAAGACCTCGTGCTCGCGGGCATCGAAGTCGCCGACGCGGTGTTCAGTTGGTTCGATGTGGGGATGCAGATTCAATCTACGGCGAACGATGGCGACGAGATCAAAGCGGGCAAGGTCTTCGCGCGCGCGAGTGGCGATGCGCAGGCATTGCTCGCGGCGGAACGAACTGCACTGAACTTCCTACAACATCTGTCGGGCATCGCTACGAAAACGAAGATGTTTGTGGATGCGATTGCGGGTACGGAGGCGTACATCGTGGACACACGCAAGACAGTGCCGGGTTTGCGAATGCTCGAAAAATACGCTGTCACGTGTGGCGGCGGGCGCAATCATCGGATGGGGTTGGATGACGGCGTGCTCATCAAAGACAATCACATCGCCCTCGCGGGCGGCATTGCCGAAGCGGTCAAACGCGCGCGCGAAGCCGTTGGGCATTTGCACAAAATCGAAGTCGAGGCGGCAACGCTGGAGCAGGTCGAACAAGCTCTCAAAGCGAATGCCGACATCGTAATGCTCGACAATATGACGCCGGAGCAGGTGCAAGCATGTGTGGCGGTCGTCAAAGCGTCTGCGCCGGAAGAACGCCGCGCGTTGACCGAAGCATCCGGCGGCATCACGCTCGACAATGTGCGCGCGTATGCCGAAGCGGGCGTGGATTTGATTTCGATTGGCGCAATCACGCACTCGGCTCCGGCGGTGGACATTAGTTTCAAGATTAAGATCGCGTAACGCGGAAGTCGGAACGATGAACGCTGAATACAAGTTGCCCCATGAACCAACCTGAGCCAAAGGATGAATCATTCCACGTTCCGCGCTCCGCATTCCGCATTCAACTTCACCCACCGTTCACCATTCATCATTACGAAACCATCGGCTCGACCAACGATCAGTTGAAAGCGATGGCGGACGCGCTGGAATTTACGTGCGTGACGGCGGACGAACAAACCGCTGGACGCGGCAGGCGCGAGCGTTCGTGGCATTCTGCGCCGGGGGACGGATTGTATCTTTCGGTGCTGCTGCGGCCTGACATTGAGGCGAGCAAGATTCCGTTGCTGAGTTTGATGGCGGCGGTCGCAGTGGCAGAGACGATTCGGGGATTTCAAATTTCAAATTTGAGATTGGACATCAAGTGGCCGAATGACGTGCTGCTGAATGGGCGAAAAGTTAGCGGCATCTTGATCGAAAGCACCAGCACGCCGAACGAAACGCCGCGCTTCATCGTCGGCATCGGCGTCAATTTGAATCATCCATCGTTTCCACCGGAACTGAGCGACATTGCCACTTCGCTTCAGCTTGAATGCGGCAATCATTTCGATGTCGCCAGTGTTCGCAATGCGCTGCTGGATCGGCTCGCGTTTTGGTACGAAGAATTGCGGCAGCATCGCGCGCGTAAAATTCTGCAACGATGGCAGGCGCTATCGAGCTATGCGTGTGGCAAACAAGTGGTCGTCATCTTCGATCACGAAGAACTGCGCGGCGAAACGGTGGGGCTGAATGATAGCGGCGCGTTACTCCTCAAAACCGCTTCCGGCGAAATCCGCACGATCCTCGCGGGCGAAGTCAAACACCTCCGCCATCCCTAAGTTTTCTGCGACATTTTTGCTTTTTTTCGCCCGTCGTTGGCAGCAACGGCCTCGTTTCTGCGCGTATAGAAGTGGGGAAACGCGATTGCACTTGACGGAGGAGGTAGAATCTTGACGAACAACCGCTTTCCTCGCGTCCCGAACACGACAGAAAAGAGCCGCATTATGAAAAGTTTGTACCGAGTTGTGAATTCATTCCTCATCCTCAGTCTGTTCGGCTGTCTGAACGTCTTCGCACAAAAAACGCCCAAGCAGGAACGCGCGCTGACGGTTGTGCAAAGTAGCGGCGGAACGCTCGACGGCAAAGGCAAGCTCTGGGCAGTCGTGATCGGCGTGTCCAGCTATCGCAATCTCAGCAAAGATCAGCAATTGCAATACGCGCACCGCGACGCGCAAGACTTCGCCGCGTTTTTGCGCAGCCCGAATGGCGGCGGCTTTCCGGCCAATCAAGTTTCCGTGTTGCTCAATCAGGCTGCAACTCTTTCCGCGATGCGCAGCGCGCTCGGAACAGCGTTGCCGCGCTCGGTCGAGCCGGATGATGTCGTCGTGATTTTTTTTGCCGGGCACGGCGTGGTCGAAGGCGACCGCGATGGTTATTTGCTGGCACACGACTCTGATCCGCAAAATCTGTACGCGACCGCGATGCCGATTGCGGAACTGGATCGCATCGTCACCGAACGCATCAAAGCGCGCTCCGTGATTTTGATTGCGGACGCCTGTCACGCGGGCAAACTCGGCTGGACATCGCGCAGCACCGAAGCGCAAACGATGGTCAATCGGTACATGGAAGAAGTCGGCAAAACGGGCCAGGGCGTGCTGCGCATTCTCGGTTCGCGTGCCGATCAACGCAGCTACGAAGGCGAGCATTGGGGCGGCGGTCACGGCGTGTTCACGCATTTTCTACTGAAAGGATTGCGCGGCGAAGCAGACAAGGACAAAGACGGCTTCGTGCGTGCGGCAGAAGTGCTCGAATATTTGTCCGAAAACGTTCCCAAAGAAACCAAGTCATTGCAACATCCGCGCGCCGCCGGCAGCATTGATCCGCGCTTGCCGCTCGCAGTGCTGAGCAAAGCCGCGCCAGTTGTAACGAAGCCTGAAATTGCAACGCCCACAACCAATTCCGTCACGCTTGAAATTCGCGGCGTGCCGGGCAGCGATGTGTATTTGAACAACAGCTTCAAAGGCAAAATTCGTCCGAACGGGACATTGGTCATCGAACAACTCAAGCCCGGCGATCACGAATTCTCGCTCGATGCACCGGGCGCGACGACCATCACGCAAAAGCTTTCGCTCGCAGCGGAACGCACGATTGTGAATGTGAAAATAGCGGCTCCGGCAGCACCGCCGAGTTCGCCGTTGGTCGCGCAAATTCAGCAATCGCTCGCTGCCAAAAACGTCGGCCAGGCGTGGCAACAATATCAACAGTTGATTCAAGCCGCGCCGCAGGAAGCGCAACGCAAAGCCCTCGAAATCACCTTCAGCGGCATCTTTGAAGCCATCGGGCAACAAGCCATCAGCAATTACGTGCAGGCTTCGATTCACACCGTCAGCCGTCATTCGTTTCGCCAGGGCGCGGAAGCATTTCGTTTGCTGAAATCGCTGAATGCGACCGATCCAACTCTCGAAGCGAAATATTTGTTTTGCGAAGGCCGCGCGTTGATTGAAGAGAACCGCGCGCAGGAAGCGATCAGCGTGTTGCAGCAAGCCTTGAAGCTTGATCCGCGCGCCGCGTACACTTGGAATGCGCTCGGCTATGCGTATGAAAAACGCAACGACAACGACAAGGCGTTCGAGGCCTACAAACGCGCGGCAGACCTGGCTCCGGCGTGGGCTGCGCCGAGCTTTCACGTCGGCGATCATTACTTTCGGCAAAGGAAATTCGACAAAGCCGAACGCGCGTTTTCGCAAGCCGTACAAAGCGATCCAACTGTATTGGAAGCGCGTTTGATGTTGGTGCGTGCCGCGCGCTTCAATCGCCAATTCGACACCGCCGAAACCGCTGCGAAAGACATCCTGCAAAAATTCCCCGCACAGGCAAATCCGTATTTGCCCGAAACCTACCTCGAACTCGCGCAGATTTACGAAACCTCCGGGCGCTACGTCGAAGCCATCCAGGCGTTCGAGACCATCCTGCGCATTGCGCCCAACCGCAACGACCGCGACCGCATCGCGGAACACGTCAAAGAACTGCGCAAAATGATTCGCTAACCTATAAACAGAACCACGAAGAACACAAAGCACACGAAGAAAAGGAGTGATAGGGGGATAGGGAGACGGGGGATAGGGAGAGGCGAAGCACGGACACTCTTTTCTCCCCATCGCCCTATCTCCCCTTCTCCCCATCTTTCTTCGTGCTCTTCGTGTTCTTCGTGGTGAAGTTCCTTCGGTACTGCTCGCAGACCTTGCCGCTTCTTCTCCTCGCTTGGTAAGATGCCAACTCAATAAAATATTAACTTCACTACTACCTAAAACTCTATGCTTCTGGTCATTGACGTTGGCAACACAAACACAGTCGTAGGCGTTTACGAAGGCGAACAACTCATCAGCAATTGGCGGCTTTCGACCGAGCGCAATCGCACGATTGACGAATATGGCATCCTCTTTCGCAATCTGTTCACGCTCGCCAAAATGGATTCCGAAAAGATCACTGGCATTGCGATTTCGTCCGTCGTCCCGCCGTTGAATTTCACGCTGACGAAGATGGCGGAAATCTACTTCGGACTGACGCCATACTACGTGGATCACACCAGCGAAACCGGCATGCCGATTCGGTACCATCCGGTCACAGACGTCGGCGCAGACCGCATCGTCAACAGCGTCGCGGCGATTGCTCGTTATGGTGCGCCGTGCATCATCGTGGATTTCGGCACGGCCACGACGTTCGATGCCGTCAGCAAGCAGCGCGAATATCTCGGCGGTGTGATTACGCCGGGCTTGAATATTTCCGCCGAAGCCTTGTTCCAACGCGCCGCGCGTTTGTCGCGCGTGGAGATTCGTCATCCCGAACGGGTCATCGGCGAAACCACGATTGGCAGCGTGCAATCGGGGTTGTATTTCGGCTACATCGGTTTGGTGGACGGCATTCTGCGGCGAATGATTGCGGAGTTAGGGCAAGGCACGAAAGTGATTGCGACCGGCGGCTTGGCGAAGTTAATCGGGCGCGGCAGCGAGTTGATTGAAGAGATTGACGACGATCTCACGCTCGAAGGTTTGCGCCTCATTTACGAGCGCAACAAGAAGTAACCAGGCGCGATGAATTACTACAATTACTTCACCGAAGTCGAACAGGAATTTGTGCGGCGGCGCGGCAAACATTTGCTGGTGTCGCCGTTGGATTGGTCATTGATTGAGACGTGGAAACAACGCGGCGTGCCGCTCAGGATTGCACTGCGCGGCATCAATGAAGCGTTCGACAGCTACGATCAAAAACCGCGTAAATACGGGCAATGGGTCAACAATCTGTTCTTTTGTCAGCAAGCGGTCGAAAAGGCCTATCAACAATATCTCGAAGCTCACGTCGGCGGTCAGCACGAAAACGGCAATGGCGCTGAGCCAGAAACCGAACCGGAAGAAATCGGCGGTTTTTCGGTGGCGAACCTGAAGCTCGCGCTGCACGAATGGCAGGAAACATTGACGCGGCTGAGCATCAACTATGCGGAAGACGTGTTTCTGGCCGAAGCGTTTGATCGCGCCGCGCGCCGCTTGGCAGAAATCAGCCACGATTTAAGTAAGCCGAGCGATGATTTTCTGGGGCAATTAGATTCCGATTTGAACCTGATCGAAAGCTTTTTGCTCGATGCCATTCAGCAACACGCAAGCCCGGAAAAACTGGCGGAGTTGCGCGCGCAAGGCGAAAAAGACCTGAAGAATTATCGCAAAAACATGGATAAGGAAATCTACGAACAAACGCTCGACAATTGGATTGCGCGTAAGTTGCGCGATGAATACCACGTGCCACGACTCGGCCTGTTTTATCTGTAAATGAATTTGCGCATTGGCGACATTCACGACATCACGATTGAAAAAATCGTGTACAGCGGCGACGGAATCGGGCGCGTGGAGGGACAAGCCGTGTTCGTGCCGTTCGCTGCGCCGGGCGATCAATTGCGCGTGCGGATTACAAAGCTCGAACGCAATTTCGCCCGCGCAGAAATTGTCGAAGTCGTCGCGCCGTCATCAATGCGCCGCGCCGCGCCGTGTCCGCAGTTTGGCGTGTGTGGCGGTTGTCAATTACAGCATTTGCAGTACGACGCACAGCGCAAAACCAAAGCCGAATTCATCCGCGAATCGCTGCGACGAATGGGCAGCATTGATTGGCAGAACGAAATTGAAGTGTTGACTGCCGACGAGTTCGGCTATCGCGCACGCGCCGAAATCAAAGTCAACGGCGCGCAAATCGGCTTCTTCAAAGCGAACTCGCACGAGGTCTGCGAAGTCACGGAATGCCCGGTTTTATTGCCTGCAGCGAATGTTGCGTTGCAAGCGTTGCATCAACCGCCGAACCTCTTGCCGCAACACGCGACGCGCGTTTACTTGACGGTGGGCGATGACCAAACGCTCGCCACGCCTGCGACCGGCGAGAACGCCCGCGAAGCCGAAGTTGATGCACAAGGAACGGTGCGACAGACGATTGCAGGCATCAATTACAGCTTCGGCGTGCGCACATTTTTTCAATCCAATCGGTTGTTGGTCGAACGATTGGTGACGACTGCGATGGAAGATGCAAACGGCAAAGTCGCCTTTGATTTGTACGC
>CAZWAK010000009.1:0-37072 GCA_964631865.1 uncultured Heliobacteriaceae bacterium | reverse complement strand
CGCGATTTGAAACTACTGACCAAAGCGAAATACAACATTGATTCGATCACGGCGCTCGATATGTTTCCGCAAACCTATCACGTCGAAACGGTCGTGAAACTCGCTCGAACATAACCATTCTTCATTTTTCATTCTTCATTCTTTCTCAGATGGGTTTTCTGCATCAGCAACCCCTCTGCAAAGAATGAAAAAGGAAAAATGAAGAATGAAGAATGATTTGTACCGAAACCGAAACAGCCTGACAGGCGAGCCGCCTGTCGTACATTTCTTATGCCCCGTCGCCTCGCCTTTGCACAACTCAGCGTGCAGGAGCAACCGCTTGTTTATTGCGCGGTCGCGTTTATTTTAGGCGAACTCGCGGCGGCGTATTCTCTAATTTCCAATCTCCAATCGTGGCTTGCGGCAGCGATTGGATTATTTGTCGTGGCTGCAATTTTGCTTGCTATCAAACGATGGCAATGGCGACGTGATGCGCTCATCACCCTGATTTTATTGGCGAATTGTGTTGCTTGCGGCGGATGGTTGTGGTCGTTGCAAGAAGCCAGTGTCGCCAGCCATCGCGTCAAAATCCTCTTCGAGCGCGGCGTGATTCAAGCCGAAGAACCGGTCGAAATCTGGGGCGTGATTGCGGCTGCGCCGGAGCTTGCGCCAGATCGAATGTATTTGGAAGTGGCGCTGGAAAAACTGGCGACATTCGGCAACGAGCAAATGGCTTCCGGCACAGTGCGGTTTGTTGTGCCGTTCAATGAAGCCCAGGATCGTGCCGAATACGACGCGCTGCAATTGGCGTATGGCACGCAGATTCGTGCGTTGACGCACTTGCGCAAATCGCAAGGCTTTCGCAATCCGGGCGCGACGGATTTTGACGAAATGTTGGCATATCGTGGCTACGATGCGACCGGGTTGATTAAGAGCGCATTGCTAATTGAGCGATTAGGCGAAGGCCAGCGCCATCGCGTACTCAGTGTTTTGTACGCGCTTCGGGCGAACGCCATTGCCGTGATTTTGCGCAGCTTCACACAACCGACGGCGGGCATTTTGGCGGCGGCATTATTCGGCAATCAACATTTTCTGTCGCAGGAAACAGCCGAATCGTTTCGTATCGGCGGCACGTTTCACCTGCTTGTAATTTCGGGCTTGCACGTCGCGATGATCGCGCTGGTTGTTTCGTGGTTGACGACAAAATTATTCAAATCACGCTGGCTGCGCTGTGCGTTGATGGTTGCGTTGTTGTGGGCATACGCATTGATGATTGGCGCGCAACCAGCGATCACGCGGGCGACGGTGATGCTGACGTTCGTGCTGATCGGGCAATTGATTTTTCGCACCTCGCCGGGCGCGAACACGTTGGCGGCGTCGGCGTTGGTGTTGCTCACGTGGCAGCCGCGCGATCTTTTCAATCCGGGCTTTCAGCTTTCGTTTTTGACCGTAGCGATGATCGTGCTCGTGACTGTACCGTTGCTCGAACGCATCAAACATCTCGGCGCATGGCAGCCGTCTGCGCTCACGCCGTATCCGCCGCGCGCGCCGCGTTGGTTGAAGTGGTGCGCCGAAGTTTTGCATTGGAACGAAGCCGAATTTCAGGATGAGATGCACAAAGCACCGATTCGCTATCGCCTCGAAAAAGTGCGCGCGGCGAAATGGTTGAGTGCGACGAAGCGCAAACGAATCTTACAATGGGCGCTTCGTTGGATAGCCACAACATTGCTGGCAACGGTCGTCGTACAGATTGGATTGCTGCCGATGATGATCGCGCAATTTCATCGCGTGTCGTTTGTGTCGCCGCTCACGAATGCGTTGCAGGGCGCGTTGATGTTTGCGCTGATGATCGCCGGAGCCGCGTATTTATTAGCTTATGCGGTGATCGGCAGTGTAGCCGTGAAGGCAGCCTGCGTCGTGAATGGCATTGGTTGGGCGACGGCGCACGCGGCGGACTGGTTGCTCGTGTGGCGCAAGCTAAATTTTCGCGTGCCCGATTATGGAGCCAATGCGGCGTGGATGTATGCGGCGTATTTTGCCTTGGTGTTTGTTTTGATTGTGGCGTTGAGCCTGTGGCATCCGTTATTGCTTCACCGCAGAGGCGCAGAGGTCTCGCCGAGGCTTCGCAGAGGGTTACAAGTTGCTTTGGGCCTTTGTGCGTTGGCGTTGCTCAGCTTCGTTGTCGTGTTGATTTGGCATCCGCATTCGCACGCATTTGCGCGCGGGCGATTGAGCGTGACGTTCCTCGATGTCGGGCAAGGCGATGCGATGTTGCTTGCGTTTCCGCAGGGCAAGCTGATGCTGCTCGACAGCGGCGGACGCATCCCGACGGATTTAGCAATGACGGAGGGCGAAGAGGTGTTTGTCGAAGATCGCTTGAGCATCGGCGAAGCTGCCGTGTCGCCGTATTTGTGGCAGCGCGGCATCAAGCGATTGGACTTCATCGCGGCGAGTCACGGGCATTCCGATCACGTGCAAGGTTTTGCGGACATCGGCAAAAGCTTTGCGATTGGCGCAGCGTTGACCGGCGTGATTCCGAGCGATGACCAGCAATTCGAGGCGTTTCGTGACGCCGCGAATTATGCAGGCGCACCGCTCAGTTCGATGGCGCGCGGCGATCATTTGGACATTGACGGTGTACGGGTGGAAGTCTTGACGCCGTTTCGGGATGCGTTGTCTGCGCCACAAGCCGCGAACAATCAATCGCTGACGTTGCGCTTGCGCTTCGGGCAGCGCGTGTTTTTGCTCACAGGCGATATTGAAAAAGAAATCGAAGCGCGACTCATCGCTGAACCTGAAGATTTGAAAACCGATGTGCTGAAAGTCGCGCATCACGGCTCGCGGAGTTCTTCGACAGCGGCCTTCTTGCAACGCGCGCAACCCACCATCGCGGTCATTTCGGTCGCACATCCGAGTCCGTTCGATCATCCGCACGCAGAAACGATGAACGGCTTGCAAGCCATCGGCGCGCGCATACTGCAAACCAGTCGTTGCGGTGCGATTACGATTTCGACGGATGGAAACGATTTGCGAGTGCAGACGTTCGTCAAATGCGAATGAGGTGCGCGATCTGGCGGTAACGTTTCGCGCTCAGGCCTTTGATGATGATGAGGTCTTGCGGGCGTTTGAAGTCGCCGTGTTTGCGGCGATGTTCGAGGATGCGGTGGGCAACGGTTTGGCCCACGTAGGGCAAGCGCATCAACTCGGCGGCAGAAGCGGTATTGAGGTTGATGCGTTCCTGCGCTTGGGCATCAGTCGTTGCAAAACACAATAGAATACAGATCAAACAGATAACACTGATACGAACAGATTTTCCATCTGTCTTGATTTGCCAGGTCCGTTGCATCCGTATTCCATTCATTTTTTCTTGAGCCGAATCTCAAACAGCTTCGACCATTTCTTGCCCGTCACATATAACCGATCCTGCGCCGGGTCGTAGGCGATGCCGTTGAGCACGTCGGCTTCGGGGCCGTCCTGTTTGGCTTTCAAGCCGCGCAGGTCAATCCAGCCGAGAATCTTGCCGTCTTTCGGATCAACTCGGACGACCAGCCCTTCGTGCTCTTGGCGGCGATAGCCCCAGAGGTTGGCGAAAATCTCGCCTTTGACATATTCCAGTTCGTTGAGTTCTTCAACGCGACCGTCGCGGTCATAGACACTGATGCGGCGTTGTTCTTGAAACGTCGTCGGATCAAGGAAGCGGAGTTGATGCGAACCATCACTCAGAATCAACGATTTTCCATCGTGCGTTAGCCCCCAGCCTTCGCCGCTGTAGCGGAATTCGCCTTTGGCCTCGAACGTATCGCGGTCGTAAATGAAGCCTTTGTGATCCTTCCAGGTGAGTTGAAACAGCTTACCCTCGAACAGCGCCAGCCCTTCCGCAAAGTACGGTTCGGGGACATCAATTTTTTTGAGCACTTTGCCGGTCATGACTTCAACTTTGCGCAAACTCGAATGCCCATTATGTTCTGCGTTCAAGCCCGAACTCTCATAAAAAATGCCGTTGTCGAAGACTAACCCTTGCGTGAATGATTTCGGATCGTGCGGGTACGTGTTGACGATTTCGTACGTGTACATCGGCGCTTCGGCAGATGCACTCGCGCTTGTCGGAGAAGTCACTTGAACGGGAACACTCGTCCCGCCACAAGCTGAAAGCAACAAAAGCAACCATAAACTGAACATTGATTTCATACGGCGAGCATATCAATTCGAGATGAGTTTCGGCAACTTCACCCAAAACCGTGAACCCCGTTGCGGGCGTGGCGCATAGCCAATGCTACCGCCCCAGCGCTCGGCCATCACGCGACAGAAGTACAACCCAAAGCCGTACTGTCCGCTTTTGGCCTGCGCGAATTTCTGAAATAACGTACCCGCCAATTCGCCCGCTACGCCGGGGCCTTCGTCTTCTACGTTGAGGACGAGGTGCGAACCTTCATCGCGCAAACTGACGTTGACGACCGAAAACGGCGGGCCGACGCGCAAGGCATTTTCGACGAGATTCAGAATCACCCGTTGCAAACGCATTCGTTCGCCGATGACTTTCCACGCGCGGTGACAATCGGTGTTGGGATCGAGTTGCAAATTGACCTTGTGCAACGAAGCCGTCGCGGTCAGTTCGTTGAGCACAGAGCGCGTGCAACTCAGCAGATCAGGCGCTTTGTCCGCTTCCAATTTGAACGGGTCGAGCGATTCCATCTCGGCGGAAAACGCCTGTACGATGTCGTTCACCAACCGCTCTTGTTGCGCGGATTGGCGCTGCCCCATCGTGAGATAGTCTTTGCCCGTTGGCGACAGGCTTTCCGAACCCAGCAGCGAGAACGAAACTTTTATGCCCGTCAGCAAACTGACCAGATCGTGTGCGATGCAGTGCAACAGGATTTCTTTTTTCTGTGTTTCTTTGAGGAGTTGCGTTTGCAGCAGCGCCTTTTCGCGGGCGATTTGCAACAAGCGCCGCCGCTCTTCGTGCGCGACGCCCAACAGTTCAATCAGCAAAATCTTGCGCTCGCCCAGGCACAGCGCCATCGCTTCGAGATGATCTTCTTTGCCCGACGGCCCTTTTTCTTCCCACGAACCTGATTTCAGTTGTCCGGGGCGCGACTCGTTCCAAAAGGCGTTGGCATCCACCAAAAAGTTTTCCAGAAACGGCGACGTCAGATCGAGGCGCAAATGCGGTGGGTTCGCGGCGGCATCAGTGTAGAGCCACGCAAACCAGGCCGGCGTCGCGCCGATCACTGTGAATGAACCATCTGGCAGACGTTCCACCACCATCACATCCAGCACCGCCAATAAATCTGTCAGAATTGCCTCACCCATAACTTGCATTACAGCATTTGTTTGGCCAACAGCGTAAAGGCTTCTTCCACGCCCAGCCCCGTCTTCGCGCTGCTGTGAAACACGGGCCAGCCTTTGTTCACCAAGTCATCAATCGTGCGGTCATCAATTTCCCACGTGTCTTTTAAATCCACTTTGTTCATCACGACGACGAACGGCAGCTTACCGACGGCTTCTTCGGTGCGTTGTTGCAAGATCAACGCCTTGTCGAGCGTTTCGCGCCGCGTGCCATCAATCACCAGCAAATAGCCGGACGCGCCGCGCAGATACGACATGTGAACTTTCTGAAACTCGTCTTCGCCGTACAAATCCCACAAGATCAAATTGACCAACTTGTCTTCGACCTGCACCTGTTTCTTGTCAATCTTGACGCCGACCGTCGTGTGATATTTCTCGGAATAAATGCTGCGGACAAAGCGCGCCACGAGGCTGGTTTTGCCCACCGCAAACGAACCGAGCATGCAGATTTTTTTCTGAAGCATGGATCGAGACTTTCTTTTGGGTGCGCACGCATCTTGCGTGCAAGCTTTTGCATTTTGCCCATCAGCACGCAGGATGCGTGCGCACCCAAACCGACCAGTTACTTTACTTCGACCTTGAACGAAACGCGCCGATTGGCGTCCGGGCTGCCGACCAGCGGCTGCCGATCCTGTACGCCCTCCGCCACAAATTTCGTGTTTTTCAATGGACTGACACGCGCTTCCAGTTGCGCCTGGGCGTGCCGCGCGCGTTCCTGGCTTAACGCTTGATTGTTCTCTTTCGTGCCGGAAGAATCGGTGTGCCCGACGATTTTGACCGTGACGGAGCGGTTGGATTGTTGGGCCAACTCATCCAGTCGAGTCAGTCGTTGCGCGAGCGTCGTGAGCACTTCTTCCTGACCGGGCAGCGGCTTGGTTTCGTTCACCACGTAGTGAACCGACAGGCTCTCGATTTCCTGCTGTAGTCGCGCCACCTCATCCGCGTCGTTCCATTGCAATTGGGAAATACCAGGGATAAAAGGCGCAAGCTTTTTCGACTCTGAAATCCACTGCTGAGACGCCGATCCGGTCGCCCAAAGAATACCATCCCTCATTGTCAAAGTAACGCCAGCGGGCGGATTCAGCAGTTTTTTCGCGCGCGCTTCGGCCAGTTCCGGCGCTTGATATGCTTTCCACTGCGCGTCCAATTTGGCGGGATCAAGCTGAAATTCCGACATCATTTGGACAGGATCAACAGCCAACGAATCGCGCAAACCCGTGAGCGAATATCTGCGCCAGCCTCGGTCGGCTTCCGTCACAACAACGCCCGGCGTCGCTTGCAACTTTTCCAAATAGGCATTCCACCGCAGGCGATCTCGCAGCGCAAAAAATCCCCCGATGCCCAGCGCCAGCAACAACACACTCAACGCCGCCAGCAACGCCTTCGGGGCTTTCTGTTTTTCGGGATCGGCAAACGGTTGATAGCGGAACTTCAGATGTTCTTCCAACAACGGACGGCAAACCTCGTACGGCGTCGTATCGCCATCGAACGTGCTCAACTCTTCGCCGCGCTCGCGATGAACCTGCTCGATGGTTTCCTGCATTTCTTCTTGCAGTTCGGGCGGCGGCGTGCCGCGCAAAACGCAGGCGAGCAACGCTCTGGGGCCGGACTCGGTCAGGATTTTGAGTTCCGGGGAAATGAAGTTGGGCTGATTGCTTTCGCCCGTGCCAAACGAGTCTTGAAAAAAATCCTGAATCGCCGTCAGCATCCCCGAAACCAGTTCAGGGTCTTGCGCTTTGACGGTGTCCACTTCCGCGTGCAGCAGCACGATGCCCGACGGACGATGAATCAACAACACCTGTTCGATGCGATAAACCAACGAGTGATACAAAACCACTTCCGCAAAGGTTTTGCCCGTCTTCATCGCTTCCCAGCGCCATTTCAAACCGCGCACCGAAAAGCTGTGTTGCAGTGTTTGATTGATCGTGACGGTCAGGTTATTGAAAGCCTGCGCGATGGCCTTGCGAATGGCTGGGCCGAGAATCGGGAAGATGGCCTCGGAAATCCGTTCGGGATTGTGCTGCGCCGCGTGTTTGATGGATTCGACCACATACGGCGACATCGCTTCGGTCAATTGCTGATCTTCGGACGAGCGTTGCGCAATGGCATCGGGCAAGACCTGGCTGACACGCGGCACGAGATGTCCGGGGTCTTCCCACTCGGAACGTAATTGCGCCAGTTGCGCCTGATGCTCCGCATTGAACAGGAGGTTTTGCAACTCACGCAACTGCGCCGCCGCCGACTCGCGTTCTGCGTCCGCCCCGTTGACGCGATGCACTTGGGCAGGAACCTCATCCGCGACCTGATGAACCGATGGATCATTCATAGTTGGTGGTCGGTGGTCGGTGGTCGGTGGTCGGTGATTGGTAGGAGCAAGCACAAAGCTGTGAGCGATCAAGAACTGGTGCCCGACCACCAGCCACCGACCACCGACCACCCCTACTTACTTTTCTCGCCCAGAAACCGCTTGGCCATTTCGCTGAACAGGTGAGAAATGTCCGCTCGATTCAGCTTGGCTTGATCTAATTGCTCAACTTCGTGATTGAGCGCGGCCTGCAAATCGTCGGACTGTTGTTCGATTTGCTTGGTCAGCAATTTGGCTTCGTCCACGAGTTGTTGGCGGATGTCTTCCTGCACATCCGTCGAGTGCTGTGACAAGTCTGTAATCTTGTCGTCGAGTTGTCGCGTCAGCTTATGTAATTCGGCGGTCGTCGCGTTGATGGTTTCGGTGCGCGCTTCGTGTTCGGCTTGCAGGCGGCGGGTGAGTTGTTCGACCTCCTGTCGCAATTGGGCTTCGAGGGCTTCAAGTCGTTGATGGGCTTCGGCGCGCGCTTCGGCAGTCTTGCGGCGCAACTCTTCTTCCAGGACGGCAAAGCGGCGCTCGAATTCGCGCGATTGCGCGCCAAACAAAATATCCCGCACTTTATCGAGGCTTTCGTCGGGGGACGAAGCCGTGACCAACGCCGCCGCCGCGGGGTCAGTCGGTGCCGCGGGCAAGTTACGTTCACTCATCTTTCCTTTACTCCTTAGATTCGCCACGACAGGGCTTTTCTTGAGCCGAATTTTACGGGTACTGACGGGCTTGGCTTTCTTTTTGCTAGGCATGGTAAACGCGCTCCAGGGGCAGTCCAAATAGGGAGTTCAGACGTAGTTCGGCGAGACAAAACCGATCACAATTGGTTGGGGGAAATCCTTCGCGTCGTTTGACCGAAAGCAGAATGCCAGGCCTTACTACTCTTCGTAGAGATAGCGCACGCCTGTTTTGCGCAAGAAGAGTTTCGGGCCGCCGTCTGCCGGGCCGAGACTGAACACATCGCGGTCGTAATAGCGCACGATGCCGCGCAACTTCTCGCCCGTGCGCAGCACGACGACCACGGGTTTTTCGGTGTCAATCAGCGTTTTCAAATATGCGGCTTCCTGCCCGGTCTCTTCGTAATTGATGACCTTCGGCGCGGGCGGCGCTTTCGGCGCGCGGCGCGCATGTTTCTTCTTGCCTTTTTTCTTTTTGTGAGACTTGCCTTTGGACGGGGGCCCGGGTCTCGAACCAAAACGGGATTTATTGAAATTAGCCATGCGTTTCAATCCACACCACGCTTGGGGCGCGTGGTGAATGTAGTAAGCTCTTTGTAAACTAAGTTATTTGCGTGGGCGCGCGCGCGATTTGCCAAATCGCGCGCGGTCCTGGCTGAAACACGCGATTTGGGAAATCGCGCCACACCCGACAAATAAATTTAGAGCCGGCCTAGCCTGGATGGGCTGCTACCGGCGCAACTCGCCGCGACAAGGATGAGTGCGCTTCTCAGAAATATTTCACAGCTTGCTGTGGTGAAATTTATTAGCTGCTCGCTCAGATAGCAAGCCGTTGGCTTATTTTTTTTCGTGCGGCGGCAATTCGGGCTGCATCAATTTGCGCGTTTTTTGCCGCTCGCGGATGCCTTCGATGCGCTTGCGCAAAAAGTCCGGTTCTTTCGGGTCGGGTTCGGTTTGCTCCAAAATTTTCACCGCCGCGTCGTAATCGGCGAGGTTTTCGTAACAATCCGCCAAACGATCGCGCGCCTGGCGGCGGATGTTGGGGTCTTTGGTATTTTGCTCGACGGTCTGATAGGCCGGCAGCGCATCATGAAATTCGTTGCGCAGGAATCGCACGCCGCCGATGCGCAAATACGCTTTTTCCGCCAGTTCGTCATACGCCGCATCTTTGACGACCCGTTGATATTCGAGCAACGACTGGCTTTGGTCGTAGCCATAATACAAATCCGCAATCGCCAACCGAATCTTGCGCCGATCCGGCGTTTGCGGAAACGCTTGCAACAGGCTTTCGTATTCGCTGATCGCCTCGCGCGGTTTCTTGAGCAATTCGAAGCATTCGGCCAATTGCAAAAACGCCTGCTCGCGTTGCGGAAACTGCGGAAAGTCTTCGACGATGCGGATGTAATGCTCGGCGGCACGGTCGTATTGTTTCAGATTGAGGTAGTAAATTTTGGCCGCTTCAAAATGCGCTGTCGCGGCTTGTTCCGGCGCGGGCGGTTCTTTCAAAAACTCTTCGTAATGCTTGGCCGCCTGTTCATAATTGCCCTGATCCCACGCCGCCTGCGCCTGGGTCATCAAATTGCCGCGCGAACGACACGACATCGAAAAAATTAAAAGGCAAAAGGCAAATGACCAAATTTGAAATTTGAAATTTGAAATTTGAAATTTGCGTTGGACAAGCATGAGTTGCTTCCTACATTTGCCAATTGCTTTGTTCGGGTTCATCGCTCTTCGTCCGCTTGATTCTCCACCAACGAGGCGCTCGCCACCAGATCGCCGCTCGAAGTGTCAATCAACTTGACGCCTTGCGCGCTGCGTCCGGTCTCGCGAATCGTTTCGGCTTCGATGCGAATGAGCTTGCCGTTGTTGGTGATGATGAGCACTTCGCTTTCCTTATTCACCGGCATCGCGGCGACGACTTTGCCGATCTTGTCGGTCGTCTTCATGTTGATGACGCCTTTGCCGCCGCGCCCCGTGACGCGATATTCGCTGATCGCGGTCTGCTTGCCGAAGCCGTTGGAACTCACGCTCAGCATTTGTTCGTCGCCGTTGACGGCGCACACGCTGACGACGTAATCGCCCTCGCGCAACGTGATGCCACGCACGCCGCGCGCCTGCCGTCCCATATCGCGCACCTCGTCTTCTTCAAAGCAAATCGCCTGCCCTTCGTGCGTGGCGATGATAATTTTCTTTTGCCCGTCAGTCATGTCAATGCGCATCAATTCATCGTCGTCGTCCACGCCCATCGCAATGATGCCGTTGGAACGAATGTTGGCGAAGTCGGACAACTCGGTTTTCTTGATGACGCCTTTGCGCGACACCATCACGACGAATTGGCCTTGCGCAAATTCACGAATCGGAAAGACGCCCGCGACTTTTTCGCTCGACGGCAGATTCACGAGATTCACAATCGCCTTGCCTTTGCCGGCGGCCAGCGCGTCGGGGATTTCATGAACCTTGATTTTGTAGACCTGTCCTTTGGTCGTGAAGATCATCAGGTAGCTGTGCGTCGAAGCGACGAACAAATGCGAGACGACATCTTCAGCTTTGGTGCTCATCCCGCGCCGTCCCGTGCCGCCACGCCGTTGTGACCGATAGGTGGTCACGGGCGTGCGCTTCACATAGCCCGAATGCGAGATCGTGATGACGACATCTTCGTCAGCAATCAAATCTTCGAGCGTGAGTTCGACGCTGCTGTCCACGATTTGCGTGCGGCGTTCGTCGGCATAATCTTTCTGCACGGCGCGCAGTTCCTTGATGATGACATTCCTGAGCGCCCGTTCGTTGTTGAGGATTTCTTCGAGTTCGGCGATCACCTTGATGATCTCTTCGTATTCATCAATGATCTTTTGCCGTTCGAGCGCGGCCAAACGACGAAGCTGCATATCGAGAATCGCTTGCGCTTGCAGTTCGGAAAAGCCAAATTGTGAGACCAAGCCCTGCTTCGCCTCATCGGTGGATTTGGCGGCGCGAATCAATTTGATGATCGCGTCAATGATGTCAATGGCCTTCTTCAAGCCTTCCAAAATATGCGCCCGCGCGCGCGCTTTCTTGAGTTCATACATCGTGCGATTGCGCACGACTTCGCGGCGAAACGTGATGAACTCGCTGAGCGTGTCCACCAGGTTCAAGATCTTCGGCTGTCCGTTGACGATGGACAGATTGATCATGCCGAACGAAGTCTGCATCTGCGTCAGCTTGTAGAGCTTGTTCAGCACAATCTGCGGCACGGCGTCGCGTTTGAGTTCGACCACAATGCGGACTTTCTTGGCCGCAGCGGATTCACGGTCGGTTTCGTCGCGGACTTCAGAAATGCCTTCAATGCGCTTTTCGTTGACGAGGTCGGCAATCGTTTCGATGAGCTTGGCTTTGTTGACCTGAAACGGAATTTCGGTGATGACGATGGCATCGCGTTCCGAAGCGCCGCGCCCGATTTTGTCAATCGCCGCGCGCGCGCGAAGTTGCATCACACCGCGCCCGGTTTCATACGCTTGCTTGATGCCTTCGCGTCCGTAAATGAAGCCGCCGGTCGGGAAGTCGGGGCCGGGAATAAACTTCATCAACTCGGCGGTGGTGGTAGCAGGGTTTTGCAACAGGTGAATCGTGGCTTCGATGATTTCGTTCAGGTTGTGCGGCGGAATTTTCGTCGCCATCCCAACTGCGATGCCTTCGGAGCCATTGAGCAACAAGTTCGGAATCCGCGTCGGTAGCACCGTCGGTTCCGTGCGCGAATCGTCATAGTTCGGAACAAATTTGACCGTCTCTTTTTCGATGTCCTCCAACAACTCTGTGGCGACGCGCGTGAGGCGCGCTTCCGTGTAGCGATAAGCGGCAGCGGCATCTCCGTCCACGCTGCCCCAATTCCCCTGTCCGTCAATCAACGGATAGCGCAGCGAAAAGTCCTGTGCCATGCGAACCATCGTGTCATAGACGGCGGTGTCGCCGTGCGGGTGGTACGCGCCCAAAACATCGCCGACGACGTTGGCAGACTTTTTGTACGGCTTGCCGGGCACGAGTCCCTTTTCGTTCATGGAATACAGGATGCGCCGATGCACCGGTTTCAGCCCGTCGCGGACATCCGGCAGCGCGCGCCCGATGATGACCGACATTGCGTAGTCCAAATAACTACGCTTCATTTCGTCTTCAATGTTGACCTCAAATTTTTGCAGATTCTCCATGAACCGTCCTTTGTCGTGAATGTGATTCGCGCGCCCATAAGATAAAGCCCTGAGCAAAGCTGGCTCCCGCAGGATGGGGTGGCGAAATGCGTTGGGAATTAAGGGGCGAATTATACTTGGCGCGTGGGTTTGTCACAAGCCAGCGCCGCCATTCCCGCCAGACCTCACAGCCGTACATTCCCAACTACACCAAAACGTGGGGTCGCCTTACAGGTTGGTGTGCAAAGTGCTTCCAGAGACTATTCTCGCCGCCCCCTTGCTTTGCCAGATAACCTACACAAAGCAAAGGCTTTGCTTGCGAAGATGGCTGAGGCCAAAGACCTTCTGGCGGATGTGGCACAGGGCTTGATTAAGTTGGGTGTACCCCCAAGCAAGAAGTTATCGCTCAGGGAGGCATTGAACGTATGAGACGTGCTGTTTTGGTATCAATGATGGCTTTGCTGCTGGTCGGAACGACTACCACGATTTTCGCCGACCATCGCGACTACCGCCAGTACAGCGAACGAGAAATTCGCGAACTCGGCGCGCGCAACGGGTATCAAATGGGCTTGCGCGCGGGCTTTGCGGATGTCCGCGAAGGCTACCGGTTCGATTACAAACGCAACCCGGATTACAAGTTCGGTTTGGTCGGGTATCGCGGCGAATACCGACACGATGGCAACTACAAGAATGGGTTCCGCAAAGGATTCGAAGCGGGCTATCGTGAGGCGTATGAGCGCGCCTACAACAACCGACGTGGCGGCTGGGGTTGGGGCAACCGCGACCGCAACGATGATCGTCGCAACGATGACCGCGACTACAATCGCAACCGCCCATACAGATATTGATCCTGTCCAGGATCGCCCAGTTTCCCGGCAACCAATCGCTGGTTGAGGTGGGAATAAGCGCCGCGGGGATGCACGAAAAGGGGGCTGAAAGAAATTCTTTCAGAGTGCATCACGCGGCGACCTTATTTTTGCCCCGCTCTTCCTCCTCATCTTGTCACTCAGCCATTTTGAACATCTTAATTATCTACGAAAATCTGAACCTCATCCAAAAATCTGGAAGCAATTCTAACCCGAGATAGGAATCTTGTTTCTCGCCCCCATCATTCCATCCAATTAAATCTAACCAATAAAACAAGTTGCAAATGGCAATTCAAACTGATCTGTGGGAGAGGTCATTTTTTTTTGTCGGCACATCCTTTGCATCAGAAAAGGCCACTTAGCGGCAACATTTTTCGGATTATCTGCCGATTTCTGAACCGATAATTACGTTCAAGAGGAATTTCGGTCACTACAACTCAGGAGGAAAAGATGCTCAGAAAAAACGGTTCTCTCAAGAATCTCACATTCCATTGCTTAGGAATTGTCTTGTTTGCAGTCGCAGGATTCATCCCATCGCAGGCTCAGATTGGATCGTCCACAGTAGTTGGTACTGTTAACGACTCTTCACAAGCGGCCATCGCTGGCGCCACAGTGACACTGAAAAGTGCCGGTACAAACTTCAGTCGTACAACGACCGCCGATGCAAGCGGCAATTTCCTGTTCCCCACCGTCCCCACTGGCACGTATACCCTGGAGGTTGAAGCCAAGGGATTTAAGAAATCCATTTTGACTGATATTCAAGCGTTGGTGGATAACCGTGTGACAGTCGCTGTTACGCTGGAAGCGGGTCAAATTACCGAAAGCGTTACGGTTTCTACATCAGCGGTTGAAAATATCGTCAACACGCAGGATGCAAGTTTGGGCAACAACTTTGTCGCCCAGCAGATCGTACAGCTTCCACTTCAGGGCCGCAACGTAGCCAATCTTCTGAGTCTACAGGCGGCAGTTACACCTGATGGCTCGGTCGCGGGCGGACGTTCCGACCAAGCCAACATTACGCTGGACGGCGTTGACGTCAATAACCAGCAGGAAGGGACTGCCTTCTCGCCGGTTTTGCGTGTCAATCCCGATTCGGTTGAGGAGTTTCGTGTCACGACGACGAATGCTGACGCCACCAAAGGGCGTTCGTCAGGGGCACAGATATCGCTGATCACCAGAGGCGGTACGAATGAGTTTCACGGAGCGCTCTACGAGTTTCACCGCAACACGGTTACGACTGCGAATGATTGGTTCAACAACCGGTCAGGCATTGTTCGTCCCAAGCTGATTCGCAACCTTTTTGGTGGCCGACTCGGTGGCCCTATCGTCAAAAATCGGTTGTTTTTCTTTTATAACTACGAAGGAATGCGTGAGGCAAAGGGAACGTCGGTTGCTAGGCTGGTACCGACAGCCAGCCTGGCGGCAGGCAACATCCGGTTTGTTGATAATACCGGTCAGTCCTGGACAATCACCACACCGCAGATTAACTCGTTCCTCCTGAACGGAGCTCCGGTTGTTGACGTGAATCCGTTGGTTCCTACCTTGTTTGCCTCTGCTGTTTCCAGGTACCCGGTAAATGACAGTACGCAGGGCGACGGACTTAATAGCGGCGGGTTCCGGTTTAATGCTCCAACACCTGTCAAACAAAATGCCCACACTGCACGTATCGACTGGACGATAACGAATGACCAAAAACATCTGCTTTCGCTCCGCGGAAACTATCAGCAGGACGTCACGGGCGCAGCCCCGTATTTCCCGGATACCCCGGCAACCAATACCTGGAGTCATCCGCTTGGACTTGCCGCGACGCATACGTGGTTGATCAGCAGCAACCTGACGAACCGGCTGAGCTACGGCCTGACACGCCTTGCGTTTAGTAATCAGGGCGATTCCAACGATCCGCAGATCACATTCCGGTACATCTTCCAACCGACAGGTTTCGCCCGCGCCTTTAACCGGACAAACCCGACCCAGAACATCACAGACGATTTTACCTGGATCAAGTCAAATCACACGTTCCAGTTCGGCACGAACATCCGGTTGATCAAAAACACAAGGGTTAATTTTGCTCGTTCATTTGACAACGGCATTACCAATCCGAGCGCCTATCCGAGCAATATTGCGAGAACCGCGATTAACCAGTACATCACATCGGTTAGCGGAGCGACCCGCTCTGTCGCCTCGGCCTGGGATGTTCCCGCACAAGGTGCTGTTGTCGCATTGTTCGGCAGATTGAGCGGTTATGGGGCCAACTTCAATTTCGACACCAACGGCACATTGCTTGCGGCTAATACTGGTATTAGGCGTGAATTCAAGACCGACGAGTATGACTTTTATTTTCAGGACATCTGGAAACTTCGTTCGAATTTAACAGTGACTGGTGGACTCAGATATGGCCTCAGTATGCCTGTAACTGAAACGCAGGGCTACGAAACTGTTCCCTCTATCGAACTTTCAAAGTACCTGGCGAATACCATCGAAGCGATGAACAGGGGAGTGAATTACCGTGAAACTCTCTCCGTACGGAAAGCTGGTAAGGCGAACGGACTGGACAGCATCTATCCGCTGGATAAGAACAACTTCCAGCCGCGCATATCAGTGGCTTGGTCACCCGCATTCAAAACCGGGTTCTTTGGCAAGCTCTTTGGCAAGGATGGGGATTCTGTTATTAGAGCAGGCTTTGCCATGACAAATGACTATTTTGGCCAGCAGCTTGCGACGAACTGGGACGGTGCGAATACGCTCGGATTTTCGTCATCGTCGAATATCAATGTAAATACCTACAACCTGACGACCAACCCAGCTCCGCTTTACACTGGGCCGAGTATGGCTATTCGGTCATTGCCTAACATTAGGATTCCGGGAGCTCTCACTTTCCCGCAGACGGCTCCGTCCACGGCTCCCGGCCAGGGCAAGATCGAAACTTCGCTCGATCAGAACCTGATCTCACCAGTCAATTATTCCTGGAACCTCAGCTATGGTCGGAAGCTTCCAGGCAAAATCTGGGTGGACGCCGCCTACATAGGCCGTGTTGCACGCAATTTGCTGGCGGGCCGTGACGTAATGATGCTTCGGGACATTCGAGACACGAGATCGGGTCTAACCTATAATCAGGCCGCCACCTTGCTGGACGTTAAGCTTCAAGCGGGTGCAGCGGCAACTTCAATCACGCCGGTCGCATTTTTTGAAAACATGTGGACGGCGGGATCATTGGGGGGGATTTTCGGATGCCCGACCGGAACGGGAGGAGCATCGGGAACCGCCTGCTCGAATACACAGGCAGTCTATGGGCTACAGCCTGATGCTGGCGATTGGACCTACACGATGCAACTGCTTGACCAATATACCGGGAGCCGTTACTTCTTCCAGGGACAATATGATGCGTTGTCGGCGTTCGGTACCATCGGTTCTTCGGATTATCACGGTGCGACCCTTTCGGTTCGTCAGCGATTGTCGGGAGTTACGTGGGATTTCAACTACACGTTCTCGAAGTCACTTGACAGCGGTTCGGGTCTACAGACGGGCGGTTTGTTTGGTTCGACGTTTATCCTGAATGCCTTTAACCTGAGGGACAACCGTGCGGTGTCAGACTTCGACGCGAGACATCTGGTCAATTTTAACGGTATTTGGGATATACCCATCGGAAGAGGCAGACGCTTCGGAAGCAGCATTAACAAGGTGGTTAATACCTTTGTGGGTGGCTGGCAACTGACTGGAATTTTCCGCGCTGATTCCGGTTTTCCATACGCAGGGTATGTTGATGCAACGGGGTGGCAGACGAACTGGCAGATCCGGAGCTTTGTTGTACCGACAAAGCCGGTAACAACCGGTACCTTCTTTAACTCAAAAGCCTCCGCCTGTACCACAGGGTGCGATATTCCGAATCTGTTTTCCGATCCGAATGCGGCTTGGTCATCGTTCCGCACGCCGCATCCAGGGGAAACGGGAACGCGCAACCCGTTCCGTTTGCCGGGGTTGGTCAACCTTGATGCTGGTTTGTTGAAATCGTTCGATATGCCGTGGGACGAGAAACACAAAGTCACCTTCCGTTGGGAAGTCTTTAACGTAACCAACACGCCGGTATTCACCGGGCAGGCCACTGGGGCGATAGGCTATACGGGTTCGTCGGCAGGGCCTACGTTCGGACGATTCACGGGGACAAGAAATAATGCTCGAATTATGCAGTTCGCGCTGCGTTATGATTTCTAGTTTCAGAACTTGAAATTAGAAAACGAAAAGGCTGGCTCGACAATGAAAATTGTCTGCCAGCCTTCTTTAGTTTCAGCAATACATTTCCCAAAAGAAGTAGTCGCTGATGCACTCATTGAAAAACGGCGCAAAATTGCTACACTGCCCCGCATGCCATCCCGCAAAGCCAAAGGAAAAGCAAAAGGGAATTTTTTCTCCGACAAGATCACTTTGTCCTACGCGGCGAAAGGGGTCGTGCGCAGGCAAGCGACCAATGATGCCTGTGTCCCGGCGGTTTGTCGTATGTTGATTTTTGATCGGTTCCCGCAATTGGAAAACGACATCAATTTTTCCGAAAGCTACTTGCGGCATTTTCTCAACACCGATGAACATGGCTCTGTGATTGCGGATATTCCGACGGTGTTACGATTGGCGCAATCAACGAGTATGAGTATCGCGCCGACCTGACGTTAGATGAATTAAGCGAAGCCGTCACGCGCGGCTTTGCGGTGGTTGGCGTGCGCAATAAAGCAATCGGGTACCATGTTTTAATCGTTGAGCAAATGACCGCCGAAGCCGTCGCGCTGCGGGATTCGTTGCCAGAAAATCAAGGGAGTTCTTATTGGATTGGCTTAGCAGATTTCCAGACGGTTTGGATAAGCCCAAAAACCGGACGAGGAATCGCTGTGATTATGGTAGAGTAAGGCCTATGGAAATCACTTTGGAAAAAGCACAGGAGATTGCTCAGGCGGCCTTAGAGGCCAAAATTCTGGCAGCGGAGAGGCTGCATACTTTTACCTTTGATAAAGCGAAGTTTGTCCGAGAATACCCGCCCTGTTTCCTGTTTGCCGCTCATTCCGAAGAAATGGGAGAGGCGGGGTATGCTCCTGCCGCCTTGTTTGTTTACATAGACAAACAAGACGGACATGTTTGGACAGTGGCCGAACAAGATGATTACTTCTATGCCCACGAAAAGCAGCAGCCCGAACGCATCGCCGCCTAAGCTCTCACGACAGCCTCACCGCGCGACTTCTCGATACTTCTCAATAAACCCTGCATAATCTTCCAACGTCGCCGCTGTGTCGCCGTACCAGACGCGCTCGTACCGATTCGTCAGCGTCGCGACGGGCGGATAAATGTACTGCTCATTTTTCAACTCGCCCAAATAATCCCGATTCGTTTTCGCGCGGTGCAACCGCAGCTTGCCGCGCTGTTCCAATTCATACAACAGCGCCAAATACGCGCGCCGAATCGCCAGCCGATATTCGCCCTTGCGCGCCATTTCCGCGGCGGTTCTGAGCAAGTCCTCCGCGGTCACGTCGGCGTCAAATTGTTCGCCCAGAATTTCACGAGACTCCGCAACCGAACTGTCATCTCGCCATTTTGCTTTTCGCAATTGAACGCGGCGCAACAGCAATACGGTCGCCCACACCAAACTGGCAAGCAAGGCGAGAATAATCAGCCAGCGAATGACTTGTAACGAGCCAGCGTCGGCTGGAGGCTTTGCCGCGTTGCCGAAGAAGAGCCGCGCCAGCAGGTCGTTGATTTTGCGGCGAATTTTTTTGAGCCAGGCTTGCAGCGCCGAATCTTTTTCTTCTTCGGGTTGATATTCCTGCCGCGCCAGAATTTGCTGCAAACGTTCGCGTTTGGCATCGGCTTTGGGAGCCGCTTGTTTTTCCAGCGTCGCGCGCAGGCTACGGCTGAGCGCCTGGAGCCGGTCGGCCAGCGCGCCGAGTTGTTCGTAGCGCACGTCGTCGTCTTCCGCGTCCAGCGTTTCGATAGATTGTTGCACCCACGCATTGTCCACGTGCGTGAGGTCTTTGCCGTTCGCGTCGCGCGCCACGTCTTCTGTTTTCGGAATCAAGTCGCCAATCCGGCGTAGCAATTCGGTTTCTTCGTCCCGACTGTAATCGTTTTCGACGACATCTGTTGCGAGCTTGGCGGCAGTTTCGACGCGCTGCGCGTAATTCTCCAGGGTCGTTGCCGCCCCGACGGGAAAAAGTAAAAAGTAAAAAGTAAAAAGTAGAAAGGTCAGCCCGCGCGCTCTCTTATTGAGAATGTGGCGCAGCCTCCCGGCTCCTACTATTGCTTTTTGCTTTTTGCTTTTTGCCTTTTGCTTTCGCATGCGCGCGGCATCATAACACGCAGGGCGATAATCCTTGCCATCAGTAATCCCGGCTGTTACCCTTGCGGTTTATTTTTTATGTGGTGATGACGCTATGGGCAGTTTACTCATCCATCTACCGACGACTGTCCACCGTCTACCGTCTACTCTGAGATTTGATTTTATGGCAAACAACATTCGCAATATCGCAATTATCGCGCACGTAGATCACGGCAAAACGACGCTCGTGGACGCGATGCTCAAACAATCCGGCTTATATCGCACGAACGAAAAGATCGTCGAGCGAGTGATGGATTCGATGGATTTGGAACGCGAACGCGGCATCACCATCATGGCGAAAAACACCGCCGTGCATTACGGCGACACGAAAATCAACATCCTCGACACGCCGGGTCACTCGGATTTCGGCGGCGAAGTCGAGCGCGTGTTGACGATGGTGGACGGCGTGCTGCTGCTGGTGGATGCGTCCGAAGGGCCGCTGCCGCAAACGCGCTACGTGCTCTCAAAGGCGCTCGAACAAAAGCTCAAACCGATTGTCGTCATCAACAAAATTGATCGGCAGGATGCGCGCGCCGCAGAGGTGGTCAACGAAGTCTATGATCTGTTCATTGACCTGGATGCAGACGACGATCAGATTGAATTTCCGATTCTGTATGCGATTGCGCGCGATGGCATGGCCAAGCATGAACTGGATCACGAAAGCAACACGCTCAAACCGCTGTTTGAAGAAATCGTGCGCACGATGCCGACGCCGAGTGGTGATCCGAACGCGCCGCTGCAAATTCTGGTGGCGAATTTAGACTACAACGAATACGTCGGACGCTTGGCGATTGGGCGCATTTTCAATGGCACGATTGCGGTCGGCGATCAGGTTTCGGTGTGTGGCATTGACGGGGCCTTGCGCAAAACCAAAATCACGCAGCTTTACGCCTTTGAAGGCTTGAAGCAAGCGCCGATTGAACGCGCCGAAGCGGGCGAGATCATTGCGCTGGCCGGCATCGAAGGCATCAACATCGGCGACACCGTGACGTCAGCGATGGAGCCGCGCCCGCTGCCGCGCATCCGCATTGACGAGCCGACGATTTCGATGATTTTCAGCGTCAACAATTCGCCGTTTGCAGGCAAAGAAGGCAAGTACGTCACCTCGCGTCAGATTCGGGATCGCCTTGATAAAGAACTGCTGGGCAATGTGGCGATCAAAGTCGAAGACACGGATTCGCCCGAAAGCTTCAAGGTATCAGGACGCGGCGAATTACAGCTTGCGATTTTGATTGAGCAAATGCGCCGCGAAGATTACGAATTGAATGTTGCCCGCCCACAAGTCGTGACCCGCAAAAGCGATGAAGGCGTATTGCAAGAGCCGATTGAACTCGCAGTGATTGATGTCCCCGAACAATTCATCGGCATCGTCACCGAAGCAATGGGACGCCGCAAAGGACAAATGACAAAGATGGTCAATCACGGACACGGTCGCGTGCGGATGGAATTTGAAATTCCTTCGCGCGGGCTGATTGGATTCCGCAACGAATTCCTGACCGAGACCAAAGGCACCGGCTTGCTGAACACGTTGTTTTTGCGCTGGGGCAAATGGCAGGGCGAGTTGCACGGACGCGGGACGGGCAGTTTGGTGGCGGATCGCGCTGGCGCAACAACTGGTTATGCGATTTACAATTTGCAGGAACGCGGCGAACTCTTCGTCAAACCACAAACCGAAGTCTACGAAGGCATGATCGTCGGCGAAAATTCGCGCGATGTGGATTTGGATGTGAACATCGTGCGCGAAAAGAAGCTCACGAACATGCGCGCGTCGAGCGCCGATGAAGCGTTACGCTTAGTCCCTGTGCGCGACCTGACGTTAGAGCAGGCGATTGAATACATCGCCGAAGATGAGTTGGTTGAAGTCACACCGAAATCCATTCGGATGCGGAAGAAAGTGCTGGCCGGAAATCTGCGACCGAAGTCGAAGAAAGCGGCGGAATAGTCTGGCCGCCAAATAGCTACCGTGAAAGTCGAATACACATTACACGACATCCACTTTGAATGGGATCACGCCAAGGCTCCCACTAATTTCAAGAAGCACGGTGTAGATTTTGAAACGGCGTGCGAAACTTTCTTTGACCCGTTTTTGGTAACCGCAGATGGCGGCGCGGAGCAGGGCGAAATTCGGGATGCTGTGATTGGAATGACGGTGGATTGGAAATTGCTCTTTGTTGTTTACGTGATGCGGGGCGATGTTGTAAGAATAGTGTCGGCACGACCTGCAACAAAACCAGAAAGAAAGCAGTATGAAAATCAATAAGCTAAAACAACGGCTGAGCAAAAACCGGACGATGACCCAGGTAACTCTCGCTATGCCTGAAGACGTAGTAGAAGACTTGAAACGTCTCGCTCCCAGACTTGGCTTTTCAAACGTGGAGGCCTTAATTCGGGCGTATGTTGGGCAAGGATTACGTGCGGATTTAGAGCGCCTCGGCGATGAACACGAGATTGCAAAATTGATTGAGAGCCTTCGACGACAAGGGGTCAAGGATGAGATGATTGCAACGGCTGTTGCTGAATCGAAACAACAACTGGCAGCTTAGGCATCCTATTGCGCTGTAGCTATACTATTCTCTGCTATGCCCCGACGCACACGCCCAACCAATTTGACGCTTGCGCTGTTTGCCGAAAATCCTGTGCTTTCGGTCAGCGAACTCACGGCGGACATCAAAGCGGCGCTCGAAGCGGATTTTCATAATCTCTACGTGCAGGGCGAAATCTCCAACTTCAAAAAATATCCGTCCGGGCATTGGTACTTCACGCTCAAAGACGCCAACGCGCAGATCAGCGCGGTGTATTTCAAAAACTGGAATCGGCTGCTGCGCTTCGATCCTGAAAACGGATTGGAAGTGCGCGTGCGCGGGCGGCTGTCGGTGTGGGAAAAAAGCGGCAACTATCAACTCAACGTCGAGTCAATGGAGCCGGTCGGCGTCGGTGCATTGCAACTCGCGTTTGAGCAGTTGGCGCGCAAGCTGCAAGAAGAAGGATTGTTCGACGAAGAGCGCAAACGCCCGCTGCCGTTGCTGCCGCGCAAAGTCGGCATCGTGACTTCGCCGCAGGGCGCAGTGATCCGCGATATGCTCAACATCCTGGAGCGGCGCAACGCAAGCATTGATGTGCTCGTCGCGCCCGTGCGCGTGCAAGGCGCAGGCGCAGCGGTCGAAATCGCGCAGGCCATCAAAACGCTCAGCGACTCGGCCCAACGCTTCGGCATTGACGTCATCATCGTCGGGCGCGGCGGCGGTTCGATGGAAGATTTGTGGGCCTTCAATGAAGAGATTGTCGCGCGCGCGATCTATGCGGCGAAAGTGCCGGTCGTCTCGGCGGTCGGGCACGAAACCGATCATACGATTGCAGATTATGTGGCCGATCATCGCGCGCCGACACCTTCCGCAGCAGCGGAAATCGTTGCGACCGAAGCCGAGGAATTGCGCGCGCACGTCGAAGGCTTGCTCGCTCATTTGGGCCGCGCAATGGATTATTATCTGCTGCAACGGCGACACGAATTGCGCGATCTGGTCGAAAGTCAGGGCTTTGCTGAAATTATTGGCACGGTCCTTAAACTTGGCTCGCGTGTGCGGGAATTGGAACTGCGCGCGGCAATGGCTTTGAAAAATAATCTGCATCATGCGAAGCTTCGCGTGGACGCGGCGCAGAAGCATTTGCGCGCGGCGGATTGGCGCGCGCCGCTGGCCGTTTCCGAAGCGCGCTTGCAAGTTTCTCAACAACGATTGGAACGCGCGATGCTCGCCAAGCTCGAACGCAAATGGCATCAGCTTTCATTGATGTCGGGCAAGCTGGAAATGCTTTCGCCGTTGTCGGTCTTGAGTCGTGGGTATGCGATTGTGCGCGACGACCAAGGTCAATTGGTTCCACACGGGGCCCAGTTGCAGCGCGGACAAAACATCACTTTGCGGTTTGAAGACGGCGATGTCGGTTGTCAGGTCACGGAACCTCTCAGGTAAATGTTATGGCGAACGTAAAAGCACAACCTGCCAGCTTTGAAGACTCGCTCTCGAAGCTGGAAACGATAGTCTCGCAACTCGAATCCGGCGATTTGCCGCTCGAACGCGCGCTGGAAATTTTCGAGGATGGCGTCGGTTTGGCGCGGCTGTGCCAATCGCATCTGGCCGAAGCCGAGCGCAAGGTGGAAATGCTTTTGCGCGAACGCGGCGAGTTGAAAACTGCGCCCTTTGATCCGGCCACAGAGTTAGCTGAACCACCCGCCCCGCGCACCGCCTCGACGACGGCCAAAGCCACCACGCCCGCCGCCGTGCCCGCGATAGATTTTGACGATGACATTCCGTTCTGAATCCGCCGCCCAAACCGCAGCGGCGCACAAATATCGGAACGCCTCAACCAAATGACTGACAATTGACCAAGAATTGTTTATAATCCGCGCCGTCATAATTCCGGCGGGATGATCCCCCTGCTAATCTTTCCAGGTCCCGCTAGTTGGCTTCATAAGTCGGATGGTTGTCTTCACTGGCTTTGCGTGCGGTGCAGTAACAATTCCATCAGACACTCTACCAGAAAGCAGTTATCGTCGTTCCCCTGGTAGCCCAGCTTTTTCCAAAGTATCGTGCTGGCGTTGACAAAGTGGGCGGAGTTTTGTCCTGACCTCACTCCAGCGACCATCAGCACTGCACTGAGGTAAGCCTCACCGGACGAGAATTGAAGTGGCTAAGATTTTAATCGCAGACGACATCGAAGGCGTGCGCCGCATGCTGACTCAGACGCTGGAAGACGAGCATCTCGTGCTCCAGGCCAACAACGGGTTGGAGGCCGTGCGTCTGGCCGAGATCGAAAATCCTGAGATCGTGATTCTGGATTTGGATATGCCGGTGATGGATGGTGTCGAAGCCGCGCGTCAGATCAAACACAAATTCCCACACCTCAAAGTCATCGCCATGACCGGTCAACCCAACAGCGACAACGCGCATTCGGTGCGCGCCATTTGCGACGCTTTCCTCGAAAAACCGTTTCGCGTCGTCGAATTGCGCGAGATCGTGAAAACCTTGCTGGAAACCTAATCTTGTCTGAACCGTAGCGCGATTTGCTAAATCGCGGGGCTTTCCGATGAACGCACGCGATTTGGCAAATCGCGCTACCTCTGAGCCACGCTTTCATATCGAATCACTCATACCGCAACGCTTCGACGGGCTGCACCTTCGCCGCCGCGCGTGCCGGATAAATCGTCGCCAAAAAGCTAATCCCCACCGCCAGCAACGCAATCCACGCACAAGGCCACGCGCGCACTTTCAAGGTGATATGTGAGATCGAATAAATCTCCGCCGGAATTGAAACCAGTCGGTAGCGGTTCGCCAGCCAACTTACGCTCAAGCCCAACAACACGCCCAACACTGCGCCAATCACGCCGATCATCACGCCTTGCCACATAAAAATTTTGCGAATGCTGCGCGCGGTTGCGCCCTGTGCGCGCAGGATGGCAATGTCCCCCTGCTTCTCGATCACGGCCATCGTCAGCGTCGTGATGATGTTGAGCGCGGCAATCGCAATCAGCAGCGAGAAGAACGCGACGATCAACGATTGTTGTAATTTGAAGGCTGCGAACAACGAACGATTCAACTCCTGCCAGCTTTGCGTCATGAAGCCCGCGCCTGCGGCCTCCAAAACGCGCGCGCCGATTTCGTTCACCGCGTACAAATCTTCGACCTTCATTTGAATCACGCCCGCCACATCGCCTTCGCCGTTGAGCCGTTGCGCTGCGGCGAGCGACACATACGCCCAATGCGCGTCGTATTCGTACAAACCCGAAGCTGCGATGCCGACGACACGAAACTGCGCGGTCAGCGGTGTCGTGCCAACCGGCGTCAAGCGCGTCTTGGCCGAATAGGCCGTCATAATATCGCCGCGCCGCAAATTCATAATCCGCGCCAACTCTTTGCCGACGATCACACCGTCCAGTGCGGGTTCGGCATCATTTGTTGGTGGAGGCAACAAGTCTTTCGGATCGCCTTCAATCGTCGTCGTGAAAACTTCGTTCGCCGTTTTGTCTGCGGCGTTGAGGTCTACGCCTTTGAGGATCGCCGCTTCCTGTCGTTCGTTCGCGCCGAGCAAAACCTGATCGTACATCGTCGCTGCTGCCGCTTTCACGCCCGCGACTTTGCCGAGGCGTTCGGTCAAGGCGCGATAGTCCGTGATGCCGCTGTTGTCGGGCTTGAGTAAATTCAGATGTGCTGTGCCGCCGAGAATTTTTTCCTGCACTTCTTCGCGGAAGCCCGTCGCCAACGCCAACGCGACGAGCAATGCTGCGACGCCGACCGCTATCCCTGCGATGGCCACGCCTGTGATGACCGACACAGCGGCCTGACGACGTTTGGCGCGCAAATAACGCAGCGCAATAAAAAGCTCAAAAGACATTGCGGGTTTCGGAATGCGGAATGCGGAATAAAAAACCCGGGCTTCTCCGCATCAAGATGGTTTCTTTTCCCTTTCCAATTTCACCATCGCCGACAGATACGGGTCTTCGATTTGCAGCGTCGAATGCGTCAGGCTAAAGCGGCTCGCCAACAATTCGCGCAGTTCGCGCAAGATGCGGTAGCTGTTTTCGGATTCGGCGATGATGACGTGCGCGGTCACGGCGTAGCGATTAGAGGTGATCGTCCAGATGTGCAAATCGTGAATGTCGCGCACACCGTTGACCGTTCGCATCGCGGCTTCGACAGCGGCGACGTCAATGTGCGCGGGCGTGCCTTCAAGCAACACGTTCACGGCTTCGGAAATCAACCGCCACGAGCTGTAGACAATCAGCACGCAAATCACGACGCTGAAAATTGGATCGGCCCACAGCCAGTCGCGCCACCAAATCAACAGCCCCGCGATGACAGCGCCAAGCGAGCCGAACAAATCGCCCAGCACGTGCAAAAACGCGCCGCGCAAATTCAAATTGTGCGCGTGTGCACCGTGCAAGACTTTGGCCGAAATCAAATTCACGACTAGCCCGCCAAGCGAAATCGCAATCAAGGTTTTGGCCTCGACCACTTCCGCTTGCCGCAAGCGATGCCACGCTTCGTAGCAAATCAGCAGCGAAATCACGATCAACGTCACACCGTTCGCCAACGCCGCCAGAATCTCCATGCGATAGTAGCCGTAAGTTTTGCTCGGCGTCACAGGCCGTTCGGCAAACCGCGCCGCGAACAACGAAAGCGCGATGGCCGCGATGTCGGCCAGCATGTGTCCGGCGTCCGAGAGCAACGCCAAACTGTTCGACCACCACCCGCCCATCGCTTCGGCCAGCATATACACCACGTTCAGCGCGAGTACGATCCTCAGGACACGCCGCGAGGTGTTGGGCGGATGCGCGTGATCGTGCGCGTGATCGTGCGTGTGATCGTGATGCTGATGCGCAGGAGCGACCATAAATTTGTCCGGCGGACAAGATACCCTAACTCCGCAGAAAATGTAGCGCGATTTGCCAAATCGCGTTACGTCAAGGCGCAGGCGATCTCCGCCGCCAGCCGCGCGTTGTTTTTGAGCAGCGCGAGATTTGTCTGCAACGAACGGCCTTGCGTTTGGGCGGCGATGCGCGCGAGCAAAAACGGCGTGACCGCTTTGCCCGAAATGTTTTGTGCCTGCGCAGCGGCGAGTGCTTCTTCAATCACTGCGGCGATTTCGGGCGCAGTGATTTCATCCGCAGTGGGAACCGGATTGACAACCAAAATGCCGCTCGTGCTGCCGAGTTCCCAATGCGTTTGCGCGAGTGTGGCGACTTGCGCCGGACTGTCCGCGCGAATGTCGAGACTGATGCCGCTCGTACGCGAGTAGAACGCCGGGAGTTCGTCGGTTTGATAGCCGACGACGGGCACGCCCAATGTTTCCAGGGCTTCCAGCGTTTTCGGCAAATCGAGAATCGCTTTCGCGCCCGCGCAAACCGTAATCAGCGGAAAGCGCGCGAGGGCGGTCAAGTCTGCCGAAATGTCAAAGCTCTCGCTTGCGCCGCGATGCACGCCGCCGATGCCGCCCGTCGCAAACACACGCAAGCCCGCACGATGCGCCAAACATAAACTCGCCGCCACGGTTGTCGCGCCCCATCGTTGTTCGACCAACACTTGCGCGAGGTTCGACAAATTGACTTTCGCGACATCATGGCGTGACGCCATTGCGCTCAGTTGTTCGTCTGCTAAACCAATCACCGTGCGCCCGGCGACAATGCCAATCGTTGCCGCTTCCGCGCCTTGTTCCTGCACGATGCGTTCGCAAGCGCGCGCGAGTTCAAGGTTGTGGGGCGCGGGCAAACCATGCGCGATGACGGTGGATTCGAGCGCGACGGTTGCCTGGCCGTCCATCAACGCGCGGGCGATGCGCGGGGAAAGAGAAAATCTTGCTAAATTGCTTTGATTCATAAGTTGCCGCTTGAAAAACCGTTGTGGCTATGCTCAGATGCGCGCGACAGATTAGCGCAAGAAGTGGAATGCACCAAGCGAAGAAACTACGATCCATCAACATTCAAAATGAGCTTCTGGTTGTCTGGTTGAAGCTGAGGAGGGAACCATGAAAAAAGAAACTCTGGCATTGATTCTCGGCGGTGGTCAGGGCACACGGCTTTTCCCCTTAACCCATCACCGCGCCAAACCGGCGGTGCCATTGGGCGGCAAATATCGGTTAATTGATATTCCCGTCTCCAACTGTTTGCACTCGGAAATCACGAAAATTTTCGTCCTCACGCAATTCAACTCGGCCTCGCTCAATCGTCACATTGCGCGCACCTATCGCTTCAGCGGTTTCTCGGACGGCTTTGTCGAAATCCTCGCCGCCGAGCAAACGTCCGAAAACAAAAACTGGTTTCAAGGCACTGCCGACGCCGTGCGGCAAGTCATGATTCACGTGCAAGACGTCCATCCGGACTATGTGTTGATTCTGTCGGGCGATCATTTGTACCAGATGGATTACCGCGACTTCATTCGCCATCACGAAGACACGGGCGCGGATGTGACCGTTTCTGTGATTCCGTGCGGCGACGAACAGGCGTCAGGGTTCGGCTTGCTCAAAACCGATGACGAAAGCCGCATCGTCGAATTCCGCGAAAAACCGCCCGCCGAGCAATTGCCTGCGATGCGCGTGGACACGACCAAACTGGGCTTGAGTCCCGAAGATGCCGAGCGGCGTCCGTACATCGCTTCGATGGGCGTGTATGTCTTCAAGTACGACGCGCTGCGCCAATTGCTGCGCAACGAAAAGTATGTGGACTTCGGCGGCGAAATCATTCCGGCAGCGATCAGTCAGTACAACGTGCAAGCCTTTTTGTTCGACGGCTATTGGGAAGACATCGGAACGATCAAATCGTTTTTCCAGGCCAATCTCGACCTGACGAGCATCGTGCCGAAGTTCAATCTCTTCGACGCCGATTTTCCGGTCTACACGCGCCCGCGCTTTTTGCCGAGTTCGAAGCTGCTGGATTGCCAAATCCGCGATGCGATTATTTCGGAAGGCTGCATCCTCAATCGCGTGTGGATAGATCATTCGATCATCGGCATTCGCTCGCGCATTGAAAATTATTCGCGCATTGAGCATTCGCTGATTATGGGCGCGGATTATTATCAAACATTGGACGTGCTGGAAATGGAGCGGCGGCAAGGCATCCCCTGGATGGGGATCGGCGAAAACACGATCATCCGCAACGCCATCATAGACAAAAACGTGCGCATCGGCTCCAACGTGCGCATCTTGAACGAGGCCGGTCGCGTAGAGCACGATGGCGATAATTACTGCATTCGAGAAGGCATCGTCGTAATCCCGAAAGGCGCGATCATTACTGATGGAACGGTGATCTGATTTTCCCGCGCCAACCAGATTCCAAAGCAAAGGCGGAGACGTAAAAGGCTCTGCCTTTTTTCACGTCTCCGCCTGGAAGGTTGCAGCGGCACCCACCACGATACCGCTGCCGAACTGAAACAATTGGGGAACAGGGGGGGGCAAATTGTTTCAGTACCAATTTCCTGCATAAACTTCCTTCCCTAAAGGCGTTTTGCAAGGCATTGGATTTGCTCATCTGATACGTCGTTAAGCTGCACGCTTCGTTCCACAGTTTTCGGTTTTTGCAAATTTCTGCGAATTTGTATAAACCATTGGGTTTCCAATCAATTGCGGAGATGAAGGTGAAGCGGGCTTTTTCGGGTTCAGGTGTGCCTGCGGGAAGCAACTACCCGGCAAAAGCAGGTAATTGACCGTATCTTTTGTCGTGCTAGCGGTTTAGAGTATTTTGCATACAAACTATCCAGTGCATACTTTGTAATCACCGCCTTTGTTATGAAAACGTCGTACTGCCAGTATCCGCCCGAAATAGACAACGAAGTGGAGGTGACGCCGCAACAGGATGCGGAGCGCCAAATCTATGTGGTCGGGCGTCCGAGCGTCGGGCGGTACATCAAGCTGGGGCAGACGGAATATCACGTTTTGCAACTGATCGGCGGGCGCACGTTGCCGGAAATCTCGGCGACCTTCGCCGCGCAGTTTGGCGGCAATTTGACAGTCGCGACGATCACGAAGTTTCTGACCAAGCTCAATCAGGTGAATCTGCTCGCGGGCGAAGGATTGAGCGCGGAAAGTTCGCAGCAACGGTTTTCGCGGCACGCTTATTTGCGGCTGCGACTCTTCGACCCCGATCCGCTGTTCAGTTTGTTGGTGCCGAAACTGCGCTGGATTTGGACGCCTGCGTTCGTGATCGTGTCGTTGTTGCTGATGTGGATGACGCTGCTGTTGGCGTTGGGCGATTGGGCCGAGCTAACGAATCATTCGGCGCGACTGATTGCGGAACATTATCTGCTGATTTTTCTGGCTGGCTTGCTCGTCGTGTTTTCGCATGAATTTGCGCACGGGCTGACGTGCAAAGCGTTTGGCGGGCGGGCGACAGAAGTTGGAGTGCTGTTGATTTACTACTGCATCCCTGCGCTGTACTGCAACATCTCCGGCATTCATGCGATTGCGAAACGCAGTCGCCGCTTGTGGGTGATTGCCGCAGGCGTGTATTGGCAACTGCTCGTGGGCACAATGTCGCTGCTTGCGTGGCTGGTGTTGGAGCCGTACACATTGCTCGCGGACACGGCGCTGCTTTTTTGTTTGGGCAGCTTGCTCAACATCGCCTTCAACGCGAATCCATTGATTAAATTGGACGGCTATTACTTCCTGTCCCAGCTCTTACATTTGCCGAATTTGATGGAGAAGTCGCGCAGCTATTGGCGTGCGTTGTTGCGCCGCTGGAGCTTTGGCGGAGGCGAGCCGATGCCGTTGACCGCACGCCAACGCCGCGCGTACTTCTTCTTCGGGCCGCTTTCGCTCGGCTATACAATCGTGCTGCTGTCGGCTATCCTCATCTACCTGAATGAGTATTTCGTGGACAACTTTCACCTCGCGGGATTTGGCCTCACGGGGTGCATCGCCGTCGTTTTGATGCGGCAGCAAATCAGCAAAGGAGCAGAAGCCATTAGCACCGCTCTCTTCAAAAAAGAGTCGAAGACAGAACCGATCCCGGAACCCAGTGGTTCGTCTGTTCCGGCCAAAGTGCCCGTGCGAACACCTGCCGTACAACCGCAGCCGACCGAAAAATCTGCGACGCCGCCGCAGTGGAAACGCAAAGCTTTCTTTGCTGTGCTCGCGCTGATCGTCGTGAGCATTTTGCTCTTCCCCTGGGAAGCGACGGTCGGCAGCTACGGCACGCTGACGCCGACGAAAGAGCGCGAAGCCATCATCACTGCGCCCGAAGGCGGAATCGCAACCGTGCTGGTCAAGCCGGGCGAAATCGTTCAGGCCGGAAAAGAAATCGCGCGCCTGCACAATCCCGATTTGAATTCGGAACTGATCGCTTTGCGCGCTGACCTGGTCAAAGCCGAAACCGAATACGAACGATTGCTCGGCGATGTCAAAGTCAAACAACAAGACACCGAACGCGCGGCGGTGCAACTCGGCGAAACCGCACGCCTCGACCGCGAACTGCGCGCGGAGCAACAACAAATTCTCGCGCGCAAATTGAGCGGGCAGCAAAAAGACATCGAATATCCGGCGGCGCTGGCCGTGTTGCAAGCGGACATTGACTTGAAGAAATCGCGGCTCGACGAAGCGGAAACGCAACTCAACCGCACGCGCCAACTGTTCCGCGACAACCTGATTCCGAAGTCTGATCTGGAAGCGGCGGAAACCAAAGTCATCGCCTTGCGCCACGAAGCCGAAGCCGCGCGCGAACGCTTGCAAAACGCCATCGTCGAACATCGCCGCCAAGTCGAACGCACGACGACTAACGTCCGCATCAATCAAACCGAATTGCAATCGGCCCAGAGCGCCGTCGCGAAAACGACGACCGAGTTGGAAAGCACGCGCCGACTGCTCGACACGTTGCGAGAGAAAGAACAGGTGCTGCTCACCAAACAAACGTCCGTCGTGCTGACAGCGCCGCGCGACGGCACGATTTTCGGTGAGAATTTGTTGGAGCTAAACGGCAAGTATTTGGCCAAAGGCGCAGAAGTTTGTCGTGTCGCCAACACATCGCAAATGCGCGTGCGGATTCAAGTGCCGGAGCGTGAGATCGGCGATGTGAAAGAGGGCGCGGAAGTGCGGCTGAAAACACGCGCGCTGCCGGATCGCATTTTTACCGGGCGCGTAGACAAAATCGGCGGCGAGGCCGAGCCGGACGAAAACAAACAAATGACCTATCGTGTCGAATTGCTGGTGGACAACCAGGACGGCGCGCTCAAGCCCGGTATGACGGCTTTTGCGCGCATCAGCTTTGGGCGCAAAACGGTGGGGTGGATTTTATGGCACAAGTTCAAACAGGCGTTGCGTCCTGAGTTGTGGCTCTTCTGAGCGCCTTCAGGTCAATGCGCAGCCGCCGCATTTTGAGCGACAAGCCGCGCCGCGACAGCCCCAATTCCTCCGCCGTTTTGGACAAATTGAAACTCGCCGTTTCCAATGCTTCCAGGATCAATTCCCGTTCCAACCGCTCCACTTCCTGCGTCAGCGTTTGTTTCGTAGCGGAAGATTTGCGCGGGCGTGGTGGCGGCTCAGTTTCTGTGGATGCCACCGGCAGGCCTTGCAAAATTTCATCCAGCCAATCGCGCTTGCGATTGCGGCGACCTTCGCTCACCGCTTCGGCCCAGAGATGATGCGGCTGAATCACTTCGCCATCATCCACCAACGCAATTGCCCGTTGGATTTGATTGGAGAGTTGCCGAATGTTGCCCGGCCAATCGGCGCTTGAAAGCCGCGCCAATGCGACGGGCGAGAACGAGAGATTTCTCTTGTTGGCGTCTTGCGCAAACCGCTCCAGCAAGTGAAACGCGAGCGTCGGAATTTCTTCGCGGCGGTCGCGCAACGGCGGCAAGTGATAGCGCAGGATGTTGATGCGGTAGTACAAATCTTCGCGGAAGAGTCCTTGCGCCACCATCTTTTCCAAATCGCGATTCGTCGCCGTCACGACGCGCACATCTACTTTGACCGGCTTGTCTTCGCCGAGCGGATGGACTTCGCCGTCCTGCAAAAACCGCAACAATTTGGGTTGCAAATCCAACGGCAGATCGCCGATTTCATCAAGGAAAATCGTGCCGCCTTCGGCACTGCGAATCGAGCCTTGATAGTTTGTGTCCGCGCCGGTAAACGAGCCTTTGCGATGCCCGAAAAGCTGCGAACTCATCAGTTCTTTGGTGACAATCGTGCAGTTGAAAGCGACGAACGGGCCGCGCCGCCGCTCACTCAACAAATGCAGCGCGCGCGCCACGCCTTCTTTGCCTGTCCCCGGTTCGCCTGTAATCAGCGCAGGCAATTTGCTGTCGTGGATTTTGTGAATTTGCCGGGCGAGGTCGCGCATCGCCCCGCTCTGATATACCAGTCCCGGCAAGGGAAAATCACGTTCGTCTGCCGCCATCTCTTCCGTTGTCTCACGCGGATTCTGCCGAAGCGCGTGCGCGAGTTCCTGCACTGCTGCCGCATACAAATCAGTCTGCCCCAACACCCGCTCCAACGTGCGCGTAATGATGACCCACTGCGCAGCCAACAGCGCGTTGACGTCATTGCCAACAGGTTCAGAACCCAAAGACTGTCCATTCCCTTCAGCTTGGTCACGATTCAGCAACGATTGACGAAATTCTGGGGTTAAGAGTTTTTGCATCTCTTCGCGTCCTTTGGATAACTTCAGACCATAGACGACAGGTTACTCATATTGCGATTAGAGCAGCAAATCCCGAACCTATTTTCTCCTTGAGTCAGCCAGCGCAGGGTGGTTTGCGCATTGTAGGGGATGGCGGGAAGGAATGCCAACCGTTGGCGGAATTCGTGGACGGTGATAGAGTGCCGTGCGGTATCTGCTCGGAGTAAAATCAACATGCAACCTGAAGCCAAAGTCATGACTGCCCCGTCGCCACCTGTCGGTTTATTGCCCAAACTGCGCTACTACTGGACGTATGTCGTCGCCGCGTTGTGTTTTCTGTTTCTCGGTGTGCCGTTGATTCCGCTCGGCTTTTTGCTGCGCCGCTTTTTCGGCGTACAGGATTTCATTTACCCGCCCGGCAGATTCGGCGCACGCCTGTACCTGCGCGCGGCGGGGGCACGCGGGCACGCTTTTGGGCACGAACATCTCGATCCCAGCAAACCGTACGTCTTCGTCGCCAATCACCAAAGCAATTTGGACGCGCCGTTCATCATCGCGTACATCGGACGCAACCCCGGTTGGATTGCCAAGCAGGAATTGTTTCGCGTGCCAATGCTGGGGCCGGGCATTCGGCTCGTTCACGCGATTCCGATTGATCGTCGCAACCGCGCAGCCGCCATTGCCAGCACCAAACGCGCGGGCGAAGTCATCCGTTCCGGGCGCTCGGTCGTTGCGTTTGTGGAAGGAACGCGGACAGTGGATGGACGGCTGAAAGCATTCAAAAAAGGTGCCTTTTATATGGCCATCGCAGCGGGCGTGCCGGTCGTTCCGCTCATCATCAACGACACGCGCGTAGTCATGCGCAAAGGCACGAACTACTGCTTGCCGCACGAGATTTCGCTGGAGATTCTGCCGCCCATCAGCACCGAAGGTTATACCGCCGAAAATGTCGAAGAACTCATCGCCAAAGTCTTTGCCGAATTCGTGCCGCGCGTCCGCACCGATTGAGCGGCCCAAACGAAAAGGCGCGGCGAGTGTTGCAACTCACCGCGCCTTTTTTCCAACCTCGTGGTTCGTGGTTTATTTCGTCAATTGATTGATCGCCTGACTGACATCGCCGAACGGTTCCGCCTGGTCAGGATCAAAGCCTTCGTGTTTGAGTTTGATGTTGCCCGCCTGGTCAATCACGATCAGGCTCGGCAACGACGTCAACCCAAACGCGCGATACGCCGCTTTGTCCGCATCGCGCAACACTGGAATCCGCAAGCCGTTCTTCGCGGCAAACGCTTGCAAGTCAGCATCGGCTGCAAAATTCTTTTCGCCTGCTTTGGCCGCGTTCGTGCTGACCCAATAAAAACTGGCCTTCGGATGCGCGCTCACCAACTTTTGCAACGCAGGTAATTCTTTCGAGGTCATCGGAACCCACGTCGCGCCGAATGAAAGCACAATCACTTTGCCTTTGTTGTCCGCCAAGCTGAACGAACTGCCGTCCACGCCACGCAAAGTCACGTTCGGTGCTTGCGCGACAACCGCATTGATAAGCAAAACTAAGAGCGTCAAAGTAACAGCCAATTTGGATTTCGGAATCATAGCTTCAACTTTCAGGATGTAGCGCGCGTTTGCAACCGTGCGCCGGTAAAGCAAGTCCGCCAACGCATCGCTACATCATTCGTACGCGCGCTTTGATGTCGTTTTTACGGCGCGGGTTTGTTCAACTTAAAAATGTTCCGCGCCTCAGCTTCCGACGTTTTTTTGCTGCGACGCATCAGGGTGTAAACATTTGTGTGCGTAATCCATTCGCCCACCTTCATTTCCTTGAGCGGCCCCAGCATTTCCAACTCAATGTACTTGAGCGGATCAAGATTTGTGTAGACTTCTGCACTACTGCCATTGTCGGGATATTCCGCGTTTGGCACACGCGGCGAATCAATTTTGAGCATGTGCTTTTGTCCGACCCACAACAGCGATCCCGCGTCATTGCCGATCTTCGTAGATTTTTTCGGATCGCGCTTGAGTTCAATCAAGCCATTTATCACTTTGAAATGCTCCGGTAATTCTTTGGATTGTTTGTTGTAGCCGTCTTGTTGCGTGCCTTTTGGAATCGGCAGATAGACCGCCTCAGCATCGTTCATCTGCGTAATAATCCAAATCCCTGTTTTGATCGGTGGGCCAGAAACTTTTTCGTAGGTCGTCAAAACCGTCAATTGTGATTTTGTAATATCAAGCCAAATCTGGCGGTGAACCTTTACGCCATAGTGTGTATCAATAGGGGAATGCAATTGAACGGCAGCATAGGCTGGCGGATAGGCTCTTGCCCCCATCGAAGCAGGGTAGCAATCATCTTTTGGGCGATTCTTATAACAGAAGATTTTTTCGGCTTTCCACGCGCTCGCATCAAATCCAACCGGCGGCGGCCACGCGCGCGGCGTGACTTTTGGCCAATCGGCTTGCGGCGCGGGCCAGGGTTTGTCGCCGCCGAAGTTGATCCAATCCTTCGCGTCAGGATTCACGGGCTTGCCTGCGACTGCCGGGTTCTCCCAAAACACGCCTTCTTCGCCGACATATCGAAACTGCATCACGCGCCCGATGGACGGGACGATGATGGCTTCAACCTTGCCGTTGCTCAAAATCAACGCATCTTTCCAGCCATTGTATTCCGCGCGCGTGACGGTCACGCGCGATTGTGCAACCGCTGTCGCCGCCAGCAACATCACCAAAATCAAAGTTCGTTTCATCGTTTCTCCAAAATCATTTGGACGCCATTTTCCGGGCGCAATGTGATGCCGGGGATTGGTTTGATCGGTTCGTTTGACACGAGCTTCAAGCGAAATCGCTGTGCAATCGTCGTTAGAAGCAAAACCGTTTCCATCATCGCAAACGAATTGCCAATGCACAGACGTGGGCCGCCGCCGAACGGAAAGTACGCATAACGCGGCAATTGCTTCACGAATTCATCTGTCCAACGTTCCGGCTTGAATGTTTCCGGCTCTGAGAAGAAACGCGGATCGCGGTGCGTCACATACTGAAAAAAGAAAATCTGCGCTTTGGCCGGGATACGATAGCCGCCGAGTTCAAATGACTGCAAGGCTTGTCGCCCCATCGCATACGCAGGCGGATACAACCGCATGGATTCCTTGATGATTTGGTCGGCGTATTTGAGCGCAGGCAAGTCAGCGACAGTCGGCGTGCGCCCGCCCAAAACCGCGTCCAATTCGGCGTGGAGTTTAGCTTCGACTTCGGGGTGCTG
>CAZWAK010000008.1:63461-87065 GCA_964631865.1 uncultured Heliobacteriaceae bacterium | reverse complement strand
AGAGCGGCGGGAAGGTGCTTTCAAGTCGGACGCAACCGAATCGGAATCGGGCGGCGGAAGCGTTGCGACGGGCGGCGGTGAGTGCGGGGCGAACGGAGACCGAGATGGGGGCGTATTTTCGGCGCAAGCGGGCACAAAAAGGCCCGGCAGCGGCAGTGACGGCGACGGCGCACAAGTTAGCGAAGCTATACTATGTGTTGGTGAAGGAAGGGCGAGAGTACGCGCCGGAGAAGGCAGCGGAGTACGAAGCAAAACAGCAAGCGCGGGCGGTGGCGAAGTTGGAGAAGCAAGCGGCGGCGCTGGGTTACGAATTACGCGCGGTGACGGGATAGGCCAGCACGAATGACAAAGCAGGAAGGCTAGACTCGCACGCCAAAGCGCGCGGCACGAGGCGGGCGGTCTGTGAGCGAAAATCGTGAACCAGCATTTTGTTTCGCAGGAGCGCGCCCGTCGTGGCATTTCCTTTTGACGGTTCTAGGACGCGCCCGGTGAACGAGTTGTTCGGCACTTTACGCGCCATAAATGTCCCTATGTTTGTTCTTTGCTGCGCCAATTCGGTAAACTGAGGCCATGCCGAGAAATAGATTAGCCCAGATCAGAGAAAAGATTCGGCTTCGTCAATACGATATGTCCGCTCACGCAACGGAGGAAATGGCGGAAGATAATTTGGACATTCTCGATATTGAACAAGCTGTTCTCAACGGACGCCTTGCCCGTGTTGAGAAAGATGATCCGCGCGGGACAAAATATGTGATCGAAGGCATGGCGGTAGATCAGTTCACGCCTGTGGGTGTGGTGGGGCGCTTTACGGGCGATGAACGCTATTTGATTATCACTGTGTACGAAGTCACAGACTCAGAAGGATAAAACTATGTACGGATATCAATGTCAATATTGTGAAGGGACAGTACACCCTAAGAAAATTGCGCACGAAGCGTTCAAGCATAAAAAAGGGTTCGTCATTTTAGAGCAAGTGACGATAGGAGTCTGTGATGTGTGTGGCAACCGCTATTACAGCGCAGACATTCTCCATACCGTGCATGAAATCGCGGCAGGGAAAAGAATGCCTGAACGGACAACCACGATCCCCGTTGCATTAGCAGCCTAAAATTTTAGTCTCTTGGCCTGTGATGCCGTGCCGAACATCCATCTGAGGTGGCGTTGGCAAGAAAAAATCAGCCGGACTCTAGCCGCGCGGCTGCCGCTGGCGTAGTGTGTCGAAGCAACGGTCAGCGACGCGGTTTGCCAACGGCAACGAGTCGAGCCATTCATCGTCCAAACGAATCCACAGGCGCAGGGAATTGCTCTCTGCGGTTTCTGTGTTATAGCATTCAAAAAAGGTATTTCTTGAGACCTATTTGAGACAAGGGTTAGTGCGAAGCAGCCAGTGATCAGTTTATTCTGAGGACGCCTGATTTTCCACACAATAACTTTTTTGTTGTCTACAAATAAGTTTGAGCAGAAACTATTTCGTCAGCAACTCAGAAAGGAGAAGCAAAATGAAGCAACCAGAAAACACTTCGACCAACGGCACCAAGCCCGCGAAGAAGAGCGCCAGGAAAACAACCAAATCGCCTGCGCCACGTGCGCGGAAGCCCAAGAAAGAATTGACGGCGCTGGAAGCCGCCATGATCGCGTGGCAAGACACTTACGCGAAACGACACCAGAGGTTGGATTGATGGCAGGAATTATCTTTGATACGTCTGTCTGGATTTCTCGACAACCAACTCGTATGCCTGCCAATATGTTGCTGTCAGCAGTTGTCGTGCAGGAATTGACGGCGGGCGCAACCGACAAAACCAGCTTACGGAAATGGGAAACGACGTGGCGACAGTTTGAGAAAGAAGAAAAGCTACTTGTGCCGACGGGCGAAGACTGGTATCAAGCAGGAAAAATTCTGAACGCCCTGCTACGCGGGTTGAAATCGCAATCGCAAGGACTCACGCCCAAGCTTCATCCTGACGACAAACAACGCATCGTCCGCGATGTGCTGATTGCCCGCACAGCCCATCGCGTCGGCGCAACCGTCGTGACCGACAATGTCAAAGATTTCATGCGCATCAAGCGATTTTGCAAGGTGAAGGTGAAAAGCGGCGATGCGTACTTTGGATAAACCTGAAGTTCATTCACGAGGAATCTCCACCCATGAAACTACGATCTTTTTTCGCCAATGCCTGCACGCTGGCAATGGTGTTGAGCCAGCTTTCATGCGCTACTCTTGCCCAATCCAAACCCGATGGCCGCGATGAACTGCTGCGCAAAATGGACGCGCAAGCCGAACATTACGGCAAACTCTCGCGCCAGATTTGGGAATGGGCCGAAGTCGGCTACAAAGAAAAACAGAGCGCCGCATTGCTGAAAACTGAACTGCGCAACGCGGGCTTTCAAATGCAGGACAACGTCGGCGACATCCCGACCGCGTTCACGGCGACGTTCGGCAGCGGCAAGCCTGTGATTGGAATTATGGGCGAATACGACGCGCTGCCAGGGCTTTCGCAGGAAGACACGCCCGAAAAGAAAGTTCGCATCGCAGGCGGGGCGGGGCACGGTTGCGGCCATAATTTGTTCGGCGTTGCAGCAGCGTTCGCGGCGATTGCGGTGAAAAATTATCTCGTCGAACACAAGCTGCCCGGCACGATTCGCTTTTACGGCACGCCAGCGGAAGAAGGCGGGGGCGGCAAAATTTATATGGCGCGCGCCGGCGTCTTCAACGATTGCGACACGGTGTTGACGTGGCATCCGGGCAATTCAAACCGCGCCAGTCTCGGCACATCGCTCGCCAACATTCACGCGAAGTTCAAATTCTATGGCAAAGCCGCGCACGCCGCTGCTGCGCCTGACAAAGGCCGTTCGTCGCTCGATGCCGTGATGCTGACCGCACACGCTGTAGATATGCTGCGCGAACACGTGCCGCAGGAAACGCGCATTCACTACGTCGTCACGAATGGCGGCGAAGCCCCGAACGTCGTGCCCGATTTTTCCGAAGTCTGGATTTACGCGCGCCATCCCGCAATGCCTATGCTCGACAACATCTGGTCGCGCATTGTGAAGTGCGCGGAAGCAGGCGCGCTCGCCACCGAAACGCGCATGGAGATGCAACTCGTCAACAGCGTCTACAACCTGTTGCCGAACGATGCGCTGACGATGTTGCTGGACAAAAATCTGCGGCGCGTGGGCGGGATGAAATACTCGGCGGAAGAAAAAGCCTTTGCCGAAAAGCTGCGCCAGACGTTTCAGCCCGAAAGCGCGTTGCCGCTCGGCAGCGAAGAGCAAGTGTTACCCGTCGAAGCCGATCTCGGCTCTGGCTCGACCGATGTCGCCGATGTCAGTTGGATCGTGCCGACCGCGCAGTTTACCACTGCGACGTATGTGCCCGGCACGCCCGGTCACAGTTGGCAATCTACGGCCTGCGCGGGTTCGAGCATTGGCCGCAAAGGGATGATGATCGCCGCGAAAACATTGGCGCTGAGCACGCTTGATTTATTGACTGACCCGAAACAAATCGCCGCCGCCCGCGCCAGCTTCAATCAACGCCGCGCCGGCCACGAATACAAATCGCGCATTCCCGCCGCGCAAAAACCGCCGCTGAATTATCGTGATAAATCGTAATAGCAGGCCAGCCAGGAATAGTTATGAGCGTCAGCCCCAATGATATGTGCAAAGAATCGGACACCGTGGAAGCGGTCGTACGCGCCTGTCGCATTTTGCAGGCGTTTCAGCCGCAGGAAACCCTCGCTCTGAGTCAGGTTGTGGAGCGGACGGGGTTGAGCAAAACCACCAGCTTTCGCCTTTTGCAAAGCCTTATCAAAGGCGGGGTCCTGGAGCGTGCCGGGAAAGGGGCCTATCGCTGTGCCGTGCAATTTCTCAATGTCGCCCGTTACACCATTGGGTTTGCCTCGCAATCCACCGATTCCGAATTCTGTCAGGACTTGAGCATCAATCTGCAACGCGCGGCAGAGCGGCACAATGTGCGACTGATGACAGTGAATAACAATTACAGCCCGAAGATTGCGCTGCGCAACGCCGATCTGCTCATCCGCGAAGGCGTGCATCTGGTGCTGGAATTTCAGACCTACGAACACATCGCGCCGATTATTTCCTCCAAGTTTCTCGAAGCGCAAATCCCCGTCATTGCCATTGAAATCCCGCATCCCGGCGCTACCTATTTTGGCGCGGATAACTATCAGGCGGGCGTGATTGCGGGCAGCGCCCTGGGGCGTTGGGCCAAAGCCCATTGGAAGGGGCGGGTGGACGAGATTTTGTTGTTGGAGCTGCCCATCGCCGGGTCGCTACCGCAATTGCGCATCACGGGGGCTTTGGCCGGTCTCAGTCAAACGCTGCCCGATCTGGACACGCGCAAAGCCATTCACATGGATTGCAAAGGAACCTTTGAGCATAGCCTGGATTTGGTTCGCACCCATTTGCGCCGCACGCCGCCCAAGCGAACGCTGGTGACGACGGTCAACGATCCTACCGCTTTGGGTGCCTTGCGGGCTTTTGAAGAAGCCGGGCGGTCAGAGTATTGCGCCGTAATGGGGCAAAACGCGACGCGCGCCGCGCGGGAAGAATTGCGTCGTCCCGGCACGCACTTGATCGGCAGCGTGGGCTATTTCCCCGAACGATATGGCGACGAACTGATTCCGTTGGCCATCTCGATTCTTCAGAAGAAACCGGTTCCTTCCGCCGTTTTCGTCAAGCATCAACTCATCACGCCCCGCAATGTCGGCCTGCTATATCCCTTGAAGACAGAACGGACGGGGCAGTTCAGCGCCCCCTAATCTGACAACGCCACTCCTCCCGCTTCGCTCCATAAAACGCCCTGCCGTTCGCGCCTTTCCCGGCGTCAGGCGGGGCCACGAACAAGCGCGACTGTTCCTGAGAGCGGAATGAAGGCCATAGTGTAATTATGCAAGAGTTCTCTTAACTGGCTGGAAAAATATAGAAAGCGTTCCGCATCGTGAAATATGACAGGCGGGCAATATTTCCCGTTGCTTTTCTTGTTCTTCCACGCATAATGCGTGTCATTGTTTTACGCTCAATAATTTGTCGTTAGAAATCGTTGGTGCTGAGCAACGCCTCTGTCTCCAGACAGAGTTAAATTAACTTACGAAGAACGAATACATAATGCTGGGGATGAACTGGTCGTGCGCAAAGCTTTGCGTAAGGCCAGCGGGTTCATTGTGGTTTAAGTAAGTCCAGGAACGTTTGGGACAGCCTGGAAAGGTCTGAGCAAGTCAGATAGCCCTGGTCAGGTGCAGGGTCTCTGACTTCTCCAGATTTCTTTGGACTTTCCTCCAGGCTTCCCCTGGCGTACTTAGGCCAAGCCCCATCAGGGTTTGCGGTCACGAGTTCTTTTTCTGTGGTGAGATAAGGACTTGCTGCGTGGGGTAGTATTTCCACCAATCTTTCCTGAAAAAACAAAAATTTTTGTGGGGAGGTTCCATTGCCTCCGCCTTTACCTTTTTCTGAAAGGAGCTAAACGAATGCAAAAAACATTCAGACTCGTCACTTTACTTGTTGCTTTATGGGGACTGAACAGTTTGGTGCAGGCGCAGACGGCCACGGGGCAAATCACCGGAACGGTGAAAGACTCCAGCGGCGCAGTGTTAGCCAATGCCAAAGTGACAGTGACCAATGAAGCCACGAGTTTCTCACGTGAGACCACGACCACCGAAGCCGGAACCTACGTGTTTCCCTTGTTGCCGGTCGGCAGTTATACCGTGACTATTACCCAGCAAGGCTTCAACACCTCCAAGCAAACCGGAATTCCACTTACGGTAGACAAAATCGTCCGCGTAGATTTTGATCTCAAGGTCGGTGATGTCAGCGCGACTGTGGATGTGCAGGCCGCAGCCATTACGCTTGATACGGAAACGGCTTCGATGGGGCAAACGATCACACAAAAGCAAGTGACGCAATTGCCGCTCAACGGACGCAACTTCCTGTCGCTGCTCTTTCTCAACGGCGGCACGGTCGAGACAAGTGGTGAGCAAGGCGGGATGCGGCAAGGCGCAGGCAACGCCATCAGCATCAACGGCGCACGCCCCACCTCGAATAACTATTTGATTGACGGCACCTCGAACACGGATACGGCGCTGGGAACACCCGCCGCCATCCTCTCCATTGACGCCATTCAGGAGTTCAAGGAACAAACCGGAACTTACTCGGCGGAATATGGCTTCAGCGCCAATCAGGTCAACATCGTGAGCAAGACGGGGACGAATGATTTACACGGAACCGCCTTCTGGTTTGGTCGCAATGATGCTTTTGACGCCAATACGTTCTTCAATAACGCCAGAAGCACTCCCACCAATCCCATTAGAAAGCCCAAGCTGCGGCAACACCAATATGGTTTCGTCGCTGGTGGCCCGGTGTGGGTTCCGAAGGTGTACGACGGACGCAACAAGTCGTTCTGGCTGGTGAACTATGAAAAGTTCAAGCAAATCAGAGGCATCGCGGACTTGCTGATTGTCCCCACGCCCGATCAATTAGCGGGGCGGTTCACCTCGACGATTACTGACCCGTTGACGGGACAGCCTTTTGCCAACAACACGATTCCCGCCAATCGTTTCTCGCGGCTGGCACGACTCGCCACGGCGAAGTTTTTCCCCGCGCCCAATTTCACGGGTACGGGCGGCAACTATATTCGGCAGCGGAATTTGCCGTTGGATCAGTATCAGTACACGGTTCGCGGCGATCAACAATTGGGTCGCTTCGGGACGGTGTTTGGACGTTACACGCAATCTGATTACACGAACACCGCCATCGGAAACACGACCGAACTCGGCGACGTGTTCTTCGTGCAGCAGACCAAGAACTGGCAGGTCTCGCATACGATTCCCTTCAGTTCCAATTTCGTCAATCAATTCCGCTTCGGCTATGTGGAAGCACTCGCCGTTCAGCACGGCGCAACCGCGCCGCAATCGGATATTGATCCATTGCAGTTGACAGGCGTCTTTACTGGCCTGCCGGACATTCAGCGTTCCTATCCGGCAGTTGGTTTTGGTGGCGTCGGCGCAGGTCTTTCCGGTGGTGGCAGCGCCGTGAATGATTTTCAATCCAGCAATCAGCCGATGATTGACATCAGCAATACGACAACCTGGATTCGTGGTCGTCACACGATGAACTTCGGCGTGAACATTCGCCAATGGTCGCTGCAACGCGATCTGGCGAATGACTTCCTCGGTCAGTTCACGTTCAGCGGCTTTTTCACCGGCAACACGACTCGCGATCATGCGATTGCGGACTTTTTGCTCGGTTACTTCTCCGGCGCGAGCGTCTTCCAACCGGCAGGCTTCAGCGTCGCGGGCAAGACCGGCAATCCGCGTGAATTCAACTTCTTCTACCTCGCGCCTTATTTTCAGGACGACTGGAAAGTCAATTCACGTCTGACCTTGAACCTCGGACTGCGCTACGACTTCCGCACGATTCCGACTGAAACCAACGACCGCATGGGCTGGCGTGATTTGTCGAATCCGCGCGGTGGTTTGCTCGTGGCAGACAAGACTTTGGTGGATAAAGGAATCGTGGGCGATCAGAGCTATTACAAATTTGCTGGTCGTCGCAATCCGGCTGATTCACCGAAGAAAGTCTTTGCCCCACGCCTGGGCTTTGCCTTCCGTCCGTTCAGTGATGATAAGACGGTGGTGCGTGGCGGTTACGGCATCTTCTTTGATTCTGCTGAAGGGCGTGAAATTGACGGAGCGGCGGACATCTTCCCGTATGTGAGCCGTGGGAATTATATCCAGAGCATTGGGCAATCCAACTTGCTGACCACGAATCAAATGTTCCCGAATTTCGCCGGTCAGCCGGTGGCGACTCCTGCCGCCAATACCTTCCTCGCGGTGAGCATGTCGCCGGAACCCAAAAACCCGTATGTCCAGCAATGGTCACTCGGCGTCCAACGTTCGCTCACCACGAACACGACCCTTGAACTGAACTACATCGGTTCCAAAGGCACGCATTTGTTGATGCGGCGTCAAATTGCTCAGGCCCGGAAGCCTTCCAATCCAGCGGTCTGTGCGGCGACCCCCACCGTCGGCGATTGCCCCGTTTTGGCGAGAAGACCTTTCGTGAACTTCGCCACTTACATTGACAGCGATTGGTCAGGGAATTCCAGCTATAACGCCTTCAATGCCAAAGTGGAACATCGCAGCAACTCGCTGCTCTTCACTGCCGTGTATACCTGGGCCAAGAGCATTGATAATAAATCTGCTGCCGCGGGTATCGGGAACGATGTCGCCGGATGGCAGGGCTTCCTGGACAACAGTGATATTCGTCGTGACCGAGGACGTTCGGAGTTTGACGTGGATCACCGCTTGGTCAGCAGTTTTGTGTACGAACTGCCTGTCGGACGAGGGAAGAAATATGGTGGCGATATGCACAAAGCGGTTGATGTCTTGCTTGGGGGCTGGCAGGTGAACGCGATTGCCACGTTCCAGCGCGGCTTCCCGATGTCCATCACCGCGCAGGATGTCGGCGGCTTGAACGATACGTTTGGGACGAATCGGGCCGATTTGATCGGAACGCCGAAACTGCTCAAGACCCAGGCACAGTGGTTTGATAAGTCCGCTTTCAGACAACCTGCCGCGGGCTTCCTCGGCACTTCCGGGCGCGGCATCCTGCGTGCGCCGGGCATTCACAACTGGGATACGGGGTTGTTCAAGAACTTCACCATTACGGAGCGCTTGAGCTTCCAATTCCGGTTCGAGTCGTTCAATGCCTGGAATCACACACAATGGGGCGTCCCGGTGCGGAACGTCGCAGATTCACGGGTCGGACAGATTCTGGGTACCCGTGCCGCCCGCATCAACCAACTAGGAGCCAAGCTGGTTTGGTGATATTCCTGGTGCCGAGTTGAGAAAAACTCCCCGCCAGCGTACTTTGCTCTGGCGGGGAATTTTTTGAGGAGAACTCCATGCTGTACCGAATAGGGTTGTTGCTTTGCCTGAGTGTTGGCGCAGTGCTGGCGCAACAAGGCAACGAAGCGTTACTGCAACGATATGCCCAGGCAGGTGAAAAGGCGTTGGCCGAACAGCGGTACGACGAGGCCGCGCAAGCCTTCGAGAAGCTGCGCGAACTGGCTCCCGGTATCGCTGAAATCCACGCGCGATTGGGCTTGATCTATCATCAAGCCGGGAAATTTGAACAGGCCGTTCCGTGCCTCAAACAAGCTCTGAAACTCAAACCGACGCTGCCGAATCTGGATGTGTTATTGGCGCTGTCGTTGTCTGAACTTGGTCAATGGCAGGAAGCCCTGCCCGCGTTACAAAAAGGCTTCAAGCAAACCAAAGACGCGACGTTGCGCCGTTCCAGCGGTTTGCAACTGCAACGCGCTTTTACTGGCTTGCAGCAAGACGATAAGGCCGTCGAGGTTGCATTAGAGTTGACGCGGTTGTATCCGAAAGACCCGGAAATTCTTTATCACGCCAGCCGCTTGTTTGCGAATTTTGCATACCTGTCGGCGCTCAAACTGCAACAGGTCGCGCCCGATTCGTTCTGGCTGCAATTGGCGGTGGGCGAAGCGCACGAAAGTCAGGGGCATTGGGATTCGGCGCTCGGCGCGTACCGTGAGGTTTTGAAAGCGAATCCGCAACATCCCGGCATTCACTTCCGCCTTGGTCGCGTGCAACTCGCGCGCGCCGCGCAGGATGCCAACGCCGAAACCGCAGCCTTGCAGGAGTTTGAGCAGGAATTACAGCTTGATCCGACGAATGCCAACGCCGCGTATGAAGCGGGCGAATTGCATCGCAAGGCGGCGCGCTTTGATCGTGCCGCGGCGTTGTTTGCACAAGCGGTCAAGCATTACCCCGATTTTGAAGAAGCGTTGGTCGGGTTGGGGCGCACGCTGGTGTCGTTGCGCCAGGCGGAGCAGGCATTGCCGCACTTGCGCAAAGCCCTCGCCCTGAACGCGAACAACGAAGTCACCTGGTTTCAATTGGCGCAGGCTTACCGCGCGTTAAGCAATTCGGCGGAACAGCAAAAAGCGTTCGCCGAATACCAGCGCGTGCGACAGCAGAAATTGCAATCCGGTAGTGGTATGGGCTTTTCCCGCAACGAAGCGACGAAGCAGAAACTGGATGCCGCGCCACCGCCCAAAAATTGATGGGGGCGCACACGAAAAAATGGCAAAGATGTAACGCGGGCACCTCATCGCGCGTTTGTAGTCATAGCAAAAATACCAAGCGCATTCTCATAGTTTTCGCCACGCAGGGGTTCTGCTGCGTGGCTTCGAAGATCATTCAAGTTCATTGAAGGTCATGGCCTTCCAACTATTAACAGGGAGTCTTCTCAAAATGAGACAGCAAAAGTTTATCCGACTGGCAGGTGCGTTGATGGCGCTGGCTTGCTTGACAACTGGCGCGTCAGCCCAGAGCAAGCTCGCCGATTGGCTTACAGACGGCGGCGACATCGAACGTACGGGCTGGCAAAAGAATGAAACGATCCTCTCCCCGACCAGCGTCAAAAACATGAAGTTGCTCTGGAAAACGAAGCTCGATAACGAGCCGCGCCAGATGCACAACCTGCTGCCCGTGCTGATTGCGAGCAACGTTAAGACGACGAGCGGGCCGAAGCAAATCGTGCTGGTCACAGGCGTCAGCGACAATCTGTACGCGCTGGATGCCGACACGGGCGCGCAACTCTGGAAGCTGCATTTTGAATCCACCTGGACGCCGCCTGCGACGGGCGGACGTGGCGCAGGGATTTTGTGTCCCGGCGGCATCACCGCGACGCCCGTGATCGGGCCGGGCAAAGCCGCAGGCGAATACATTGTCTATGCCGCCGCGTGGGATGGCAGGTTGCATCGCATAGATTTGGCGACGGGCAAAGAGATCGAAAAACCCGCGAAATTTATGCCGCCGAACGGCAAACCGTATGCGCTGAACCTGCGCAACAACGTGATCTACACGCACACGGCGCAAGGCTGCGGCGGCAATCCGAATATGGTTTACATCTACGACTTGGCGACCAACAAAGTCGGCGCGTGGGGGCCAGCCGGCGGCGGGATGTGGGGGCGCACCGGCCCCGCGATTGACAGCAACGGCGTGATGTACACCGGCACGGGTGACGGCCCGTGGAACCCGGAAAACGGCGTCTATGGCAACGGCATCATCGGCGTGCGGCAAAACCCCGAAACGAAGGCGGCTGAACTTGTGGATTACTACGGCCCGTCGAATGCCGAATGGCTTTTCAAACGCGACCTCGATATGCAAGTCACGCCCGCGATTTTCAAATACAAGGGCAAAGAATTGATGATTGATTCCGGCAAGGAATGCGTGATGTATCTGATGGAAATTGGCAATATTGGCGGTGACGATCATCGCACGCCGCTCTATCGTACGCCGCTCTATTGCAACGAAGAAGTGAACTTCGCGTCCGCTGGCGTCTGGGGATCGTTGGCGACGTGGGAAGACGCGAAAGGTACGCGCTGGGCGTTGTCGCCGTTCTGGGGGCCGAAGCATTCCAAATTCAAAGCGCCGATTGAAAACGGCGTCGTCAAAAAAGGCGGCGTCGTGGCTTTCAAAGTCACCGATGACAAAAACGGCAAACCAAGGCTGACGCCCGCCTGGATTTCGCGCGACATGGATCGCGGCGAACCGCCCGTGATTGCGAACGGCGTTGTGTTCGCATACGGCAGCGGCGAAGACACCGATCAGGCGCGCTTCGACATTGGCCTTGCGTACAACCGTGCCGAATATCGCATCAAGGGTTCGACGAAAGCTGTGCTGTACGCGCTTGATGGGCAAACGGGCAAAGAACTTTGGAACAGCGGCGACGCCATCGCTTCGTGGAATCACTGGGGTGGGCTGTCGGTGGCGAACGGCAAAGTCTACATCAGCACGTTCGACGGCTATCAATACTGCTTCGGCATTGCGAGCGGCGCGACGCAAACGGCGGCGAAAGGAGCGAAGTAATGCAACGAATTTTCACGACGATGATTTGCTTTCTCGTGTGCGCCATCGCTGCGCAGGCACAAGGGCGCGGCGGCAACGATTGGATGACCGACAATGCCGACGCGCAACGCACGGCCACGATCAAAGTGGACAGCAAAATCAACAGGGATTCCGTCGCCAAGCCCGACGCGGTGCAATTCCTTTGGAAACTGAAACTCAAGAACACGCCGAACCAATTGAACAACCTGAGCACACCTGCGACGCTCGAACGGCTGATCGGGTATAAAGGTTTTCGTATGCTCGGCTTTATCGGCGGCAGCGGCGATAACATCATCACGATTGACACCGATTTAGGGCGTCTCGAATACGAAAAGAAACTGCCAACCAGCAGCGCAGCCAGCGCAGGCACGCTCGCCTGTCCCGGCGGGATGACGACGGGTATCGTGCGTCCGACGACTTCGATGATTGCAGCAGGCGGTGGCGGCGGCTTCGGACCCGGTCGCAATACGCCTGCGAAAAGCACTGTCGGCGAAGCGTGGGAAGGCGCAGCAAATTTGAAAGACGTGCGCCAAGGCCCGCCGCCCGGCCCGCCGCCCACCGCACAGCAAGCCCCGCCACGTCCGAACCAGCCGCCGATGGGCGGAGGATTTGGTGGTGGCGCACAAGTGATTTATGCGCTGGCGAGCGATGGCATGCTGCATTCGATGCACTTGTCCGGCGGCCAGGAATTTCAACCGGCGGTCAAATTCCTGCCGCCCGGAGCCAATGCCAACGGGCTAATTATCGTCAACGGCAAAGCGTTTGCCGTGACGACGAATAGCTGCAACGGCGTGGCGAATGGCCTCTGGGCATACGACTTTGAAGCGAAGCAGACGGCGACGTGGAAGGGCGACATTGTTGGTTCGGTCGGCGCAGCGTTCGGCGGCGACGGCACGGCTTACGTGGCGACCGCGAACGGTGTGACGGCGATTGATCCGAAGACGTTGCAGGCTAAGGGGGCGTACACCGCGAGCGGACAGCAATTTTCTTCATCGCCTGTCGTGTTTGAATTCAAAGGCAAAACGATGATCGCCGCCGCGACCAAAACCGGCAGCGTGCATTTGCTGGATGCGGCGAATTTGTCCGCAGCAGTAGCGACCACTCCGGCGGGCAAAGACGCCGCGCCGGGTGCATTGGCGAGTTGGCAGGATGCGAGCGGAACCCGATGGATATTGGCTGCGACCGACAGCGCCGTCGTGGCGTGGAAAGCGGTCGAGCAAGGCGGCGGCGTGTCGTTGCAACCCGGTTGGACTTCGCGCGTACTGGTGTCACCGCTCACGCCGACGATTATCAACGGCGTCGTGTTCGCTACCTCAAGCGGCGAATTCCGCACGAATGACAGCAAAGTGACTGCCGCCCAACGCGCGGCACGTTCCAAGCCCGCCGTGATCTACGCGCTCGACGGCACGACGGGCAAAGAACTGTGGAACAGCGGCATGACAATCAAATCGTTTGCGCGCGGCAATGCGTTGTCGGGCGGGATGGGACAGTTTTATTTGACCACACACGACGGCATGCTGTACGCCTTCGGCTTTCCGATGGAACATTAATCAAAAGGCAAATCAAAAAGCAAAAAGGGTTGCATTCCTGGCCTTTACAGGAGATGACTGCAATTTCCCATAATTCCCCATTGGAAAGTATTTGCCTTCCAAGAATTTGGCGCGGCCCGCATTTTTCATTCTTCACTCTTCCTTCTTCATTGTTTTCGCGGAGTCTTCCTTGACAAACAATGAAGAAGGAAGAAGGAACAATGAAGAATCCTGATCGCCCCAAAATCAAATTGAGAATGGCTGGCAATTTCCCAGTGCTTGACCGTGCTGACATCCACGTCAAGGCGTTGTCGTGTCTCGCTCCTGGGACTTTCAGCCGCCGGATGATGACTACATAAACACCAGCGCGTCTGGTCAGACCACCGCCTGAGAGTTTATGATGTCACCGCAGAATTTTCTGCCGGACAACAATCACTACCAACTTTGAGGACAAATGAGCAAGCAGGATTCTTATCAATACGTGCAGTATCTTTGGAACGACGAAGAAGCTGAAAAATTATCAGGCGTAGATCGCTTGGTCTATCGCTCGAACCGCTTGGGCGACGATTTGACGCTGACGAATACGGGCGGCGGTAACACGTCGTCGAAGCTGCTGGAAACCGATCCGCTGACGGGCGAGCAGGTCGAAGTGCTGTGGATCAAAGGCTCCGGCGGCGATTTGCGCACCGCCAAGCGCGATGGCTTTGCGTCGCTCTATCTCGACAAAATTCGTTCGATGAAGCCGCTGTATCTGAACCATCCGAACAACGGCGCGAAGACCGAAATCGAAGACGCAATGCACCCGATGTACAGCCATTGCGTGTTCAATTTGAATCCGCGCGCCTGTTCGATTGATACGCCGCTGCACACGCTCGTGCCGTTTCAGCACGTGGATCATTTGCACCCGAACGCGGTCATTGCGATTGCGGCTTCAGTCAATCAGGAACGGCTCACGAAAGAAATCTACGGCGACGATGTGTTGTACGTGCCGTGGCAGCGACCGGGTTTTGACATCGGCTTGAAGATCGAACAACTCATCCAAGATCATCCGCACGCGAAAGGCGTTGTGCTCGGCCATCACGGCATGAGTTCGTGGGACAACAACGACAAGAGCTGCTACGAAACCGCGCTTGAAATCATTGACACCGCCGCGCGCTACATCGAATCGAAAGACAAAGGCGCGATGACCTTTGGTGGGCAAAAACACGAAGCCTTGCCCGAAGCCGAACGGCAGAGGTTGTTAGCGGATTTGTTGCCCTGGCTGCGTGGTCAGCTTGGACAAAACAAGCGCATGGTCGCCACGATTCAGGACGATGCGAAGATGATGCGCTTTGTGAACAGCGTGGACGGGCCGCGCCTGGCCGAGCTTGGCACGTCATGTCCCGACCACTTCCTGCGCACGAAGATCAAACCGTTTTTTGTGAATTGGAATCCGGCGAGCGGCGATTTGGAAAGCCTGAAAACATTGATCGTGGATGGCCTTGTCCAATATCGCAAAGACTACGCAGCATATTACGAACGCTGCAAACATCCCGATTCGCCCGCGATGCGCGACGCCAATCCAACGGTCGTTTTGCTTCCCGGAATTGGGATGATCGCGTGGGGCAAGAACAAATCCGAATCGCGCGTGACGGGCGAATTCTATAACTGCGCGATTGAAGTGATGCGCGGCGCAGAAGCGATTGATAAGTACGAAGCGATGGACGAGCAGGAAGCGTTCGACATCGAATACTGGCTGCTCGAAGAAGCCAAGCTGCGCCGGATGCCGCCCGAAAAAGAATTGGATCGCCAAGTCCACGTTGTCATCGGCGCAGGCGCAGGCATTGGCAAAGCGACGGCGCATCGTTTGGTGAAAGAAGGTGCACACATTGTTTGCGTTGATCTCGACGAAAATGCCGCGAACGAAACCGCGAACGAAATCATCGCCAAATACGGCGCAGGCATTGGCGTGGCGGGTACGGGGCTGAGCAATTGCGGCCCAGCCATCGGCCTCGCGTGCAACATCACGGATCGCGCCAGCGTGCAAAAGATGTTCGCCGATGCGTTGTTGGCTTATGGAGGAATTGATGCCGTCGTCGTGACCGCAGGCATCTTCGTGCCGCCCGACAAAACGGGCTACATCGAAGACCGTTTGTGGGACAAAACCTTTGCGATCAATGTCACGGGCGCGTACATCGTCGCCAACGAAGCGAACAAGCTTTTCCAGCGACAAGGCTTGCCCGGCAACGTTGTGCTGACAACGAGCGCCAACGCTGTCGTCGCAAAGAAAGGCAGCCTCGCGTACGACACGAGCAAAGCCGCTGCGAATCATCTCGTGCGTGAATTGGCGATTGAGTTATCGCCGCTTGTGCGCGTGAATGCCGTCGCGCCTGCAACGGTCGTCAAAGGCAGCACGATGTTCCCGCGTGATCGTGTGATCGCATCGCTGGCGAAATATGCGATTGAATTTAGCGAAGACGAAGACACCGAAACGCTGCGCGGCAAGTTGGCGAACTTCTACGCCAAACGCACGCTCACGCAAACCGCGATTGAACCGGAAGATCAGGCCGAAGCGATTTTCCTGCTGGTGTCGCAACGCCTGGCGAAAACGACCGGACATGTGATTCCGGTGGATGGTGGTTTGCAAGACGGCTTTTTACGATAATCAACGGTGTGACGGGAGGGGAGGCGTCAAGAGTTCAAGCTTTAGCTTGTTTCCGTGCGGTACGAAGCCCCTATCGGCAAGCTAAAGCTTGAACTCTTGACGCCTGCTTACCAGTTGCATCTTTCTTACGGAAAGTATCAGCAACATGAGTTCTACGTTTACTATTAACGACAATTTCATTGCCGAACAAAATCAACAAGCCGAAGCCTGGCTGGAAGAAGATTACGACCATCTCGGCAAACAACTGCAACGACGCGGTGTCAACATCGAAGACCTCACCGCGAAAGCGCAAGCCTTTCAGGTTGCCGTGCCTTCGTGGGGCGTGGGCACGGGCGGCACACGCTTTGCCCGGTTTCCCGGCATCGGCGAACCGCGTGGCATTTATGAAAAGCTCGAAGATTGCGCCACGATCAACAAGCTCGTGCGCGCAACTTCTGCCGTTTCGTTGCATATTCCGTGGGACAAGCCGGACAATGCAGCAACGCTGAAAGCATTTGCGAGCGAGCGCGGCTTAACGTTCGATGCGATGAACTCAAACACGTTTCAGGATCAGCCGGGACAAAAGCTGTCGTACAAATTCGGCAGCCTCACGCATCCCGATGCGGCGGTGCGCGCGCAAGCTGTCGAACATAACATTGAATGTATCGAGATTGGCAAAACGCTTGGTTCCAAAGCGCACACCGTGTGGATTGGCGATGGTGGCAACTTCGCGGGACAACAACATTTTCGCAAAACGCTCGAACGTTACTTGGAAAGCATGCGCGAGATTTACAAAGCCGTACCCGACGATTGGCGCGTGTTTATGGAACACAAGATGTATGAACCCGCGTTTTATTCGACCGTCATCAATGATTGGGGGACGAGCTATTTTTGCGCGACGCAATTGGGGCCAAAAGCAAAATGCTTGGTGGATTTGGGTCATCATGCGCCGAACGTGAATATTGAAATGATCGTCGCGCGCCTGATTCAAGCGGGCAAACTCGGCGGCTTCCACTTCAACGACAGCAAGTATGGCGACGACGATTTGGACGCCGGTTCGATCAAGCCGTTTCAGTTGTTCCTGATCTTCAACGAACTCGTAGACGCCGAAACCGACGGCACGCCCGACTTCAACCCCGCGTACATGCTCGACCAATCGCACAACGTCACCGACCCAATTGAATCGCTGATGCTGAGCGCGGTCGAGTTGCAGCGCGCGTATGTGCAAGCGCATCTCGTGGATCGTGCGGCGCTCGCGGAAGCGCAAACGAATTGCGATGCGATGACGGCGCTGCAAACCTTGAAGCAAGCGTTCACGACCGACGTTGCACCGATCATTGCGATGGCACGGCATCGCGCGGGCGGGGCGATTGATCCGCTAGCCGTGTATCGCGCCAGCCGCTACCGCCAACACAAAGCCGAAGAACGTCCGGCGTCGTTGGGCGTGTCGGCGGGAATCGTTTGAATGCGGAGTGTGGAATGCGGAATGCGGAGTCGTATGGCTTCCACTCCGCACTCCGCACTCCGCACTCCCCATTATGAATCACTCCCTTTACATCGCCATTGATCTCGGCGCAGGCAGCGGGCGTGTGTTTTTGGCGGGCGTTTCGCCCGATGAGTTTTTGCTGGAAGAGGTGCGTCGCTTTCACTATCCGCCACGCCAATTGGACGGGCATCTGCGCTGGGACATTCCGCATATCTTCGCTGAAATTCAAGCGGGCTTGGCCGCCGCTGCGACTCGTGCCAACACGCTCAAGCGCCCGATTCACAGCATCGGCGTAGATAGTTGGGGCATTGATTACGGTTTGCTCGATGCGGACGGCAACCTTGTCGAAGACCCAATTTCATACCGCGACTTGCGCACCATTGACGTGATGGAGAGAGCCTACGCCGTTGTGCCACAAGCCGAAATTTATGCGCGCACCGGCATTCAATTCCTCAATATCAACACGTTGTTTCAGCTCTATGCGCACGAGCAGGAAGGCATTGCGGTCAATGCAGACAAGCTCTTGCTGATGCCCGACCTCATCAACTTCTGGCTCACAGGCAAGGCTGTCACCGAATACACGAACGCAACGACGATGCAGCTTGTGAATGCAGAGAAGCGCACGTGGGATGAAGAGTTGATTGCCCGCTTCCACTTCCCGCGCCATTTGTTCACGGACATCATTGACGCCGGAACAGAAGTCGGGACGTTGCGACCCAACCTCGCACAAGCAACGGGTTTGCCGGAAGTCAAAGTTGTCGCGCCCGCCACACACGACACGGGCAGCGCCGTCGCCGGAACGCCGTTGCAATCCGGTTGGGCGTACATTTCTTCCGGCACTTGGTCGCTGGTCGGTGTGGAATTGAACGACGCGCTCATCAACGACGCGACCGCGCAGCAAAACTTCACCAACGAAGGCGGCGCATTCGGCACGATTCGGTTTCTGAAAAATGTGATGGGCTTGTGGGTGCTGGAATCGTGCCGCAAAGAATGGCAGGCGCAAGGGCTGAGGGTTGATTACGACGTATTGCTGCGTGATGTCGCCGCGCGCACGGATTTTCCGGCGTTGCTGTACCCCGATGACATTCGCTTTTTCAACCCGCCGAGCATGCTTGCCGCGATTCAGGAACAGGTTGCCGAAACGAAACAACAACTCAGCAACGAACCCGCTGCCGTCGCCAAGTCCGTGCTGGATGCGCTGGCGCTGCGCTATGCCTCCGTCATTCGCACGATTGAAGCCTTGACCGCAACCACCATCGCAGGCGTGCAAATCGTCGGCGGCGGTTCGCAAAACGATTACCTCAATCAAGCCACCGCAAACGCCACCGGCAAGCCCGTGTTGGCCGGCCCCGTCGAAGCGACCGTCATCGGCAATGTGTCGGTGCAGGCGATTGCGGCAGGCCGCTTTGCCAGCTTGTCCGCGGCACGCCAACACATGGCGGCCAAGCTGCAATTGCGCCGCTTCGAGCCACAAACTTCCGCCGCGTGGCAAGCCGCCGCCGCGCGTTATGCCGAGATCGAAGCGCGCTTTGTCCAGCCCTGAACCGTTTCTTGCCGAAGCCGACCACACTGAGTACAATGCCTTCCGATTAGATCGCAAGACAAGGAGTCGTACCATGCAGGCAACTTTGGATGTAACGCTTGATCCCGAAAAAGAATACGAAATCGTCAACGGCATCCCGGAGGAAAAACCTATGGCTGGCGCACTTCATGGCGGCGTCGTTATGCGGCTCGGCGCAAAGCTAGTGAATTATGTTCAGGAGCATAATTTGGGAGAAATCTATAGCCCCGACACCACGTTTATTGTTGGTCAGAATCAGCGCCTGCCTGATCTCGCCTTTGTCCCCAACGATCAAATTCCTGCGGACGGGGAGCCAATTGGAAGGTGGGAATTTTCTCCGGCGCTAGCCGTTGAAGTCGTCTCTCCAAATGATGTTTTTGTAAAAGTCACCGGCAAGGTTGATGAATATCTGGACTCTGGCGTCAAGCAGGTTTGGCTCGTGATTCCTGAACAAAATGCCATCTGGGTGTATCGCTCACCCTTTGATGTCACGGTTTTTCAAGACGACATGGAATTGGTCAGCGAAGACCTGTTCCCCGGCTTCCGTTGCCGTCTCAGCGAAATCTTCCGCACCAGGAAACCCTCGTAGCCACAGCCCAGCCACAATTCCATCGCAGCATTGTGACAAAAATTGCGTGTTGACTTCACGGCGGAATTTCGCCAATATGCGCGCGGCCTTCGCTTCACACTCCTCGAACAGTTCCCAAAGCAACTCCTGCTTCGCTTATGCAAACATACGATCTAATTGTCATTGGGTCTGGCCCCGGCGGCCAGCGGGCCGCTATTCAAGGCGCAAAACTCGGCAAGCGTGTCGCGGTCATCGAAAAGAAAGAAGTCGTCGGCGGTGCCTGCATCAACACGGGCACGATTCCGAGCAAAACGATGCGCGAAGCCGTGATGCACTTGTCGGGCTATCAGTACCAAAACGTCTATGGCATGAACTACCGCGTGAAAGACAAAATCACGATGGAAGATTTGTCGTTTCGTGTGCAACACGTGATTCGCACCGAATGTGACGTGACGCAGAATCAGGTCAGCCGCAACGGCATTGATTTGCATTACGGCGCAGCGAGTTTTATGGATGCGCATCGCATCCGCATTCAAGGCTCGCGCGGCACAGCCGAAATCGAAGGCGACAACATCGTCATCGCGACGGGAACGCGCCCGGCAGCGTCGGCGACCGTGCCGATCAACAATCGCACGATCATCAACAGCGATCAGGTGTTTCAGCTCGAACAAATCCCGAAAACATTGATTGTCGTAGGCGGCGGCGTCATCGGCACGGAATACGCTTCGATGTTTGCGGCGCTCGGCGTGCGCGTGATTTTGATTGAAAAGCGCCCGCGTCTGCTCGAATTTGCCGACAGCGAAATCATCGAAGCCTTGTCCTATCACTTGCGAGACCGGCGCGTCACGATGCGCTTGGGCGAAGAAGTCGTGAGCGTCGAAGAAACCCCCGAAGGCGGCGTCATTGCCAACCTCGAAAGCAAAAAGAAAATCGCGGGCGATGCGTTGCTGTATTCGATTGGACGACAGGGCAACGTAGATGGTTTGCATTTGGAAGCCGCTGGACTAAGCGCCGATGCGCGCGGACGCATTCAAGTGGATGACGAGTATCGCACCGCGCAGCGCCACATCTTTGCCGTCGGCGATGTCATCGGCTTTCCGAGTCTGGCGTCGGTTTCGATGGAGCAGGGAAGAATGGCCGCTTGTTATGCGTTCAATGTGCCCGCCAAATCTGACCCCGGCACCTATCCCTACGGCATTTACACGATCCCCGAAATCTCCTTCGTCGGCAAAACCGAGGAGCAATTGACCGACGAAGATGTGCCGTACGAAGTCGGCGTAGCGTACTATCGGGAAATCGCGCGCGGCCAGATTCGCGGCGATACGACCGGACGTTTGAAGCTGATCTTTCACCGCGAAACGCGCGAGATTTTAGGCGTCCACATCATCGGCGAAGGCGCATCGGAACTGTTGCACATTGGGCAAGCCGTGTTTACGCTCAAAGGTACGGTGGACTATTTCATCAACACGGTCTTCAATTACCCGACGTTGGCGGAATGTTATAAAGCGGCGGCCTTTAATGGGCTGAATAAGTTGGTGGGGTTAGAGAACCAAAGATATAAAGCGGCAGAGATTGCATAGTCTTGGAACGAGCAACTGTAGTTCGCAAAAAAAATAGGCACGCCAAGTATAGATTACGAGGCGTGCCTATCGTTTTATCGGTAAGAGCCTAAGCCCTCAGCCACTATGGCAATTTCTTCAAGAACACATCCCACGCCCAACGCCCGGCCTTTGAGTGCTTCGCATCATCAACTTTAGCTCGATAGCGAAACGCATTGCCGTGCTCATCTGTTCGCTTGGAGAGCTTATAATTGAGGTCTATTGATTCAATACCGAGTGCGTTTAGCAGCAAGAGTTCAATAGGTTCAGAGATGCCATTGTGGTTAATATCTTGCCACAACCGTAGTTTAATAAACACTGAATCTCTGAAGTCTATCAGACCATCCTGATTCCCGCCATTTGCGGACTTGTCAAATTCAGCCAGGGCTAAAAAGCCATTTTTAGCCTCGCGATATGGTGGGGGAGGTTGAGGCGTGAAGTTGCCGAATAATTCTTGACCATTATCTATCCTCCCGTTGTTATTGCGGTCGAGTGCTAACCAAGAATCATCTGAGTTTGATGTAGTCCACGCATACTTGGCTGGAACACCGTCACCTTTAAGATCAAAAAGCACTCCACCTGCGGCGTTTGTCAAAGTAAAACCATTACCTTGTACATCTATTAAAATCGGGCTTCCTCCACATTCCCAGAAATCATCCACGTTATTGCAGTTTTTATCTTCGGGGAAACCATCAACGGCAGGACAAGGATTGGCACCCGGATATATCTGCGAGTTAAAATCATCACAATCACCGTTACAGGTTTTCCATCCGTCTCCGTCTAGGTCCCATATCTCATCAACCTGACCATCGCAATCGTTATCAATTCCATCGCAAAGTTCATAAGCACCAGGTTTAATATTTGCATTGTTATCATTGCAATCGCCATTACAGGCTGTGTATCCATCCCCATCCTGATCAACCTCGTCTATTTGACCATTACAATTGTTATCTTTTCCATCGCAAACTTCAGTAGCTCCAGGATGAATGGCAGCGCCGCTGCCTGGTGTATCATCGCAATCATCCCCAAGACAATATGCATTATTGGCCTTGTGATTATCACCGTCTCGGTCGCAGCATGAAGAATCCGAGAATCTCTGAAAATAGTATACTGGCTCTGATTCCACGCACTCTCCTTGAGAATTCAAAACTTTGCATGTTGTCATTTTTTCTTCCAAAGAAAAATCACCGCTGCTTCCTAACCCAATGAGTGGGTTGGTTGCCAGATAGAATTTTGTCCCACAAGGGTAGACATCGCAGTCTTGCTTTTCATTTGGACCAAAACTTCTACATAACCCTGCTTGCATTGATGTCTTTGATTCGATATGTCTCTTGGGAAATGCGGTTAAGGTTAACAGAGATAATATGCACACGAGTATCATGGCTATACATAGCTTCATACTTGAGACTCCATTTTAAAGAAAAAGCTATCCTACAGTGGTTAGGTTAATAGCAATTTGGGAGTGGCTATTCAATTTTTAGCCATTTAGACGGGGAACTAGCATCCGGGTTTCTCTTGTAGAATGATCCTGCGGCATAGACAGTCCCATCATCGAACCCTACATCTTGAAGACTAATACGTATTTTACTAATGTAAGCAATTGGTGAATGTCTCCGCTCAATCATCCTCTTTATACTATCAAACTCTGAAACTAGAGAGACATCCAAAGACTCATTAGGTTGGAGCGCTAACGGTTGTGGGTCTGTCGGCCTGCCGTAAACCGGATGGCGTCCGAGTAATAGTTGTTGTTGCATCATAACCCCTGATGTCAAGGTTTCTGGGAAATCTATATTGACCTGAATAAAGGTGATTGTCTTTGAGTACTTATTCTTTAATTTAAAGGTAGCCTTTTTAAGCCAATCCCAATCCTCGACGAATTTTTCCTTAAGGCGCACAGCCTTCCCTTGAACTTTGATTTCAATAAGCTCAATAGGGTCTTTGGGATGGGGGCGGTCTTGCTGTACTTCTCTCTCTAGATTTTGTGCTCCTCCTGGGATCGCAGCTTTAGCTATTCTAACAATTCTATCAAGATCAGTGTTGGCTAACGCTAATGCGCTAATTATTAAACAGGTAATTATGATTGCGATATTAATATAACGTCGGCGCTTCATAGATTATTCCTTTGTAGAGAGGCTCAAAATATACTATCGCACTTGCTTTGAAACCTCTGGCTAACTAATGAAGATCAACTGAGAAAGCCTTATTGCGGATCAGAAAACAAACGCATTACCTTATAGACTTTAGACCTAAAAAAGCGGATGTTAAGTCGAAAAAAAACTTGCAAAAATTTCAAAGGGTGTCAATGC
>CAZWAK010000008.1:0-63361 GCA_964631865.1 uncultured Heliobacteriaceae bacterium | reverse complement strand
TTTGCTTTGCTTTGCTTTGCTTTGCTTTGCTTTGCTTTGCTTTGCTTTGCTTTGCTTTGCGCCCCGTCTGTCCCGATTTGTACCAGCTTGGCCTTGATGACCCGCCACTCGCGCCCGACCGAAGCCGCTTTGATGTTGAGTTCCTGCGCAACCTCTTCGTTCGGCACGTCCTGCAATTTCAAGCGCGCAATCCGTTGATCGTGCAGGCTCAGCTTGTCAATCGCGGCATGCAGTATCGCGCGCTGTTCTTTCCGCAGCAACTCTTTTTCCTGCGTCGGCGCATAGTGCAGCCGGTTGAGCAATTCCTCTTCCAACGATTCAGTGCGGCGCAGCTTTTGGATTTGGCGACCGACATCGTGGTTGACGACAGGTTGCAGCCAGGTGGTGAACAACGCTTGGGTCGGATCGTATGTCCGCAATTTTCGGCAATCATCCGCTAGCAAGAGCAGGTTGATTTGCTCGGTAAAATCTTCGATGTCTTGCGGCGTGGCGGCGTATTTGTGGTGCCAACACGCAAAGCGCACGGCGGCGGTAATGTCCTTACGAGACTTCTCTACGAACGATTCTAAGGATTCGAGATCATCGCTGTCAGGCATAGGACTGGCCTCCAGTTTATTCAGCAACAAGAACACGCCTGTTTGCTCCTGCTTACAGGTCGAACGTTCCTCCCGTTTCACCTCGCTCCGGCAGAGACCAAACCGAAGTGATTTAATTCCAAACTGTCAGCCAAAATTGCGAGAACTATAATCTCCGGCGGAAAGTGGTGTCAATCACTGGCGGGGACCATCTATTGCGGGTGACTTGGAAGCTCAGTACAATGTCCGCCAACGCAACTTTGAGTGAAGGAGTATGACTATGCAGGCAGTTGTAGATGTCACGCTTGACCCGGAAAAAGAATACGAAATCGTCAATGGCATCCCGGAGGAAAAATCTATGGCTGGCGCGCGACACGGAAGAATTTCGGCCCGCCTCTTGGCACGGCTGTCAATGTTTGTCGAAGAAATAATCTTGGTGGGGTTTACACGCCAGATACTACGTTTGTGATTGGGACAAACGAGCGATTACCTGACATTGCGTTTGTCGCGGAAGAGCGGATTCCTGAAGAAGGTGATCCTGCGGGCATCTGGCGCATCACGCCTGATCTTGCGGTTGAAGTGATTTCGCCGAATGACATTTACGTGAAAGTCACGCGCAAAGTAGATGAATACTTGGAGGCAGGCGTCAAACAAGTCTGGCTCGTTTCGCCGGAACAAAAATCCATCACGATTTATCGCTCGCCGTTTGAGGTCACGGTGTTTCAAGACGACATGGAATTGGTCAGCGAAGACCTGCTCCCCGGCTTCCGTTGTCAGCTCGGCGAAATCTTCCGCACAAAAAAGCCCGCGTAATCAAATTCCTTATGCCTGCCAAATCCGATCCGGGCGCGTAGTGTGGCTACCTTTCTGTTTCATCACAAAAAGTCTAATCACCCGATGCCTTATTGTTATCCTAATTCGGTCATTTTCAAAGACCTACAGGTTTCGTGGGGTACAATGCTGCAAAACAGCCGAAGGCCGCCGTTGGAAAGCTAATCTCATCGCCCCCCAACCTATCGTGCGCCATTGCGTCTCACGCATCGCTAGATCACAATGGCGGCTATGAGCAACACGATTTCGGTTCGCAATGTCAGCAAATATTTTGGCGACTTTATGGCGGTCAATGATCTTTCGCTCGAAGTCGCGCCGGGTTCGATCTTTGGCTTGCTGGGGCCGAATGGTGCGGGCAAGACGACGACGATTCGGATGATTGTCAACATTACGGTGCCGGATACAGGCGAGGTCTTGCTGTTCGGCGAAAAGATGAGCGCGAAGTTGCAGGAGCGCGTCGGCTATTTGCCGGAAGATCGTGGGCTGTACAAGAAAATGCCGGTGGGCGAACAACTCGCGTTCTTTGCGACGCTCAAAGGCGTGCCGAAAGCGAAGGCTCACAAGCGGATTGATGAATGGCTGGAACGGATGTCGTTGACGGAGTGGAAAGCAAAGAAGTGGGAAGAGCTTTCCAAAGGCATGCAGCAGAAGATTCAATTCATCTCGACGATTTTGCACGACCCGGATTTGGTGATTCTCGACGAACCGTTTTCCGGCCTCGATCCGATCAATTCCAACCTCCTCAAAGACATCGTGCAGGAGATGAAAGCGCGTCACAAGACGATCATTTTCTCAACGCATTTGATGGAGCAGGCGGAACAGATGTGCGATTCGATTTGCCTCATCAATCGCGGGCGCGGCATTCTGCAAGGCGAAATTCGCACAGTCAAACGCGACTTTATGCGCGGAATGAGCGACCGCAAAATCGCGCTCGAAGCCGACGGCGTCAACGGCTTGCTCGATGACGCAACGCTCATCAAATCAGTAGCGCCGCGCAATCATCATCTCGAATTGACGTTGCAGGAAAGCGCGAATCCGCAGGAGATTTTGCAACGGCTCGTCGCCGCCGGAACCGTGATTCATCGCTTTGAAATGGTCGAGCCGACGCTCAACGAAATCTTCATCGCCAGCGTTCAGCGCACGAATGATATTAGTCGAACCGCTACGGACGAGTAGTCTTGGGGTTCTTTTGTTGGGCTTCGATTTGTTTGGCTAAGGTTTTGATCCGCGCGTTGAGTGCGGCGTTCAGCACATCCGACTTCCCCTCATTCATCAACAATGCGCGCAACAGCAGTTGATACGCGGCTCCATAGTCACCGCGTTTGGCTTCAAATTCGGCTTCGGTCAGCAATTGTTCGCGCTGGGCGCTCGCGGGTTTGGGCGTGGCTTCGAGCTTGCGCGTGAAGTCTTTGATTTGAGCGGCGAGTTCTTTGTTGTTTTCCGCGCCGACAATCAACGCGCGGAGCAACAATTGATACGCTGACGGCAGATGATTGCGCTGTGCTTCGATGACGGCGAGCGTGATCATTTGATCGCTTTCCTTTTTCTTTTCGCCGCGCAACCGCGACAACGCGATCAACTGTTCACAGGCTTGCGCCGCCGCGTCGTGATTGCCGAGCATTAAATACACGCGCAGGGCTTCGTTCAGCGAATCGCTTTCGGCGCGGTGATTGCGACTGAAGCGCGTGATCTGGATGGCTTGCTCGTCCAACTGCGCGGACAACGGCAAATCGCCTTTGCGTTCGTAAAATCGTGCGAGGTTGTTCAGCGCCATCGCCTCGCCGCTGAAGTCTTTCGCCGCGCGCCAAAACTCCAAAGAAATGCCCGTCATGCGAATCGCAACTTCCAGGTCATCGCCCTCGGCGGCGATGCGTCCCAACGCCACATAACCCGCTGCCGATTCGCGCGGCAATTGCGCTGCCAACGCCGTGTCCAGCCCCATCCGATAGGCGTCCACAGCCTCTTTGACTTCGCCGGATTCGATGTGGATGCGACCGAGCGTCAAATACGCGCGCGCGGCTTGCGCCCGCACCAACCCGGTGGTCGAGCGCGTCGGCAAGGTGCGAACGTGCAACAGCGTACGGGCTTTTTCGGCAGCGGCTTTGGCTTGTTGCGGATACCCGGCTTTGGCGGCCAATTGCGCGAGGCGATGCCAGGCCAAGGCTTCCGGCTCGACTTCGCCGACGCGATGAAAGGCTTGGGCAGCCGTCTGGTACAAAGCCATCGCCTGCGCGGTGTTGCCTGCTTGTTGAGCCAGGCTCTCGGCTTTGCGCACCAATTGCGAACCGCTTTCGGTGCTGGGAGCCGCAGGTATAGGAATGATGCCGGGTTCAGCCAAAGTCGGTTTGACGGGCGCGTTGGGAACAGGCGTTTGTGCCCAGCCAGTAGCGGCGAGCCAGAAGAAAGACAAGCCCACCCAGCGCAAGCAACGAAGCTGACGCTGAGTGGGTAGTTGGAAGCTCATAGTGGAAAGCAGAAAAACTGACTATTAGTGAATCACGACTCCGGTCGAAGCTCGAAAATGGTTTCTGTTTTCATCGTCAAATCGCGCCGTGTTGTGATTACGCTGCCGGGTCAATAAATAATCTGCCTGAAAGATACGGATGGACACCGTGTCATTCAGCTTCACGTCCACACCGCCGCCCACCGCCATCGCAAATCCGGTATCGGACACAACTGCGCGGGACGTGCCGAGCCGAGCGGTGGTTCTCTCGTGCGCCGCACCAAACAAAGCGTGGACAAAGGGATTCAGCCGTTCCGTCGCCCGAAAATTGAATTGCGGGCCGAAGAGAAACGTGTGAACGCGATTGTTGAGATCAATTGTGCCAAAGACGGTTCTCCGATCATAGTTGGCATAGTACCCGCCGAAATCACCTTTCACCGCGATATGGCGCGTCAGGTTGGCGGCCAGCGAAGTGTTCCAACCATGTGAATTTTGATCGTAGGGACTGCCTGTTCTCAAATAAGAGTAACCGACGAAACCTTCAAAGAGTGCAACATCGTCTTGCGCCTGGGAGGCAAAGGGAACCGCACCGATGAGGAACACTAACAAAAGTAATTTACGCATTGAGTATCCTTTCTTATGAGGTAGTAGCGTGAATTATCAACCAGGGGCACCGGATGTTTGCTTTCTACTGTGAGGACGCGGATTCTAGCACAGGTCACCAAATCGCTGCCAGAATTATGTTTTCCTGGTCACGAGCCTTTTGGCGCAAGCGGCGGCGTGCCTTAAAATAGCGCCGTCACGAAAAATAACCAGTGGCCGCACGCTGTCCTACCGCGACCACACAAACCTTCAGAACCGGATCGAATTGCTTATGAGTACAACGACTGCCGACTTACCTCCGACTTTCGACTCGACTGCCGACCGCGCTGGCATCGGCGGCCATCCGCGCGGTTTGACCACGCTCTTCTTCACGGAGATGTGGGAGCGATTCAGCTACTACGGCATGCGCGCGCTGCTGATTCTGTTTATGACCACGCCCGTCGCGCAAGGCGGCTTCGGCTACGACAACCCCAAAGCCGCAGGAATTTATGGCGCGTATGTCGGGTCTGTTTACTTGATGTCCATTCCGGGCGGCTGGATCGCAGACAATCTACTCGGCACGCGACGCGCGGTGTTTGTTGGCGGCGTCATCATTGCGCTGGGGCATTTTTCGATGGCTTTGCCGACGACCTGGTCGTTTTTTCTCGGCTTAATCTTGATCGTGTTCGGGACGGGGCTACTGAAGCCGAACGTCAGCGCCATCGTCGGCGATTTGTACAGCGCCGACGATCAACGCCGCGACGCGGGCTTTTCGATTTTTTACATGGGCATCAACCTCGGCGCGTTTCTGGCTCCGCTGCTGTGCGGCTACATCGGTGAAAAGGTCAACTGGCATTATGGCTTCGGACTCGCCGGCATTTTCATGTCGCTCGGCTTGGTGCAATACGTGATGACGCAAAAAACCATCGCCCACGTCGGCCACGCGCCGGATTTATCGAGCCAGCAAAAACTGCGCAACGGCATCGTCGGCTTTTTGTTTATGGCGGCCATCGCCTTCGCCGTGATCTTTTTGTATTTCATCGGGCCGGACATCGTTCGTGAAAACAAAGTCTACGTGATGCTCGGCGGGCTGTTGCTGTTGTTGGCGTGGTTGTTCGGCTGGTATCTGAAGCCGGAAGAAAAGAAACCGGTCGCGGCGATTGTGCTGCTGTTCTTTTTCGCGGTTGTATTTTGGGCCGTGTTTGAGCAGGCCGGATCGAGCTTCAGCCTCTTCGCCCGCGACTTCACGAACCGTCAAGCCTTCAGCACAGAGTTCCCGGCGAGTTGGTATCAATCGGTCAACTCAATGTTTCTGATCGCGCTCGCGCCTGTCTTCGCGTGGATTTGGATCAAGCTGGGCGACCGACAACCGTCCAGCCCAGCGAAGTTCGCGTACGCACTGTTGTTTGTGGGCATCGGCGTGTTGCTGCTGGCGTTGGCCTCAATGACCATAGGCGCGGACGGCAAGGTTGGCCCCTGGTGGCTCATCGGCGTCTACCTCTGCCACACGATTGGTGAACTCTGCTTGAGTCCCGTCGGCTTGAGCACGACGACGAAACTCGCCCCGGCGCGTTTGTCCGGCTTGATGATGGGCGTGTGGTTTCTTTCGATTTCGTTCGGCAATTTCTTTGCGGGCGAAGTGGCAGGCAATTTCTCGAAAGATGCGCTCGTCGGCTTGTTCAGCAAAGTCTCCATCGGCCCGCTCCTTGCGGGTGTGATCCTGATCGCGCTGACGCCGTTCATTCGCAAACTGATGGGCAAAGTGAAATAAGCTATCAGCTATCAGCTATCAGCTAACGGCTGACGGCTGACAGCTAATGGCTATCCGCAATTTGCCCTCACAGCGTTTGAGGCGTACACTGCCAACGCTATGGACGAACGAGATTTATACACAGAAAAGCAGGAAATCAAACGGGTCAGCTATCCCTGCCCGAAATGTCGGCAAACGTCAGAATTTCAAATCCGCTGGCTGCGCCGCACCAAGAAAAGCCAATTGCCGCGCGGAGCCGATGATTACCTGCGCGCCAAATTCGCCAACGCCCGCGATTACATGGTGCGCGTAGACGATATGCTGAATTGCCCGAACCCGCGTTGTCGCGGGCGCTTCGAGATTCCGAATTCACAGACAGTTGTGTTTGTGTAAGGCAGGATTATTCATAGCTCAGCGCATCTACCGGGTCCTGGCTCGCGGCGCGCAGCGCAGGGTACAACGCGCCGAGCAAGCCGCTCAGCAAGCCTGCGACAATGGCCGCGACCACGTAACTCGGCTCCAGTTCGATCTTGAGTCCTCGGCTCACGAGCAACGTGCGCGCCACAAACGCGACCCCTAAGCCCAACGCCACGCCGAGACCGCTAATCATCAGCGCTTCTTTCTCAAAGACCCACGCAATCGCGGCTTTCGATGCGCCCAGAGCTTTCAGGATGCCGATTTGCCGCGTGCGTTCGGTGACGCTCGTGTACATCGTCAACAAGATCACGAGGATGCTGATGAAGGCGGCGAGCGCGGCGACTAAATTCAGAAACACATTGAAGCCGGAAAACCCGGTGGCAAATAACTCCGGCAAATCTTTGGTAAAGAGAATCTGAAAGCGCCCTGGAAACTGCGCGTCAATGCGGCGGGCAACGGCTTCCTGTTCATCAGGCGTTTTGCATTTGACCAAAATCATCGAGCATTTGCCCGGCGCATTCAGCCCTTCCTGCATCGTGGCGAGTGGAATCTTGATGCGCGCGCCAGCTTCGGGCGCGTAGATGCCGATGATTTTGAGTTTGCGATCCATGCTTTCGATGAAGTCGCCTATCTGGTGATTTTTCTTCGCGCCTTCGGATTCGTCCACGATGGCGACGTCGCCTTTTTCCGGCAGCGGTTCGCCTTTCACCAGGCGAATCGTACTGACGGCGGTGTAGCTGGCAAAGTCAACGCCGTCCATTTGCCGAATGCCCAGGCCGGAATCGCCTTTGAGTTCCATGTTTTGCGCGACGCCTGTGACCGCCGCGACGCCTTCAATCGCTTTGATTTCATTGACCAATGAAATCGGCAGCGTCGCGGATTTGGAGGTCGGCGACAAGCTGTTTTGCCCGCGCTCGCCGAGCATGATTTCCGCACCGATGTTGGCATCGCGTTGCCCGCGATCTCGCAGCATGCCGCGCACGAGTCCGACCGTCAGCACGACTAAAATCACGCCGACCGCGACGCCAATCACACTCGTCGCCGTGCGTCCGGGATGATGCGTTAAGTTGGAAACGACCAGGTTATTCATAGTGGTTGCTGGTGGTCGGTGGTCGGTGGTCGGTGGTCGGCGAATAACCAGCCACCAGCCACCAACCACCAACTACCGTTTCGTCCCCCAATTGATCGCCATAATCCCACCCATAAATTCGCGGTAGCCGCAATCCACAAAGCCCGCGTCTGCGAGCATCTGCTGCACGCCGCGTTGACCGGGATAGCGTTTTAGCGTTTCAGGAATGTAGCGATAGGTGTCCGCGTCGCCGTGAATCAGGATGCCCGTCAACGAACCCACGATGGTCAAATATTGCAGATAGGCCCAGCCGTACAGCTTGTTGTCAGGATGTCCGAAGTCGAGTGAATAAACTTTGCCGCCGGGCTTCAGCACGCGCTTGATTTCCTGAATCGCGCCTTGCAGATTCGGCACATTGCGCAACGCATAGCCGCCCGTCACCGCATCGAACGTGTTGTCAGGATAGGGCATTTGCATAATGTCGGCGCGGTTGTAACTGACGTTGCGAATGTTCAGCGATTGCCGTTTCGCCTCGGCAATTTTCAGCATGCCGTGCGTGATGTCGAGGCCGATGGCTTGTCCGTTCGGCAATTTTTCACCTTCGGCAAACGTAATGTCACCCGTGCCGCAAGCGAGGTCGAGCACCTTTTCATCGCCGCGCAGTTGCATCATTTCGATCAGCTTGCGCTTCCAGCCTTTGTCCATCCCGTAGGACAAAAACACGGTGATGAAATCGTAGCGATGATAAATTTTATCGAAGATGTAGGCGGTGTATTGCTTCTTCTTTTCTTCGGTCGCGAGGTTTTCAATTAAGTTGGGTTTTGCTGGGGCCATCATATTTTTCTTCGGGTGTAGATTGTGAGAAATAATGGAACGCGGATTTTACGGATACAACGGATCAGAACAGATCAGATTCTATCCGTCACATCCGTTTCATCTGTATTCCATTGCGAACGAAACCATCGAACACAGATTTTACCGATGCGACTGATTAAGACAGATCAGTCACAATCCGTGACACCTGTCGCATCCGTATTCCATAAACATCAGCCAAGCGATTTTTCAATCACGCCCGCCACTGCTTGCAACGCCGCATCCAGCTTATCCAACTCCACACCGCCTTCCGCCAAATCGGGCTTGCCGCCGCCGCGCGCGCCGGGCAGTTCGCGGATGATTTTGCCGGCCTGCACTTTATTCGTCGCATCGTCTGAAACCATCACGAGCAACGAAGCTTTGCCGTCCACGACATCGCCAATCACAACAACGCCGGGCGCGATTTTGCGCGTCAGCGAATCGGCCAATTGACGGCGGCCTTCTTTGCCGAGGTCTTCGACTTTGCGCACCAAGACTTTCAAGCCGCCGACTTCCGCAATCTTGTCTTCGCTGCCGCCGCCACCGTGCGCCAGTTTCAGTTTCAGGCGTTCGATTTCTTTTTGCTGCTGGCGAATTTGTTCTTGTAATTTTTCGACCGTTTCAGGCAATGCCTTCGGTTGCGCGTTCAATCGTGAAGCCGTTGCCGCGAGCAGTTTTTCTGTTTCCTGAAAACGATCAAATGCACCGCGACCAGTCACAGCGCGGATGCGGCGCGTGCCGGAAGCAATCGCTTCATCGCTCAGAATCTTGAACGAACCGATGTCGCCCGTTGCGCGGACGTGCGTACCGCCGCAGAGTTCTTTCGAGAAAATGCCTTCGGCTCCGTTGACTGTCAGCACACGAACCTTCTCGCCATACTTTTCGCCGAACAGCGCCATCGCGCCCGACCGCATCGCGTCTTCAATCGCCAGCACATCCGTTTGCACGGCTTCGTTGCGCAGGATGTGGAAGTTGACGAGGTTTTCGATTTCTTCGATTTCGCTCGCGGTCAGCGGTTGATAATGCGCGAAGTCGAAGCGCAGATAATCCGGCGCAACAATCGAACCCGCCTGCTTGACGTGCGTGCCGAGCACTTCACGCAACGCCGCGTGCATCAGGTGCGTCGCCGTATGATTGCGCCGCGTCGCATCGCGCTTCTCGACATCAACGGAAGCCGTAACCGTGTCACCAACGTTGAGACTTCCTTTCTCGACTTTGACTTTGTGAATGCGCACGTCCTGAATCGGCGAGACAGTGTCAGTGACCGTTGCGGTCGTGCTGTCCGAAGCGAGCGAGCCGACATCGCCAACCTGACCGCCGCTTTCGGAATAAAAGGGCGTTTGATCCAACACGACTTCGCCTTCATCGCCTGCATTCAACGTGCTGACGCTGTCGTTGCCTTTGATGAGCGCGATGACTTTTGCGCCTTCGACGCGCGTGGTTTCGTAGCCTTTGAAATCAGTTTTGGTATCGTGACGACGTTGGAGTGCTACATATACAGGTTTCGACTGTTTTTGCTCACTCTGATGAGACGTAGCATTTGACTGTTGAAGAATTCTTAGCGCATCTTCGATTAATTTCCTGAAGCTTTCTTCGCTGTAGTATTGAATGGGCGTTTCGCAAATGTCTTCGTGTGGTTCTCTCTCTTCAATTTTCCACGAAATCTTATCTGTCGTTAAAACAGCATACATTAAATCAATAGGCACCCCATAAGTATCATATAAACGTGCTAAGTCGCGAGTATGGATACAACCATAAGTTGGGGTTGTATCCATCCAATTTATGCTACTTTTCATCAATCCTTTAAGTAATCTCAATCCAACCGTCAAGGTTGTACCGAAGCGTTGTTCCTCCAACCGCACCATCTTTTCAATGTAGCCGCGTTGCGCATCGAGTTCGGGATAGGCTTCTTTCATGAAATCCACGACGAACTCGCAGACCTTGAAGAAAAACTCATCCTTGAAGCCGAGGTTTTCGCGTCCGTTGTAAATCGCGCGCCGCATGATCTTGCGCAGCACGTAATTGCGGCCTTCGTTGCCGGGCAGAATGCCGTCCGCAATTGAAAACGCTGTCGCGCGTGCGTGATCGGCAATGACGCGCATCGCAAAGCCTTCCTGCGTGTTGTAGCTGTAGTCTTTGCCTGACAAGTTTGCCGTGAAATCAATGATCGGTTTAATTAGATCGGTGTCATAGTTGGAGTAGACGCCTTGCAGCACAGCCGTGACGCGCTCCAAGCCCATTCCTGTGTCTACCGATGGCGCGGGCAGCGGATCGAGTTTGTATTTGCCGGGTTCGATTTCGCTGCGGTTGTATTGCATGAACACGAGGTTCCAGATTTCCATCGTGTCATCGCCGGGGCCATTGACGTATTCGGCTTTGTTGAAGTTCGGATCGTTTGGATTCTCGCCGCGATAATAGTGGATTTCGGAACACGGCCCGCACGGCCCCGTCTCGCCCATCTGCCAGAAGTTGTCTTTGCGACCGAAGCGCAACACGCGCTCGCGCGGCGCGCCGACTTTCACCCACAACTCTTCGGCTTCGACGTCTGCGCCAACTTCGTCATCGCCTTCAAACACGGAAAACCAGAGACGCGCCGGATCGAGTTTCAATTCGTCTACCAACAACTCCCATGCAAATTTGATCGCATCTTCCTTGAAGTAATCGCCGAACGAAAAATTGCCGAGCATCTCAAAAAACGTATGATGCCGAGCGGTCTTGCCGACTTCGTCGAGGTCGTTGTGCTTGCCGCCTGCGCGGACGCATTTTTGCGAAGTCGTGGCGCGTTTGTAGTCGCGCTTTTCTGCGCCCAAAAACACGTCTTTGAATTGATTCATTCCGGCGTTGGCAAACAGCAATGTCGGGTCGTTGGCGGGCAGGAGCGGTGAAGAACTGACGATCCGATGACCATTGCGCTCGAAGTATTTCAGGAAGATGTTGCGAATCTCGTTTCCAGTCATAATGTCGGTGAAAGCCTGTATTTATTGAGGCAAACTGTCGTCGTTTGCGAAAAAGGTAAGGGTACGGTGCAAGGTAGGCTTTGTCAAACTTAGCATATTTCGCCACGAATTCCACGAATTTTCACGAAAGGTCGTTTGCGCGGTGGAATGCGCGCTTCGCTCGTGCAGGCGGATTGCACACTAAACCATGACAACCGAAAGCCATTCGTGTTCATTCGTGGAATTCGTGGCGAAAGCAACTCAAAAACTCGCAATAAACTCGCGCGTCACTTCTCTCAGATAGCCATACGAAGGAATAATGAACATCACGGGCTGCATCATCGAGTAATCGAACTCGGTGTTGATGACGGTTTGGAGATCGAATTTATGTTTCGGAATTTTGGGCCGAAAGCAGTTGTCCAATTCGCTGAACGAGGACAGCAGCCCTGCGCCAAAGGCTTTGATTTCGCTGCCTTCTTCGATCAAGCCGAATTCGACTGTCCACCAATAGAGACGGCCTAATTCGACCAACTGCTGCTCATCGGCGATGCGTGCGCCGTAGCCGACTAAGCTCGAAAAGTCCGCAAAGTCGGGATTCGTGAAGGTCGGGATGTGGCCGATGGCTTCGTGAACGATGTCGGGTTCGGGCGTGTAATCGGGGCGCGAATGATGCCGCACGTATTGCGTGCAAAGCATCGTGCGCTTTTCGAGCCACGTCAAAAACGCGCGCGTTTCCACCAAGCCTTCAATCGGCGCGAGACGAAAGCCGGTGAAGTAATTCAGCTTGTGACTCAAATCGCGCAGTTGCGGGATTTCATCGGCGGTCATCCCCAAATCCTGTTTGGCTTGCAGGTAAAACGAACAGGCGCGGCGTTGCTGCACCTCTTCGAGTTGCGTGAAAACGTAATGCCAGACTTCGCGTTCTTCTTTTGTGTATTCGACATCAGGAATGACGTGCAGCGGATCGTGGCGATAGTTCGCGGCGAGTTCGGCGATGTAGTTGCGCCGCACGCGATAGTCGGGATCGTGCGCGCCCGGATGATCTATCGGCAACGAACTGATTTCCGCAAAACCGACGTCTTGCGTGAGGTATTCGTTTTTGGTGATCGTGGCATCAGTTACTGCTTGCATAGCACAATCTTTATGAATTGGAGATTGGAGATTGGAGATTTGAAATGAAATTGCATCTCAGATTTTCCTCTTTAGGAAAATGTTTTATCTCAAATTTCAAATCTCCAATCTCCAATCCCGTATGGCTTCCACCGCTGCCGGATTGTCCAGCGCGGTCAGATCGCCAGCGTTTTCGTTCAAATACGCCGCGCGAATCACGCGGCGCATCACTTTGCCGTTGCGCGTTTTTGGCAGCGCCGGAACAAACACCACGCGCTCCGGCTGCAACGGTTTGCCCATTTGGGCGGCAATCAGATGTTTGAGTTCTCGCGCGAGGTTGTCGTTCCCTTTGACGCTTTCGTGCAAGACACAAAACACCACCATCGCGCTGCCTTTCACTTCATCGGGAATGCCGATGGCGGCGGCTTCGATGACGGCGGGGTGATTGACCAAAATGGATTCGACTTCCGCCGGGCCAACGCGCTTGCCGGCGATTTTCAGCGTGTCATCGCTGCGGCCAAGAATGAACCAATGGTCATCTTCGTCACGCAACGCCCAATCGCCATGCACCCAAACATTCTCGAAGCGCGACCAGTAGGTTTGCAAATACCGATCATTGTCTTTCCAGAAGCCGCGTGCCATCCCAATCCACGGCGCGCGAATCACTAACTCGCCCACCGCATTGCGCACCGAGTTGCCGTTCTCGTCCACGACGTCCGCCGCGATGCCGGGACACGGCGCAGCAAACGAACACGGCTTGAGCGGCAGCAACGGATTGCCCATCAAAATGCCGCCCGAAATTTCCGTGCCGCCGGAATAATTGATAATCGGAATACGCCGCTGCCCAACTTTCTCGAACAACCACCACCAGGGATCAGGATTCCACGGCTCGCCCGTCGAAGCCAGGATTCGCAGGCGCGACAAATCGTGGCGCGCGGGCAAGTCATCACCCTGCGTCGCCAGCGCGCGAATCAAGGTCGGCGAAATGCCGAGCGCGTTGACTTTGTGCTTCGCGGTGAATTCCCAGAGCCGATCCGCCGCCGGAAAATCAGGCGCACCGTCATAGAGCACAACGCCAGCGCCCAACACCAACGCGCCGTAAATCAACCAAGGCCCCATCATCCAACCGATGTCCGTCACCCACGCGATGTGGTCGCCTTGCCCGATGTCTGTGCCGAAGCACATATCCTGTGCCGCTTTGACCGGGAAGCCGCAATGCGTGTGCAAAATGCCTTTCGGTTTGCCCGTCGTTCCCGACGTGTAAATCGCAATCAACGGGTCTTCGGCGTCGGTAACTTCGGCAAAACCCAAACGTCGTTGCAGATCGCCTGTGTGCAGCAATTGATCGAAGGACAAATCGCGCCCCGGCTTCATCGGAATCGTCGCGCGCAAGCGTTGTACGACGAATACACGCAATATTGACGGGCATTCGGCGACTGCTTCGTCCGCAACTTTTTTGATCGCCACTGCTTTGCCGCGTCGCGGGAATCCATCGCAAGTGAACAACGCTTTGGCTTCGACATCTTTGAGCCGCGCGGCAATCGCTGTTGCGCCGTAGCCCGAAAACAACGGCACAGCAATCGCGCCCATCCGATTGATCGCCAGCAACGCAATGACGGTTTCGACGCTCATCGGCAAGTGAATTCCAATCGCGTCGCCTTTCTGCAACCCGCAAGCCCGCAAACCTGCGGCACAGCGTTCGACTTCATTGAGCAATTCGCTGTAGCTCAACGTCAACGTCGCGCCCTCTTCGCCTTCCCAAATCACGGCAGGCGCATGCGCCGTCGCCTCATTTTCGGCCCAACGATCCAGACAGCTTTTCGTGATGTTGAGTTGTCCGCCGACGCACCAGCGCGGGAATTGCAGGCCTTGCGTGAGGTCTACGATTTGCGTGTAGGGCTGATCGAATTTCAGGTCAAGGAAGGCCAGTAGCCGCTCAGTGAACCAAGCCACATCGCGGATCGAACGGTCGTAGAGATCGTCGAACGAGTCGCAAGCGCAGAACGAAAGGAACTTCGTCAACTGGGCGCGCGACCGCGCCGCGTCATCGGGTTGCCAAGCGAATTGTGAGCTTTGTTGCATAGCTGCTTCTCTCCGCGCGGGAAATTATACGAAAGGTGAATTTAAAAGCAAAGACTGTATTTGAGCTTACTAAAATAGGCAAACATCCACTTTCAACTGAAATGATAAAGCGTTTGCACGGGTTGGGTGAACGGGTACGGGACAAAGCCCCGGGCCGTTCGCCCGGCCCCCAAAAAATCATGAAATGTTTTGCCAATTTTTACCATACACACATGAAAAGCAAGGGAACGGCAAGACAGCGAACCGATTCGAGCGCGGGAGTGGTCGCAAAAGCGGTGCCCGCTTGAATCCCCAAGAAGCGTGTGTTAGGTTCGCTGCCATCAGTCGAAGCAAGATACGGTTTCAAGTGAGATATGTTTTCCTGCATCGTCACAACCCCTGTCGTGGCGAAGGCTCGCAGGCAAGAACCAAGATGTTTTGTTGTCGAGCGGGAGCAAGTGTGCGTTCTCAGCCAGGTAAACAACCTATCGAAAGCGAACATTACCAATTCCCGTCTTGTCTTACGAACCTATTTCACCTAACAATCCAAAGGGAGAGGACCATGGCTAAAGGAAAAGCGAATAAAGCAAAAGTGGCGCAGAAGACAGCGAAACCCCGGCAGGCATCCTCCATATCGTCGCCCCATAACAATGGATGGACGGTCATGATCTATATGGCTGCCGATAATTCATTAGTGGGAGAAAGTATTTGGGCCTTGACGGAAATCAACGCCATAAACTTTGGGAGCGAGGTAAGGGTCGTTGCGCTTTTTGATTCCGCCCCGCCAGAAGTCGTGACCAGACGCTTTATTTTTAGTGAGAAGACACAAAAGCAGAAGCCTGTCTTGCTGGAGGATTTGGGCAAGAAATTTAATGAAATCCCACTTGATGAGAAAGGCAAACTCCAGCAAGCGGTGGCCGGGAAAAAAGCGAAGTCGGCAAAATTCGAGATTGTCAATACGGCTTCGGATTTTCGGTTGCTACAGCATTTCCTCACCACCACAATTGATGAACAAAAGGCCAATAAATATTTGCTCGTCCTGTCGGGTCATGGCAGCGGCGCAGTGGGGGATTTTCTCACCAGCGATAACCCCAAAGGCAGTCTCAGCATTACAGATTTGAAGAATGTGCTGAATGCGATCAAGAAAGACACGCTCAGGCGCAAGTTGGATATCTTAGGAATGGATAGCTGTCTGATGAGTATGGTGGAAGTGTGCTACGAAGTGCGAAACAGTGTCGAGCTATTGGTGGGGGCGGAAGGATATGAACCCGAAACAGGCTGGCCTTATCAGCAGATTCTTGGAGCCTTAAATGATAATGCAACGATGGGCGCCAACCAGCTTGCCGAGCTGATTGTGGATAAGCACATTGAGTATTATCGAGACTTTGCCACGGCGGGGCTATCCATAGACCAATCCGTTTGTGACCTGACTCAAATAGATGAATTAGCGGAGGCGATTCGGGGATTGGCGAAAACAATGACTGACAATTTATCGAACCCCGCCGTGCAAAACGCGATTCTTCTGGCACATTGGCGTGCGCAGTCTTACAAATCCGAACAATATGTTGACCTCTGGGATTTTTGCGATCTTTTACAGAAGGGCTGTCCTGTGAAAGCGCTATCCAACGCTTGTATCGAAGTACAAAAGATCGTTGAGAATGTCGTCCAACACGCAGATTATTACGGCCCCGCATTCCAACATTCGCACGGGCTTTCCATTTTCTTTCCCTGGAAAGACTCCGGGGCATTACAGGAATATTGCAAGGGACTATCCTTTGCAAAAGATACAAAATGGGGCAACTTCCTCAAAGAATATGTTAAGCAAACACAACGGAAGATGCGCGGCGAGACAAGAACAACTCCTGATGCGCCTTTAGACCAATCGCTGGAAGAAGTGAAGATTACAGGAGCTACCAGTCCACTGGTGATTCCAGTGCTTCCTGATTTCCCCGCCGACAGTCGCCAACCACCCAGCACTGACAAGCAACCACCCAGCACCGATAAGCAGCCACCTAGCACTGATAAAGGATTAGGTAAGCAGGGAACAATGAAAAACCCGCCGCGTTACTTCCTTAGAAATAAAAAGAGTAAGGAACCGGCTCGCTAAACTAAGCTTGCTACAGTGGAAAGTAAGTAGGTAGGCAGAAATAATCCGGTGTAAAGCGATTTGGCAAATCGCTGGATTCAGGCTGAAAACCGCCGCGATTTGCCAAATCGCGTTACGACGCAAGACCTGATTATTTTTGCCCAGGTACTTAGTAAGAGAGTGAGAAAAGAAATGAGGATAGCTGTTAGAATAATAACTCTTCTGGCAGCTATCCTTTCTTTATTTCTGCTTATTTCCATCCTTAGACCCAACCGCGATTTGCAGGTTGAAGATAAGCGTCCTCTCCAATTACCGGAGCGGTTGAAGGGGCAAGCAGAAAGGTATAAGGCGGAAGCAGAGCAGCTTTACAAAGAAGGAGGCCTGCAAAATTTTCAAAAAGCGATAGAGAGGTATCAACTCGCAGTTGAAACTTGGGATAAGGCTGGGCAAGCAAATGAAAAGGCTCACGCCTTACTCAAGATTGGTAACATTCAGCTTTTGCTGGGGAATTTGGAGCAAGCTCTAAATCATCTACATCAATCGCTTGCGCTTTATCAACAAAGTAATGATATACGCGGGCAAGTTGATGCCCTCAATGACCTGAGTTTAGTCTATCTGCAACGCGGTGAGCGAGAGAAAGCTTTGGAAGCTTGCCTACGCCCCTTTCAACTTAGTCAATCTATAGCTTACAAAGCCGGGCAGGCGCAATCGCTGGTAAACCAGGGGAAAATAAATAATGTTTTAGAAAAGCCTGAAACCTCTCTCAACCTTCTTACTGACGCGCTAAAAATTTGGATAGAGCTTCGAGATGAGGAAAAGCAAGCAAACACTTATCTTGAAATTGGAGCGTCTTATTATTACTTAGGTCAATATAGAGATGCGATTAACTCACGCAGTCAAGCATTGGTACTCTTTCAGAAGATTAAAGATATTCGAGGGCAAGCGAGGGCGCTAACATTATTAGGACACCATTACTCAACCATCGGCGATAAGCAGGAAGCTTTGCGCCATTATCAAATGGCGTATCCGCTCCTGGAAAAAGCAGGCAATAGGCTGACAGAGGCTAGTTTGCATGGAGGAATGTCATTTGTCTATACGGAGCTAGGGGAAACCCAGAAAGCATTAGAACATCGAAAGCAGGCGCTGGACCTCGTCCGACTAATTGAGGATCGAGAGAATGAATTGGCCTGCCTCATGCACATTGGCGAATTACATCAATTACTGGGGCAATCGCAGCACGCGCTAAGTAATTTGCAGCAGGCTCGCAAGATCGCGCAGGAAATTAAAGATCACCGGATGGAAGCACAAGTGCTTCATTCATTAGGGGGCGTACATAGTGCTTTGAAAGCCCCCCAAACCGCGATGCGGTATTATCAGCAAGCTATCGCTCTCTATCCACAATCTTATAGCCCTCGGTGGAAAGCTTATGCCTATAACAGTATCGGGGAAATCTATGCGCGAGGGGGGAACTTACAGAAAGCTGTAGCACATTATCAACGGGCATTGGACTATAATCTCGCCGCTGAAGATCGCTTCGGCGAGTCGCAAACACGCTATCATCTTGCGCGTGTCTTGTATGACAAAGGAAATTGGCCTGAAGCCATCGCAGAAAGCGAAAAAGCAGTTGCCCTGATCGAATCGCTCCGCGCCAGTGTTTTCAGTCAGAATCTGCGCACGTCTTACTTTGCGGCGGTAAATCAAATCTACGCTCTTTACCTTGACATTTTGATGCAGCAACACCAGGAACGACCGCAAGGAAGCGCAGTGGCTGAAGCCCTGAGCCTCAGCGAACGCGCCCGCGCCCGGAGTTTATTGGACTTACTCAACGAAGCCCGCCACGACATCAAACAGGGGGCCGATTCCAAATGGCTCGAACAAGAACGTTCGGTACGGCAAACCCTCAATGGCAAGGCCGACCGCAAACTGCAACTGACGGGCAAACCGGGCAAAGAAGCGGAACTTGCCGCTGTGACGAAAGAAGTGGATGACCTCACCACACAACTCGACGAGATACGCAGCAAAATTCGCGAGACCAGTCCGCGCTATGCCGCGCTCACGCAGCCGCAACCGCTCAAGGCCGAGGCGATTCAGCAATTGCTCGACGACGACACGCTGCTGTTGGAATATGCGCTCGGTGACGAAGGCAGCTATTTGTGGGCGGTGACGCGCAATTCGCTGGAAGCTTACACGTTGCCCAAGCGCGCCGCGATTGAACCGCTCGTGCGCGAACTCTACCAACTGATGACAGCGCCCCTGCAACAAGACGGGGAGACGGCGGCGCAATGGCAGCAACGCAACCGACAAGCCAATGCGCAATATTGGGCACGCGCGGCGGCACTGAGCCAGATCGTCTTGGGGCCGGTGGCGGACAAGCTCGGTAACAAACGATTGGTCATTGTGGGCGATGGGGCGTTGCAGTTGTTGCCGTTTGCGGCTTTGCCGATGCCGGTGGTCGGTGGTCGGTGGTCGGTGGTCGGTAAAGCGCCAACTGGTAGTCCGTTGTCAGTGGCCGGTAATAACGCGAATGCCAACCGGCCACCGACCACCGACCACCGACCACCCTTGATCGTCAACCACGAAATCATCGGCCTGCCCTCCGCTTCGTCGTTGAAGCTGTTGCGGGAAGATCGCCTGCGACCAGAAGCGCCGCGCGGGTGGCTTGCGCGCTGGACACGGTCGCTGCGGTCGTGGTGGAGCGGGCAGGAGGAAGCGGCTTCGTTGCGGTCGGTGGCGGTGCTGGCCGATCCGGTGTTTGCCAAAGACGACAAGCGCGTGCGGGGGCAGGACGGTATTGTCGCGCCAGCCCCGCAGCCGCAAACGCGCGATGTGGATTTGTCGGATGAAAACCTGTTCTTGCCTCGCCTAATTGCGACGCGCGAGGAGGCGGAAGAGATCAGGAAGGCGGCGGGCGCGCAGCCGTTTTTGCTCAAGCACAGCTTTGCCGTCAATCGCGCATTGCTGGAAGGCGAAGAGTTGCAGCCATACGGCATCGTGCATTTTGCGACGCACGGATTTTGGGACAGCAAGAACCCTGAGTTATCGGGCATTTTCCTCTCGCGTTTTGATCGGCAGGGTAAGCCGCTCAACGGAACGCTGCGACTGAGTGATATTTACAATTTGATCCTGCCGAAAGAACTGGTCGTGCTGAGCGCGTGTGAAACGGCAGTCGGCACGGACATTCGCGGCGAAGGCTTGATGGCGTTGACGCGCGGCTTTATGTACGCCGGAGCCGCGCGCGTGCTGGCGAGTCTCTGGAAAGTGGATGATGCCGCGACAGCGGAACTGATGAAGAGGTTCTACCAGCGCCTCCTGCAAGAAAACCTGACCCCTGCCGCAGCCTTGCGCCAAGCCCAAATTGCTATGTGGCAAAAACATCCCACCGAGGTGCCGTACACCTGGGCAGCGTTCGTGCTGCAAGGCGAATACCGATGAGAAAGTTCGAGAGGTAGCGCGATTTGCCAAATCGCCTGTATCCTTGCGCCAAGCCACGCGATTTAGCAAATCGCGTTACGCCTCTCGCTGAAACTCCGAAGGATGAAACGCAATTCTGCCGCGTGCTTCGTCTGATGGGTGGTTGTGTGTGTTTTTCCGGCGGAGCTGCGCCTGGACTCTGGCGCGGCAGTAGAGTTTGTGCGACACTGCGCCGGACGCAATTGAAACGGTAAATTTTGCAAAGTAGTTTTGGCTGACATGCGGTGCCAGACCGATGTTCTCCTGGCACTGATTTTAGATTCTCCTCATCTCATCAATCAATGTTTCACGACTGGGATTTGACTCAGGAAGAGTTTGACCGTCTGCTGGCCTGGCTGCACGAAGATCGGGACGAGGCGGCGCAGAAATACGAAGCCATTCGTCGTCGTGTCCGCAAAACGATTTTCGCACGGGGCTGTGGGGCGGGGGCCGAAATCTTCGATGAAACAGTGTATCGCGTGGCGCGCAAATTGCCGCATCTGTTGTTGGAGTATGAAGGTGATCCAGCCTTGTATTTCTATGGCGTGGCGAACCTCATCTACCTCGAATATATTGATCGTCGGGTCGAAACGGTCGAACTGCCCCGCTCTGCGCTCAAGCTCAGCCCGCAGTGGAGCGAGCCGGAATATGAATGTCTGGAAGAGTGCCTGAACCAACTGCCGCCGGAAGAGAAAGAACTGCTGCTGCGGTTTTACAGCGACGAAAAACGCGCCAAAATTAACGGGCGCAAAGCCTTAGCCCAGGAATTCGGACTGACCGACAATGCGTTGCGGTTGCGGCTGTTTCGGTTGCGCGAAAAAGTGGCCGCCTGTGTAAAAAAATGCCGCGCGCAAAAATAATTGCGAAATGTTTTGCCTGTTTTTGTCATACACACATGACAACCCCAAGTGAACTCCCCAGAAAGGTTCGGAGGGAATCACAATGAAAGACATGAATTTTAAACCGTATTTGCTCGGCACCGCGACCGACGCGGAACGAACGACGACAGATCGCAGCTTACTGACCGAGGATGAGACCTTTGAGCAATTTTCTCTGGCCGAAGAGGATTTGATCGAAGCCTACTTGCAGCAGCAGCTTTCGCCCCTGGAACAAACTCAATTCGAGCAGTTTTTTTTGCTTGATCCGGAACGACAGGAAAAACTGCGTCTGGCACAGGCGCTGCGGCGTTATGCCAACGCCCTCAGCCAGCAAAAAGCCCAAGCCGCCGCCGCGACAGCGGGCCGTTGGAGCGGAATGTTTCGGCGTCCCGTCTGGCAAGTGGCGCTGGCGAGCATTTTGCTCGTGGTCACAGCGGTGGGAATCAAGACCTATTACAATTCGACCGCCCCATCGCAGGTTGCCCACAGCAGCCCTTCGCCCACCACCACGATTGCGCCCGTCGCCACAGGAACGGACGTCGTGTCGAAGGAATTGACGCCGGGGCAAACCAGAGCCGTCGCAACGCCCCCCCCTACTATCGAATTGGGGCAGAAGATCGGCGCGGTGGAATTCAAGCTCGTGTTGCTCAAGGACGATTATTCCAACTACGAGGTGACGTTGCTCCCCGATGACGAAGCCAGTCAGAAATTGCCGGGGCAATTCAAATCGCAAACAACGGAAGGGTTGACCTACGTGCTCGTGTCCGTCCCGGCGACAGCATTGGGGAGAGGCGACTACCGCATCAAACTAGACGGTGTTACGCCGCAGGAGACAGAAGAGGCTGCGCGCTATTCTTTCACTGTGAAGCGGTGAGGCGCACAAAAAATGCGACCACTGAAAAAAAGTGAAAAGGCCGCGAAATGTTTTGCCGTTTTTTGCCATACACACATGCAAGAACGCAAACGGGAATTTGAGAAGACGTGGATTGCCCTTTCGATCTGGCTCCAGCACGACTGATTGGCCTCGCCAGTTGCAATGCACGTTCAAGTTTCAAGCAGAGGTTGAGTTCTTGTCACTTAAAGAATCGGAAGGGTGAATAGTGTGGGCTGCTTGGGGGAGCGCGGACACCAGCCATTAATGTCAGCCAACCGCGTCCCTCAGCCGAGTAGCCCACAGGAATTTTTCGCACGAAGCACAGATTTGAGAATTGCCTCCTCTGACCATTGGGTACACCGCAAATGAATTGCACGTAAAAAGGGATGAAGTTTCGGCTTCATCCCTTTTCGGTGTTTCTTGTGCGCGCGCCATCCTCGCCAGCAATCAAACTTCCGTTCTTGACCTGCCTTCCAGGCAAAGGCTATTATCCCGGCTCGTCCCCGAATCGCAAGTGAGAGCCAAGCCTTTATGACCGCACCACTGAGTCCATTGCCACAAGAATTTTCCGAACGATTACGCGATCAACTCCGCCGTCTGCTCGTGCATTTTGAAGAGATGCGCGCCGCCGCGCCGCCCACGCCCGGTTCGTGGTTGCCGCCGGTAGATTTGTACGAAATGGACGATGCCGTCATCGTGCGGTTGGAATTGCCCGGCGTGCCCGCCGCTTCCATTCGCATCACGATTTTAGATGGCGTCTTGAAAATCGAAGGCGCAAAAGAAACGTATAACCCGGCCACCCAAGCCGCCGAGCAGGATAAGCCGCTCCGTTATTTATGTCTGGAACGATTGTCGGGCACGTTTGCGCGCCGCGTGCAATTGAAATGGACGATTGATTGGGCGCACGTCACCGCCAAATTGGCGCATGGCATCCTCGAAATCCGCCTGCCCAAAGCGCAAGCTTCCGGCAAAGAATTATTGATTGGAATTACGGAAGAGTAGACGGTAGGCGGTAGACGGTAGACAGTAGGTTGAATCCTCCTGACTACTGTCTACCGTCTACCGTCTACCGACTACTCAAACTTATGTCCACCATAGATCAACCAGAAGAAAAGAAAATCGCCGAATCCAACGAAGATCAAATCAAAATCCCGGAGGTGCTGCCGGTTTTGCCGCTGCGCGACATCGTGATTTTTCCGTTTATGATCGTCCCGCTCTTTGTCAGCCGGGATCGTTCGATTCGCGCCGTAGATCAGGCGCTGGCGGAAAACCGCATGATCATGCTCGTGGCACAAAAAGACATTGCCAAAGAAGAGCCGACCGCCGCTGACATCTACAGCGTCGGCACGGCTGCGATCATCATGCGGATGCTCAAATTGCCCGACGGTCGCATACGGATTTTGGTGCAAGGCCTTTCGCGCGCCCGCATCACACAAGTCGAAGACACTGCCGGATTCCTGCAAGCCCGCATCGAAGCCTTGCAGGAACCGGAAGTCGAAGCCGATTTGGAAATGGAAGCGTTGATTCGCAACGTGCGCGGCTCGCTTGAAAAATCGGTCGCGCTCGGCAAAAACATCTCGCCCGAAGTCATGGCAATTGCCGCCAACCTCGACGATGCCGGACGTCTGGCGGATTTGGCCGCGTCGAATCTCGAACTCAAAGTCGAAGACGCGCAATCCGTGATTGAAGCTCTTGAAGTCACGCCCCGCCTGCGCCGTGTCAACGATTTGCTGACCAAAGAACTCGAAGTGCTCACCGTCCAAGCTGACATCAACACGCAGGCCAAGAGCGAGATTGATCGCTCGCAACGCGAGTTTTATTTGCGGCAGCAACTCAAGGCGATTCAATCCGAACTCGGCGAAGGCAACGAATTGGCTGAAGACATCGGCGTCTACAAAGAAAAGATCGCCAAAGCCAAGATGCCGAAAGCCGTCGAAGAAGAAGTGGATCGGCAACTCAAAAAGCTCGAACGCATGCATCCCGATGCTGCCGAAACCGCGACGCTGCGCAACTGGCTCGACATCATGGTGGCGCTGCCCTGGTCAAAACATTCCAAAGAAAACCTCGATCTGAAGAAGGCCGAAAAGATTCTCAACGAAGATCACTACGGCCTGGAAAAAGTCAAAGAACGCATCATCGAAGCGTTGGCCGTGCGCAAAATCAAAGAAAAACCGAAAGGCTCGATTCTATGTTTAGTCGGCCCGCCGGGCGTCGGCAAAACGTCGCTCGGTCGTTCGATTGCGAAAGCCGTCAATCGCAAATTCGTGCGCTTGAGTTTGGGCGGCGTTCACGACGAAGCGGAAATTCGCGGGCATCGGCGCACGTATGTCGGCGCGATGCCGGGGCGCATCATTCAATCCATTCAGCAAGCCGGCACGAACAATCCGCTGATTATGCTGGACGAAATTGACAAGGTCAGTTCGGACTTTCGCGGCGACCCGTCTTCGGCCTTGCTCGAAGTGCTCGACCCCGAACAGAACTTTTCGTTCCGCGACAACTATCTCGGCGCTCCGTTCGATCTGTCGAACGTGTTGTTTATGACGACGGCGAATATGCTGGAAACGATTCAGCCCGCGCTGCGCGACCGCATGGAAACGATTCGCTTGTCGGGCTACACGGAAGAAGAGAAGCTGCAAATTTCGCGGCGTCATCTGCTGCCGAAACAGATGGAAGAAAACGGCATCAGCGAAAAATATCTGGAGATTTCCGACTCGGCGTTGCGTGAAGCGATTGTGCGCTACACACACGAAGCCGGTTTGCGCCAACTCGAACGCGAGATCGGCAAAATCTGCCGCAAAGTCGCGCGCCGCGTCGCCGAAGGCAACACGAAGAAAGTCCGCCTCACAGTCAAGAACCTGCCCGACTTTTTAGGTGTGTCGAAGATCGAACCCGACGAAGCTCTCAAGCACGATCAAGTCGGCGTTGTCACCGGTTTAGCTGTCACAGCAGCAGGCGGCGACGTCCTCTTCATCGAAGCCATCGCGATGAAAGGCAAAGGCGGTTTGCAGTTGACCGGCCAACTCGGTGACGTGATGAAAGAATCCGCGCAGGCCGCCTATTCATACGCCCGCGCGCGCGCCAAAGAACTCGGCATTGACGAAGAAAAATTCTCCACGCTGGACGTCCACTTGCACATCCCCGAAGGTGCTACGCCCAAAGACGGCCCGTCCGCCGGTATCACGATGGCAACCGCTTTGGTGTCCGTCCTGAGCAATCGCCCGGTGCGCAAAACCGTCGCGATGACTGGTGAATTAACGTTGCGCGGCAACGTGCTGCCCATCGGCGGCGTGAAAGAAAAAGTCCTCGCCGCCCATCGCGCCAAAGTCCAGAAAGTCATCCTGCCGATGGCGAACAAAAAGGATATGGAAGATGTGCCGAAGGACGTGCAAAGAGAATTGGAGTTTGTGTTTGCCGAAGACGTGCGCGAAGTTTTCAAGGAAGCCTTGATGCCCCCGATTGAAAAGGCGGAACCGTTGCAGGAAGAATCATCCGCGAATTCATCGAGCAAGGCAGCATCTGACGCATCGGCATCGTAGTTCTTTGCGTAATAGAATACGGATGGAACGGATACGACGGATGGACAACGATATGATTCGTTATCTATCCGTCGTATCCGTTTGATCTGTATTCTATGCCCATCTTTGATTATTAGTTAGAGGTAAGCTATGAGTAGTAATCCATTGAAAATCCGCCAAGTCCATCACATCGAACTCTATGTCGGCAACGCCAAGCAAGCCGATTATTTTTATCGCAATGCGTTCGGCTTTGAGCGCATCGCGTACACCGGCCTCGAAACCGGCAACCGCGAGCAATGTTCGTATGCGCTGCAACAAGGCACGTTCAAGCTGTTGCTGACGACGCCGTACACGCCGCTCGACAAGGCCAGCGCGCATATTCTGAAACACGGCGATGGCGTGCGCGATGTGGCGCTCGAAGTGGACGATGCCGACGCGGCGTTTGAAGCGGCGTTGGCGCGCGGCGCGGAACCTGCCGCTGCGCCGTACGCGATCAAAGGGCCGGACGGCGAAGCGCGTCGTGCAGCCGTGAAAGTCTATGGCGACACGATTCATTCGTTTTTCTCGAAGCACAATTATGCGGGGCCGTTTATGCCCGATTTTGTTGCCTCCAACGCGCCGGGGCGCAATGCGGGCTTGTTGCGGCTGGATCATTTCGTCGCCAACGTCGAATTCGGCAAGATGGGGTTTTGGGAGGAGTGGTACAAGCGCGTCTTTGGTCTCGAACGGTTTATGACGTTTGATGACAAAGACATTTCGACCGAGTTCACCGGCCTCAACAGCGTCGTGATGGCAAACGAATCGCGCAGCATCAAGTTTCCGATCAACGAACCCGCGCCCAGCAAACGCAAAAGCCAGATCGAAGAGTACACAGACTTTTATCAAGACCCCGGCGTGCAACATATCGCGCTGCTCACGACCGACATCCTGACGACGATTCGGCAACTGCGCGCGAACGGCGTCGAGTTTCTGGAAGTGCCGGATGCGTATTACGAACTGCTCAGCGACCGCGTCGGCGCGATTGATGAAGACATCGAAGCGTTGCGGGAGTTGCGCATTTTGGTAGACCGCGACGACCAGGGATATTTGCTGCAACTCTTCACCAAGCCGGTCGAAGATCGCCCAACGTTGTTCTTCGAGATCATTCAACGCAAAGGCGCACAAGGGTTCGGCAAAGGCAATTTCAAAGCGTTGTTCGAAGCCATCGAACGCGAACAGGCACGGCGCGGGAATTTGTAAGATAGACGTAGCGCGATTTGGCAAATCGCGTTACTTATTTCAGGAGCAACAATGTCTACATTATCTGGAAAAACCCTTTTCATCACAGGCGCAAGTCGCGGCATCGGTTTGGCGATTGCGCTGCGTGCAGCACGCGACGGCGCGAACATTGCCATCGCGGCGAAAACGACCGAACCACATCCGAAACTACCCGGCACGATCTACACAGCGGCGGAAGAAGTTGAAAAAGCAGGTGGCAAGGCGTTGCCGCTCGTTGTGGACATCCGCGATGAAAACGTCGTGGCCGAAGCGGTTACTAAAACGGTCGAGACGTTCGGCGGCATAGATATTCTGGTCAACAATGCGAGCGCGATTCATTTGTCGAAGACCGTTGACACGCCGATGAAACGCTACGATCTGATGCACTCGATCAACACGCGCGGCACGTTTGTTTGCTCGCAAGCCTGCATCCTGCATCTCGCCCAAGCGAGCAATCCGCATATCCTGAACCTTTCGCCGCCGCTCAATATGGAAGCGAAATGGTTTGCGCCGCACGTCGCGTACACGATGGCGAAGTTCGGGATGAGTATGTGCGTGCTCGGAATGGCCGAAGAGTTGAAGCCCGAAGGCATCGCGGTGAATGCACTGTGGCCGCGCACGGTGATTGCGACGGCAGCCGTGCAAAATCTGTTGGGCGGAGATCGCGTGATGCGGGGCAGTCGCAAGCCAGAGATTATGGGCGACGCGGCGCACGTGATTCTGACGAAGCCGAGCCGCGAATTTACCGGCAATTTCTGTGTGGACGATGACGTGTTGCTGAGCGCGGGCGTGACGGATTTGTCGTCGTATCAATTCGTGCCGGGCGCAGAATTGCTGCCGGATTTCTTTGTCTGAAGGTTGCGGGTCAGAGTTGGTCGGGATCAATGCCCAAAGCTCGCAAGCGCGCCGCGAGCTTGGCAGCACGTGCTTCGGCGGCCTGTCTTGCAGCGGCTTCTTCTTGCACACGCAGCTCGGCGGCTCGCATAAGAAGTTCGGCAGCTTGCCGAGCAGCAGCCTCTTCGTCGGGCGTGAGCAAAAAGTTGCCGGTTTGCGGATTCCATAAGCGCAAGGTCGTACCGTCGTTCACCAACTCCAACCCCAATTCGTGACTCATCACACGATTGCCAGTCACGACTTCTTCCAGCAATTGTTGCCCGTGTAAGCGAAAGGCACGCAGCGGCGGCTTCAATTTGTACTCCGGGTCAAAGATGAAATACTCGCGCACGCCCAGCGACGCATAGAGGTCTTTTTTCACGCCCAGGTCTTCCTTTTTTGTCGAGCGCGAGGAGATTTCAAATACGACTTGCGGCACCTGGCCTTCTTCCCACAGTTGATAGGTGCGCCGCTCGTGTTTCGGCACACCACGCACGTAAAACACATCGGGGGCAACGCTCTTGTTTTTATCGCCTTCCACGTAATACAGCAGCAAGTTGCTGCCCACATAGACCTGGGCCTCCGCGCGGAAAAATTCGCGCAGCGACAGGCGCAGATCAATAATCATCTGAATGTGCTTATCGGTTTCAGCCATGGGTTTCCCATCTGATTCTGGGTATTCGATCCGGCGGAGGATGTCTTGTTGTCGTGCGCTCATAACGTACCTCGTGCGCGAGAGCATAACATAGCGCGGAGCACTGCCACAAAGTTGTATGTTTGGTGCGGAGGCGCGGAAAGGCTATTTCATCGGAGCAGAGTCAGGCAAGAATAAGGTACGCAGGAGTTCCGTCACACGTGCTTCCAGCGCGGTGCTGGCGGCGGTGCGACGCAAATGCTCCGGCAAAGCGGCGAGGGCGCGGCGAGCGGACACGAGGGCTTGTTCCGCTTCGTCCTTGCGTCCGGCTTGCAACAAAATTTCGGCGCGCTGCACCCACCAATGTTCCTGGCGCGGCGACTGCGCGGCGATTGTTTCCAAGCGCGTCAAGGCCGCGTCCCATCGTTTGCGCTTCACTTCTACTTCTACCGCCAACGATTGCAACGTGACCAGCGTGCCGAGTTTGGCGATGCCTTCGTCGAGGCCGTTGATCGCGGCCTCGAACTGCTTCATTTCGACTTGCAATTGCGCGCGGGCCAGAAACAGTTCTGGTTTGGGTTGCGTGAGACGAGCGAGCGCGGTCGTGTAATCCCGAATGGCTTGTGCCCGCGCGCCGAGTTGCGCATTGACTTGCGCGCGCAGCAACACGGCTTCTGTATTTTGTGGGGTGTGTTGCGGGCGTTGTTTGAGATAACGATCCAACACCAGTTGCGCGAGTTCGGGAACGTTGGCATCAAGGTGCAAGCGCGCACGGAACACATCTACTTCGAGACGTTCGGGCGCAAGCTCCTGCGCCTTGTCGAAATCTTCGAGCGCGGCTCTGGCGTTGCCGAGTTTGCGATGCAATTCGCCGCGCCGCAAGTACAGCTCCGCGTTGGTCGGCGCGCGTTGAATTTGCTCGGTGATGCGCTTGAGGTGTTCCGCCGTGCCACCGTGCGCGTGCAACGAAACGAAGCCACCAAGCACTAAAATGATGCGACAAGCTTGCGTGCGGAAGTTCATTTGAGTTTGCTCTTCACTTGCTGTGTGGCGTTGCGGGGGCGGCCTGATGTGCCACCTGATCTCGATACAGAATTGCCTTTGTTAATTGTAAAGTGGTCAGCAACCTCGCCCGTCTCGCGCAGGAACTTCGCCTCCAACCGATGACCGTCCACATCCAGCACCATCGAGCCGAGGTTGTTCAGCGAAATGAACATCGCGGGATGATTCAGCGCGCCGCCCGTCGCTTGCCCGGAACTGCCTGCGACAATGTAGACGGCTCCCTCGTGGGCGCTGGGGCCAAGCGTGTGCTTCGTGTACGCGCCGCCTTCCGTCGGACGACCACTGCCGCCGTTCTTTTTATGATTCCCGGAAAACGTGCCCGAAAAGCCGTAATGCCCGTCGAGCAAAAACGAGCGTTCGTACGAATGGCTGTGCCCGCTCAAAACCAAATCCACGCCGTAGGCTTCGAGAATCGGCAGCACGTGCTGGCGCATCGCAATTTCCACGTACTCGACATCGGAATCGTGCGAGCCTTTGGTGTACGGCGGATGATGCCAATACGCGATCAACCATTGCTTCGTATTCGCCGCCAGATCGTTCATCAACCAGCGCAACATCGGGCTGTCGGGCTTTACCTCATTCGTCATCGAATCCAAACAGACGAAGTGAATGTTGCCGTAATTGAACGAGTAATAATCTTCTGTACCTGACGCCAAGCCGCCCGCTTCCGCGTTGCGCGGCAAGGTAAACATTTGATAGTACGGCAAATCGTCGGGCGGATTGATCGAACCCGCCGTGTCGTGATTGCCGATGGTCGGCCACAACACGGCTTGCCGCAGAAACGTCGGATACATCTCAAACACGGCGCGTTGATATTCATCGTCTTTGCCATCCACGTACGCATTGTCGCCCAGCATCAGCCACAAATCTGTGCCGCGCGCGCCCGTGAAGCGAGCATAGGCATCGCGCACACGACGCTGATCGTCCGTGTTCGTGCCCGCATCACCCAGCACCCATACGCGCGTGGGCTTCGCGATCAGCGGCGCGGTCACAAACGCATAAGTTTCATCGCCGCCCGCCAACGTTTGCGAAGACGTGCCAACGGAATAATAGTATTTCGTGTTCGGCGACAAGTTCGTGAGCTTGAGACTATGTTCGGTGGTCAGAGGGGATTCCGTCGTCGCCAAATTCAGCCGGTTCGAGTTGTCGCCATAGTTGACGCGGCTGTCAGTCGGCGTGGCGGTGCGCCAGCGCACGATGACGCTGTTCGGCGTCCCCATTTGCAAATACGGCCCGCGCACGACAGCAATGTTGCCGGAAGGCGGCGGCGGCGCAACCGTGCCATCCGCCGTCAAACTCAAATCAAAGCTCTTGATCGCGCCGAGGCCGTTGTTTTTATGCACCTCAACCGCAATGTGATTCAGCCCCGGCACCAAGGCGCTGGCGCTGATTTGCGTCTCAACCAACGTGTTGGCTTCGGCGGGGCTGACCGCAGCGGTCGCGAGTGTGATATAACTCACCCATCCCGCTGGCATGTTGGAGCGAAAGACTTCGCGCCCGTTCAAATACACTACGGCCCCGTCCACGCGCCGCAAGCGCAAGCGGTATTGGCTGGAAGCGGCGGGGTTCGCCACCGTGAACGATTTCCGAAAATAGGTGGTGATAAATTTGTGATTGGGAATAGGCCCGGCATCAATCGTGGTCGCTTCGTCGCCGCTGCCATAGCCAAATTTGGCGTTGCTGATTTTCCAATGCTGATCGTCAAACTCCGGGGTGCGCCAGTTGATCCACAGGCTGTCGCCATTGTCCAGGTACTTCCAGGACGAGCCGAGCGGGATCAAGTCAGATTGGGCGAACGCGGGAACAGTGAGGGCAATTACTGTCCAGACAACCGATGCGAAAAGACGGTTGACGACCGGATGAATAGGGGGATACAACTTCATTCGGGACTCCTGTTATCAAATTGTTTATTCTATGTTATGCCAGTGGGAAGCACGGGCATTCTACTCATTTGCCAACAAAAGTCAAAAACCCGAGGGACACATGAACTTCGAGCAAAAAGTCGTTCTCATCACAGGCACAGCGCGCGGCATCGGACGCGCCCTCGCCCAACAATTCGCCGCGCACGGCGCAACTGTTGCGCTGCACTATCACAGCAATCAAACTGACGCCGAAAAAACGCTGGCGTCGTTGCCCGGCACAGGACACGCGCTGTTTCAGGCCGACATCCGAAATCCCAACGCCACGCAACAACTCGTGCAAGCGGTCGTCATGCGGTACGGGCGCTTGGACGTGCTCGTCAACAACACGGGCATTTACATTGACCACCCGATTGCCAGTGCAAGTTTTGCCGCGTGGCAAGCCGCGTGGCGCGACACGATTGACACGAATTTGATTGGCACGGCGAATATGATGTATTGGGCCGCGCAGCAAATGATTGCGCAAGGCGGCGGGCGCATCGTGAACATTTCGTCGCGCGGCGCATTTCGCGGCGAACCGACTGCGCCCGCGTATGGCGCAAGCAAAGCCGCGCTGAACGCGCTGAGCCAATCGCTCGCGCAAGCCTTAGCGCCGCACAATGTTTTTGTGTATTCGGTCGCGCCGGGCTTTGTCGAAACCGAGCGCGTGGCGTATAAACTGAGCGACGAGATTCGCAACCAAAGCCCGCTGAAACGAGTCGCCCATCCCGAAGAAGTCGCGCGGACGGCGTTGTTTTTGGCGTCGGAAGGCACGGACTTTTTGACCGGCGCAATCGTGGACGTGAACGGCGCTTCGTATTTGCGGTCATAACGACAATTTTCCATCGGAGGAATTCACCTTGAAAAAGCTGCTCATCGTTTGCATCGTGCTGCTGGCATTGCACGAAATCGCCGCCGCACAAGCCAATTATCGTGTGCTCGGCGCAGACAAAAAGCGCGTCGCCATCGTCAATGGCAAAGGCGAAATCGAATGGGAAGTCCCGAATCCCGACGCGCGCGAAATTCACGACATTCAATATTTGCCGAACGGCAACGTGCTGTTTCAGACCGGCTACACGACCGTCGTCGAAGTCAACAAAGACAAGCAGGTCGTGTGGAAACACGAATCCAAACCGAAAGAAGGTTACACCGGTCGCGTCGAGATTCATTCGTATCAACGCTTAAAAAACGGCTTGACGATGATTGCCGAAAGCGGCAACGGGCGCATCATCGAAGTGGACAAAGACGACAAGATCGTCCACGTGATTCCGCTCACGCTCGCCAAGCCCAATGCGCACCGCGACACACGGATGGTGCGCCCGGTTGGCAATGGTGGCTATCTGGTTTGTCAGGAAGGCGAAGGCAAAGTGATTGAGTACGACAAGACGGGCAAGATCGTGTGGACGTATGTGATGGAGTTGGGTGATCGTCCCCGCTCGGATGGGCACGGCGTCGAGGGGCACGGCGTCGAAGTCTTTGGCGCTGTCCGCTTGAAGAACGGCAACACGCTGATCGCAGGTGGCAACAACAATCGCATTCTGGAAGTCAATCGCGCCGGCAAAATCGTGTGGAGCATAGATCACAAAGAATTGCCCGGCATTCAATTCGCGTGGATGACGACGCTGCAAGTGTTGCCGAACGGCAACATTATCATCGGCAACACGCACGCCGGGCCGGACAATCCGCAACTCATCGAAGTCACGCGCGCCAAAAAAGTCGTGTGGCAATTCAAAAACTGGAACGTGTTCGGCAACAACTTAGTCGCCGCGCAAGTGCTCGGCATCAAGGGCAACGTGATTCGGTAAACTCAGGAGGATTCATCATGAAACGCAGAGCAGTCATCGGCGGCTTGGCAGGTGCGTCATTATTGCCGCTCGCCGCAACATCACAATCGAAAGTCAAAGCAGGCGACATCCCGAAACGAGTCTTCGGCAAAACGGGCGAGAAATTGACCATCGTCGGCCTCGCCAGCGGTCGCTTTCATCTGACCAATTCCGAGGCTGATGCCATCGCGCTCGTGCAACACGCGCACGCTCTCGGCATCAATTACTTTGACACCGCGCATAGCTATGGCAATGGACGCAGCGAAGAAATCTATGGCAAAGCGATGAAGTCGTTTCGCAAGCAAATCTTCCTCACGACCAAAAGCAACAAACGTTCGCGCCAAGAAGCCGAAGCCGAACTGGAACTTTCGATGAAGCGGCTGCAAACGGATTACATTGATTTGTGGCAATGTCACGAAGTTGCGAACCTCGGCGAGGTCGAAAAAATCTTCGCGCCCGGCGGAGCGTATGAAGCCTTTGAAGCCGCGAAAAAAGCGGGCAAATGTCGCTTCTTCGGCTTCACCGGTCACACCGACCCGGAGGTGCATTTGGCCTTGCTGAAAGGTTCGGACAAGTGGGAAACGATTCTGATGCCGCTGCACATTGCTGATCCGTTGTACCTGAGCTTTGAAAAACAAGTGCTGCCGATTGCCGTCGAACGCGGGATGGGGATTCAAGGGATGAAGGTGTTGGCGAATTCCAAATTGTTACAAACTTTCAGCGTCAAAGATTGCATCACGTATGCGCTCAGCCTGCCGGTGCATTGCGTGACGCTCGGCTGTACAACGACGGGGCAATTGGAAGACGACGTGCGCATCGCGCAAACCTTCAAGCCGATGGACGCGACGCAAATGACCGCGCTGAATCAACGCGCCAATCGCATCAAAGGGCCGCTGCTCGAAGATTGGAAGAAGAACGTCGAGAATAAAATCAGTTGGTTGGATCGGCCTGAATACGTGGGTGGGTAGGAATGGCGAGCGCAGGCGGCGATAGCCTATAAACATCAAGAAAAAGACTTCACTACGAAGAGCAGCACAGCAATTCTCAGTTTGGGCTTGTAGGAGCAACATTTTTCATTTCTTCCTTTTTCCTTCTTCATTCGCTGACGAGGCAATGCCCCGAAAACAATGAAGAAGGAAGAATGAAGAGTGAAGAATGTACTCCTTGCACTATCTTCGCGTTTCGCTGGCCTCAGCAAACCGGCGGCAGCAACGGGATGGTCAGCGTCGTCGCCGTCGAACCCGTTTTGTGCAACGTCCGTATCCCCGGCCAACTCGCGGTGCGCGGCGTCATCAACAAGCCCACGCCCGCTCCAATGCGAAACTGCATCGTGCCGATTTGTCCTTTCGGAATCAACCCATTCATCCCGCCCGGCACGCGCGGACTGCTCGTCGTGATCGTCGCTTGCGCCTGACAATTGCCACTCAACCACGACACAAAGCTGCCGAGCGGTCGCTCATTGCCGTTGAGGACGGTGGCCGTGCCGATTTGCGCCGCTCCGCTCAGGGCACTGCGCGTCAGATCGCCTTGCAAGCCGACCGTCACCACGCGCTGATTCGGCGCATCCAGCGGGCTTTGAATTTCCACGGCAAATTGATTCGGCACGACATCGTAACTTTGGTTGTCAAAGAACAATGTCGCCGTGTCGCCCGTCACCGTCGCCAGCAAGGTCGAATGCGCCTGGAAGGCTTCGGCTCCGTAGTTATCCACGTACTCGCCGTCGTTGACGAACGCATTGCCAATCAGGCCATTGGCGCGCGTCGGACGACCTTGCGCGTCCACGGCGACGACCAACAACCAGCCCGTCGCTTCCGGGTCTTGCTCCGAAGCTTTGAAGGAGAAGCTGGCGTAGGGCGTGAGGCAGAGGAACTGATCGGCCTGCTGACAGGTCGTGCCGTCAATGAAGAAAATGTGCGCGGAGATCGGCTTGTCGCTCAGGTTGCTGATGGTCAGGCGCGTGTCTTTTTTCTCCGCGCGTTTCGAGACGTAGTACGGAAACACCAGCACCGAGCCAGCTTTTTGATCGCTCACCTTGACGGAGCCATTGGCCGGACAGTTGAGGACTTGGCATTCCTGCACGACGGCTTTGGGGCCGCCGTTGAAGACGACATCCGACTCGACACAAATCGGTTGATTGGCGGGCGTACCCGCTGTGATGCGCGCTTTGTAGGTAAGCGTGACAGTCGTGTTCGCTGGAATCGTACCCATCCAGATGACAGCGGAATTCGTGACCGTGATGCCGCCGGGATTGAGGCTCGCCAAGCCTGTGCCGGGCAAGCCGTTGAGTGTGCTGGGCAGCGTCGCGGTGAAGTTGGTGTTGACCGCAGCCGCATGGTTATTGGTGATGGTGACGGTCACGCCCACCAAACCATCTGCCGTGAGACAGAGCAATGGATCGCCCAATTTCAGGTTCAGGGCATTGACCGTGAGCAAGGCCGCTTGACTGGTCGCGCTGCCGCAAGAGTTGGTGAAGACGGCTCGGTAGCGGTTGCCATTCATCGCCAGCGTGACGTTGGGAACGGTCAACGTGGTGCTGGTCGCGCCGGGAATATTCGTGAAGCCGTTGCCGGTGTCCACTTGCCATTGCACAGTGGGCGTCGGCGTGCCAGTGGCAGCCGCCGTGAACGTCGCGGTCGCGCTTTGCCCAACGATTTGCGGGGCGGGCTGCGTGGTCACGGTGGGCGGCTCGTTGACAGTGACCTGGACAGTCGCCGTTTGCGTGGTTCCACAAGCAGGCTGCGCCGTGCTGCGAACAGTCCAGGTGAGCGTCGCCACGCCCGTGAAGTTGAGGGCAGGCGTCCAGGTCGCATTCGGCGTGGTGGCATTGGGCGTGAAGGTTCCGCCGCTGTTCGATGTCCATTGTCCGGCGGTGGTGGCGGGAGGCGTATTGCCGCCCAAGCCGGTCGTCGTGCCGTTCTGACAAATCGTTTGCGCGCCGCCCGCACTCGCAACGGGCAAGGGATTGACCGTCAACAGCGCGCTTTGTGTGACCGTGCCGCACGTGCCCGTGACTTCGACGCTGTAGTTGTCGGCATCAGCGGGTTGCACATTGCTCAAATTCAGCGTGCTGGTCGCGCCGACGGTGGTGATGCCTGTGTTGATGGTGGTCGCGCCTTTCTTCCAGACGAAGCTGAACGGCGCAGTGCCGGAGGCGGTGGTCGTGAAGCTGACATTGCTCCCCTGACATACTGTTTGATTGGCCAAAGCAGTCGTTGTGGTCACGGGGTTGACGGTCACGACGGCGTTGCCTGTCATCGTCGTCGAACAACCGAACGTGGGTTCTGTCGCAATGACGGTGTACGTGCCTCCCGTTGTTTGCAAGCCAAAGGATAGCGCCTGTCCCGTGCCGGGAATGGCTGCGCCGACATTCGTTATGCCGTCCCGGATCAACTGATAATTCATGCCCGTTTGTGAGCCGTCCAACCCAACGGCGACGCCCGTGTCATTGGCACAGAACGTACCGCCGCCCGTGACATTGAATTTGCTGGGACAAACCCGCACGATGAAATCTGCTGCTGCGCCGACGCCATCGCCCGCCTCGGCGTCTTCGCCTTGATTGGCGACAGTATCCGTCGCGCAGCCCCACGTCTGCACAGAAACTAATTCCGTATTCGGCGAACCACCCAGCCGCGCGCCTGCTGCGTTTGCCCCAACGACAACCTCAAAGGAAATGGAGCCGGAAGAATTGGCGGGGATCGCTTGCGCGTTCGCACAACCGCCCGTTGTAGCTTGCGCAAATGTGCAACCGCCAAAGGCCGGACTCGCCGTGAAATTCTGCACTGTCACGCCCGCCGGAAACCAACCGGAATTCAGGCTGAAGCGAGCTTCCCCGATGCTAGCTTGATCTGGCCCGACGTTGTTGATGATGATCGTCAGCGGCACGACTGCGCCGACATCCAACACATTGCCACTCACGCCGCCCGTAATCGCTCCAACTGTCACAGTAGGATTCAAGTCGGTGCGACGATCACACACGAAGAAATCTGTCACCGGGCTGACGCCATCGCCTGGTTCCGCGTCTTCGCCCTGATTGGAGACGTTATCCGTCGCGCATCCTTGCGCCTGCACCGTCACCAGTTCGGTATTCGGTGCGCCGCCCAACCGCGCGCCTTTGGCGTTGTTGCCAATCACGACTTCAAAGGAAACGGAACCCGAAGAATTGGCGGGAATGGCCTGCACGTTGGCGCAACCGCCGCTCGTGGCCTGGGCAAACGTGCAACCGGCAAAGGCTGGGCCGGGCGTGAAATTCTGGACGGTCACGCCCGTCGGAAACCAACCGGGGTTGAGGCTGAAGCGGGCTTCGCCGACACCCGCTTGATCCGGCCCAACATTTTGCAGCGCAACGGTCAACGGGACGACGGCTCCGAGTTCCAGCACGTTGCCATTGATGCCGCCTGTGATCGTCCCGACCGCCACTTCCGGGTTGAGGTCAGTCCGGCGATCACAAACAAAGAAATCTGTCACTGCGCTCACGCCATCTCCGGCTTCGGCGTCTTCGCCCTGATTGGCAACCGGATCAACCGCGCAGTTTTGGGCTTGCGCCGTCACCAATTCCGTATTGGGCGAGCCACCGAGTCGTGTACCTTTCGCGCCGTTCCCAATGACGACTTCCAGGTAAATGCTCCCATACGATTTATTCGGAATCGGCTGCGTATTCGCACAGCCGCCGCTCGTGGCTTGAGCAAACGTGCAACCGGCAAAGGTTGGGCCGGGCGTGAAATTCTGGACGGTCACGCCCGCCGGAAACCAACCGGGATTGAGCTTGAGTACGGCTTGACCGACGTTCGCTTGATCCGGCCCGTTATTTTGAATCGCAATGCTGAGTGCGACGTTTGTCCCCAGTTCCAGCACATTGCCATTGACGCCCCCGATGATCGGGCCGACCGCGACCTCCGGGTTGAGGTCAATCTGATTCGGCTGGTCGCATTGCACGGCGGCAACCGCACGAGGAGCATTGCGAGACAGGCCGATGCGTGCCAGGCGGGTTTGAATTTCCTGCCCCGTGAAGGCCAGCAGCCGCTGCGCTATCGTGGGATAGCCTTCGCTCGTGGTCGCGCTGGCGCTCGTCCATTGCATCAGACTGACACCAGCCAACAAACCAATCACAATCAGGGTGCAAACGCGGCGATTCATAAAAGTAACCTCCAACGACAAACGATGATCAAGACTGGGTTGGAATCTTGGGAAAAAAACAGAAGCACTCATCGAAAGAGCGGATCAGTGGGCGTGAACCGGGATTTCCGAGAGATGGGGCGTACATGAGAAAGGACGATTGCCCGGCAGTTTCCAGAATTTGCTCGGCGGGCGCGCGAAGAAAGTGCGAATTCGCTTGAGCGCGTCTCTGACTTTCCGCCCGCGCATGGCATAATTCGCAAGCCGCTGGAGTTCCGCGACACCATTGGTTGCGAAAGAGTGTCAAGGCAGATCACAAGGAGACAAAACATGAAATATCGAATGGCCCCCGCATTACAAAAAGGTTTCAGTTGTGTGTTGGCGCTGGCGTTGGGCGGGTTGCCGCTGGGCGCGCAGGATCGTCTGAAAACGATGCCCGGTTATGCGCGCTACGACAAGATGCGCCTGGAAATTGCTACGTCCGTCAAGATGGGTTCGTTGCAGGTACGCTGGCTCGACGGCGGCAAAGCGTTTGAATATCAACGCGACGGCAAAGTTTATCGCTATGACATTGTCACGCGACAAGCCGCTGAAACCACCGTCGCCAGCGCGGGCGGGCCGCAGGCCGACGGTTTTCGTGGGCGGCGCGGCGCGGCGGGTGTCGAACGCGGGCGGCAAGCGGCGTTTGCCAATTCGCCCGACGGCAAGCGCAAAGCCTTTTATCGAGATCGCAACCTATGGCTCAGCGACGCGAACGGCACGAACGAACTCGCCATCACGACCGACGGCAACGAAAAACAGCGCACCAAATACGGGATCGCCAGTTGGGTCTACGGCGAAGAGTTATTCCAAACGACCGCGATGTGGTGGTCGCCCGACAGCGCGAAGATTGCGTTTTATCGCTTCGATGAAAGCAAAGTGCCTGATTACTTTTTGCAACTCGGCCAAACGAAATTGCAAAGCGTGATGGACATCGAAGCCTATCCCAAAGCGGGCGTAGACAATCCCATCGCGGACTTGTTGATTTACGATGTGAACACCAAACAAACGGTCAAATTGGACGTGCGCGATGGCAAGCCGTTTGAAAACGCTGTCGTCGGGCATTATGTCTACAACGTGCGTTGGTCGCCCGACGGCACGGAGTTGTTGTGCAATCGCACGAACCGTCGTCAGAACGTGATGGAGTTTTCGGCGTGCCATCCAACAACGGGCAAATGCCGCGTGATCGTGCGCGAAGAATGGTTGCCGAGTTGGACAGAAAACTCGCCGGACATGACTTACCTCAAGGACAACAAACGATTCATCTGGGAATCCGAACGCAACGGCTACAAGAACTTTTATCTGTACGACCTGAGCGGCAAGCTGCACGCCGCGCTCACGAATCATCCGTTTGAAGTGGCGAGCATCGTGCGCGTGGATGAAGACGCAGGCGTGCTGTACTACCTCGCACGCAGCGGCGACAACCACATGAAATTGCAATTGCACCGCGTCGGTTTGGACGGCAAAGGCGATAAACGCTTGACCGATCCGGCCTTCAATCATTCCGTCAATCTTGCGCCCGACGGCAAGCATTTCATTGACGTCGCACAAACGCACAACACGCCGCCGTTCACACGGCTCGTGGATGCGGACGGCAAAGTCGTGCAAGAGTTGGCGAAGAGCGACACGACGAAATTCGAGCAGTTGAATTTGCAGCGCGTCGAACTCATCAAATACAAAGCCGCCGACGGTCAAACCGAATTGCACGGGCTTTTGCACAAACCCTCGAACTTCGATCCGAACAAAAAATATCCGCTGCTCGTCACTGTGTACGGAGGCCCGGCGACGAACGGCGCACGCGAATCGTTTGCGCTGCCAAATCCCTTGACCGAATACGGCTTCCTCATTGCGTCATTGGATTCACGCAGCGCCGCCGGACGCGGCAAGAAGTTTCTGGATGCGATTTACCAAAAGCTCGGCGTCGTCGAAATGGACGATCAAGCGGCAGGCGTGAAATCGCTCTGGGATCGTCCGTATCTCGACAAAAACCGCGTCGGCATCTTCGGCACGTCGTATGGCGGCTACGCTTCCGCAATGTGTTTGCTGCGGCACCCGGACGTGTTTCAAGCAGCGGCGGCGTCATCCGCCGTCACGTCGTGGCATCATTACGACACGATTTACACCGAGCGTTACATGTGGATTCCGCAGGAAAATCAAGCAGGCTACGACGCAGGCAGCGCGATGAAATACGCCAACAACCTGCAAGGCCGCTTGATGATTTATTACGGCACAGCCGACAATAACGTGCATCCGAACAATTCGATGCAGTTGATTCAAGCGTTGCAACAAGCCGGCAAAAGCTTTGAAGTCCAGGTCGGCCCCGATCAAGGCCACTCCGGGCTGCGCGCAGATCGGATGATGGAGTTTTTTATTGAGAATTTAGTCGTGAATCCAGTGAAGACACCGCGCGCAGCGAGTGCAACGCAGTAGTGACGACAAGAATTTTTACCGCAAAGGGACAAAGGAGCAAAGTGTTGTATGTCCTTTGTCCCTTTGCTGCTTTGCGGTAATTCGCAATCACAGGCAACCCCGCCGTCCGCAATTGATTGTTGAGCGATAGCGACAGTCAACAACACAACCACCAATGACAAGCGACACGTCGAAATCATAGAGCCTCCAAAGATGCAAAAGAGAGTTGGGAAATACAGCGCGCGTATGATTGGCTGAAGCAGGCGCGAAGTCAATTCAGGCAAGGCAATTACGATGGCTTTTTCGTCTTGAAGATTTCACTCAAGCGGTAACGAAAGCCGGGCAGCAAGTCTTCGGCAACCAATTCCATTTCATCTTGAAAGACAGTGACATCAAACGGCGAGCGATAAATCGTGATGGATTTTTGTTCGGGCAACACCAACCAAACCTGCTGCACACCAGCTTCCAAGTAATCATCTACTTTCTGGGCCACTTTCGCATAAATATCGTTCGGCGAAATCACTTCGATAGCCAGATCAGGGGCGATCTCCCAAATCCCTTCCGGCTCTTCATCCGCCGGGATGCGTGCCGCGAAGACAATGCCCAAGTCCGGCACCGTGATGTTGACAATCATGCGAATCGTCGTCGTCTTGCCCGCGCCATTCGGCCCCAGCAAGCCAAAGGTCGAACCCGGCGCGACCTCGAGCGAGAGATCATTGACCGCCATGAAATCGCCAAAATATTTGCTGACATTGCGGACGGAGATGGTGTTTGTCATGTGTTGGATTATTGGCGATGTGACTGGCATTCATTGGCTTTTTTCTGGAATTCCGACATTTGTGCTTGGAACGCAGCAGAGGTAGCGTCGCTACGCGTTTGAATATCACGAAGCGCGTTGAGCCGATCATGCCATTCTTTTCGCTCACGAGCATCAACTCGTACCAGCGACTTGAGTACCCGTTCCAAACGGTCTAAGCGCGGCGGATCCGCTTTCTCACGAGCGCGATCTTCCTCTTGTAATTTTTTTGCGTTTCGAATTCTTGTTGCCAAACACTCCAAATGATCCGCCACCGTGCGAAAAAGCGCATTGATTTGCTCATCGTTCATAGCTCCATTCCTTTCCGGTGCGGGCATTGTGCGTTATTTTGTAACGCGGCGCAAGAATGCCGTTTCTGAACCAATGATGACTTATTCCCGAAAGGATGCCAATCGCGCTAACCTAAACCAAGCTTTTCAACTCTTCGAAGGTATAGGGGCGCGGTGGCGGTACTGGTTCAGGTACCTTCCACAATCCAGCAAGCTCGGCTGCTCCGAAAACTGGTCGGTGTTCACTCGTCAGTTCATCCTGGGCAGCGACGACGCTGTCATATCCGGTCTGCCCGTACACATATCTTGCAAACATATTGCCCAAGTCCAGGCCCGTCTGCTGCTCAAGAAAGTTCCGAAAGAATGACGTGTCAATCACTTCACGGCGGCAACGCAAAAACAACGACTTCAATACCGGTCGCAGTCCCCCTTGATTAGCAAGCAGGTAATCAATTTCGCTCAGAAGCAGCGAGCCATAATTGTAGGCATCCCGTGTTGTACGTCGCCGATATGGCGAGAACCCAGCCAGATTTACTGGAAGTCGGTCAGGCGCACTGTTTGCACGGGGATAGCCGTAATCGCGCCAGCGTGCAATAGCCTCGTCAATCCAGCCAGCATTACCATTCGCAGGCATGACTCCTCGCCCGAACCAGGAATGGGATATTTCATGCTCCAAGGCAGTGCCTGGATTTGTCATGGTTGCGCCACAGTATTCCATCCCAGCAAGTGGTGGCTCAAGTGTTTCCGCAACATAAATCAACAGGTCTTTGTGTGCATACGGCCCATACGCTGATTCAAGCTCCCGCATGATCTCCAAAGCATGTGACAACTCATCATTAACAATTGTTTCGTCCTCGCCATAGACTGTAACTGGGATGTTTCGTTCCTGTCCTGGAAAATTACCGGTGACAACCGCAAGAGGACGATTGGTGAGATGCACATAGCTGGAAGAACAAGTGAAATAGTCAGGAAACTTGAGCTTCCAGCTACTTGCTGTTTCCTCGACAACATCACCGTTAGAAAAAAGTCTGTGTTGGGATTGTGCGCCGGAGATGGCAAATTCCATAGTCATTTGGGATTGGTCGAACTCGAGATTTGCTGGCGTATACCGTTCAAGGAAAGCACGCTCAATCAGGTCATTCAGGAAGAACCCAAGACGAACGCCTCCACCCGTGAACACGACTGTTGAATCACCGAGAGGATACTCAACTTCTAAAGTATGTGTTGCAGTGGAATCTAGTTCCACATCGAGAAATCGCACGAATGCCTCATTTTCAGGAGGACTCACCAATGAGAATTGGGATGTATTAAGTGATGCTCCGTCAAACTTAAGGCGAGTTGGTTCTGGCACAAGATCAAGAAATGGATAGCCAGGGCGAGACGCCGAGAATTGAACAACTGTGCGCGCGATGACCTGTTGCTGGAGTATATCCACGTCGAATCGCATCGCCAGCGTCGAAACGTCAATGGGAACTATGAGTCTACCCTCGTGAATGAAGGGTGGTGGAGCATACTTGGCTGTCAAACTATCGTTCCATACGGAGGATATGCTGGATTGGGCCATAAACAATACCTCACTTTCTTGTGAAAGCAGACTGCTACCGTGTTAAGCCCTTACTGTCGGCGATCTCGATTTATTTTTTGGGCAGAAGGATTTTTTCTAAGTCAGATTTTCTGACATAGCTTTTCACTTTCCCCTCACTATCTACCCCCTCAATAATGCCAAGGTCTGATACTTTGAGACTCTTAAACCAATCTTTAAAGGCCTGGTCCTCCATGTGGCAGATTGCAGCAGCGACATCCACTGGAATCAGAATCGGAAAGTCATTTAAGTCCTTTATGTGGTCAAAATCAATTTCTTGAGCTTTAATCAATGCATCCAAAATCTTTTCTACTTGGATATTGGCATCGGGAAATTTCATTTTCCCGTCATCTATCCACTTATCGTGATCGAAGTCATACGTGGCTCGTGATTTGATATTAATATTTACAACATCTTTTCGCACCTGTAGGAGTACAATGCCACGCCGCATCCCTATACCCGATTCCTTCCCCTCTACGCTATGCTCCAAATACCAGCCAAATTTACCCTGTTCGAGAATGAAAGCATATTTATAAGCATTGAGCTGCGGGGGGAATAATCCATTGAATACTACCCCCATCCCTTTAGCGGCTGCCTTTGCCATGTTTCCTTGAGTAGGGTCAGGAAAGAAAGGGGTAAGAGTCTCCGTTAAATTAGAAACTGTTTTGGCAGCCTCAGCCGCCGGGCTAAGTTGCTCTATTACTTTCGTCTCATCTGGCAGTAATCTCAATATCTTTATACCATCAGTTACTTTATTTTTATTTTTGTCGAAACCTTCGAGTTCAAAGGTAAACTGTATGAGGTCTACCTTTGAATTGCTTTTTCCGATATCAGGCTTCCCGTTTTTTTGTTTGACCTTGAGGCCTGGTTTTATCGAGATTACGAAGTAGATTGAAGGAAAGTAATAACCATCCGTTGCGCTCTTTATCTCCTTTAATTCAGCATTGCTGACTAACTCTGCGGGAATATATGCGCTACCGAATGGGCCTAACAATGACTGCACGTAAATGGTTGTTTTTGCATCAGGGTCTGTGGGATTGTTAGATTGAGAAATAGCTTTCCCTGGCAATAGTGATAGGGTGACGGCTAATAAGACTATAGAGGCATAGACTCTTTGCATATGTTATCTCCAGTTAGCTGAAAATACCTTGCAATTAGGGAAACTACTACTTGATGGGCCTTATTTTAAGTCCTCCAAGTGTTTATTTGCCCAAGTTTTTTCTAAAAAGAATGGTGATGGTTTGGCTGAAAAAGAAATAGTCAAACCTAAATAGCAGTTTCTTTGGCTGTTCGTAAGTTCGTGACTTCTTTCGTAGCAGGCATCCGTACTCGCTGAAGCAAATCGGATGACTCAATTGTTACGGCTTTTACGGTAAAACGGGGCGAACTATAGCACTGTCGTAACTTTCGTGCAATAACTATTTTTGCATCGTCACGCAGGTTTTAGTGGAATTGTTGATAGTAGAACTTACCGCGCATAGTACCCCAACCTCGAAGTCGCGCGGCAATCTTTGCACTTCGCTTGCACGCGCACGGTGCGATAGCTGCTGTCGCGTTTGGGATTTTGTGGCGTGTAGAAGATGACGTATTGGCTGCGCAATTCGTCGGCGACTTGTTGGTAGACGTCGCTGAGTTCATCAAAGCTTTTCGGCAAGAACAATCGTCCGCCGGTTTCTTCCGTCAGCTTCATCAACCATTGCTCGCTTTGATTCAGTGCGGCGAGCGAGAGCTTCAAGCCGTCTGTGCGGATGCGGTTCGTGGGGGAAATTGAAGTTCCATACGACTCTAATTCGCGTTGTTCGGTGCGGCGTTGAATCTCGGTTTTGCTGACGGCGTAGACGGGCGTTTCTTCTTCGAGCAGCGCGCGCAGGGCTTGGGCCTGGGTTTTGTGGCCGCGTCCGCTGTCAATGCCGTCGGTCAGCACGATGATGGCTTTGCGACCTGTGACGCGATGGAGTTGATCGCGCGCGGCGAGCCACAAGGCATCGTGGAAGTTCGTGAACATGCCCGTCGTCAGGCGATGCAAGGCACGGCGCAGCGCGTTGCGATTCGTTGTCCAATCCATCACCAATTCAACTTTGTCATCGAAGCGGATGAGCGAGAGTTGATCGTCTGGCGCGAGGCGGGCAGCGAAATTCAATGCGGCTTGTTTGAAGTCTTCGATCTCGCGCGTGACGCTGCTGCTCGTGTCAATCAACAGGACGACGTGGACGGGCAATTGTTTCAGGCTGAAGGACGTGATCGGTTGCAGCGCGTTGTCTTCGTAGATGGCAAAGTCGGTGGCTTTGAGGTTCGGCACGAATTGACCCGCAACGTCGCGCACGGTGACGGGCAACAGAACTTCGCGCGTGTCAATTTTGAGGACTTCTTCCGGGTCGGAAGGCTTATTCGTTTGCGCAAAAACGTTGGCGAGGAAAAATACGAACCAAAGATGGTAGATGAGCCAGCGTAACATCAGGACTCTATCATTTCCCATTTTCCAGTTTTGATTTTTCATTTGTCATTGGTGAGCGATCTGCTCACCGACAATGACAAATGAGAACTGACAACTGACAACTGGAAAATGAAAATGGTGCTTGATTATTTGGCAAACGACCTTATTTGCTCTCATCCATTGCGGCTTCCATCGCTTTGACGACTTTGTCACTCACCCGATTTTTGCGCAGTTCGGCGACGGCTTTGGGCGAGAGATCGAATTCGACTTGTTCCAATTCAATCTTGCGCAAAATCGTGCCTTCGGTGAAACCGGCCTGTACCATATCCATGATGTTTTGATTGGTCAGGCGCGGCGCGCGTTCGAGCTTGGGTTCGCTGCTTTCCGTCGGCGGTTTGATGATGCGCACCGTCGCCGAGCCGGAGAGTTCGCCCGAACCGGAACGGTCGCTGTTCACGCCGCCACGACTGCGCGTCTGGCTTTGGCCGCCGGAGCGCGAGCCGAAGATGTCAGTGTCTTTGCCGTTGTTGCGCGAGTCATCGCGCTTCAATTCGGGCAGTTCGAGGCGCGGTTGCGATTTGAAAAACGTGTCGTCATCGGCAGTGAAGAATTCATCATCGCGCAGCGAGAAGGCTTCGCCCGTTTGCAACGCCTGGCGTTGAATCATCGCTTGAATCACATCTTCGTTGACGCCGTTTTTTTTCAGTTGAATCAGTTTGTTGGGGGACAGATCGAAGTTCACGGGCGACGTGTGCAGCAGCGTGACAATCGTTTTTTCTTTGAAGCCAGCCTTGACCAAACTGATGATCGAATCGTTCGTCAGCACTTCGGGTTTGGCGGCTTGAGTAGGCTTTGGCGCGGGCGTCGCGTTGCGTTGCGTTTGTGCTGCGACTGCGAAGTTGAGTGAGGTCAGACATACAAAAAGTGTACTGAGAAATCGTTTCATCGGTAGTTCCTCACTTTCTGAACTGATGATACGCCCAACTGATGCGGCGCACGTAATTGATCGTTTCTCGATAGGGCGGCACGCGATAGCCGTAGCGCACGACCGCGTCTTCGCCTGCGTTGTAACCGGCTAAAGCAAGATGGATGTCGCCATTGAATCGTTGGATTAAGGTTTTGAGATAGCGCGTGCCCGCTTCGACATTTTCGACCGGATCGTGAACGTTGCGCACGCCCAATTGCCGCGCGGTGCCGGGCATCAATTGCATCAAGCCGCGTGCGCCCACGCTGGACACGGCGCGATGATTGAAGCCCGATTCCTGCTGCATCACCAAATAAATCAACAACGGATCAACTTGATGACGCGCGGCGTTCACGGCGATCAGTTGATCCAGTCCCGCGTGTTTGGTGGTGAATTGGAACGGCGGCGGTGTGGACGGGGCTTCCAGTTGCGGCGCTGTCGGAACGTAATCTTTCAGCACTTGCGCGACTTCGGTTTTGTCAATGAAGGCTTGAATCGTGCCGAGCCGATAGCCGATGCGATCTCCAATTTCCCACGCGGCATCGGCGTCAAGTTGCAGGCCGTTTTTGAAAACGATGCGCGTGACGGGCTTGGCATTCGGATCAGGCGCGGGAAGCGGCTTGGGCGCGAGCGTGTTGGCCGTCGGCACTTCAGTTTGCCGCAGCGCGCGGCGCGATGATTTTTTCTTGAGAGGTGCGGCTATCGCTGTTTCTGTGTTCGTCAATTCTTTGCCGCGCAGCACTTCTGACATCGCAATCGAACGGATGACTTGTCCCTGCCGATACCAAATCTCGTTGTTGCGTTCCCACGACTCGTCCACTTGGATGACCGTGCCGTCGCGCAGCCGCAATTCATCGGCCAGCACTGCTGTGCTGCTGATGAACAGACAGCACAGCGCCAGGGCCGCAAATTGGAGATTGAAGATTTGAGATTTGAGATTCAAAGTTACTTGTCGTCCTGATCGTTTTTTTCGGCTGTCTGCACACGTTGCGCGCTGTTCGACAACTTCTTGTACTGCTCTTGCAGCACGGCGGCTTCGCGGGCGCGTCCGACGCGGTCGTAGACTTGCGCGAGACTCGTCATTGTCACGAGCGAATTCGGTTGCAGCTTGAGCGCCGCTTCGAATTGTTCGATGGCTTGTTGATAGCGTCCTTGCTGGCTGTAAATGTAGCCCAAGTTCAAATACGCGCCGTGTTCGCCGACGGCTTTGAGAAATTGCTCGCGGGCTTTGACGTACTCGCTGCGACGGCCATACGCGAGACCGAGATTGTTTTGAATGCGGCGATCATCGGGCGTGAATTTCAGCGCCTTCTGATACCACTTGATCGCTTCCTTGTCGTTGCTCGCGAGGTAATACGAATAGCCCAGATTGTTCAGGAAGCGCGCGTTGATCGGTTCGAGTTTGACGGCTTTTTGATATTCGTCCTGCGCATCTTTGTACTGGCCTTTTTCGTCGTAGCAAACGCCGAGCAAATTGTAGGCTTCGGCGTTGTTCGGTTGCATCCCGACGACAGCGGTGAGCTTGGCCATGGCCGCATCCAACTGTTTCTTCTCGCGCAGTTCGATGGCCTGCTCGAAGGCGGCGGCGGCTTCGCGTTCAATTGCGGTGGCGACCGACGATTCAGGTTTGATCGCGTTGTCGGGCTTGGGCGCAGTAACTTTGGCAATGTTGTTGTCGCTGCGGCGGAACAAGCGGACGAAGAGGCGCACGGGCGCGGTGACGATCTTCTTGAACGTCAGTCCGTCTTTTTGTACGGCTTCACTCGGTGGCACAACGGGCGGTGCGGCGTCCAGCACTTGCGCTGTCGGTTGGCTGTCTTCGTGCAGCACACTGTCCCAGTCCACGTAGGTCATACTGAGCGAAACGGCGAGTCCGAAACTAATGAGGAGCGCGAAGAGAACAGCGCGTTCTTTCAGGCTTTTCCAGAGGTTGTTCATATTCATACGGAGTTATCCTCTCTGATGAGCTGGGGCAAGGGAAATAACGAATACCGCTCCTGTAAACACGAGGGGTAACTTGTGAGAGAAGCGCGCCTATTTTCGGCTTTCTGACAGGCAGAGGCAAGAAAAATCGGGCAAAATGCCCGCTCCGGCTGGATTTATTTTTCGACGCGCAATTCGTCGCCGATCTGCAAATTATGTCGGGCGATGGCGTGAGCGGGCAATTCGATCACGCTGGCAGTGTGCGGCGCGGGCCACGTGAGGCGGAACGGACGCAGATTTTCGACGAGTTTGACGATGCGCAATTGCCGATCCAGAAAGACGACATCAATCGCAAACAACATCCAGAACGTATGCACACTACTGCACGGACGCATCCACAACGCTTCGTTCGGCGCAAGCGATCTTCGCCCCAACAACCCGCGCAGGCGAGTCCAGGCCGTGTTGGCTAAGACAAGGTGATCCGCCAAACAAATTCCGGTTGCTCGATGGTATAACTTCAACGGAGACCAGGGCAGGTGAGGTTAAATGTCATAGTCATCGTCCTGTTCACGCATGCGGCGTTTGACGACGATGACCCCAAGAATTGCGGCAATGACCAGCAAGACGATGAGGATAATCCAATTCAGCGTTAAATCATCAGGATTAGTTGGAGTTTGTTGGAGCAGCGCAACCAACGTGGACATGTGGAATCTCCTGCAAGAAATAGGGGCTGTTGAGCAGCACGGATGACAGCTCAATAGCTTCCGATGTCAAAATCATCGCCCTGCTCGCGCAAACGGCGCTTGATGACGATCAAGCCAAGAATCGCGGCGATGACCAATAACACCGCCAGGATGATCCAGTTCAACGTCAGGTCATCAGGTTGCGTGGGACCTTGTTGGAGCAAAGTAAGTAAAAACATGCCGTACCTCCGGTTGTACATCTAGGCAAACGAAAAACGTTTGCAGGGTCTCAATCCATCACCTCGGACAGGATCGAATCACAGAATACCGCGTGCTGGGAGTTTTGCCTGTCAGAAGCGGCGCTTCCACTGGGGGCGACCAGGAAGGAGCGCGATTTATTGGGCCAACTGGTCGAGGGCCCGATAAAGCGTAATCAAAGCTGGTCCAAGAAGCACAATTAAGAGCGCGGGAAAGATAAATAAGAGCAGCGGAAAAATCAACTTAATCGAAGCTTTCGACACCATCTCTTCCGCTCTTTGTCGTCGTTTGGTGCGCATCGAATCGGCAAAGACGCGCAACGACGACGCGATAGACGTGCCGAAGCGGTCGCTTTGAATCAACATCGCCACCAGCGATTTGATGTCGTCTACGCCGGTGCGATCTCCTAAATTGCGCAAGGCTTCATCGCGCGGTTTGCCGGCGCGAATCTCGCGGTTGGTGATCGCCATTTCGTTCGACAAGACCGGCTCCACCAGTTCCAATTCGCGTCCGACTCGTTGCAGCGCGGCGTTGAGTCCCAGTCCGGCTTCGACACACACGACCATCAGGTCAATCGCATCGGGCAACGCGCGCGTAATTTTTTGCTGCCGTTTGGTAATCAGGCGCGACAGAATGAACGACGGAATGAACAAACCGAAAATCGCGCCCAACAACGTGAGCGCGACGAATTGCGGCCCGCGCGGATAGTTGATCGTCAGCAGCACGACCAGCACCAGCAGCGGCAGCAGGATGGCCGCCGTGACGCGAATGGCCGTGTACACCTGCACCGACGTTTCCGACGCGAACCCGGCTTTGACCAGGCGGCGGCGCAAGCGGCGCACATTGCGATTCGACGGGCGCGTCATTTTGTACACGGGTTTGGCGACGCGCTCGACAATGACGGTGTTGACTTTTTTCGTGACGGGCGGTGCGACGGCCTCGCGCTCTGCCCGCGGATTGATTTCGCGCAAGCGTTCATCAAACGGGCTGACCGGACGCGCCAACCAGTAATACACCGCCATCCCCGCGCCGAGGAACGTCATCATTGTCGCAATGTAAAAGACGAGAAGCATAAGTCAGAAAGTCTGGTGAAGTCTGGTGAAGTCCAGAGAAGTCTCGTGAAGTTGGCTTCTTCCACTTTTCCAGACTTTCCTAGACTTCACCAGACTTCTCAATCAGATTTCAATTTTCACGATGCGCCGAATAATCATCCAGCCGATGATCTGCATCACGATGCCCGCGCCCAAAATGTACATCCCCATCGGATGATCGTAGAGCGATTGCAAATACTTCGGGTTTGCCGCGTTGATCCAGAAGAACAAAATGAACGGCAGCGCGCTGACGATGTAGCCAGACAAGCGCGCCTGCGCGGTTTTGACGCGAATCTCGCCTTGCATCCGAAATCGCTCGCGAATCGTGTGGCTGATGTTGGCCAGCACTTCGGACAAATTGCCGCCGACTTCGCGTTGAATCAGAATCGCCGTGACGCACAGCTTCAAATCCATAATCGGCACGCGCTGCGCCAGATTTTCCAGCGCCACTTTCATGCTCAAGCCGAGGTTTTGTTCTTCGTAGGCTTTGCCGAACTCGCGCGCCACCGGTTCGGGCATTTCGGTGGCAATCGCTTGCAACGCGGAACTGAAACTGTGCCCGGCTTGCAGCGAGCGCACCATCATTTCAATCGCTTCGGGCAGTTGTTCGAGGAACAGCTTGAACCGCTTGCGCCGCTTCTGTAGCACAAACAATAACGGCAACACGCTGACCACAATCAAACTGACGAGCCAGACAAAAAACGAACGCTGAAAAAATACTGCCACCAAAGCTACTGAAAATCCTGCTATCAAACTGCCGACGACAAATTTATAGACCGTGATGTTATTAAATTCGGCCTGTCGCAAGATCGCCTGCAATTCATTGAAGACCTCAAAGCGCAGGAGCAGTTGATGAAAAATCGGAATGTCGCTCAGCAATTCCTGCTTGAGTTCCTGAATGTCGCGCTGGCTCACGACTGCTGGCCCGCGTTCGTCAATCAACTTTTGCAAGCGTTCTTCGACGCGCCGCTGATAGCGTTCCAGATCGCGGCTCACATAAAAATACACAGCGAGCGTGAGCGAAATGAACGTCAGCGAAGCAAAGATAATGCCTAGAATTTCCATACTGCCTCACCTCCCCGCAAACGTGAGCGGGGGCAAATCATAGCCATACACGGCCAGCTTCTCGCTGCATTGTGGACGTACGCCCGCCGCCACAAAGTAGCCCTGCACTTCGCGCAGCCGTCCCAGTCCCGTGCGCCGATAACTGAAGAGTTCCTGCAAGAGAATGTCTTCGCCATCCAGGGCCGTGATTTCCGAGATGCTGCTGATTTTGCGCGTGCCGTCGGTGAGGCGCGTCACCTGAATCACCAGATCAATCGCGGAACTGATTTGTTGGCGCATGGATTTGTCCGACATCCGCAAGCCCGCAATCGAAACCATCGTCTCCAAGCGCGCCAGCGCATCGCGCGGCGAGTTGGCGTGAATCGTCGTCATGCTGCCGTCGTGACCGGTGTTCATCGCTTGCAGCATGTCAATGGCTTCTTCGCCGCGCACCTCGCCGATGATGATGCGGTCGGGGCGCATACGCAGCGCGTTCTTCAGCAGTTGGCGTTGCGTGATTTCGCCGCGTCCTTCGATGTTCGGCGGGCGCGTTTCGAGTCGCACGACGTGCGGTTGTTGCAGGCGCAGTTCAGCGGAATCTTCAATCGTGACGAGACGTTCGTCCGTCGGGATGTAGGCCGAGAGACAATTGAGCAGCGTCGTTTTGCCCGAACCGGTTCCGCCGGAGATGAGGATGTTCAGCCGTGACTTCGTGCAGGCATCCAAAAACTCCACCATTTCCGGCGTGAGCGTTTCGTACTCCAAGAGGTTGCTCATCGTCAGCGGATTGACGCCGAAACGACGAATCGAAAGCACCGGGCCATTCAACGACAGCGGCGGAATAATCGCGTTGACGCGCGAGCCGTCGGGCAAACGCGCATCCACCATCGGCGACGATTCGTCAATGCGCCGCCCGATGCGCGACACGATGCGATCAATGATTTGCAGCAAATGCGCATCGTCCTTGAACGACGCTTCGACGCGCTCCAACATGCCGGCGCGCTCGATGTAAACGTTGTTCCAGCCGTTCACCAAAATATCGGAAATCGTGCGGTCGGCGAGCAGCGGTTCGAGCGGGCCGAAGCCGAAGAGTTCGTCGTAGACTTCGGTTTGCAATCGTTCGCGATCAATCGCGCTGAGCACCGATTTCTCTTGCGTCAATATGATGTTGATGAAGTGATTGACTTTGCTCTGGCGTTCGGTGGTGTCGGCGGTTTCGAGTTTGGCCAGCGGCAGCCGCGGGATCAACAGGCGATGGACGCGCGCTTTGAGTTCCTGATACTCGTTGGAAACATTCCCACGAGAAAAGGTGCGTTCCTGTTCGAGACGGTCTTTGAGCGAGGCCATAGTTGCAGTTTATCCAGAGGCTTGCGCTTACTAGCCTAGTTTTCGGGCGAAGGGAAACCAGCTACTACGTGCGACAGGGCGTGCGTCTTCTTCCACTTGAATGTCGGCCAGCTTGGAGGCCAGCTTGCTAAATTCCGCTTGCAGACGGGATTGGGTTTTCGAGAGTACGAGCGGCTCTCCCATGTTGATCGAGGAGATAGCGGCTTTGTAATCGTTGGGGAGGATCGCGTCAATCGAATGTTCCAACACCTTCTCGATATGTCCGATCTCGAATTCCGGGGTTTTGGTGTAGCGGTTCAGCACGACCTTGATGCGGCTTTTTTCGTAGCCGAGACGGCGGAAAATATCGAGCGCGCGTTTGGCGCTGCGAATGGACGGAATATCGAGCGTCAGCAGCAAGACCAAGTCATCGGCCAGATCGAGCGCCGCAATCGTGTTTTCGCTCAGCGTGTGTTGCGGGTCAATCAACACATAGCCCGGTTGCGCGCGCAGCATCGTGATGATTTGCGTGACGTGTTCCGGGCGCACATCTTCATCGCGCCCGATTTCGGTCGGAGCCGCCAGCAGCGACAGCAATTTGCCGCGCGAGGTCAGATAGCTGTTCAGCAGCGTGTCGTCCAACCGATCAAAGTTGCGCACCACGTCATAAATGGTGTACGGCGTGTTTTCAATGCCCAGATAGGTGGGCTGATCCCCGGCTTGTAAATTCAAATCCACAATCGTGGCGTGGCTGCGGCTCAAGCGGGAAAGGGCCACCGCCAAATTGGCGATTACAAAAGTTGTCCCACACCCGCCTTTGCTGGAATAAACGGCCAGCACGCGGCCTTGCTTGGTTTCTTCTGCCGAACGCAAGCGCGCTTGTTCAATCTTCGTGAAGACTTCGTTGATTTCGGTTTCGGTGAGCGGCTGGCGCAAAAACTCAGTTGCGCCGGAGCGAAAGGATTGCAGGATGACTTCCGACGAGGTTTCTTCGCACGAACAGATGACAGCCGTGTCGGGATTATCCTGCCGCAGTCGTTCGACCATTTGCAGACTCTTCGGCAGATCGCCGTTGAGCATCACGAGCGCGGCTTGCGGACGCAGACGATTGATTTGTTCCAGCGCCTGCATATTGTTGGGAAGTTCGGCGACGATAGAGATGGGCACACTGGTCGCGCTGCGCATCCGCGTGCGCTCCTGTTGGGTCAGATTCCGACCAATGATGACAACTGAAATACTTCTTACCACAAATTTTACTTTCCTCGCCCGCGGCAGCTTCGCTCACCAACTGCCTTGAATCCCCATTGAATGATTGCGTCCCAGCGGGAACAAACGTATCTGCCCATGTGAGGTGATTGGAGGCGGATTATACGCGCAACCGTGTGAATCTCCAACCCTGAAAACATTAAAGTGACAAAGCTCAAGCGCCATCGCTCATTTATCGGACGAGTTGTACCGCGACCGGCAGCAAAGCACGGTTCGCCACTTCATTTTGCGGCTCTAGCGGCATCCCGCCCGCGACCATCTCGCGCACAAACATGCCCACGATTTCGCCTTGTGGTGTGACTTGTTCGAGAAAGAGCGCGCCGATGTTCGTGACAAAAAACTGCGTGATGTTCGGACTGTCCGAGAACTGAATCGGGCTGCACAACAACACGGGAATCACGCGCGGATTCGCATTCGGCGTCGGATAGTTTTGGGTCTGGGCGTACTTGTATTGATTCGCGGCGGGGGTGATTAACCCGCTCGTTCCTGCCAGCGCGTCAAAGTAGGTCTGCAACTGCTGAATGAAGTTGTCATAAATCCCCACGTTATCGCTCGTTGGCGTATAGACCTGAACCAACTGCCCGACACGAATGGGCGTGCAGCAACCTTTATTGATTTGTTGTACCGGATTAGCAGGAAAGTCGCCTGTGATGCCGCTGGCGGTAAAGTTGACGATGCGCCAATCATCGCGCCGAAATAGAATCCGTTGTCCAATCAAATATCTACCGCCCTGCGATTTCAATTCGGCTAAATTATTTACATCCCGAATGCTGGTGGGGTCGCCGGACGGCGTCGGCCCGCCCGTCACCAACGGCCATTGTTGTAGAAACCCGGAATCGCTGGTATTGCGACTGCTCGCAGCATTGACCGAGGCAAAGCGCGAGATGTAATGATCACCGGTTTGCCGCGCGTAGCTCCAATCTTCTCCCCCCGGCCCGTCTCGATGCGGCGAAGCTGTCCCATCGCTGAAAATTGCTTTGCCACTAATGGCCCAGGCATTGTTGTTCGCATCGTAGAACGTGTCAGGAATCATGATCGGACGCCAACAACCACTGACAATGCCTGTGCCGCCATCCACGACCCCTGTGCTGGCGATGGCGACCGCGCTGACATTCATACTCGACAGACCGAAGACACTGCCAAAAATCGTTGGCAAGGCAGTTCGATGTTTGACGATCACGCGCGCGGGTTGCACGGGATAATCTGCCGGATAGACGATGGAAATGTCCTCATCCGGCAGGGTCAAGCCGCTCGTGCCGTTGGCTTGCCGCAGCGGATTGAAGAGTGCAAAATCGCGCGCCAATGACCGCACAATCTGCGTCTGTTGCGCAGTCGCTCCCGCCGGTTCAATCGCCGTGTGGAAGCCCTGTGCGCCGGCTAAGGCGGCGGAATCCATGATGTTTTGCAATTGCCCGCGTCCGTTCATCAAGTAGCCGATGTCTACGGCCAACGCAAGCATCCCGACGACGACGAGGATTGTGACGGTCGCCATCAACAAAACAGTTCCGCGTTCCGACGCGCGTGGCTTGATTCCGGCGCAGCGAAGCATGAGGTACAACCTTTAGTTATCGGATTTTTTGACGACTTTGCGCGGCACGGCGTGCCCGGACTCGCCTTCCAGCACATTCGAGGCGGGCTGCGATAAGCCGGTCGGCGTCGTATTCGGCGTCGTATTTAGCAGGGGCGCGGCCGCGGCCCCAGCGCCGCTGCCGTCCGGTTTCGTCGGCAGATTCGTATTGCCCGGCGGCGCACCCGGCAAGCGCGGAATTTGATCGGGATTGAGCGGCTGTACCATGCGCACCGTGCAAAGGAACATCAGTTCCGATTCGTTGCGCACGAAACTGCGGCTTTTGAAGAGTTCGCCGAGAATCGGAATGCTGCCGATGCCGGGAATTTGGGCGGTATTGATGGACTCGCGGTTATTGAGTAATCCCGCCAGCGCAAAGCTTTGCCCATCGGCCAATTCCAGCACCGTGCTGGCGGTATTGACGGTGAGCGCCGGGATCGTGATGGCCCCGGTCGTTTGCCCGTTGGCGCGATCAATTTCAGAGACTTCGGTTTTGATTTTAATAGTGATGTGGTTCTCGTCTTTTATGTTTGGGGTAAACTCCAGCATCACGCCATAATCCTGATACTGCACATTGAACCCGGACGTTCCATTGCTGGCCGCTTGGACTTGCGGGACAGGGATTTTGCCGCCCGACTGGAATTTCCCCGTTTCGCCGTGCGCCGCAATGATATTGGGTTCTGCAAGCGACCGAATCGCTCCGCGTTCTTGCAACGCGCGAATAAACGCGGAGGTCAAATCCGGGCGTCCGAGGAAGAGATTAGTCGCACCTGAAGCCACGGAAACAATGCCAGACCGAAGATCACCGCTAGCACTTGGACTGCCTAGACCATTCGGGCTGATGGTTACAGGCATTGTTTGGTTCATCACGCCAAAGGCCGTCCCAATTTCTCGCAGCGCCCGGCGACTCACTTCGGCGATGCGGACTTCCATCTGCACTTGCAGCACGGTCGGCGCTGGGACTTTCAGCAAATTGGTGTAGTCCACTTTCGCCTTCGTGAGGATTTCCGTCACGCCTTTGGCGATGTCAGGATGGGTCACGCTGCCGGAGAGCACGACGGAATCGTTGACTTGGCTCAGTTGAATATTTTCTTTGGGGTAGAGAATTTTGATTTGATTGTCCAGCAACGACAGGTCTTTTTGCACGAAGACGCGAAAGACCAGCGTTTGTTCGGGCTGGTTCGGCGACGTGAGTTTTTTCGCGACGGCGACCTGCGCTTGCCCGATGCCGAGCGCGTTGATGATGACGGTGCGTCCCGTGAGCGCCGTCGCGTTGACGATTTTCTCGCCGGAGAATTGGATAGCATCACAAACCTCGTCCAATTCGATCACGCGCGATTGTCCGACGACCAGATCAATGTTGGTGATTTGATTGAGGTCGCGGGTGAAGGACGCTTTGAGCACAGGCTGTTCCTGCGCGTACGTCGCCGTTGGCAGACCGAAAACCGAGAGGACAAGGGCCAGCGATGCAGCAACCGTTGTCCCAATGTACGATAGACGTTTCATAAAATTCCCTCTGAGTAAAACCTGCTCCAAAACTTATTGCCTGACGGTCACTTCGGAAGATTTGTCTACGGCAATGACGCGGACAGCCACTCTCGAAGGCTGACTCGCGGTTGGCGTAGGCGATGGATCGGGTTTGGGCGTCGGAGTTGGATTCCAGGGCGGATAAATCAGGGGCGGCGGTTGCGGCGTATTCGTTGTTCGCGGGGCTTCAGCTTTGTAATCATCCACCATTCCACTCATCATTACTGGTGGCACAGCGCCGAGTTCTTTATCTGCCGGATGCCGTAGGATCAAATAGAGCGAGCCTTCGCGTGTTGCCAAAGCCAACATTCCGGCTTGTGCTGGGGAAACTTCTAAAGTGACAGTACTGCCGCTGCGTTGCCCATCGGATTTGGCCTGAGTATCTCTCCCATTTGCCAACACGCGCAGATTTTGGACGATGACCTTCGAGACGGGTTTCGAGTTGGGGCTGGGCGACAGCACTGCGCCGACATCCACATAGCTGCCCGGTTGCGCAAACCCGGAAACACTGGTTGCTTCGTCCACGCGGATGGAGACAGCACGCATGCCAGGTTTCAAATTGATGAGCGTGCCGACTCTGTCAGCCGATGTCGTATTTTTCGTGGTGACAGCAAGATTCGGCTCCACATCCACTACTGGCACTCTGCCGACAGCATCCTGTAGATTGGCAAAGCTGCCCTCCGGCACCGCTTGAGCTTCCTGATAAACCAGCTTGAGTTGATTGGGCGCAATCGTCGTGCCTGCCGGGATTCTCGCTGCCGCATACACAATTCGTTGTCCGGTACGTGGTACGTTATCAATGCGATTTTGCAAAATCTTCTGAAAGACCAGGATGGCGACTAAGCCGAAAAGTGCTGAGGCAGCTAAGGCCATAATAAATCGTCTGTTCATATCGAAATCCTCTCAAATTGCGCGGGCGAGGTTCAAGTTACTCGTGTCTCATGACGCTGACGCCTACTAAATTCAGCGTGGCGCTATCGCCGGAAATAAACCCTTGCACCAGGCTGGCGTATTGATGATTGATGTGAATGCCAATCATATCGCCGCTGGTCATTGTGCCGCTTAACGGTTCCGTGATGATCGTTCCGTTGGCCTGCAAGGTTTGTCGAATCAACGTGATTTGCGTGAGCGGGGCCTCGGGACTCACACCTGTGTTTTGCAGGAACGAGCGCGTGGCATTCAGTGCAGCGGTTTGCACGCTTTCCGCCGTGCTACAGTCAATGTCCGGGCAATTTTGGCCGGGGCCATAAGGTAAGAGCAAAATCCGCGTCCCTTCGCGCGCCGCATTGGTAATGGCTTGCTTGACCGACCACGCCCGCCCGATTTCAATGACGCCAATCGTGACGAGCAGAAAGGGCAGAATCAACAGCGCAAACTCCACCATAGACTGGCCGCGTTCTCTTGTGCGCTGGGGCTGACCGCAACGACGCGGGGGTGATGGAGTGACAGTCTTAGTCATAAATGCTCGGACTCAGTAACCGAAAACTTGCTCTTGGAAACGGCAGGGAATTGTAGTTTACCGCAATGCAGTAATCAAGTTAAACACTACGTTCCCCGCTTGAAAGTAGACTCGGCCCGCAGGTGAACGAGTTCGATTTCAAAGAAAGGTGTGGGCAAATAAAACCGATACGAAATGACCAGTTTAACTTTCGTGGCATCCTCGGCGCTGTCCGGAATCTGATTCCATTCAGCGGCTGGAATATCGGTTTGGCTGACCTGCACCAACTCAAAAACCAGATTATAGGCGGCATCGTAGCCATTATCGGTGATGTACTTGACCACGATGGGCACGACGTTTTGTTGAAAGCCGCTGTTGCCAAACGTCGGGTCACAGGGCGAAGTGCAGGTGGCGCAGCAAGGGCTGGTGTTAGCGCGACTGCTGGCCCAGGCTCTGGCTCCTTCGCGCGCCGCCGCGTTCAGCACCATTTGTAAATTGAAGGCCATCGCGAAAAAGACCACGCCGAACAGCAGAAGGATCAAAATCGGCATGACGAGCGCAAACTCGACAATGGCTTGTCCTTGCTCGCCGCGCCGCCGGTTGGCTCGCCGTGCCGTTTGTGCCTGATGGGTTCGGGTCAAATTCATCGCAAGAAGTTAGTGTACAACGCCAGCAGCGTGCCGACGCTGAGGGCCAATCCAAAGGGTGACGTTGCCGAAGCGATTTCGGGATTGTCACTGGCTTCCAATTGCGCCGCGTATAATCGTAAGGGCGGAATCAAAACACCAAAAAGCTTACAGGTCAACCGGGCCAACCGTTTCAGCGTCAACGTGACCTTGCGCTGCTGGATCAGAAACCCAAGTGCGAGCAGCGGGTAGGCCAACAACGCCAGCAACAAAACCCGCACGACGCCTGTGCCTCCGACAAACGCGCCGATGGCGGCTAAAAACTTTACATCGCCCGCTCCCATTACGCCGACCAGATACGGCAGAAAGAGCAGCGCGAACCCCATCAGCAATCCTTTGCCGCCGAACCATAAGCCGTTCCAGCCTTGCAGGGCGTGCAGGCTAAGACCGACGACAGCGGCGGGCAACACCAGCACGTTCGGAATGCGGCGTTCGCGCAGGTCGAACCACGCCACCAAAAGCACAACTATCGTCAGGACAGACGCCGCCAGTGCTGTGGTTCCACTGAAGTCTGCCATAGTACGCTTTGCGTCAGCCGGAAACGAAGGTGCGACGGCAACCAAAATAGGGAAATTCAACCCGGAGAAATGCTGGGGCCGGAAGTTGAGGGCTAAGTTGTAAGAGCCAAAGGGGTGCTAAGTTAATTCGATCTGATGAGGGGCGAAGGTCGAATGGCAAGCGAGCGGCTTGCTCGCAGATCATGAACGGCGTGTTCACACTTAGCTACCACCGCCATTGATGTTGCTGTTGGCCGCGTTCAGCGAGTTGGAAATCTTGCCAAAAATGCTATTGATGCTGGTTCCCATGCCCGTCAGAATGAGCACCGCCACCGCACCGATCAACACCAGCAGCAACGAATATTCCACGATATCCTGTCCGCTTTCGTCTTTGAGGAATTGTTTGATCATAAATTTCTCCGTCAATCTCCAAAATCAGCTTCGGCCTTGAAGCTGCCCAGTGATAGGAAACCAAAATCTTTGCGAGTGCCTGTTTTTGGTTTCAAGGTTTGCTATATCTCCCGAGATGCTTAGAGATATATCTAACAATGTTTGCAGCGCAGTGTAATTGTTTTGTGAAAATCATTCAAGCCAAATATTGGCGCGCGCCAGAGAAAGTTGTTGACGGCGTTTGCTTGCCTCCACTACTATGCCCGTGATTCAATCAGACCAAGAATCAACGTTCCTCGCAACCGGCACAACAAAGTAGACGCTCAAACTCAACTTCAGGAGTCGCGCGCATTAACGATTCGATTCAAAACACCACCTCTCAACGAACTCACTTAGGTCGTAACCAAATCGGGGCAACATCACGGGGTCAAGCTTGATCGGCGCATCGGTTTTGCCGCGGCGTTGCTCTGTGCCTGACTCGTTCCAGGAGTAAAACATGAACCACTCACACTTTGTTCGCACTTTGCTTGCCTTCGTCTTACTGTGGGCAGGCGCGTTCGCCGCGTTCGCCGACGAGCCGTCCGGCTCATCCGAAGCACCCGGCTCCGTTCTGGTCTTTCCGTACTTCACTTCCAACCTGACCAATGATTGGGACACGCGCATCACCTTTGCCAATACGGATTTTTATCGGCGCGACGGCGCGTCCAGCCCCGTCTTGACGACGCTCTATGCCCACGTCTTCATCATTGATGGACAAACTTGTAGTCAGGCCGATCAATACGTCTGTCTGACTCCGAACGCAACGATTTCTTTTTTGGCTTCGGAGTTCGACCCGGAAGTCACGGGCTATGTGATCGTCGTCGCGGTGGATGGGACGACCGGCCATCCGATCAATCAGAATTCGCTGATCGGCGATGCGTTTGTGGCGCAAGGCGACTATGTCGGCAACTACGGGGCGGAGGCGTTTCGGGCGCACGGTGATCCGGGCATCAATCAGAACGGCGTGCTTCAGTTCGGCAATCTGACGAATGGCTACGATTATGTGGCGACGCGCTTTGCCTTTTCGATCCAAAGCCCGGTGGATGCGCCCGGGCAACGGATTGTGACGGCGAGCTTGAGCGGTGATCTCAACACCGGGCAAATGGCCAGCGCCGGACAATCCAGCGTGGGCTATGTTCACAACGGCAACGAACGACCGTTTGGCAGTTTCGCCGGTTTTCATCTCGGCGGTTGCCAGGCCAGCAGCGTCATTGGCCTCAACGCGCCGCGCGTCCCCACCACGATGGCGAAAGTCATTCCGGCAGGACAAATCGGGACGATGACACTCACGACCCGTCCGGCAGTCGGGTTGTTGATGACACCGCAAGGGAACAACCAATGGTCAGGTATTCGCCCCTTGCACAAAACGCGCTACACCACGTCCAGCTTGGTGATTCCTGTCTTTTCGCCGGTTTGTTAGAACTTTGCTCCGCGAGACGTCCACGCACGATGTGGGCAGAGCCGCTGACGCTTTGCCCACATCGCATTTGGCAGGAAGTTTTTTCCGTTCAAGATTTTTGTCACAAAAATCTGATTTTAGCGTTATACTCCCCGCTGGTTCCGGCAGTCTGAGCGGCTTCTCAGACCACAGCGCAGCCCCTTCCAGAAAATAACCCATTTTCGGTCCCCTGCGACCAAATCTAATGAGCGGCCCCTCGACAGTGAACTTTGCTTCACAGGAGTGTGTGAAATGACTAAGAGTCCTCGCAAGATGATGTTCATGTTCTTTAGCTTAGCGATGAGCAGCGGTTTGGCCTCGCTGAGTGTGTTGGCCCAAACGGAGACGCATTCGGTGCAGGTGGCGTCGTATCTGAATACGACGGACGCGCAAGCCGAAGTCAATCGCCTGCGCGCGAAAAAACTGGATGCGTATTGGGTGAAAGCCGAAATCCCCGGCATGGGCGTGCGCTATCGCGTTCGCATCGGGAAATACAGCGACGAAAATGAAGCGGCATTGGGCGCGGCCCAAGCCTGCAAATCGCGCGCGTTCGGGCAATTCCTGCTTGCCAACGGCGACAATGTTCCGATTGGCGTTCCCGCCAAAACCTGTAAGAGCGCATTGGCTGCTACGGAGCAGGTGAAGCTCGTGCCCAAGCCGGAGGCCATCACTCCGAAGCCGACGCCAACGCGCCCAACAACGACCGCGAGCAACACGAAGCCTGCGCCCGCACAGCCGGTGGTCAATGCTGCTCCGCAGCCAGTCGTTGCGCCCAAGCCGACAGGCAAAGCGGCTGTGAAGCCCACGCCCGCGACCACTGCGCCCAACACAGCGGCTGTGACTCCGCCCACCGCAACCAAACCGGCTCCGAAAAATGCTGTCACTCCCACGCCTGTGACGCCCGTGACAGCAGCGGCGACGGCGGCTGAGCCGACATTTGTTCCGGCGGCATCGCCCGGCGGCATCGTGTCCAATGCGTACAACTATGCGACAGCGAAAGCGGGGCGTGCCGGAAAGCCCAGCGCGAATGCGAGTGCGGCGGCGACTCCCGCGAACAGCGAAGCGCCTTCGTCCATCAATTCAATGATTGCGCGCGCGACGCCCGGTTTGACCAGCGAAGTGGCCATCGCCAATCCCAAGTGGAAAGTCAGTCAAGGCAATGTGGACAGCGACAAGAACTTGCGCGCCGTTCATTTCGTAGATGCGATGAAAGGTTGGGCGGCAGGTGACGGCGGCACGATCTATCAAACGTTGGATGGCGGCAAGCAGTGGACTCCGATTCGCAATGCCGCGTTGGCCGGTTCGGTGATTGACGTGAATCGCATTTACTTCGTCAACGAAAACAAAGGCTGGATGCTCGGCGAAACACGCGAAGGCGAAGAAGGCCGCACCGTTTTGCTCACGACTGAAGACGGCGGCAAAATCTGGCAGAATTTTGAGTTGCCGAATGTGACGAACTTTTATTTTGTGGACAACAAAAAAGGCTGGGCCGTCGGCAGAAACGCGACGATGCTCAAAACCCTTGACGGCGGCATCCGGTGGAAGCCGATTGAAAATCTGAATCGGCTCGTCGGTCTGCCCGTCGA
>CAZWAK010000007.1:0-87846 GCA_964631865.1 uncultured Heliobacteriaceae bacterium | reverse complement strand
GCTTCGTCGCGGGCGCGGAAGCGTTGTCGCGCTTTGGCGATCCGTTGCCGCAGCCGGTGCTGGATTCGATCCGACAAAATCGCGTGGCGCTGAAAGGGCCGCTCACGACGCCAGTTGGTTCCGGCTTTGCGAGCGTGAATGTCCGACTGCGGAAGACGCTGGATTTGTACGCGAACTTGCGTCCGGTGCGTTCGCTGCCGGGCGTCAAGACACCGTTTGGCGAATTGGATTTGGTCGTCGTGCGTGAAAACACGGAGGATTTGTATTCGGGTTTGGAACACGTTGTCGTGCCCGGCGTCGTCGAAAGCATCAAGGTCATCACCGAAAAGGCTTCGACGCGCATTGCGAAATTTGCCTTCGATTACGCGAAACAGGAAGGCCGCAAGAAAGTCACAGCGATTCACAAAGCGAACATCATGAAACTTTCAGATGGTTTGTTTCTGGACTGTTTTCGCAAGGTTGCAGCGGAACATCCTGAGATTGCCGCCGATGACAAAATCGTGGACAACGCTTGTATGCAGCTTGTGATGCGCCCGCAGCAGTTCGATGTGTTGTTGCTCGAAAATTTATACGGCGACATCATTTCAGATTTGGCCGCAGGTTTGGTCGGTGGACTCGGCATCGTCCCCGGAGCCAATATTGGCGAGCTTGGCGCGGTCTTTGAAGCTGTGCATGGAAGCGCGCCCGACATCGCTGGCATGGGCATTGCGAACCCGACGGCGATGCTGCAATCGGCGATTTTGATGCTGCGCTATTTGCAGGAACGTGACGCGGCGGCGTTGATTGAGAAAGCCTTGATTCACACCTTAGCGACGAAAGACATTCGCACGAAAGACCTCGGTGGCACGGCCAGCACGATGGAATTTACGGAAGCGGTCGTGGCTTCGATGAAAGAACTCGCCAATGCGTAATCGTGAGGAGGCCGTGTAGCAATCATCTCTGCGCTGCCTCTTCATTTCTCCTCGCAGTCATTCCCAACGAGAAATTTTTACATAGCCAATTGTGCAATTCTTACCGAATTGTGCGTGCGTGGGGCTTTAACGAAAAATGTCTGCGGCAGTTTAATTCATATTGACTGCTGTCAGTTGCGTCCTTCAACACGGCAGCGGCACGCGGCTTGCACTTCAAATCAGCATCCCCAACCACACCACGAAGAGGAATCCGATGTGAGGTCGGAGCAGCATACGTGTCAGCACATGTATGCGCGCTTTCGTGGTGTGGGCATTTCGCGCTGTGGCGAAGAAGCACCTTCGCGGCAGTTTCCAAGCTGTGCGGCAGACCGTCATCCGCCCACAGCCAGAATAAAAAATTTCAGGGAGGAAATTTTATGAAGAAGTATGTGCTAACCAGTGCGGCGTTGTTTCTGGCAACGCTGATCTGCTGGACGACCACTCACGCAACCACACACACAGCAATCATCAGCGGTGCAGCCTCGCAGGATGCTCCACCCAGGCAGATGGCCAAAGTCGTTGCTGTGGATACGGCCAAGAGCGAGTTGGCGTTGAAGGACGAGAAGGGGGCCGAAAAGACCTTGTCCATTGGCCCGACGACGAAGATCACCAAAGACGGCAAGGACATTGCGTTGAGGGAGGTCAAGGCTGGGGATCGCGTGATGTACGAACTGGACGCGGCGTCTGATCCGCCGGTCGCCAAATCGTTGCTGGTGATGTCTATGAAATCGGCCAAGCCATGACCCGATTGGTTCGCCCAGATTGGCTCGTGATGAGGAGTAACCGGTAGGGACGCGACGAGCCAACGAAGAGCAGGATTTCATCCACAGACGGGCTTAGTAGCGATGAAATCCTGCTCGTTCCTGTTCTTCGCTTATTTGTTTTGCGGTTGGGCTTGTTGGTCGCGCTCCATTTGCCGATAGGCGGCAACGGCTTTTTCGTGATCGGCTCCGTTGGTGGTAAAGATGTGCGAGCCGTCGCGCTTGACGCCATCTACGACAAAAAACAGATAGTCTGTGGGCGCGGGATTCAGCGCCGCTTCAATCGCGCGTTTGCCCGGCGAAGCGATGGGGCCGGGCGGCATGCCCGAACGTTTGTAGGTGTTGTAGGGCGAATCCCGCTCCAAATCGCTGCGATAAATGGTGCCGTTCCATTTGTACTTGCCCGCTAAAATCGCGGCATAAATCACCGTCGGATCACACGCCAGATTCATCCCCAATTTCAAACGCTTATGATAGACCTGCGAAATCAATTCCCGATCCTTGTCCACTTTGGCTTCTTTCTCAATGAGCGAGGCCATCGTGATGATTTGGCGCGTGTTCATCCCCATCGTGTGTGCCTGACTCATCAGTTCCGGCGTGTAGATTTTGCGGAACCGTTTGACCATCGCTTCGACGAGTTGGGCGCGCGTGGTGGTGGTCGCGTATTCGTAGGTGTCGGGGAAGAGATAGCCTTCGAGGTCGGTCGCTTTGGGGTCGAGATCAGCGATGAGCTTCGTGTTTTTGAAGAGTGGTAAGAGTTCGTCGCGGCTCGCAGGCATAGGCTCTTTCATACCGGGCAACGACGCGGCCAATTTTTCGGCAATCTCCCATTGATTGTAGCCTTCGGGAATCGTGATCTTGCGCGTGGCCACGTCGGCGCGCACGAGCTTGTCAATCACTTGCAACGGCGCGATGGGCGAATCGAATTGATAGTCGCCGGTCTTGAGCACTTTGCCGCGCCCGAAGGTTCTGAGCCACCACGCAACGGCGGTCGGACGGCTGAGCACGCCTTCTTGATGCAGCTTGGCGAGGATCGCGCTCGTGCTGCTTTTCGGCGGGATCGTGATGATTTTTTCAGCGGCGTTGTGCGCGAATGGTTTTTTGACCTGACTGTTGAGCCAGAAGCCGCCGATAGTCAGCAGCACTAAAAGCAAACCCACCACAGACACAAGTCCGAGCAGTAGTTTTTTTCGTGTTGAAGTTAGTTGCATGATCGTTCGATGGTTTTAGTGGTGGGACTGAAGATACTCTCGCAAAATAATGGCGGCGGCGTACTCGTCGGATTTTTCCTTGCGCTGGCGTTGGTCGAAACCAAGCTCGCGCATCATCTCGTCCGCCTCGTATGAAGTCAATCGCTCGTCTTGCACAATAACCGGAACGGAAATCACTTTTTGCAATTCGGCGATAAAAGCGTTGATGCGTTCGGCGGCATCGCCTATCGTGCCGTCCAGTCTCAGCGGCAAGCCGACGATCAATTCCGCCGCCTCGTATTCTTCGAGCAACGCTTTGATTTGCGCGATGATTTGGTTGCGGCTTTGACGGCGACGGCGAATCGTCGTCAATGGTCGCGCGGTCAAACGCAATTCATCCGAAATCGCCACGCCAATGGCCTTCGTGCCATAATCAATCGCCATCGCTCTCATCAGGCAAAGAAACAGGCGGTGGAGCCGACCCAGGTTTTGTTTTTATTGAAGTCCACGCCCATCATCGCACCTTTGCTCATCCGCCCCAGCAACAGGGTCGGAATCGGCTCCGGCTCATCGTCCGGCCAAATGGACATCACGCGGATTTCCACTTTGCTCGGTTCGTCCGGTGTTTGAATCACAGGCGCATAAAAAATCTTTTCCATTAACAAATAATCGCTGCGCTCGGCTTCCGGGATCGCGTCGAGGTCAGCGCGCGTGATGTTGACCTTGACGCCGCTGCCAGCAAACGAGAACAACGGTTTGAGCACGAAGTTTTCCAGGTCGCTGGGATATTCGCTCAGTTGACTCAGAAACCACGAACGCGGCACGGACGGATGATCCAAAAACGGCAGCGAAAACTTGCTCAGGCGAAAGAACCAATTCGGATGCCCCGCCCATTCAACGTCGAGTTCATCGCGATAGTCAAAATTGAATTGCACATCTTTCCGCATCAATTCGTCCACGATCACGCGGTTGTAGATGCGCTGAATTTGAATCTCACGGCCTGCGTGATGATAGAACAATTGTCGTCCGCGCTTGATGACATCGTTGATCGCTACTGTCGGCACACCGAGGAGTTTTTCGGTCATCACAAAATCGGGACGGGTCTTTTGCAACTCCGGCTCAATCTCCATCAGCACGACTTGCTCCGGCGCGTGTGGCCCGACAATGGCGCGGCGCAGCAACGTCAGATAGCTTTCATCGCTCAGCCCGTTGAGCAAATACGACAACCCGCGCAAATCGAAATGACGCTGATATTCCTGCGAAATGAAAAGCTGAAAAGCGTGAATGGAAGCGCAGCCCTGCAACTCCACGAGTTTGGGTTTGAGTTGTCCGTGCTCATCTCGCGCAACGGCGAAGTCGGTTTGAATGAAGGTCGGATGCGGCGTTTGCTGCGGCGCGTGAAAGCGTGCGGGAATCGCGCGGTCAGACAGGTTCAGATAGTTGGCATTCAGCAGTTGGTGATTGATCGCAGTTGTGGCCTGCTGAATTTCCAGCCGCAACTCGGTCGGGACAAAAACGGGCGTTTCGCTGACGCGAAATTCAATGGTCAGCCCGGTTGTTTGCTGTAGCGACGCGACAAGCTGCTCGTAGGTCGCGGGAGAAAAGTTGGTGTTGAATCGCTCGCGTTGAGATGAAATCACAAAGACTCCGCTTCATTGAACTCAGAAACAGGAAACTCGCATTGCGCTGAAGTGGTTACGACCACCGGCGGGAACGTTAGCATACGTGCTTGCAGGCAGGCAACCAACGGCACGCCCGAAAAGCGCGCGCGCCCTTCGGCACAAAGAAAAAACCGGAAGCTGGCGCGAACCAGCTTCCGGCTTGAGGCGTTTGATAGGGAAAGGATTAGAGGTTGAAGCAAGCGCCGACAGAGAACACCGGAATGGCAAATCCGGGGTTTTCTTTGACCTGGAGGAAATGCATGTGATGTCCGCCGTTGAAGGCTGCTTTATCCGTTGCCGCATTGGGGTTGGCGACAATCGTGGCTCCCAACAATCCGAGATTCGGCATGCCCGCCGGGTTATTGATGGGCGATTGCAGATACATCCATCCCGTGCGTCCACTGGGAATCACGTTGGAGAGCGTGCCAGGGATACGAATCAGGTTGTCATTGATCAACCGTGCCTCCAAGCAACCGAAGCCGCGCAGTTGATAGCTGAAGCCTTTCTCCGTGTCATTAAAGACTTGCCCCGACAACGAGCCAATCACGCCGGCCTGCACCACCGTACCTTGCATCGAGTGCAAGATCATCAGCGTTTGGTTGCCATTGGCGATGCTTTGGATATTGTCAATCGCCAGACGATTCGGAACGTTGTCGTAGAGATTTTCCTGAATATCGCTCTTGTAATCACCGAAAGCGACCGAGGCGCGCGAAGGATCAAACTTCCAAACGAATCCTGCCTGGCCATCGTTCCAATCCGTCAACGCACCCGCGCCACCATTGGCATCCGCATCCCAGAGCTTACGGGCCGAGAACGCCATGGCTCCCAGGTTGGCCTGGAAGTACGAGGTCGTGCCAAAGGCGCTTTTGACGTACAGATCACCAATCAGATAGTTGTGGCTGATCGGCACGCCAGCCGCATTGGTGGCGACAGCAAATAAGAACCCGGTTTCGTTGGGGTCATATTCAGAGGCCAGGAAGGAAAACGTCTGATTTGCCGTCAAGCAGATGTAAGCATCGGCCAGCGTGCAATCCGACTTCCTGACAAAAAAGAAGTGGACGAGGGCAGGGCGAGTCGGATGCGTGTTGGTTATGTTCATCCGCGTGTTATCCGTCGCGTCCCCGATCTTCGAGGTGTAAATGTCATAAAACAACAACGAACCTGGTTTCACAGGGCTGGGGATATTGGCCTTCGTTGGATCCCCAGCGTTAGGCATTTGTTGTGCCCAGCTAGTAGCCACACACGCCAGCAGCGCGGTGAGCGTTAATAAAAGATGTGTGAGTTTGTGTGAGGTTTGCATATTCATTCCCCTCTCTCAAGAGCAGTAGTCTTGAGGGTTTGATGTGTGTGAACTGAATTTGGGTCGAGCCGGGTACTCGAAATAAATTTGACCATTTGCCAGCGCCAAAGAGAGCGACCTAACGCCTTGCGCGCGCAAAGTTACAACACGACTAAGGCTGGCCGATGGCCTGCAAGATTCGGGCTACCCAGTGACAGATTGTAAAAACTACTAATTAGACCAGATTCTCAGACTGGCAGAGAGTTTTTTTGGCCTGGTTCATCCGAGCAGTTCACTTGACGATATACCGCTCGCAATGGATGAGGCGCGCGAAAGCCTTTTCCTCGGGTTCCTTTGGGCACTTGAAAACCAGGAAGTGAGGGTATCTGGGCAGAAGCAATCCCAGTCTGAAGGTCTAAGCAAGAGAGAAGTCATCTACCTAAACTAAATACAAATCGCCGGAATGTGAGGATGACTCTGTAACGGCGCGCATTTTAGCGTAGGGGTTATTCAGGAGTCAATGGTATTTTCAAGTTAAATTTAACTGGCTCGAACGCCCGCCAGATTTTCTTCCTGGCCCAGGGCAGCAAAGAAATTGACAGCCATGATGCCGTGTAGTAGCCTGCTCACCTCTTTGCGCACATTCCGTTTGTCAAAACCTGTCGGGATGGATTGAGAGCGCCCATACCAATTTTACAAAGCGGCTTCCATCAACTTATGCCCCGGACAGGGATGCCGCTAAGGTGAGTCTGCCGCGCGAGCGCGGTTTCCCTTCGGGGCTGCATTCTAGGTAGGGAGAGACCTGTCTCCATCGTGGTTTCCACCTCCGCCCTATCCCGCCCCCCGCATCTTCCCCGATGAGCGTACGCCTGGATAATTACATTGCCATAGGAGTTTTAGTCGTGCTGTGCTTCGCGGCGCTGGCACATGGAGCCGTAGAACCCTGGTCAGTGGCCGTCATCAAACTCCTGGTCGCCACGTTGATTTTGCTCTGGGGACTCAGGATCATTTTGGAAAAGCGCCTGGTTCTGATTCTCCCCGCCGCCACTTGGCCGTTGGTTTCTTTTCTTCTGCTGGGGGTCATCCAATGCGTCAACTTCCGCTCCCGTAGCCTTTCGCAAGACATTGAAGCCACACGCGGTACGGTTGCGATTTTTACCACGCTTCTCCTGGTGTTTTTGCTCGGAGCCAATTTCCTGGCCAATCGCGAGCGCCTGCGCGTGATGGTGAGCTTCCTCAGCTTCTTTGGCTTTGCCCTCTCGGTCTTTGCGCTTTTGCAATATTTCACCTGGAATGGAAAGTTTTATTGGATTCGCCCCACACTGAGCGATGTCAGCTCGGTCTTTGGGCCGTTTGCCAATCACAATCACTTTGCGGGTTATATTGAGCTACTGATTGGACTGCCCATTGCGCTCATTGTGGCTAATGGTATCCGCCGAGAAGAGCGCATCTTTTTTGGCTTCCTGGCTGCCGTGATGGGCGTCACGATCCTGTTTTCCTTGTCGCGCGGCGGGATGATTAGTTTGGTCATTGAACTAATGTTCATTGCGATTTTGAGCGGGCGACTGCAACGCCAGCCTGCTCATCCGGCTACATTTTGGCGCGGGCTAGCGGTTGTAGCATTACTCTTGACGATTTTGGTGGGCGCGTTCTGGATTGGTGCCGACCCCATTGTCAACCGATTAAAGGGGGACGGACAGGAAACGTTTGCCACCAGTCGTACCTGGGTTTGGCGAGATGCCCTGAAGGTTTTTCAGACCTACCCCATTAGTGGCGCAGGGCTGGGGGCATTCCAAACGGTCTATCCACATCGCAGCGACTATGATGGACTGTACGGATTTGTGGCGCAGGCCCACAATGATTATCTACAAGTTTTGGCAGATGGTGGTATCATAGGCGGCGTTTTGGCGCTGTGGTTTCTCGGCGTGGTGCTGCGCGATGTGCGACAAGGGATGCGGGCACACGATCCTTTGCTCGCCGGGATGGCGTTAGGTAGTGGGGCTGGGATAGTCGGTTTGCTGACCCATAGCCTGTTTGATTTCAACCTGCAATTGCCCGCTACTGCCATGTTATTTTTACTACTTTGCTCGGTCGCCGCTTTTTGTCGTCGAAAAGTCGCTGAGCAGGAAACGTCCGCAGTGGTTTCCCCCGGCCCCCGCCTGAGCGCCCCGACCTTTACCGTAGGAGTTTTAAAATGAGAGCCTTGAAAATATCCGCACCAGGAATGTGCTGGCGATTCGTGGGAATCCTGGCGGCTTTATTCCTTCTTCTTTCGGTCAGTGCGCTGGCACAAGAGAAACGCCCGCTGGAAGATCGCTTTAAGTCGCAGCCACAGCTTGGCGGTGAATCCACGCCCCCGCCCAATGTGATCGTTTCTTCTAAAGAAGATTATCGCATCGGGCCGGGCGACTACATTGAAATTCGGGTGGAAGATGCCCCGGAACTGCTCACTCGCACGCGCGTGAGCGCCGATGGCACGATCTTGATGAATTATCTGCAATATCTTCCGATCCAGGGAAAAACAACGAACGAGATTTCGCTGCTGGTGGCGGATAAGCTGCGAGGCCGGTATCTCAAAAATCCGTTGGTGAACGTCGCCGTCACGCAAGTGAACAGCCGCTCCTTCCTGATTCAAGGCGCAGTCCGCAGACCGGGGCCGTTTCAGATTGAAGGTCGTCCTTCATTGATGCGCCTCATCAACTATGCGGGCGGAGTGCTGGAAAATCACGGCTCCCGAGCCTTTGTCTTCCGCGAGACTAAAAGTCCGATGAAGGCGGACGGCGCGCAAGGCGGTTCCGCCTCAGCACCCGCGACCGTGCAGAACGCCACTGACACGGGTGAACTCGTGAAGTATGTGATGCTGACAAGCAATATCAATGCACTTTATAAAGGTCGCTTTGATGAAGATATAGTTTTGGAGCCGGGCGATATCGTCAACATCCCGCCCACGGATGTGTTCTTTGTTGCAGGCGAAGTCAATGCGCCCGGTGAGTTTCCGCTGAAAGAAGGAACGACGCTGCGGCAGGCGATTGCGATGGCACAGAACTGGACCAGCAAAGCGCAACCCAAACACGCCGTCATTTTCCGCGAAGACATCAATGGCGAACGCAAAGAAATTCAGGTAGATATTGCGGCCGTGATGCGCAACAAAAGCCCAGACGTGACCCTGATGGCCAATGACATTGTGATTGTTCCCAATAGTCCGCTGAAGTCGGCGCTCCTCCCAATCCTCAATGCGTTTGGCTCTGGTGCCTCTTTTGCTGTGGGCGGGCGCGTGATTCGCTGACCTCAAATACCTACTGCTGGCTGCCCCGTTGTGTTACCCCGGACTGCCCCCAAGTCTGATTACATTTCGCCTCCGGCCCCCCAACAGGAATCAAGGAATATTCAATGGCAAACGAACGACAGGATTTAGAGAGAATTTCTCCGCCCAATTTGAAAATGGATGTGCGCCAGCGGAATCGCCAACTCCGCGCGTCGCTGGACCCGTTGGTGGATCCGTATGACGATCCGCATCTGGATGAGTCGAAAGAAAGTTCCGTAGATTTACGAGAACTCTGGCTCATGGTGCGGCGGCGCAAATGGCTGGTGTTGACGATCATCACGATTGTCACAACTATCGTGGCGATCCAAATGTATCGGGCGGAAAGTTACTATCAGGCCAACACGATCATCGAAATCGGCAAGGAAAGCACCACCATCACGCGCGAAGCCGGGGTCAACATTCAGGACGAAGGCTTTGATCCGTACTATCAAGTCAACATCAAAACCAAGATGCTGATGTTAACGAGCCACTCGCTGCTGGAGGATGTGGTCGTGAGACTGAAGCTGGATCAAAATCCGAAGTTTTTCGATGTGAATAAAAAAGGTTGGTTTGGGATGGGAGCCAAGCCTCCTGTGACGCAAGCACTACCCGACACATTACCGAGCGTGGAAGAATCCGATCTGTCCATGCGATCTCCCGCCGAAAGCGCCCGCCTTGCGCCCTATGTAGCGGTGATCGAAGATGGACTTAATGCGCAACAAGTCCGTGATACACGGGCTGTGACCCTGAGTTTTACGCACGCCGACCCGCAACTTGCCTCACAGATCGCCAATGAAATCATCCGCGTGTTCCGGGAGCGAAATTATGGCAAAAAGACCTTCACTTTGACCCAGACCGAAAACTGGCTGCAAACCTCCATTCGGAAAGTCACGGCTGAGCTAGAGCAGGCTCAGGAACAACTGTCGCGTTACACGCGAGACAATAATATCGTTTCAACGGGCGGAGAAAACGTTACGCTCAAAACCGCCGAACTGGCCCAAAAGCAAGACCTGCTGACCAAAGCGGAGATAGATAAAGTCAAAGCGGAAGCCCTCTATGAAGAAGTAAAAAAGGGCAATGTCGCCCGGTTACCCGCCGAATTTGAAGATAAGACGGACAAGCTCGTCGCTTTACAAAAAGAACTCAGCGAATTACAGGGGCGGCAAGCCCAACTCGATACCAAGTTCGGGCCGGATAATCTGCAAGTGCAGGAAAACAAAAACCGCATGGCAGCGGTTGAGGTGCAGATCAAGGAAGCGACCAAATCCCTCGAAGAAAAATTCAGGAGCGATTATGAACGCGCGGCGCGGGAGGTGAACCAGATCAAGCAATCGCGCGACGCGGCCAAAACGGAAGCCGTGCGAGAAAACCAGGCGGACATCAAATTGAATACACTCAAAGAAAATGTCGCCAACAAACAGAAAACCCTCAATGTCCTGCGCGATCAGGCACAACAAGCCGAGTTGAAGTTGAAAGAACAAGCCAGCAACATCCATGTCTACGAACCGGCACAGGTTCCGACCTTTCCCGCTGGCCCGCGTCGGTTGCTGGCGATTGTGCTCGCCTTTTTCCTGAGCACCGCCGCCGCTTTTGGATTGGCCTTCTTCCTGGAATATCTCGACAACAGCATCAAGACGGTCGAGGATGTCGAACGTTACGCGCAACTGCCTGCTTTGGGTGTGATCCCCGCGATTGCGACTAGCACTTCGCTCCGCAAATTGCCCTCCAAAGCCGAACAGGCAGCGTTGGGCGAAAACGGCAACAGTCTGGCCTTGCCCAGTGCTTCGATGGCCACGCAACTGATGACGCTCGACAATCAATCCACCGTCGCCGAAGCCTATCGTGCCTTGCGCACCTCCGTGCTACTTTCCTCCGCCGGTCATCCGCCAAAAACGATTCTCGTGACGAGCGGACGCCCCGGCGAAGGCAAAACGACGACCGCCATAAACACCGCAATTTCCCTGGCGCAATTGGGTGCCTCGGTGCTCATCATAGATTGCGATTTGCGGCGTCCGAAAGTCCACAAGGTGTTCGGCATCAACCACGTGCATGGCCTCTCGACCTATTTGTCGCGTGACGCCGACATCGGAGCCTTGATCCACACGTTGCCGATTCCGAATCTCTTTCTCCTGCCGTGCGGCCCGACGCCGCCCAATCCGGCGGAGTTGGTCAGTTCGGAAAAAATGCGGGAAATGCTGGCGCTGCTGTCTACGCAATACGATCACATCATTCTGGATTCTCCTCCGCTCATCAATGTCACCGACCCGGTAATCCTCTCGACGATGGTAGATGGGGTGATTATGGTGGTGCATGCGGGCAAAAGCACGCGCGATGTCGTGCGCCGCGCCAGCCAGGAACTTACCGGAGTCGGAGCCAAAGTCTTCGGCGTTGTCCTCAATAACGTCAACCTCCAACGTGAAGGCTACGATGAGTATTACTATCAACGATACTACTCCGGATACTACGGATCATCCGACCACAACAGCGACCCTGTATGAAGCTGTGCCCCGTACGCCCGCGCCTGCAATCGTTGGCCAGTGGCGCTGGGGCACAAACTTGCTGTCTCAATTTGCTCCCGGCACGATCAAACGACGATTGGTAGAAGCCTCCGTTGTCATCGCGGTGGCTGGGCTGCTGGTCAAATGCGGCGGATTGGTGAAGGAAATGGTCGTCGCCTGGCGGTTTGGCACGAGCGCCGATCTGGACGCCTTCAACGTGGCCTTAGTGGTTCCTTTCGCTCTCATCAACATCATCGCGACGCCGTTCCAAACCGCGTTCATCCCCTCTTACGTGCAGGTACAGCAACGCGAGGGATCGGCGGCGGCACAGCAATTGTTTGCTCGTTCGCTCGTGTGGCTCCTCGGACTGTTTGCCGTTGTGAGCGGGTTCGTCGTGCTGAGTGGGCCGTTTTACCTGCCGCTTCTGGCCAGTGGCTTTGCGGCGGAGAAGCTGCGCCTGACGTTCCATCTGCTTTGTCTTGTGGCTCCCATGATTTTGTTGATCGGAACCAGTTTCTTTCTGACCGGGGTCTTGAATGTGAAGGATCATTTTGCGCTCCCCGCGATCACACCGCTTCTCACAACCGGATTGACGATCCTCTTGCTCGTGCAGGCACAGAGGCTGGGCGTTTATGCGTTAGCGTTGGGCGTGACCTGTGGCGCCAGTTTGGAGTTAGCCATTCTGGGAGTAGCGTTGCGACGCAAAGGCGTTTCCTTGCGCCCGCGCTGGCCCGCGTTCTCCGATCAATTGGGGCGCATCATCAAAAACTCCCTTTCCCTCATTCTGAGCAACTGCCTGATGGCAGGCACGCAGTTGATTGGCATTGCCATGGCAGCACGAATGTCTGTCGGCAGCGTGGCCGCGCTCAGTTATGCGAACAAAGTAACCTTACTTTCCGCCGGGCTAATCGCCACTTCTTTAGGCACGGTCACGCTTTCCTTTCTGGCCCGCATCAGTGCCCAGGAACAATGGCGTGAGTTGAAAAGCACGCTCCATCATTTTCTGAGCATCGCTTTTCTTATCACCTTTCCGCTCACCATTTTGCTGATGCTGTTCGCCACGCCTGTGACCAGTTTGCTGTTCCAGCGTGGAGCCTTTGTGAACAGCGACGTAACTCTCGTCGCTGTTTTAATTTTCTACCTCGCCTTGCAAATCCCCTTTTATGTGGCGAATGTACTTATAGCCAAAGTATTTCTGGCGCTACAACTTCCAAAAGCTATCCTGTGGGGATCGGCGATCAACTTAGTCGTGTATGGCGGGTTGGCTTATCTTTTATCTTCTCGATTAGGGTTAGTTGGGATTGCCATTGCCACCAGTACCACTTATCTCTGTTCCTTTCTGGTACTTTACTTTTGGGCCGGTAAAAAGTTCAAGCACTTACTAGCGCAGTAAGATGAGAATAACATTGGTATTGCCCACGTTAGCTTGCGGCGGTGCTGAGCGCGCCGCACTGGCGATAGCGAATCAATGGGCACAGAGAGGTTATCAGATTACGTTACTAACCTTTGAGGGAAAAGAGACTACTCCTTTTTATGAGGTTAATACTTCGATTGAGCATATCCAATTAGGTCTGGCGAAAAACTCTCCTCGGCTTATTGAGAAGATTTGGAATAACTTTCGGCGGTTGCTTGTTCTGCGCAAAGCGATCAAAGATAGCTCTCCCGATTTTGTGATTAGCTTTCTAAACCGCACAAACATCCGCACTTTACTTGCGACGAGAGGAATGAACCTTCCAGTAATTATCTCGGAACAAACAGACCCTGTTCGCGGGAATCTGGAGACTATCTGGCGATGGTTGCAGAAACAGACTTATCCTTTTGCCGGTCGCGTCGTCGCACATACGGAACAAGCCGCCAAATATTTATCTGAAGCTCTCAAGTGTCGTGTTGTGGTTATCCCTAATCCTGTGGTTGAGGCGGAGATAAAGCCAAAAGTAACGCAGCAAGAACCATCAGTTCTAGTCGCAGTGGGCGCGCTGGAAAAAGAAAAAGGGTTCGACATCTTGTTACAATCGGTGGCGCAAATTGCACCGCGACATCCTCGGTTGGTCTTGCGAATATTTGGCGAAGGAACACAGCGAGACTACCTCGAATCCTTACGCGCCGAGTTAGGCTTGACACGGCAGGTTTACTTGCCAGGACAAGTAAAGAATATCTTTCAGCAACTGAGCGAGGCCGATTTATTCGTGATGCCGTCGCGGATCGAAGGCTTTGGCAATGCGTTGTGCGAAGCGATGGCCTGTGGCCTGCCGGTGATTGCGACTGATTGTATGGGGCCGCGTGAAATCATTCGTGACGGTGTGACCGGCGTACTCGTGCCGGTTGAGGATGCTAAAACCCTCGCGCAGGCTATTTCCGAACTACTGGACAATGCTGAAAGGCGGCGGCTTCTCGCGGCGCAAGCGCGTGAAATCATGCGCCGGGTCAGTTTAGAGGCAGTCATAAAACAGTGGGATGGGTTATTGGCTGAACTAAGGTAAGCATGCATAGGGGGCAGGATTACATCGGCAAATGGTTAAGTACTTATGCGCAGTCGGCTCTTTATCTCGGTCGGCGGGAACGGAACTACAATATTAAGCGGGGGATAAATTATCGCCATTTGTTTTATAACTTATCCGCTACGGAACAAGATCGAGCGGTATTGAAAATATTACAGGAAGTAGTTGCGCAAGCACGTCAAACGATTCCTTACTATGCGGATAAATTGCGAGGCTTCCCCGCAAGTTTTCCCCGTTCTTTGGCTGAGTATCGCTTGCTAGATTCGCTTAGTAAAAAGGATATTAAGGAGAAGAAAGACCAGTTAATCATCCCAACAGTCCCATTTCATAAGTTAGTCGCCTGCGCCACGAGTGGGAGTACGGGGGAACCTACAACGGTCTATTCTTCGCAGGCGGACTTAGGCTGGCGACTGGCAGGCGAGCAATACTATTACTCTTTGCTTGGCTCTTCGCGTGGAAAGAGAGTCGCCCGCTTGTATGGCGGAGAAGTAGAGATGGGGCGCGGTTCATCTCTACTCCATAAACTAAAGAACTGGTCGTTGAATCGGTTATATTATGATTGTTTGTCGCTGGATGAAGAATACTTGATGAAAGTTCATGCCAGTTTTACAAAGTTCGCGCCGGACTTGGTCATTGCCTACTCTTCGGCCATCTACTTGCTGGCCTTATTACTGGAGCGCAAAGCAATACATCCTACTTATCCGCGCCAAACTATTCTCTGTGCTGCCGAGAAACTGGAGAATCATCAGCGAGCCGTAGTGGAGCGCGTGTTCGGAGTGCCGGTGGTAGAACGCTATGGCTCCAGAGACATTGGGCAAATGGCGTATCAACTGCCGGGACAAGGCCACGACTTTCAAGTAGATCGTTGTGCTTGTTTGTTGGAACCCGATGGCGTGCCGGATGAAAACGGTGTGGCTCCGATTCTGGTGACGACTTTGCGCAATCAGGCGATGCCGTTGCTGCGTTATCGCATTGAAGATTTGGGACAGTTTCCGTTGAACTGGTCGCCAGAACAGGCAGTGACATCGCTGACCGCGATTATTGGCAGAACCTGTGACTATATTTTGTTGCCAGGGGACAAAAAAATCTCTGGCGGGATGATGGACATTCTTTTTCAAGACAAAGAGGTCAATGCCTATCAGGTCATACAAGCTGCTGATGCCAGCGTATGCGTGAAAATCGTGCCCGGCCCCAACTTCAACGGCGCACAGCGCGAGCAGATTCAACGCCTGATCCGTGCGCATTTGAGCGGCGTAGCGGTCGAGTTTGAATACTTGACCGAGATCAAACGCACGACGGCGCACGCCAAACTCAGGCCGGTGATTTCACATCTGGCCTTGCCTTCGTCTCTTTCAGACCGACAGTATTTGGAGTCGGACGTTTTCTCCGTGCCGTGAAAATCGCGTTTCTGATTCGCGCCCTGAACATCGGCGGAGCGCAAAGCCAAATGGTTTTGCTGGCGCGGGAATTGCGGAAAAGAGGGCACGACGTGAGCGTAATTGCGTTTTATGACGGCGTTCAGCGACCAGCATTGCTCGCGGCTGATGTGACGGTTCATTTACTGAACAAACGTGGGCGTTGGGATGTGCTCGGTTTTCTGTGGCGCTTGGTTCGCGTCGTGCGCCGCCAGCAACCGGACGTGTTGTATGGCTATTTGACAGTCTGCAATTTGCTCACGAGTTTCCTTCGTCTTTTCACGCCGAAGACTCGCTGCGTATGGGGCGTCCGCACTGCTAACCTCAAACTGGAATATTACGATTGGTTAGCGCGCGGTCTCAGCTTCATCGAGATGCGGCTGACTCGTTTGGCGTCGTTGGTGCTCGTGAATTCGCACGCCGGGCAGCGACAGCTTTTGGCGGAAGGTGTGGCGGAAGAAAAAATCGTTGTCATCCCGAACGGCATAGACACTGACCGTTTTCATCCTGACAGCCAAGCCCGTGCCAGAACACGGGCGCAGTGGAATGTTCGCGACGATGAAATTCTGATTGGTCTGGTCGGGCGTGTGGATCCGATCAAAGAACATAGCGTGTTTCTGACCGCCGCGCATCAATTCAGTCAAATTTGTCCGCACGCGCGCTTCGTTTGCGTGGGCGAAAGCGTGCGGCAAAGTTATCGCGAAAGTCTTGACCAACGAATCGCTGCGTTGGGATTGCAAGAAAGAGTGATCTGGGCGGGCACGCAATATGATATGCTTGGGGCGTATAACGCGCTGGACATTCTGACCAATGCCTCGTCCAGCGAAGGTTTTTCCAATGTGATTGGCGAAGCGATGGCCTGCGGGACTCCCTGCGTCGTGACGGATGTGGGCGATTCTGCTTTGATTGTTGGAACAAGGGGCGTGATCGTCGCGGCGAACGATGCGACAGCGTTGATGGAAGGATGGGAGGACTGTTGGCGACAGAATGGTCGAGAGGTTGCGGTGCTCGCTCGTCAACGCATCATCGAAAGTTTCAGTGCTCAGGCATTAGTCGTGCGAACCGAAGCCGCGCTCAAGGCGATTGCGTAGAGAACAACTCATGATCTTACCGAGAGTTACGGACCAACTCACAGCCCTATCTTCTCCTGAAATGACCAGCAGTTCAGTGGCCAGCCCGCGTCCGCTTCGCATCACCCACCTCATTACGGGCTTGAATACTGGCGGCGCGGAAATGATGTTGTACCAGGTGCTGTCACAAATGAACCGGGATGCGTTTCGTGCAGAAGTAATTTCGATGTTAGATGCCGGGACGTTGGGCGAAAAGATCACTCGCCTGGGGATTCGCGTGCGCACGTTGAATATGCGACCTGGCATTCCCAGCCCACGCGCCTTATGGCAGTTGGTGCAAATGCTCAAAGAGCAGTCGCCGGATTTAATTCAAACCTGGATGTATCACGCCAATCTGATGGGCAGCGTGGCGTCGGTGCTGGCAGGCAATCTGCCAATCATTTGGGGCATTCACCACAGCAACTTCGATCCGCGCAAAAGCAAGCGCCGCACGGTCTGGACGATGAAAGCCGCTGCCCTGCTTTCCAGCCGTATTCCGCGCGGCGTGATTTGTTGCGGGGAAGCGCCCAAGCGAGTTCACATTCAAGCCGGGTATGATGCGCAAAAGATCACCGTGATTCCGAATGGGTTTGATCTGGAAGCCTTCGCCCCTGATCCGCTGGCGCGCATTTCTGTCCGCCGCGAATTGAACATTCCCAAAGACGCTCCGGTCATCGGTTTGGTCGCGCGCTTCCATCCGAAAAAAGATCATCGCACGTTTATTGAAGCCGCCGGACTCTTGCATCAATCCAGACCCGATGTCTATTTCCTCTTGTGCGGCGATGGCATTCATCGCGCCAACCAGGAGCTATCGCGTTGGATTCGGACGGCAGGTTTGGAAGATCGTTGTCGCTTACTAGGCGCGCGCGAAGATATGCCACGCTTGATGGCCGCGTTGGATGTGGCGACCTCGTCTTCGTCGTACGGCGAAGGCTTCCCGATTGTGTTGGGCGAAGCGATGGCTTGCGGTGTGCCCTGTGTGGCGACAGATGTGGGGGACTCTGCCTTGCTGATCGCTTCGACCGGGCGCATTGTCCGCGCGCAACATCCGCACTCTTTGGCGCAGGCTTGGGATGAGGTGCTGGGCCTTAGCCCGGAACAGCGCGTCTTCGTGGGGCAACAGGCTCGATTGCAAGTGGAGCGAAACTTCAGTTTGCCTGGGATCGTCAGAAGATATGAAAATTTTTACAAGGAAGTCGGGACAGAGGCCAATTCAATCCTCGCCAGCCTTCCAGTGACAAGCCGCTAGTTTTAGAACCCCTCGAACATTGTGATGATTGATTCGGGCGCATTGCCAGACATATTGTTGATAGAGGTTCCGCTCTATGAAGATTCGCGCGGCTTCTTTATGGAAGCGTATCAGGCGGCTAAATTCGCCGAAAGAGGAATTCCCGAGCAATTTGTACAAGATAATCATTCCGGGTCGCGGCAAGGAGTGTTGCGGGGACTGCATTATCAAATTCGTCAGCCGCAAGGGAAGTTAGTCCGCGCCATTGTAGGAGAAATCTTCGATGTGGCCGTTGATTTACGCCGCTCCTCGCCCACGTTTGGAAAATGGGTCGGTCATCTCCTTTCTACGAAAAATCATTTGCAAATTTGGATTCCTCCTGGTTTTGCACACGGCTTTTATGTCTTGAGCGAATGGGCCGAGATACTCTACAAAACAACGGATTATTATGCCCCGCAATTTGAGCGGGCTTTATTGTGGAATGATCCGACCATCGGAATTGATTGGCCAATTTTGCTGGGTCAGAAGCCTATCCTCTCAACGAAGGATGCCGAAGGCAAACGATTAAGCGAAGCCGAAGTTTTTGAGTAAGATAATGCAAACGATTTTAGTTACAGGTGGAGCCGGGTTCATTGGCTCGAACTTTATTCGCTATCTTTTACATCGCGAGTCTGCGCTTCAAATCATTAACTTAGACGCGCTAACTTATGCGGGAAGCTTGGATAATTTGACCTCTATTGCGACTGACCCGCGTTATTCGTTTGTCAAAGGAAATATCTGTGATGGGCAGTTAGTGGTAAACTTATTACGCCAACATAAAGTAACAACCGTCTTTCACTTCGCCGCAGAATCACATGTAGATCGCTCGATTCACAACCCCAGTCAATTCATTACGACGAACGTGGTGGGGACACAAACATTACTAGATGTGTGCCGACAGGTTTGGTTGGAAGACCAATTTCTGCCGCTGACACAGCTACGATTTCATCACGTTTCGACCGATGAAGTATATGGCTCCTTACAACCCGATGCTCCCGCTTTCAGTGAAAGCACACCTTACGCGCCCAACTCGCCTTACGCGGCGTCGAAAGCCGCCAGCGATCATCTAGTGCGCGCCTACCACCACACTTATGGTTTGCCGGTTACGATTACAAACTGCTCGAACAATTACGGGCCATATCAGTTTCCCGAAAAGCTGATTCCGTTGATGATTCTGAATGGCTTGGCGGGCAAACCCCTGCCGGTCTATGGCGACGGACAGCAAATCCGCGACTGGCTGTATGTAGAAGATCACTGCGAGGCCCTCTACTTGGTCTTGACACAAGGTCGCGTCGGCGAGACTTATAACATTGGTGGCAACAATCAGCCCTCGAACTTGGAAATTGTGCAGCAGCTTTGTGACTTACTAGACGAATTAGTCCCAACCTCTGTTTCCCGCCCGCACAGCAAGCTCCTGAAGTTTGTTGAGGATCGCCCCGGCCACGACCGTCGGTATGCGATTGACTTAACCAAAACCCGAACGGAGTTAGGCTGGCAACCCCGTGAATCCTTAACCACAGGCTTGCACAAAACAGTTACCTGGTACTTAGCCAATCCGACCTGGATCGAAACCATTCAACGCCAGAATAATTATCAAGAGTGGTTGCAGAATAATTATCAGCAACGGGGAGCGCGGCAATGAAAGGGATTATTTTAGCGGGTGGCAAGGGGACACGCCTACATCCATTGACTATCACCATTAGCAAACAGCTTCTACCGGTTTATAATAAGCCAATGATTTATTACCCATTGTCTATGCTAATGCTGGCGGGTATACGCGAAATTCTAATCATCAGCACACCAAGTGATTTGTCCAGCTTTCAGAAGTTGCTACAAGATGGTAGTCAGTGGGGCGTCAAGTTCAGCTATGCAGTACAAGACGAGCCGCGCGGTTTGGCGGATGCCTTCTTGATCGGAAGTGAATTTGTAGGCAAAGAACCCATATGTTTGATCCTCGGCGACAATATTTTCTTTGGGCACGGGCTTCCTGATAAACTGAGAAAAGCCGCGCAATTAACGACGGGCGCGTTAGTGTTCGCCTATCCAGTGAAAGACCCGGAGCGATATGGAGTGATCGAATTCAATGAGCAAGGCAATGCTCTTAACATCGAAGAAAAGCCTAGGCTTCCGCGCACAAACTTTGCCGTGCCTGGCATCTATTTTTATGATGGCACCGTGGTAGCAAAAGCGCAGAGCCTACAGCCATCTGCGCGTGGCGAGTTGGAGATCACTGATCTGAATAAACTCTATTTGGACGCAGGGAAGTTAAGTGTTGAGCCACTGGGGCGCGGCGTCGCTTGGCTGGATGCGGGCACGCCTGAATCGCTAATTCAGGCAGCAAGTTTTGTGCAAGCAGTCGAAGAACGACAAGGCATGATGATTTCCTGTCCGGAAGAGATTGCATTTCGTTTGGGATACATAAGCCCAGCTCAATTGCAAAAACTAACAATGGCTTTGGACGCGAACAATTATGGAGATTATTTGCGGGCATTGTTAAATTAAGAGAAAAAACCCAGGAAGGGGGATTGCAAGATCTTAGCCGCAGTAAAATCGCTCAAAACTTATTGGGAAAACTGGGCTAACACCTCGGTTACACGGAAAATAGTTAGCGCATCCATTACTTTCAGCCTGCTAACTTTTGTGGTCAAATTATTAGGCGCTGTCAAGGAAATGGTATCAGCGGCGGTTTTTGGAGCCGGGGATGAGCTAGATTCCTACAATGTAGCTTTTACTATTGCCTCCTTTGTTATTAGCATTACTGCTGGGACCTTACAAGTCACGCTAGCTCCAATTTATCTTGAAACTAAGCATCAGGAAGGAAAAGAAGCTCTACAACAACTAATATCAACAACATTCACTTTCCTGCTCATAGAATTATTAGTTATAAATTTTGCCCTAGTCACCATAGTTCCACACTTACTACCATATATATATGCTGGGTTTGAGCCGAGCAAGATTGCAAATACAACAAACTTAATATATTTGTTAACTCCGTTTAGTATTATAAGTAGCGCTACATTATTTGTAGCCTCTATCCTAAACGCGGAGGAAGAATTTAAGTTCACAGCATTAGTACCTGGTTTGACAGGCATCATCTCGGTTCTCTCACTAATAATTATTGGGAAACGGTTAGGTGCTTACGCTCTTGCGGTAGGAGTTCTTATAGGAGCTTTAATTGAATTTACATTTTTGACCTGCTTACTGCACAAATACAGAATTTCATTACAGCTTCAAGTGCGGTCGCCTAATATGAAAATGTGGCAAATATTCAATAATACTTTGCCTTTTATGCTAGCCAGTATTCTGTCAGGTATAATGCCCATAATAGACCAGAGTTTTGCTGCGAAGTTACGCCCTGGGGATGTTGCGGCCTTAAGCTTTGGCTATCGTGTCATTAGTTTATATTTAACCCTTTTTGCAGTGGCTGTAGGCACAACGGTTTTGCCGCACTTTTCAAAGCTTGCAACGGCCAACGACTGGGAAGGGTTAAAGAAAGCTTATTTAGGAAGCATCTGCAAATTTGTTTTGCCTGTGTGCGTTTTGTCAAGCTTGCTCATTATCATTTTTTCTAAGCCCATTGTCAGAGTGCTTTTTCAGCGTGGGGCTTTTACACCTGAGACTACAGAGATAGTCGCATCTATACAGTCAATGTACGCACTTCAGCTACCTGCTTATGTTATTGTTTACGTTAGCTTCAGGCTTCTAAGCGCCCTAATGGCTAACCATAATATCATTTGGATTGCTGTAGCAAGCTTGATTTGCTGCATCACCTTCGATTACTTCTTCTCTCGCATTTGGGGGGGGAGTGGTATTGCCCTAGCTACAAGTAGCGTATATTGGGTGACAGCAATACTCACACTGCAAATCATTAGACGGGAAATTAGTAAACGTCAATTAGTAGATGACTAAGAACTTAGCCTAAGTACCATGTTAAAGATGGAGTATTTGTTGTTAAGGCAGTAGATTGGTTGTTCTGCTCTGGCTTAATAGGTACTGTATATAGTCCGAACCTCACCTAAATAAACATCGCGTTACTATTTTGTCGCCAAGAAAATTAAGATGGACTGTTTTAGTATTCAAAGCTTGAGAAAAGAAAATAATGAACATAGATAAAGCGGGAAAGGATTACTGGGATGCCAATTGGAATACTGTTGCCGATATTAAACCAGTTGATCCTTATAATTTAAGTAGTAAAAACTATGTAAATATAAAACTACATGAATGTTTTCAGGACATATTCAGAGGAAGGCAAATGAAAGGGGCAACTTTGTTAGAGATCGGATGCGCTTGCTCGTCCTGGCTTCCCTATTTTGCCAAAGAGTATGGGTTTGAAGTTAGTGGAATCGATTACTCAGAAATAGGTTGCGAGCAAGAGCGCCAAATCTTATATCGGGCGGGCGTACAAGGTAGTATTATTTGTGCAGATTTGTTTCACCCGCCGGATAATCTAATTGAGGTATTCGATGTTGTTCTATCAATGGGGGTGGCAGAGCATTTTGAAGATACATCTCGATATATACAAGCTGTTATGCGTTATATGAAAAAAGGAGGTATAGTTATAACCATAATCCCGAATATGACTGGTATAATTGGTTGGGCGCAAAAAACTGCCAATCGGCGAGTTTACGATATCCACGTGCCGCTTACAACTGAAGACCTAAAGCGTGCGCACTATGACTCAGGTATTAATGTATTGACATGCGACTATTTAATACCCCTAAACTTTGGCATGTGTAACTTGAGTGGGGTAAAGACTAACAGTTTAGCTTTTATTATCACATTTCCCATTATAGCCTTACTAAGGCGTGGCTCGTACCTAGTAAGGTTGCTTGAGAAAATAAACGGCAATATAAAGTCTAATCAGCAACTGGCAACGTATGTCATGTGTGTCGGAGTTAAATAAGGTTGATTAGGAAAGAGTGACGAGAAATTGTAATAGCATGTCAATAGCTCAGAAGAAAATTCTTTTTCTCTCGCGCGCTTTAGAGCGGGGGGGGGCAGAAAGACAGTTAGTCTTGTTAACAAAAGGCCTCACCTTAAAAAGGTGGCCTGTAACTGTTGCTACTTTTTATAAAGGGGAATTTGATTCAGAACTAGTTAGTAATTGTATTCCAGTGCATTGCCTACAGAAAAGAGGGCGCTGGGATGTGTTGTTATTCATTTGCAGGCTGATTTTATTAATTCGCCAAGAGAAGCCTGCAATTTTACATAGCTATTTGGCAGTTGCCAATATTTTGGCTGTACTCATTAAAGCTTTTTCCCCAAAAATGAAAATAGTTTGGGGAATTCGCGCCTCTGACATGGATTTGAGCCGCTATGACTGGTTAGAGCGATTCATTAGTCAATTAGAGCAATATTTGGCTCGTTGGGCGGATCTGATCATCGTAAATTCGCAGGCTGGTTATCGTCATCTTATTACCCGTCAATTTCCGAGGAGCAAAATAATTACCATATATAATGGCATAGATATCCGGAAGTTTTCACCAAACGACGCCTTGAGAAAAAAACTCAGACTTGAATGGGGCATTCAGGAAGACGAAATATTGATTGGATTAGTCGCTCGAATTGACCCGATGAAAGATCATCCTACATTCTTACAGGCAGCACTCTCGACGGCGCAGCAAAACGCCAAATTGCGGTTTGTGTGTGTTGGTAATGGAAGTCCGGAATATGTATCAGAAATGAAAAATTTAGCTGCTGCACAAATGCTAGGTTCGCGCTTAATTTGGAGTGAGGCTCGGGACGATATGGCCGCAGTCTATAATTCGCTGGATATTGCGGTTTCCTCTTCGATTACAGAAGGTTTTTCAAATAGCATTGGGGAAGCGATGGCCTGTGGTGTTTCCTGTATTGTGACCGATGTAGGAGATTCGTCAAATATTGTCGGTTCCGTTGGTATCGTGGTTCCAGCACGTAATCCCGTATTACTGGCCGAGGCGATATTAAGTGTTGCAAGAGGAACCTTACCTGAAAAAAATATTGTGCGGCACCAGATTGCTGAAAATTTTAGTATAGAGACACTCTTTATAAAAACTGAACAGGCCCTGAGCCAGCTACTTTAATCAGTATAGCAAATGGAGTTGTCTTGCAGTCCGGAGTTTAATGCAGTATTTAGCCATCAACATTTACTTTGTGTAATCACATAACTACAAAGTTGGTTGATAGATTGAATAAGAAATATGATCTTAGGTAAATCAGAAGTTAGTATTCTATCCCTTGCATTTATGATTATAGTTTTCTTTAGTTTTCTATCCGCCGACCGTGCAGCCTTAGTCGTGCTTTACGGAACCTATTTCACTCTGTTTGCAGATGAGGATATCCATAGCGATTGGAGGTTGTTAGCCGTTACTTTTCTCGCTTTATCAGCTAGACACCTTACCTCGTTCGTCAACGCTTATTACTTCATCTTAATCGGCGCTGATATGGATGCTGTCACTTTCCACGAGAATGCTGTCACCATGTCACATTCAATTCAGCCTATGTGGTTTGCTGAGTTTGGCGGTATGGAGGCAGGGAGTAGTGCATATATCCAGTTTCTTTCGTTTTTCTATCGCTTATTTGGTGATTCTAAACTGCTCGGCCAGGAATTATCAATTTTGGCCTATGTTATGTCCTGCTTGGTGATTATAAAAATGGCAAGATTGCTTGGTATTGCAAGATGGCAAATCGGGCTGGTTCTTATTTATGGCTTACTGCCTTCAGCAATCATCTTCACTTCTATCACCATGCGCGAGTCACTACAGATGCTATTCTTTTTGATGGTCGCATATTTCGGTTTGTCGCTGCGCAAAAAGCCTACATTAGTGAAAATGATAATGCTGAGTGGGTCAGGGTTCGCGTTAGGGGTCTTTCATAATGGGTTATTCATATACGCCCTATTTTTGATCTGTTTAGGTTTCTTTTGGGGGCTGCGTTTCAATTTGAAGAGGTGGGAAGGGCGAAGCTTGATAGCCAAACTTGCGGGGGTAGGGTTGCTCGGAGGAATCTTATTGACTTGGTTTTTGATTGCCAGCGACACAGGGGGAGCGGCCAGAGCCTTAATGTCTGGCGAAGGAGCAGAGTATGCTGGAGTCTATCGGGATCGAACAACAACAAGCTATGACCGAGCCAGCTATGGGGGAACGCTCGATACGTCTTCACTTACTGCTTTTATTCCTTCTGCCGCTTGGGTATTTACTATGTATATGCTGGCTCCATTCCCTTGGCAGATTTCCAGTACAGTTGATATTTATGGAGCGTTTGAAGGTTATCTGCGATTACTATTGATCTTTCACGCCTTGGCCACCTGGTATCACGCTTCGGGCGAGCGCCGGAGTCAATGGGGCTTTCTAATAATCTGCTATTTTAGCCTTGAGTTTTTGTGGGCGATGGGAACTGCCAATTGGGGCACGGCAATTCGACATCATATAGTTGCATACGGCATTTTAGTTCTTACTGGTGGCCCTGGATTTCTACGAATAATTATCCGGCCATTTGTAAGACTGAAGCGCAAAAGACAACGAATCAGATTTGTGCCGGTGGCGAATAGGCGGGGCTTTGCTAGGGGAGTAAATTGAGATGCGGAATTCCTTATTTCCCCAGGCAATGACAGCCGCAAATATTCACGAAGAAGTTGTAAAGGGGTTTGGGGACGAGTGGCAACGATTTGATCAATCGAAGCTCTCAGCCGCAGAGTTGTCTGTGATGTTTGATAGTTATTTTAATATTTTCCCCTGGGAGAAGTTACCACCGAATGCGGTGGGGTTTGATTTAGGTTGTGGCAGTGGAAGATGGGCGAAATTCGTTACCCCACGAGTTGGCTTCTTACATCTGATTGACCCTAGTGCGGAAGCACTTGATGTTGCGCGCCTAAATCTTAAGGAAGTGTCAAATTGTCAGTTTTATCAAGCCAGTGTAGATGCTATTCCTTTACTTGATAACTCTGCTGATTTTGGATATTCATTAGGAGTGTTGCACCATGTTCCTGATACGGAGGCTGGGCTTCGGCAATGTATTGCCAAACTCAAACCTGGTGCTCCTTTCTTACTCTATTTGTATTATGCGTTTGATAACCGTCCGTTTTGGTTTAGGTTGATTTGGAAAGGAAGTGACTTAGCCCGCCGCCTTATCTCTCGGCTACCTCTTCCTCTAAGATCTCTCATAAGTGACATATTAGCGAGGTTAATTTACTGGCCACTGGCTCGTTTTGCTTTAGGGTTAGAAGCACTGGGGGTAAATGTAGAACACTTTCCCTTAGCCTGGTATCGCCACCGTACGTTGTACGTGATGAGAAATGATGCGCTTGACCGGTTTGGGACGCGCCTCGAACAACGCTTCACGCAATTACAAGTGAGGCAAATGATGCTGCGGGCGGGGTTACGTGATATTACTTTCCATACAGATCAATTCTGGACAGCCGTGGGGTACAAAAAATAACTATCTGAGATAGCTCGCCTATCGCAGGTTACGGATGGTTTTGGCTTCTGCAAAATAAAATTCATATTGTTCACGTTATTAGCGGGCTTCTTGCCGGAGGGGCTGAATCAATGCTTTATAGACTTCTCGTCGGCATGAATAAAGAAGTATTTGATTTGGAAGTTATCTCGTTAACAGATCAGGGGCAATTAGGAGAAAAAATTCAGCAGCTCGGCATCCCGGTTAGGGCGTTGGGGCTGAGGCAAGGGATGCAAATTCCTTCACCTGCGAAATTAGGGAGGCTCTGGCGTTACCTGGCAGGTCGCCCCGTAGATATTATTCAAACCTGGATGTACCACGCAGATTTGATGGCGGGCATTGTAGGAAAACTCAGTACAAATGCCACCGTCGTATGGAATATCAGAGCTGACGTTGCTCCTTATATCAAAGATAAAAAGACGTTTATACTAACTAAAGTCTGTGCCCGCTTATCGTCATTGCTTCCTACTCGCATTGTTAGTTGTTCGGAAACCGCCCGGAAGTCGCACCTTGAAATGGGTTATGATTCCGACAAAATAGTCGTTATCCCTAATGGCTTTGACCTAACACATTATCGGGCTAGTCAGGAAAATTCTACTTCGCTTCGCCAGGAATTGGGTTTGGAAAGTACAACGCCATTGATCGGGCTAATTACTCGATATGATCGCAGAAAAGGCCTTCCTAATTTTGCTCAGGCGGCAGCTTTACTGCTGAAAGACATGCCTGCTGCTCGCTTTCTTCTTTGCGGCAACGGAATTCATTGGGAGAACAAGGAATTGATGGCGCTCCTGCAACAGACAGGCATTGAACACGCTTGCTTTTTGCTTGGAAGGCGTGAAGATGTCACGCCGATTCTGCTCGCTCTTGACCTTGCCACTAGTTCTTCGGAAAGCGAAGCCTTCCCCAATGTGCTGGGAGAAGCCATGGCTTGTGGCGTTCCGTGTGTGGCTACAGACGTGGGCGATTCGGCCCTGATAATCGGCGACGCTGGTCTTGTAGTACCGCCGCGCGACGCGCAGGCGTTGGCTGCTGGATGGCGAACGATATTGATGATGAGTAAACCTGAACGAGTTGCGTTGGGTGCGGCGGCGCGGCGTAGGATTGAAGAACATTTTAGTTTAAGTTCCGTCGTCGCGCGCTACGAAAACCTTTATCGAGAAGTCTTATCCCATCCTATCAGGTAACGATTGCTATGTGTGGCATAACGGGTTTTCTTGATTCCGCGAATCACCGAAGCGAAGCAGAACTCACGAACATCGCTGCGCAGATGGCCTGTGCGGTGCTTCATCGCGGCCCGGATGACAGTGGTGCCTGGGTGGAGACCGAAACGGGAATTGGATTGGGGCATCGCCGTCTGTCCATCGTGGATTTGTCCCCGGAAGGCCATCAACCGATGCTTTCTGCGGACGGCAGATATGTGCTTGTCTTCAACGGAGAGATTTATAACTTCCCACTGTTAAGAGCGAAGTTAGAGTCTTTAGGACACGGTTTTCGAGGCCATTCGGACACGGAAGTTATGCTGGCCGCTTTTACTCAATGGGGCATAGAAGCGGCGGTCAAACGCTTCGTCGGGATGTTCGCGTTCGCGGTGTGGGATCGGCGAGAACAAGTGCTACATCTGGTGCGAGATCGCGCTGGAGAGAAGCCGCTGTATTATGGCTGGGTCGGCGAGGCGTTGCTCTTTGGCTCGGAATTGAAAGCGTTGTGTGCGCACCCAGATTGGCGCGGAGAAGTCGAGCGAAAAGCGCTGGCGCTCTTGATGCGCTATACCTATATTCCCGCGCCGTATTCGATCTATCGCGGTATTTACAAGCTGTTGCCGGGCACGATTCTGACGATTCCGTTGGCGGCTTGTGGGCGCAAAGAAAGCCTAGTGCCGAAGCCGTATTGGGACCCGGTGGAGATTGCCCATCAAGCACGCGCTCAGATGTTTTCCGGCACGGCAGAAGAAGCGTTGACCGAATTGGAGACGATCTTACGCGAAACGATTCGCGGGCAGATGATCGCCGATGTGCCGCTCGGCGCGTTTTTGTCGGGCGGCATAGACTCTTCGTTGATTGTGGCTTTAATGCAGGCCGAGTCGGCGTCAGCGGTCAAGACCTTTACGATTGGCTTTCACGAGACCGAATACAACGAAGCAGAATTTGCGAAGGCGGTGGCGCGTCATTTGGGCACCGATCACACAGAATTTTATGTCACGCCCGCCGAAACGTTGGCGGTGATCCCGAAGCTGCCTGCACTGTACGATGAACCCTTCGCCGATTCGTCACAAGTTCCCACCTTCCTCGTCTCTCAACTGGCGCGGCGGAAGGTGACGGTCAGTTTGTCGGGCGATGCCGGAGACGAATTGTTTGGTGGGTACAACCGATATTTTTGGGCGACCAACATCTGGAACAAGCTGGGTTGGATTCCACTCGGACTTAGAAAGGCCGCTGCTGCTGGGATTACAACCGTCTCGCCGACCACCTGGAATCACACGTTTCAGGGGCTGAAAATGATTATTCCCGGCAGCCTGCGCTACAACGTGCCCGGCGACAAACTGCATAAACTGGCGGAGATTCTGGTGGTCGAGCAGCCAGAGGCTATTTATCAGAGTTTGATTTCGACCTGGAAGAAAACGGACGATTTGGTGTTGCACACGCACGAAGACCCGACTGCGATGGCTATTAGTCAAGCTTGGGGCGACGGGACAAATTTTGAGCAACGCATGATGTTTCTGGACTTCATGACATATTTGCCCGATGACATTCTGGTGAAAGTAGATCGCGCGGCGATGGGCGTGAGTCTGGAAACACGAGTTCCGTTTCTCGATCATCGCGTGATTGAATTCGCCTGGCGTTTGCCGCTGCACCTGAAAATTCGGGACGGCAAAGGCAAATGGATTTTGCGGCAACTGCTTTATAAGTTTGTTCCGCGTGAATTGATCGAACGCCCGAAAACAGGGTTCGGCGTGCCGATTGATGTTTGGTTGCGCGGGCCGTTGCGCGAATGGGCGGAGGCGTTGATTGATGAAAACCGCTTGCGCACGGAAGGCTTTTTCAAAGCAGATTTAGTGCGGGAGCGATGGCTTGAGCATTTGTCCGGCGCGCGCAATTGGCATTATTACTTATGGCCCATTTTGATGTTCCAGGCTTGGTTGAGCGAAGAAGCGAGATGATTGGGCCTGCGAAGTTGGCTACTGACTCGGCTTCGGCGCAGCAGCCCACGGCGCAACCGCGCATTCTGTATTTGATTCCCAACGATTGGTATTTTTGGACACATCGTCTGCGGCTGGCACGCGCCGCGCGCGCGGCTGGATACGCGGTCACGGTGGCCACGTTGCCGGGCGAATATGTCGAACGCATTCAGGCGGAAGGCTTCGATTTTGAACCGCTGCGGTTGCAACGACTGAGCGCGACGCCGCTGACGGAATGGAGAACGATAGCCAACATTGTTGCGTTGCATCGGCGCTGGCAGCCGCAGCTTGTGCATCAGGTCACGCTGCGCGTGATTCTGTACGGCTCCATCGCGGCGCGTCTGACGCGCGTCCCAACTGTGAACGCGGTGACGGGACTCGGCTATCTTTTCACGTCCAATCAGTGGCAGGCGCGCGTGCTGCGGCGCGCATTGACCTTTGCCTATCGCCTTTGTCTGGCAAATCGGAACGCCCGCACCATTTTTCAAAACGAGGATGATCGGTCTTTTTTTGTGCAGCGGAAAATCCTGCCTGAAAGCAGAACCGCATTGATTGCCGGGGCGGGAGTAGACACAACGCTCTTTACTCCAAAACCGGAGCCAGTCGGCACGCCCGTCATTTTGCTCACGGCTCGCATGCTGCGTGACAAAGGGGTGGTCGAATTGGTCGAGGCGAGCCGCCTTCTCAAGCAGCGCGGGCAACAACTGCGCGTGCTTCTGGCTGGCATGCTCGATCCCGGAAATCCCACCGCAATTACGGAAGCGGAGGTGCGAGGCTGGGAAAAAGAAGGATTGGTCGAATGGGTTGGGCATCGCAGCGACATCCCGGAGTTGCTGGCGCAGTCGCATATTGTTTGTTTGCCTTCGTACCGCGAAGGCTTACCGCTGTCTTTGATTGAAGCGGCGGCGTCCGGCAGACCGATTGTGACGACCGATGTCACCGGTTGTCGTGAAATTGTGCGGGATGGATGGAACGGGCTGCTGGTTCCGCCCAAAGACCCGGTTGCACTGGCTGATGCTTTGCAAAAATTACTTCTCGCCCCGGCTTTGCGGCGGGAAATGGGAGCCAATGGTCGCGCTTTGGTGTTGGAGAAATTTACGCAGGAATTGGTTATTCGCCAAACATTGGAAGTTTATAAAGCTGTGATGGCTGGCGAACGTTTACTGGATTGAAATAATTTGTTATGCGCTCCTACATCGTATTATTTCTCATTGCACTGATTTTGACGTTGGTCTTTACGCCGCTGATCGCGCGGTTGGCGATGGCATTGGGTGCAATAGATATTCCCGACAACGAGCGCCGCGTTCACCAGAAACCTACGCCGCGCCTGGGCGGCGTGGCGATTTTTGCGAGCTTCCTGCTCACGCTTTGCTGCGTGCCGTTTCTGCAAAATGAAATCGGGCAACGCTTCAATGCGCATCCGCAGTGGTATCTTTCTATTGTCTTGTGTACCGCCGTAGTTTTTTTGCTGGGCGTGTATGATGACCTGAAGGGTTGCAGTGCCTGGGTCAAAATTGCCGTGCAGAGCGGGGCTGCCGTTTTATTGCAGTATTGGGGATTCGGCATTGAGTTGGTTTCGCTGCCGTTTCTGGGCGAAAACTTTGCCCTGCCGGAGGGGCTGGGCTTTGTGCTGACCTTAATTTGGGTTCTCGGCATCACGAACGCGTTCAATCTGGTGGATGGCGTGGACGGCTTGGCCGCCGGTATTTCCGCGTTTGCGCTGCTTTCGATTTTGTTCACGGTTGTGGCCGTAGGGAATTTCGAGATCGGTTTGCTGGCGATCATTTTGCTCGGAGCCGTCGTCGGGTTTCTTTATTTCAACTTTCACCCCGCTTCGATTTTCCTGGGCGATTCGGGCAGCCTGATGCTGGGGTTTATGGTGGCCGTGCTGTCGTTGATTGGCGCGCAAAAAGGAACGACGACAATTGCGATTGCCATTCCGATGGTGTCGTTCGGCTTGCCCATCGTCGAAATTTTTCTCTCCGTGATTCGGCGGTTCGTGGGCGGCAAACCGCTGATGCAAAGTGATCGCGGGCACATTCATCATCGGCTCCTGGATCACGGTTTGTCGGTGCGACAAACGACGATTTTGCTGTACGGGGTTTGCGGCGTATTTTGTCTGTTCGGCATTTTGCTACTGAATCCGCGTCGCTCGCTCGCCGCGTTGATTTTTAGCACGTTGGGCGTGTTGATCGTGGTGGGGGTGCAACGGCTTCGTTACCCTGAATTTGAAGTAATCGGGAGTAAAATCCGTCAAGGCGTCACGCGCCGCCGCCGCCGAATGATCGCCAATGTGAATGTCCGGCAACTGTGCGCCGCGATGAAGCAGACGGCAGATGCCGAAAAGATTTTCGCGTTGCTCAGTCAAATTTGCGAGATGAATGATTTTGACAGCATCACGCTGGAACTCAAGACACTCGCCAGTACGTCTCACCAACCAACGTTCGCTGCCGGGGCAGAGATGAACGGATGGAAACCGATGCCTACCGACGCGACCAATGTTCGATGGGGCAAAGTACGTTCGGGTGGAGACGTGGACGAACTGACAACGGTAGAGGCTAAGTGGTCGTTGCGCGTGCCGCTGCGTCATCAAAACCACGACATCGGCGCGATGACGCTGTATCGCAAACTGGATCACGAAGACCTGCTGGTAGACCTCGACAGCATTTGCGGTTCGTTCCAACAGGAATTGAGTCAGACGCTCGACAGCCTGCTGCAACAAGCGGACGCCAAACCCGAAGCCATTCTGGCGGAAACTTCGTTGATCGAGTGTAATTGACCCGCTCCCCACAAAAGCGCCTCAAGCCAGTTCTCTCAGCACCACTCGCGCCGGGCCGCCATCGCCGTTCTGAATTTTCATCGGCAGACAAATCAATTCGTAATCGCCCGCCGCCACGTCCGTTAAATTCAAGCCTTCGACAATCACGACATCGTTGCCGAGCAGCGCGTAATGCGTGGTGGGCTGTTCGAAGTTGAATTTTTCCACCGAGAGATAGTCAATCCCGACCAGTTTCACGCCGAGTTCCACCAATCGCTCAGCCGCTGCTGTTTCCAGGTAAACAAACGCTGTCTCAAATTCGCACACGCCTGCTTGCCAGAGCCGTGAATTGCGCGTTTTGAACAGTACGCGCTCGACGCCCGTTAAATTCGCGGCGTCAATCGTCACCACATCAATCGCGCTGATCTCACCGACATCCACGACACGCGCCGGGCCAATCAACACTTCCAACGGCAATTCGTCCAACGTCGCTCGACCTGCAACGAAGTGGGCCGGCGGGTCTACGTGCGTGCCCGTGTGCGAACCAAAACTCAAATGCGACACGGTGCAAATATCGCCTGCCGCGAGGCTGGCGACTTGCGTGATTTGCACGGCTGGATCGCCCGGATACACGGGCAAATCGGTCGAGAACGGAACGGTGATGTCGTAAAATTTCATCGTCGTTGGCGTTGTTGTTACCGGCGAATTTGTTGCGGCACGGCGACGGTGCGGTCGCCGCCCAGACCGTGAACCACGACGCGGCGAATGGCACGACTGGGGTCTGCCACCGTTGTGGTGACCGTCGGATGCGAGATGGCTTTGGACGCGCGACCTTCCGGCGGCGTGCCTTTGACCCATACTTCCAGCGTGTCTTGATTAACTTGATGCTCCGCCTTGACGCGCCAGCCGCCAGAGGTTGTTTCGGCTGTGGCAACCACCAAAATCGAATTCCCCGACACACGCTCGACTTGCACAAAACTGACTTTCACCAGTTGCGGTTCCTGAGGCGGCGTCGGTAGCGGAACAGGCTGCTGCGAACCGTTTGTGTCCGGCGTTGTCGCAGGAGGTTGACTGGGATTCGGCGCGGGCGTTGAAGGCGAAGGCGTCGTGGTTGGTGTCGTTGGCGCTGGTGTTGTCGGTCGTGGTGGCGGAATCGTGCCGCGTTGCGTCAAGTCCAACGACTCCGTCAATTCGAGGCCAATCAATGTGCCTGGCTCGACAATCGCTTCTTTGCCTTTGGCCAACAACACCGCGACCACACCTGCCGCTGCGCCGACTGCCGCGCCCAACGCCGCGCCTCCCGCAATCGCGCCGATCACCGCCCCTGTCGCCGCGCCGCCGCCCACAAACACGGTGTTGCGCTTCACTTGTCCGCCGCCTTCCAGCACGCCTTCTTCATCAATTTTGAGTTTTTTGCGTTCTGCCGGATCGGCGCTGGTCAAAATGCCTTTGACCGGCAGCTCGCGTCCGTCAGGCATGGCCAGGCGGTCGAACTCGATTTCGATGAGGCCGGAACGCCGCCCCATCTGTGCGGGCGTGGCCTCCCTGACGTGGCCCATCACCAATAAATTCGCGGGCAAGATCATGCTGCCCGCTTCGTCCGTGATGGGTTCGTCAAGGCGCGCGTAAAAGCGATCACTCGGACGCACACGGCTGGAATCCAAGCGCGTGTCCAGGCGCAGGACGATCACGTAGCCTCTGGGCAAGACCCGTGTGCCTGCTGCGAGCGGGCTGAATTCTACGTCGCTGGTACGACGTGGTCGTCGTTGTTGTGCGAACGCAGAAAAGGCGAATAAGTTGATGATGAGTGTGGCACTGATGATGACGCTGAACCAGGTTTGTCGTGTTTGTTTCATCCTCAAAGTTTCCTCAGTCGAAATATTGTTTGCAAAGCTGCTTGAAGGCTCGTTGCAGGGGCGGCACGTGATCGCCTTTGAGCGTGACCAGCCCCAATTCCCAATTATCCTTAAAGCCACGCACCGGCAACGCAATTAGTTTACCAGCCTTCATCTCCTCGCGCACCGACGAACGCGGCAGCAGGCTCACGCCCAGGCCGTGCTCGACCATGCGTTTGATCGAAGTGTTGCTGCCCAATTCCATGACCACTTGGGGCCGCACACCAGATTTCTCAAAAAACAAATCAATTAACCGTCGGGTGTTGCCGCCCTGTTCACCGAGAATCAGCGGCTCGGCAGCGAGTTGTAGGGGGCTTATGCTGCGTTGATGCGCGAGGGGATGAGCAGGTTGCACGATAGCAACTAGACGATCTCGTTGCAACACCTCAGCGCGAATGTCGTTGGCCTCGACGGGCAGCGAAACCAAGCCGACATCCAAATCGTTTTGCAAAATCTGCGCGACGATTTCCGCACTCGTCGCGCGGCGCACGGTGACTTGTGCTTTCGGATACGCGCGTTTGAGTTCCGCGAGAATCGTTGGCAATTGCTCATTGCTGGCCATCGTCGAAGCCGTGCCGATGCGCAGGCGGCCTCGTTCGGCATCGCCCAATTCCTTGAGCGCAAGCAAAGCTTCGTCGTGCGCTTTGAGCAAACGCTCGGCGCGTCGCACCAGCAATTCGCCCGCCTCGGTCAGAAAAACTTTTTTGTTCACGCGCGCAAACAACGGCACGCCGGTTTCGGCTTCAAGCGTTTTGATCTGCGCGCTCACGGCAGCCTGCGTCAAATGCACACGCTCCGCCGCGCGCGTGAAGTTGCGCGTTTCCGCAATGGCCAGCAGAGTTCGGAGTTGTCGGAATTCCATAAGCAGTTGTCAGTTGTCGGTTGTCAGTTGCCAGCAAAAACACAGTAGCTGACAACCAGCCACTGACAACTGACAACTTTCATTTATCATTACCATCAGAACTTTTAGTTTTATTTATGACACGCGCTGAGTTTAATATAAAACTTCCCCAGGCTACAAAAGGGAACGTCGGTTGTATCAGTGGGAAGCTCGCGCCGTGCGTTTTTTGGCGGGCGTGATGCACGACGTTGCATGGAGTGGGAAGGATAGAAAAATATTATGCTCCACCTCACCGAGGTTTTAGATTCTGTTGTCAGGAATCTAGCCGAAGCGCAGGAAGATTTGCCGTATTGGCTGGGCGTGGATGGTGGCGGGACAAATACCAGAGCGATGATCTTTCGCGTCGCGGCGGATCCCAGCGTTCATCTGTCTGAATATTTAGTGGGCGAAGGTCGCGCCGCCGCCGCCAATTTTCACCGCGTTGGCGTCGAAGCCGCCACGCAATCCGTCACGACCGCAATCATTCTTGCGTGTCGTCAAGCCAACATCGCACCGCATCAAATCACTGCCGCCTGCATCGGTCTCGCGGGCGTGTCGCATCCCGACAACCATCGCAAAATGTACGATGCGATTGAGGCCGCTTTGCCCGCGCTGAGCTTCACGCTCGAAACCGACGCGCGCATTGCGCTCGCCGGAGCCACCGCAGGCAAACCCGGCATCGTGATTATTGCCGGCACAGGTTCCATCGCGTACGGCGTCAACCAAGACGGCGAAGTCGCGCGCGCGGGCGGTTGGGGGCCGACGCTTGGCGACGAAGGCAGCGGCACGTACATCGGTCGTCGCGCGCTCGAAGCCGTGATGACCGCGTATGATTATCGTCGCCACGAAGAGACCGCGTTGACCGAAAAAGTCTGCCGCTTCTTCAATGTGAAAACGCCGCCTGAGCTTCCGGCAGTGATCTACAATCCTGACGCCAACGTGCTGCCGCAAATCGCGCAGCTTTCCAAACTCGTCGTCGAAACCGCGCAGGCAGGCGACGCCGTTGCGATTGAAATTCTCAAAGACGCTGCGCACGAATTGGCACGCGCGATCAAAGCCGTGATTGCGCAATTGAATATGCGCGACGAAACGTTTCGCATCGGTTATGTCGGCGGCGTGTTCGGCGCAGGCAATTTGATTTTGCAACCCTTGCGTGAAGACATCACAGCCTTTGCGCCAAACGCGATCATTGCCACGCCGCTCTGCAAACCCGCCGTCGGTGCAGCGCAAATGGCGCTGGCGAATTATGTGCAAAGTCAAAATCAGTTGCTCGTCGGACAGCAACTCGGAGGGGGCAAACCGTCGTTCCCCAGACCACGATGACCACCACTGAACAACCCAACCCCAACACCGCAGAAATTGATCGCGTCTCTACGCTCGAAGCCTTACAAATCATCAATGCCGAAGACAAAAAAGTCGCCGATGCCATTGCGCAAGTCCTGCCCGCGATTGCGAACGCCGTTGACGCAATCGTCGAACGGCTCGCGCGCGGAGGCCGTTTGTTGTACGTCGGCACAGGCACGAGCGGACGCTTGGGCGTGCTCGACGCTGCGGAATGTCCGCCGACGTTTGGCGTGTCGCCCGAACTCGTGCAAGGCATCATCGCAGGCGGCTACGAAGCTTGTTACAAAGCCGTCGAAGCCTCCGAAGATGATCGCGCCGCGGGCGCGAGCGATTTGCAAGCGCGCCACGTCAACGCCAACGATGTCGTCGTCGGCATTGCTGCGAGCGGTCGCACGCCGTACACCATCGGCGCAGTCGAATACGCACGGCAACTCGGCGCATTGACCGCGTGCATCACGTGCAACGCGAACACCGCACTCGCGGCAGCGGTCGAAATTCCAATTGAACCGATTGTCGGCCCCGAAGTCATCGCCGGTTCGACGCGGCTGAAATCCGGCACCGCACAAAAGCTCGTGCTGAATATGCTTTCGACGATGGCGCTGGTGCGGCTCGGCTATGTGAAGGGCAATCGCATGGCGAACCTGCAAACCAAAAACATCAAGCTGCGCGAACGCGCGGTCGGCATCGTGCAGGACGAATGCAAGGTAGATGCCGCGACAGCGCGCGCCGTGTTGGAAGCAGCGGATTGGCGATTGCCTGTGGCGCTCGTGATGCAGCAAGCGAATGTAAATCGGGAGATCGCAGACGCGGCGTTGGCAAAGTCGAATCAATTGGTCGCGCAGGCTGTGGCTGAACTGAAATCGTGAAAAGAGGTGTCATGAGTACACGCTTCAGCGTGAGGGTTTGTCATCGAAAGCAAAATCACGCTGAAGCGCGTACTCTTGACGCCTGTGTTCGCGGGCGCAGCTTTACTTGGAATTGCCTTCCATCACCCACTCTTCATTGAAATGCGCGTGCTTGATCGCCTTGCGCATCGGCTTGCCGTCTTTGTCCACAGGCACTTCTTTTTTATTCACGAAATAACTGTAGGTGGCGTGCAACGTGCCGTCTTTGGCTTGGAGGAGCGAGGGGTAGTGAAACGAACTGGCTTCGGCTGAGGTATCAAGTTCGAGATGACGTTTCCATTTCCACGTTTTGCCTTCGTCGTCGGAAATGGCAACGGCGAGGCTGTGGCGACCGCGTTCGGTGTCGTTGGAAATCAACGCCCAATGCCCGTTGCGCAAACCAATGATTTCAGCGCCGGAGCCGGGATTCGGATGTTCGCTGTCGGTCACGGGCGACCAGGTTTCGCCGTTGTCTTTCGATTCGCTTTGATGCAGGCGTTTCGGCGGCGGGCCGTTGTCGCGCATCAGCGTGTAGAGCGTGCCATCGCGCTTGCGCACGATGCTCGGTTGAATGTTGCCGCCGCCGACCAGCGGCGTGCTTGTGTGCCACGTCTGGCCCCAATCGTCTGTAATCGCCATCAACGAAATTGAAAAGCCATCGGAATAGAGCGGCACGATGAGGCGCTTGTTGTCCAAAACAAACGGATGCGCGCGCGTCATCCAACCGATGCGGCGCGTGAGTTTGTCGGCAGCCATCTTGCGCATTCGTGCGATGTAAGCTTGCAAGGTTTCGCGCGGATATTCTGACGATTGCGCGTTCGTGTGTTCCAGTTGATCCATCGCCTTGTTCACACCGTCCACGAACTCTTGTCCCGGCGTGACGTGCAAGACTTCCTGCACGTCCCACTTCGGCGCACCTGTGCCTGTCCACTGCGAAGCAATTTTGTATTTCATCAACGCGCTTTCCCACAGGTTCGCCATAATCGTCGGCCACAGCAGCCACAGGCGATTGTTTGGATCAACGAACATCGTGCAATTCGTGTCGGGATAGCCCGGCGTGTCGGCCATCGTGAAGCGCGGCGACCATTGCTTCGCGCCTTTTTTCAAACGTGCGCCCTCAACGATCACATCGTCCGCTTGGCGTTCGCCGGAGCCGTGAAACCAGCAGACAAGCAGATCGCCGTTGGGCGCTTCGACGATGCACGAAGCGTGGTTGTGCCAATGTTCGAGCGGAAAAATCAGTTCAGAGGTGAGGAACGATTTGGCTTTCGTTTGCCCCCAAACGGGCGCGAGACTCAATAAACACAGGCTCATCAGCGTGACAAGCAATTTCATATTTCACTCCTATGACAACAACAGCGAACAACAGGTCAGCCCGCCATCCATCTTGCGGAACTCGCTCATTTCCACTTCCAGCACCGGACATTCAAGTTGTTGCAGCTTGCGTTTCAACTCCGGGAAGCCCGCCGCCATCACGATGTGGTCATTGATGCGCAAACAATTCGCGGCGTAGTCTTCGGCGGGCAACGTCACGATTTTTTGGTAGTCTCGAAACTCAGAGCAACCAGCGAATTGTTGCGTGGCGACAATCGTTTTATCGCCCAGGTAACAAACGCTGGTTTTCAAATGCAGGATGTCTGCGACCACGATGGGAACCACTTCGTAACCGTGTGGCTGAACGATTTCGGCCAATGCTGACGCGGCTTCCATCGTCGTGCGTGCCGAAAGGCCGACGTAAAAAGTTTGCTCAATCAACAACACATCGCCGCCGTCCAACGTTACTGCCTGAGGCAAAAACTTCAGCGGGCGATACTGCTGCAACACCGCCGCTATCGCCGCCGTTTCGCCGCGTCGGCTCGGCGCACCAGGATTCGTGATGACCGCGAATTCGGCGGTGATGAGCGCCGTGTCTTCGACAAAACAACCATCGGGGAATCGCTCATCGGCTTCCCGCTCAAGCACCACAAGGCCACAGGCTCGGAGCGCGGCAACGTATTGTGCGTGTTGCTGCAAGGCCAGCGCGATGTTCGGCGCACCGAGTTGGGCGGTCGTGATGCCCTGGCGAAACGAGTTGCCCGGCTTGCGTGTGAGCGCGAGTTGGTAGCGCAAAAGACCTCCTCAGTTTCGGAACATTTTGACGAAGAAAAACGACGCGCCTGCATTGTGGCCATCCTCGCTCACATTGTCAAAATGATGCAGCAAACCCCTGTTAATATTGGCTCCGCTTAACCTCGCGCTAACATGGATTTGATTTGCGCAAAAATCTTTCCCAGCCCTTGCCGAATGCGGGATGGCTTCATACAATCGCCAGCCATCAAATGCGGTCACAAGAAACTTGAGACACAGGTTATTTTTTTCGAGAAGGAGCACGCCAATGATTTGTCATCTACGACGAGGCATCAGCCTCTTATTATTGCTTTTATGTTCTCTCCCCGCTTTCGCTCAAACCCAAAGCACGACCGGCGTTATTCAGGGAACCGTCACCGATCAGGCCGGCGCAGTCGTGCCCGGTGCGAATATTGAAGCCAAAAATCTGGACAATAATTTGACGAGAGTTTTGGTTTCAGATGCGGAAGGGCGCTTTGCTTTTTTGCAATTGCAACCGGGTCGTTACGAGTTGCAAGTAGCGAAGCAAGGCTACGCCAAACTGCGACAGGAAAGCCTTTCGTTAACGGTCGGACAAACGATCAGTTTGTCGTTGCAAATGAAAGTTTCGTCAGTGGAAGAAACCATCACGATCACCAGTGCGCCGACGATTGACACCGTGAAAACCGAATCCAGTTCGACGCTCAATGAAGTCGCGGTCTCCAACACGCCAGTGCTGGGGCGCAAGTTTCTGGATATGCTCACGCTGACGCCCGGCGTCAGCGTCACGCAAGGGCCGGACGGCGATGTCGTCAATTTTGCCGGGCAACGCGGCGTCTTCAATAACATCAGTTTGGACGGCGGCGATTACAACAACGGCTTCTTCGGCGAACAGGTCGGCGGACAGCGCGCGGCCATTGACATCACGCTCGACGCGATCAAGGAATTTCAGGTCGTGGCGACGGGCGCATCGGCTGAATTCGGACGCACCGCAGGCGGTGTCGTGAACGTCATCACCAAATCCGGCACGAATAATTTTCGCGGCACGATCTTTCATTTCCAACGCCACGAAAACATGACGGCCAAAACGTCCGATGGCAATTCGCTCAAAGATTTTCACCGTGAGCAATTCGGCGGCACGCTGGGCGGCCCGCTGGTGCAGGACAAAGCGTTTTTCTTCGGCGCGTTCGAGCAAATCACTGGCAACTTCACGCGCGCGAATTTGAGTGTGCCGATTGGCACGCCGTGCAGCCTTCAAGCTCCGACGATTCAGGCCAACGAAGCCCTCATCAACAGCAGCGCCGATTGCCAACGCCTCGCGCTCATCAACTTTTTCAAAACCACGCGCCAACAGGACGAAGGCTTGCCGCTGAAAAAACCGGTCAATACGTCGGCGTTTTTGGGCAAACTGGATTGGAAATTCAGCGATGCCAATGATTTTGCGTTTTCATACAACTTCAGCCGCTCGCGCAAAGACAACGAAACTTTCGATGTGGCGACGTATGGCAATTCGGCGAACGGCACGGAAGGGCCGGGCAAAATCAATGTGCTGAATTGGAACCTGTACTCATCGTTGTCCAGCACGAAGCTCAATGAATTTCACGCGACGTTTTCGCGCGAAGATCGTCCGCGCAGCGCCGTGCAATCGAACGTCCCGGCGGACACGGCGATGGGCTTTGCCACGACGTTTCGTTTCGGCAGCCCGTTCTTTATACAACCCGGCATTGATGAATTGTTCCAGCGGTTTCAGGTGCGCGACAGCTTCTCCATCATCGCGGGCGGACACAACCTGAAATTCGGCGGCGAATACATTCGCAGCAACAACACACAGGTCTTTCGCGGCTTCTTCACCGCGCGCTACATCTTTGACAGCGTGACCGGATTTTTACGTTATGCCTCGCCCGCGAGCCTGGGCGCAGGATTCGGGCCAAACATCAAAGGCTGCTCGAACGGAACGTATGTCGCCGCGACAGCCGCTTGTCCAACTGGAACGACGGCGACAGGCGGCCCGTTGCTGTTGTATTTGCAAGGCGCAGGCCCCAGCGGCCCCGCTACTGATGCAGCCGGTGCGTCTGACATCAACAACGATGAGTTCGCGGCGTTCGTGCAGGACAAATGGCAATGGCGTCCCGGCTTCACGTGGCAGTTCGGTTTGCGTTGGGAAGCACAGGTCTTGCCGAACCCAACGGTTGAGCCTGCCAAAACGGCGTACGGTTTGTTCCTGCGCGATCCGCGTTTCCCGTCCGATGGCACGTTGCCCGATCAATGGAAGATGTTCCAACCGCGCATCGGCTTCGCGTGGGATTTCGCAAACAACAGCAAATCGGTGCTGCGCGCTTCGTGGGGCATTTACAACGCGCGGCAAAATATGTTGTCGCAAGTCGGTTCGATCACGACGAACGGCGTGCAGCAACAAACCATCTTCCGCAACACAGAGTTGATCGGGTTCGGCTTGCCTGCGCCGACGTGGCCGGGCGTGCTGACGCCGACGGCACAAACCTGTAGCGGCTCGCTCGGCACCAATCCGTTCCCGTGTTTTTCAGGCGTGCGCGCGTTCAGCCGCGATTACACGAACCCGCGTATTTACACGACGAACGTGCAGTTTGAGCAACAGATTGCTACGGACACGGCGCTCTATCTCGACTTCACGCATTCCAAAGGCGTGCGGCTGACGCGCTTTTTGAACTACGGACGCCTAGGCATCTTCGCGCCGTATCTGGATGAAACGGCGATTACAAGTTCAGTCGGCAAATCGCTCTATCGTGGCTTCACAATCGGTGTGCGCAAACGGCTGAGCAGAGGTTTTCAATTGGACGGCAATTACGTGTGGTCGAAAGACCTGGACGACGACTCCAACGAACGCGACCCGTTCTCAGATCGTTCGTTCGACATCCGCAATCTGCGCCTCGATTACGCGCTCTCCGACCGCGACATTCGCCACAAATTCAACTTCCTGCTCTACGGCGAAATCTGGGGCGGTTTGCAGGTGAACACGCGCATTCAGGCTCGTTCCGCGCAACCGATCACGCCGGGCACGCGGACGGCGACGAACCGCAACACGACGCGCAAGGAAAACGAATTCTTCTCGTTCGATTGGCGCGTGTCGCGTCCGTTCCGTTTCGGCGGCGAACGCTTCGCACTGATTCCGACCATCGAGATGTTCAATACCTTCAATAACCGGAACCTCATCAATCCGCTGATTACGCCGGGGCTGTTCAATTTTGACGGCTTCCTGCGGCAAGGCGTGGGCGACCCGCGTCAATTGCAGTTGGCGGTGAAGTTCACGTTTTGATCGTTCACGCGAAGCGTTTGGAGTGCGACGGTCTCGACGTCGCTTTTGTCTTCGTAGCGATGCCAAAGCTACGTCAAGCCGCAGCACTGAGAAACGCTTCGCGTGGCATCGCAATTCATTCTCTTCCCCATCTTTGTCCATGCCAGCGCCACTGACCTCGCTTGGATGCGCCTGCACATGCCGCGCACGCAACGTGCGATTGCGGCAATGCCCGATTTGACGGGCGTGTGGCTGGAGCGTGCATCTCGAAAGCAAAATGGTGCTGTTGTTTGAGGCGTTGTTGGAGCGCGGTGCAAAGCTGGTTCTCACGACTTGCAACGCGACAACGGTGCGCGATGATTTGGTGCGATTCAACGAACTGGCGGGAGCAAATACCAGATCGTAGCGACCAATAAGAGAAAGACCAGCAGGCTGACAGAGCCAAAGGCTAAAACATCTCGACGCATAAACTCCTTCCGTGTTGCGAGCAAAAAAAAAGGCGCAGACAATTTCCCCCTAACTTTGCCTGCGCCTCCAAACCTGTATCAGCAAAAGCAGCAAAATTGTGATGATGCTGGTGCCCGGTTCATGCGGCTTGCCCCCGTAGTGCGTGTCCCGCTCAACTCCCCCAAGCTGGCGCGATGACCTTTCCTGGGATGACTTCTCGTTCGCCTTCTCCGTCACACGCCTCCCCTTGCGTTTTCCGCCCCGTCAAGCCAGGAATCGCTGGAACGGATGACCGAAGCTCGCAAAGACAACCGGGCTTGTTCCAGCACAAGGAAGCGGACGATGTTCCGCTTCCAACGAACGCGCCAAGTCTAGGCAAGCCGTGTTAGAGCCGAGTGAAGGAGGGTTTAAGTCTCTGAAAAATCACCAGATCAACGCTTTGATCGAACCACTTCCGGCCCCGGCCTCAGCCTTTCTGAGAGCGCGAGATTTCCAGGGCGTTACAGCTTCATCATCAGATTAAAACAACGGGAAAACAAAAGCGGCGTACAAAGAAGCTGACAGATGGCAGCCCCCGTGCCCCTGAGATTACTACGAGAAAAAGTGGAGTCCGATCATGACCAAAGAAAACTACACAGATAAACGGCGCTATCGCCGCGTGGACACAGGATACCCCGTAACTTTGTTTTGCCAGGGAGAAACGTACCGGGTCAAAGCGACGAACCTCAGTATCGGAGGGGTTTTCATTGCAACCAAATTACCCTTGCAAGCCGGTGCGTTGGTGCATCTCCGACTCAATTTACCGGATCGCACGTTTATTCAAGCCACAGCGCAGGTGCGTTTTGTGCAGAGCGAAGTGGGCGTGGGCGTGCGGTTTCTGGAAATTGCGGAAAGCGATCTGGCCAAAGTGCAGGAGATCATTGACAAAAGCAGTGTCGAAAGAGAGGTGGACGACATGCCCGGCGTCCGTTTGCGCGACACCCGCGTGCGGCTGGGCGTGAAGCTGACCGTCGAGGGCAAGGATCGGTTCGGACAAGGATTTGCGGACGAAGTTTACACCGAGAACGTCAGTCGGCGCGGCGTTTGCGTTTCGCTTAACCGGCAGGTCGGCGTCGGCGATTTACTCCGGCTCAACGGACTGGAAGGACAATTTCAAGTGGAAGGCGTGGTCAAATACGCCCATCAAGCCGAAGGGTTCTGGCGCGTGGGCATCCATTTTCTCACCACGCCCAAACGTTGGGTGATGATGGGCATGGCGGTATCTGCGCTTTCCCAATGGGAAGTCAAACCCGTCCGCTGAAGCCGCAGCACAAAGCGATGGCGCGTCGCAGGCTCATTGATGAAGCACATTCATCGGTGAGCCTCGTCGCATTTATACACTTCGCTTCGGCTTGTCAGCCGCAAGCTTCTGATTGCCGGTCAAGAGTTTCGTGAAGAATGGCCTGAAGAGCAGCGATTGCAGGGGGCTGGGTTGAGGAGCATCGCTGGCTTATGAGGACTTCCCGGAAATCTTAAAAAACTCCTTTGACCAACTCCGCCCGTAACTCCTGCTCGCGCAAAATCGCATTGCGCAGCAGCGTGTCGCGATGCGTCAAGGCCCGCTCGGCGCGCGCCAATTCGGCGTGGAGCAGGCGGTTTTCCGCTTGCAGTTCGTGAATGTATTCGAGCGCGCGCCGCAGCTTTTGTTCGTTCGAGCCGACCGTGATGGACTCGACCTCTGCGACGGTTCTTTCAGGATAGATGGCCTGTGGATTGACTAACTGAATTGCTGCACTCATAGCGTTGTCTCCCTATCAATTGAGTTGATCGTTGAATAAGCCGTACACCAAACAAGTGAACCAGAAAAACAAAGTCGTGAAGAACTTTACCGAAGATTGCGACTGGCGGTCAGATGCTACTCTCGAGTCAGCCGTTTCCTTAACTTGGAAAAAAGATAGCCAATATAATGTGTATGTGTGGTCAACGAATGATCAAGTGCCAGCAATTTATAAAAGAACAAAACCTGCCAATCCAGGCGAAAGACACAGGGCTATGAAACACTGAAAGGAGTTCGGGGACCGGATTACCAAGCAGGTGAGGAATCTTTCGGGCAAAAACCTGCTCTCGAACCGCTGATTGAGAATCAGCGGTTAAGGACTGAATTTACTACCTTCCTTACGGCGCGGGATAATAGCACAATCGCTTTTTTGGCAAAATAAAAAATTATGAGCGCGACGAGAGAAAGCGTGATTTAGAGTGGCTGTACCGGCCCGAAAGCGGTACGCTGCTTGCCTGAATCCCAACCGGAGAGGAATTTTCACTTATGATTGAACCGCTTGGAAAAGAAGATGCACGGGCTTTACTGCAAGCTCATCAGTTAGGCCGTTTGGGTTGCAACGTCAACCAGGAGCCGTATGTTTTGCCGATCAACTATTTGTACACGGGCGAAGACCTGTATATGCACTCGCTGCCCGGTTTGAAAATTCGTGCTATGCGGGCACAACCGCAGATTTGCCTGCAAGTAGATGAGGTCGTGGATGATTACAACTGGAAGAGCGTCATTGTGTTTGGCGAGTACGAAGAGATCACCGAGGCAGACGAGCGCGAACAAATCCTCGGCGCGATGTTCCAGCGGTTGCCGCACCTCACGCCCGTAGAGTCTCAGATCAAGCAGGAACAAGCGGAAACCATTGTCTTTCGTCTGCGCATCAACCGCATCACGGGCGTCAGTGAACATTGGCAATAAAGCGCACCGAAAAAATATGGGGCAGGTTTTCAGCCTGCCCCACATCTGCCCGCGCTTTACGGACGCACAATCTCGACCGAGCAATGCGCACGCGCCGCCACCGCGGAAGACACACTGCCAATCAACAGCCGTTCCCAGCGGCCTACGCCTTTGGCTCCCACAAAAATACAATCTGCTCCCCAGCGTTCCGCCTCTTCGCAGAGCAATGTTTTCGGGTCTTCTTGTCGGGTCAGCCGCGTCACCTGCAAACCTGCGGCTTGTAGTTTTTCCTGTGCTTCTTGCAGGCTCGTTTCGATGCGCGCGTGTTCTTCAGCTAACCATTTCGTCACGGCTGAGGCGGCTGGTTCAGCGAACAAATGCGGCGCGGCCCACGTGGCGTTCACCAGCTTTACTTCGGTGTTCGTCGGCCAATTACGCTGTGCGACGACATTCACTGCCGCTTGCGAACCGGCGGAACCGTCTACCCCGATGAGGAGGCGCAGCGGCGTGTCCGGCTCTTGCACGCGCCCACGCGCCACACGCACTGAGCAATGCGCTTCGTGAACCAGTTTTTGCGAAACGCTGCCGAGAAAAAAGCGCCCGGCGGCGGAACGACTGTGCGAACCGACGACCAGCAAATCCGGCTTCCAATCATCTGCGATCTTCAGCAAGACGCTGGCCGGAGAACCGATTTCTTCCTGCGCCGTCAGCTCCCAGCCTGGAAACATCGAGCGCAAGGACACCGCCGCACCTTGTGCCAGCGCCAACCGATCCAATTCTTCACTGGCTCTGCTCGTGCCTTCCATCAGTGCCCAGCCCGACGGCGGCGGCAACCACGTTTCCAAAATCGCCACCACTTTGACATTCGCTTTGGTGGGCAAGCCCGCCGAGCGTAAATCATCCAACGCGGCCTGCGCGCAATCAGAGCCATCGTACGCCATCAAAATTTTCATTGATTCTGTCATTTCATCCCTCGCATTGAAAAAGGAAAAATCCAGCCCCAAGATAGCCAAGTTTTCTTGATCGAACGGGGGGAACCTCTAGTGCAGCGGCTGCACCCACCGCACTAACTCCCCGATTTCTAGCCCTACTGGCTCTTTTCAGGTTCCCCCCTTGGCAAAGAGAGCAAAACGTATGCCGCGCGAAAAACCGAGCCTTGCCCCACAAATTCGCGGATTTTCGCGCACAACGGTCGCACACCGTGCGAAACTTTCCGCTGTAGCCTCGTGCGTTGCAAAACGCTGGGAACGGGCGGACAGGCGAAATTGAATAAGGTATAGTTGATCTTCAAATCATCATGGAAAATACCTCGTTCCTCATTAACCATCTCGCCGAGCACGGCTGGGCGGTTACAACCGACTTGCTCGCGCCACACACGATTGCTGCTTTGGCCGACGAAGCGCAAACGTTGTGGATAACTGCCGCATTCAAATCCGCTGGCGTCGGGCGCGGCGCAGACTTCAGTATTCGCGCCGACATCCGCCGCGATCATATTTTGTGGCTCGACGAAGCGAATTTGACTACGCCGCAAGCTGAATATTTCACCGCGATGGAAACGCTGCGGCAGGAACTCAACGCGCAATTGTTTGTCGGCGTGCAGGATTTGGAAGCGCATTATGCCGTCTATCCGCCCGGCGCGTTTTATCAAAAGCATTTCGACCGCTTCAACACAGCGGATGAACGCATTCTTTCATGTTCGTTGTATCTGAATGCCAACTGGAACGAAGCCGATGGCGGCGCATTGCGGTTGTACGAAGGCGCGCAGCACATTGACGTTTACCCGCACGCCGGAACGTTTGCACTCTTTCGCAGCGACGCGATTGCGCACGAAGTCTTGCCTGCGACGCGCGAACGTTTTAGTCTCACAGGCTGGTTCAAGCGACGTTCGCTCGAAAGCAATTTGCTACGCTAAAAAGAGGCGTCAAGAGTTCAAGCTTTAGCTTGGGTTTGCGCTTGTGTGACTGAAAAACCAAGCTGAAGCTTGAACTCTTGACGCCTCTTTAGGAGAAACTCATGACCACCCAAAAAATTTATGATGCCGTCATTGTTGGTTCGGGCGCGGCAGGCGGGATGGCGGCGTACATGCTCACCAAAGCGGGAATGGATGTGTTAGTTCTCGAAGCCGGGCCGAAGCTGGATTTATACAACGACTTCAAAACGCACACTTGGCCGTACGAAGAAAAATATCGCGGTCGCATCTCGCCGCGCGATGCGCACAATTACAAATACGGGTTCGCCGACGGCTACACGACACACATCTACGCACGGCTCGATGAAAACCCGTATTCGACGCCGAAAGATAAGCCGTTCGATTGGGTACGCGCGCGGGCTGTCGGCGGTCGCACGCTCGTGTGGGGGCGCGTGGCGTTGCGTTTGAGCGAGTTCGATTTCAAAGCCGCTTCGCACGATGGTTACGGCGATGACTGGCCGATTTCATACGATGATTTGCAGCCGTACTACGACCACGTAGATCGTTTGATCGGGATTATGGGCACACGCGAAGGCTTGCCGCAATTGCCTGACGGCATCTTTCAAAAGCCACAGCCGATGCTGTGTGGCGAAAAGATTTTGCAGCGTGGCGTGGAGAAAACCGGACGTCATTTGATTCCGACGCGCGCAGGCGTCATCAGCGAAAAACTCGCGCACAACAAATATCGCGCGGCCTGTCATTACTGCGGCACGTGCGGGCGCGGCTGCGATGTCGGCGCAATGTTCAATTCGCCGACGGGCTTGCTTGCTCCGGCGAACGACACGGGCAAGCTGACGCTGCGTTCGGATGCGGTGGTGCGCGAAGTTTTGTTGGATTCCAAAACCGGCAAAGCAAAAGGCGTGCGCTTCATTGATCGCACCTCGAAGCGCGATTACGAAGCGCTCGGCAAAGTCGTGATTCTCGGCGCGTCCACGCTCGAATCCACGCGCATTTTGCTCAATTCGACTTCGCGCGAGTATCCAAACGGCCTGGCGAATTCGAGCGGCGTGCTCGGCAAATATTTGCACGATCACACGTGGGGCGTGAGCTTCACGGGGCTAATCAAAGATTTCAAAGGACGCGAAATCGTCAATGAAGACGGGCGTCCGCAAGGCACATACATCCCGCCGTTTCGCAATTTGGACAAAGCGTCGAAGCAGCAAAAATACATTCGCCGCTTTGGCTATCAAGCGGGGAGCGGCGCTGGGATTTTCCCCAGCCACGCAAAAACGACGGCGGGTTTTGGCAAAGATTTCAAAACCGAAGTCCGCGCGTTGCATCCCGCGTTTGTGCGGATGAGTGCGTTTGGCGAAGTCCTCGCGCGCAAGGAAAATCACGTTGCGATTGATCCGAACCTGAAAGATGCGTGGGGCATTCCGTCGCTCAAGATTGACATTGCTTACGGCGACAACGAACAAAACCTGACGAACGATGCGATTGAATGCGCGCACGAAATGTTTGAGGCGGCGGGCGTCGAATTGGTCAGCGAAAACCTCGCCATGTTCCCGCCCGGTCACAGCATTCACGAAGTCGGAACCGCGCGCATGGGCAATGACAAAAAGACTTCGGTGCTCAATCAATTCAATCAAGCGCACGATGTGAAAAATTTGTTCGTCGTGGATGGCAGTTGCTTTGTGTCGAGCGGCTGCGTGAATCCGACGCTGACGATTCTGGCACTGGCAATGCGCGCGAGTGAATACTTGATTGAGCAAGCCAAACGCGGCGAGGTGTAATGTTGGGTGCGGGGCGCATCCTGCGGGCTGAGGCTTGCGAAGGCTGAGGCTTTCATCGTAATAAGGGATTCACCCCGTGAGCCTCAGCCCGCAGGATGCGCCCCGCACCCAACGCTGTCATTAAATTGTCATTACTTTGTAACTTGTATCCAGCGAACCCGGCTGGTCTAATACCTTCCTCGCAGCAAGCCCCTCGCGCGTTGGCCTCATAACGTTTCCGACAGCCCACAAGAGTTTATCGCCAATCCTCAATCATCGAACACCCATCACAACTACGAAGCCAGGTTTTAGCGGCACTTGCGCTTCATAACCAGTGAGTTTTATGAATCCTAAATTTGTCTTTCACAGCCTTTTGATCCTCTTGCTGACAGCCGTCTGTGCGTTTGCGCAGGCGACGGGCGGACGCGCCAGCGGAACCGTCACCGACGCTTCCGGCGCGGTGATTCCCAACGCTACGGTCACGTTGAAAAACGAGGCGACCGGGCAAACCGTGACGATGCAGACGACGGCGGCAGGTGCTTATAACTTTCCCAACGTTCCCGTTGGCACATATAACGTGAAGATTGCGGCGGACGGCTTCAAAGCTGCGGCGAGCGAAATCGTCATTGCGCTCAATCAGGAATCCGTCGTGGATGTTGCCATGCAAACGGGCGAGGTTTCCGATCAGGTCAACGTCACCGCCACCGCAGGCGGAACGCTCCAAACCGACACGTCACAACTGAGCGGCAGTTGGAATTCGCGGCAATCGCTGGAGCTGCCAATCATCGGCAACTATTACTCGCTGGCGTTGCTCGCGCCGAATGTCGTAGCGACTTCGACGGGCGTCGTTGGCACGGGCGGAACCATCGGCGGCGTGCGCCCGCGCGGCAACAGCTTCAACATTGACGGCGTCAACAACGACGATCCGAGCGTGACCGGGCCTTCGACCAAATTGATCCTCGATGCGATTCAGGAATTCACGGTTTTGACGAACAACTTCAATGCGGAATTCGGTTCCGCAGCGGGCGGTCAATTCAACACCGTCACGATGTCCGGCACGAATGCGCTGCACGGCTCGCTGTTCGGCTATGCGCAAACCGAAAGCCTGAACGCGCGTTGGAGCAACGGCACACGCCCGTACTTTCGCAATCGCCGCTTCGGCGGCACGATTGGCGGGCCGATTGTCGCCAACAAATTGTTTTACTTCGGCGCGTATCAATACGAACGCACGCAACAAAACGCCGTGACTTCGACGTACCTCGCGCCGACGGAAGCGGGCTTGCAACAAATCGCAGGCTTTGCTGGCGTCAGCCCGTTTGTCGTGGAGACGTTGCGCAACAACCTCGCGCTCGCGCCGACCGAAACCGCGCAACGCACAGTGCTTGGCAACGCGGGCGTTCCCTTCGGCACGGTTGCGTTGACGGTTCCGGCAGGCGCGCGCGAGCATCTGTTCCAAACCAACATTGACCATTTGCCGAACGACAAAAATCAATTTCGCTATCGCTTCAGTTTCGAGCGGCGGCGCGCGGAACAACCGGGCGGCGGCAATGCGAAGTTCAATAATTTGCAAGCCTACGACAGCCGTTTGTTTTCGGCGACGTGGGTGCGCGTGTTCAGCCCGACGATTGTCAACGACGCGCGCATTGCGTATCGCGGCATCACGGAAAACTATCCGATCAAAGACGCGAACGTCAGCAACTTTCCGAATCTGGTTGTGACCGAATTGAATTTGAATCTCGGCCCGAATCAGGTCTTGCCGCAAGGCGCTCCCGTGAACAGCAGCTATCAAATTGCCGACGCGCTGAGCTGGATGCGCGGCGCGCACACGTTCAAATTCGGCGGCGAAATGCGGCGGCAAATTTTCACGCAACGCTTCCTGCAATTCGCGCGCGGTTATTACGATTACGCGAGCTTTGACAACTTGCTGCGCGATCAATCGCCGCTCGTCAACGGTTCGTTCCGCAGCACAGGCAGCGACGGCTTCACGGGCAATCAATATCGCACCGCCGCGTTCGCGCAGGACGACTGGAAGCTGAAGCCAAACTTCACGCTGAACCTCGGCGTGCGTTACGAATACTCAACGTTGCCGCGCGATTTGGCGATGCAGGCGTTGAATTCCATTGCGAGCGCGCCGGGCGTGCTCGAATTCAACAAACCGCGCACGGACAAAAACAACTTTGCGCCGCGCGTTGGTTTTGCGTGGTCGCCGACGATGAAAAATCGCGTCGGCAATTGGTTGTTCGGCGAACAAGGCAAGAGCGCAATTCGCGCGAATTTTGGCGTGAGTTATTACGAGAATTTCTACAATCTCGTGCTGACTTCGTTGCCGCCGCAGTTTCAGCAAACGTTGACGGCAGCTTCCGCGAACGCAGCGTTCGGACTCGATCCGGCGCGTGCATTTTTGCAAAGCGGCGGCATCCCGAATCAACTGATTCCGTTGACCGACGCGAACGCAGCGCGCGCGGCGACGAATGCGTTCATTCCCGATCAAGTCTCGCCGCGTTCGATGTCGTGGTCGGTTGCGTATCAACGCGAGATCATGCCGAACACGGTCTTGGAAGTTCGCTACCTCGGCACGCGCGGCAGCCACTTGCCCGTGCAATTGCGCTTGAATGCGCCTGCCGTCTTCGACAACGCGCTCGTGTTGCCGACGTTCTTCAGCACGCCGGATGTGACGCAACTTGCGGGCTTGCAAACATTGGGCGATGTGCGTGCTGTGCCGGGCGTCAATGCGCGACCGCTCGCAGCGAACGGCTTCTCGACAAATCTCACGTCGTATCAATTCGTTGGCTCGTCGCAGTACAACGCGGGTTCGGTGAGTTTGACACGCCAATTCCATCGCGGACTGGCCTTCAATCTGGCCTACACGTGGAGCACAACGATTGACAATTCGACCGTTGAATTGAACAGCAGCGCGATCAATCCGCGTCGCCCACAGGATTTCTTCAACCTGCGCGCAGATCGGGCGCGTTCGGCGATGGACATTCCGCATCGCGTGGCTTCGTCGTTCACGTACGACATGCCGTTCTTCCAAAACCTCGATAACAAATGGCTGCGGATGACGTTTGCGGGCTGGCAAGTTCACGGCATCTTCCAGGCGCAATCGGGACAACCGATCACGCCACTGTCCGGCGTAGACAGCAACATCAACCGCGACAATGCAGGCGACCGCACGATCTTCAATCCGAACGGCATCGCAGGCATTTCGAGCGGCGTCACGGCGATCAATGCCGCCGGGCAAACCGTAGCGATGGGCAACAACGCGACGGTTGGTTATGTCGTCAACAATCCGAACGCGCAATACGTCGTGGCAGGCATTGGCGCGCGTTCGACAGCGGGTCGCAACACCTTCCGCACGTTCGGCTTCAATCGCACGGATTTGAATTTGACGAAAGCGTTCGTGTTCGGCGAGAAAGGGCAAAACTTCCGCATCGGCGCGGAATTCTTTGACATCTTCAATCAACAACCGCGCACCGTCGCAGGCGTTGGCGCATTGACGGCAGCGTTCGCAACGGCGGGCAACACGTTCTTCAATAATTACAACATTGGGAACTACAGCGGGCGCATGATTCAGTTGCGGGCGAAGGTTGTGTTCTAAAGAAAATCCTCCTTTGTTATTTGAGCCAGTGCATTGTCGTTCGCGGCAATACACTGGCTCATTTTTATTGGGGGTGGCGCGAAGCGTTTGGAGTGCGACGGTCTCGACGTCGCTTTGGTAATTCGAGTGATAAAAAGCTACGTCAAGCCGCAGCACTCCAAACGCTGCGCGCACTCAGGGATATCAACAGAAGGAGAATCGTTCCCCTTTTCGACCTGGCCAACTGCTGGCATAATCACGGACAGAAAAAATCAATCACCACTACGAGGATTATGAAAAGAAGCCCTGTGTTTGCGTTGCTCTTCGTTTATGTCGCGTCGTTTGCCCAATCCAAACCGCTTGCGCTGCATCCTGACAATCCGCACTACTTTTTATTTCGCGGCCAACCGACCGTGTTGATTACGTCAGGCGAACATTACGGCGCGGTCGTGAATCTGGACTTTGATTACGTCAAATATCTCGACACGCTCGCCAAAGATAAGCTCAATCTGACGCGCACGTTCCTTGCCTATCGAGAACAACCCGGCGCGTTCGGCATCGCCAACAACGTGCTTGCGCCAAAGCAGGAGAAGTTCATCACGCCCTGGGCGCGCAGCAACGTGCCGGGCTATTTCGATGGCGGCAACAAATTCGATTTGACGAAGTGGGATGAAAAATATTTCGCGCGCCTGAAAGATTTCGTCGCGCAAGCCGCCAAACGCGGCATCATCATCGAAGCGAATCTCTTCAGCAGTTATTACAGCGATAGGTCTTGGTTCACGCATCCGTTCTATTTCAAAAACAACATCAACAACGTCGGCAATTGCCAATGGGACGAAGCCGAAACGCTCAAGCACGCCGACGTCACCGCCGCGCAGGATGCGTACGTGCGCAAGATCGTCGCGGAGCTGAAAGACTTCGATAACGTCTACTACGAAATCTGCAACGAGCCGTACGCAGGCGGCGTGACGGACGAATGGCAACGCCACATTGCGGACGTGATTGTCGAGACCGAAAAGAACTTCAAGCATAAACATCTGATCTCGCAAAACATCAACAACGGCAAGCAAAAGGTCGTGAATCCGCACCCGGCGGTTTCGATCTTCAACTTTCACTATGCCTATCCGCCCGACACCGTTGCGATGAATTACGCGCTGAACAAAGTGATCGGCGACAACGAAACCGGCTTTGCCGGGTCGAAAGAAACGCCCTATCGCATGGAAGGCTGGGACTTCATCATCGCGGGCGGCGGGCTGTACAACAACCTCGATTACTCGTTTACACACGGCTACGAAGACGGCACATATCAATATCCCGACACACAACCGGGCAGCGGGAATCCGACGTTTCGCCAGCAACTGCGCTACCTGCGCGATTTCATCAACGGCTTCAACTTCATCAAGATGAAGCCCGACAACGCGATCCTCAAAGGCGGCGTGCCTGCGGGCGTGACCGCGCGCGCGTTGGTCGAGCCGAAGAAAGCTTATGCAATCTATTTGCGCACGATGGTATTCGGCGCATTCTCGGCGCGTTGGACGGGACAAATCGAACCGAAGTTTTCAGAAGAATATTCATTTCATACTTTGTCGAATGACGGTGTGCGTTTGTGGATCAACGGCGAGCGCATCATCAACAACTGGACAGATCACGGCGAGACGGAAGACACCGACAAAATCAAACTCGAAGCAGGCAAACGCTACGACATCAAGCTCGAATATTTTTACAACGGCGGGCAAGGCGTGACGAAGCTGCTGTGGTCAAGCGCGAGCCAGCCGAAAGAAGTGATTCCGAGCCGCGCGTTTGGCACAGCGGGATTGAAGGCCGAGTATTTCAAGGATGCGTGGCTCTCGGATTTGCAACTGGCGCGCAATGATGCCGAAGTGAATTTCAGTTGGGGCACGATAGGCCCGTTGAATGTGCCGCGCGATCCGAATGCGCCGACGAATTTGCAGATTGAATTGCCCGCCGGAACTTTCACGGCGGAATGGATTGACCCGGTGACAGGCGCAGGGATGCGCAACGAAAGCTTTCAGCATAACGGCGGCACACGACAATTCAACGCGCCAAATTACAAGGACGACATCGCGCTTCGCATCAAAGCAAAGTAAACACCTGAATTCCGAACTCCTCTGTGCGCAGCCTAAATCACGCCATCGTGTTGCAAGCTCTGAAATTCCGGTTCACTCATTCCTAACATCTCGCAATACACTTCTCGGTTATGCGCGCCGAGCGGCGGCCCGATCCACTGCGTCCCGCCGGGCGTCGCGCTCAACTTGGGCACAAACGTCGGCAGCTTGACCGTTTCGCCGTTGCCGATGTCCGCGTCTTCAAACAAACCGCGCGCGATGAAGTGCGGGTCGTTGACCATATCCGCCGCGTTGTAAATCGGGCCGACGGGCACGCCCGCTGCGTCGAGGATTTTGTAAATGTCGTCGTAATTATTGGCCCGCGTCCACGCTTCAATCGCGGCGTCAATTTCGGCTTCGTGCTCGACGCGCCCGTCGTTGTGCGCGAGGCGCGGATCGTTCGCCAAATCTTCGCGCCCGGCTGCCGTCATCAAGCGTTTATAAATCGAATCGCCGTTGCCGCCGATGATGACGTACTTGCCGTCTTTGGTCGGATAGGTGTTCGTCGGCACGATGCCCGACAGCTTGGCTCCCTGTCGTTCGCGGATTTCGCCGAGCTTGTCGTATTCGGGAATCATGGACTCCATCATATTGAACACGGCTTCGTAAATCGCCACGTCAATCATCTGGCCTTGCCCGGTCTGCTTCGCATCGCGGTGATACAGCGCCATCAGAATGCCGAGCGCCGAATGCAAACCGGCAAGCGTGTCGCCGAGACTCAAATTCGGTCGTGCGGGCGGACGATCCGGGAAGCCGTTGATGTAGCGAAAGCCGCCGTAGCCTTCCGCCACGCTCGCGTAACCAGGACGCGATGAATACGGCCCCGTCTGCCCGTAGCCGGAGACGCGCGACATAATCAATTGCGGGTTGATCTGCTTGAGTTCTTCATAACCCAGCCCCCATTTTTCGAGCGTGCCGGGTTTGAAGTTTTCGATCAGCACATCCACTTTGCCGACGAGTTGCTTGACGATCTCGTGCCCGCGCGGGTCTTTCAAATTGAGCGTCACGCATTTTTTGTTGCGCCCCAGAATGTACCACCAGAGCGCCGTCCCCTGGTGCAGCTTGCGCCATTTGCGCAGCGGATCGCCGATGCCGGGCGGTTCGATCTTGATAACTTCCGCGCCAAACCAGCTGAGCAAGACGGCAGCGAACGGCCCCGCGAGCAATTGTCCCATCTCTAAAATGCGCACGCCTTCGAGCGGACGCGGATTGTTGTGTGTTTGTTCGTTCATCCCGAAGTTCCTTCAATTGATTTGTGGTTCTGTGATGGGCAGCGGACTGACTTCGACGCTGATCCATTTTTGTTCCGTAAATGCTTTGATGCTGTAGCTACGCCGCTGCGCCCGCTGCCGCCCGCAGAAGTTGCGGCGTGAAATTCACTTCGTCGCGCGCTTTCGCAATGGTCGAGCCGCTTTCGTCCATCAACAAATCGGGAAAGCGATCTTTCCGCTGCTCGAATATATCGGCAGCTTTGAGCCGCAACCGCTCGCGTTCCGATGCAGGCAGATTCGCCCAACGCGGAAACGCTGCGCGTGCCGCTTGCACGGCCAGGTCAGCATCTGTGGCATCGCCTCGTGCCGCTTGTGCAACGACGCTGCCATCCGTTGGATTGTAGACGGCAAACGTTGCGCCCGCCGCGGCAGTTTGTTCGTAGTTCGAGTTGCGCGGGCTTGAAATCTTCCGCGCGAGCACGGGCAATCGCGCGTCCGCCTGCGAGGCCGCCCGTGAACGACACGGCACGAATGCGCGCATCGTTGACCCGCTTGCCGCCGACCGAAGGGCCGCCGTGAACGATCTGAAAGACGCCGTTCAGAACCCCGCCGCCATCCGCTTTGACCGCTTCGGTGCTGATCGTGACGCGGCCCTTGCTCGTTTTCGTAGATTCGCTCGCAAAGTTGGCGAGCCATTTGCCGTCGCGCCCCATCGTCCACAATGAAAAATGAAAAGAGCGATTGCACGGCAAAACTTTTGTCTCTCTGCTTAAAACTTTTTCCTTTGAAAAAGAGGAAGCAGTTTTATATTGTCTTGTTATTATTACAACGTCAAGAATATTCTTGTACTTCTATAATGACTCAGGGTAACCGCATCATAAAGGACTCGGTTTGGGGCAGTTCAGGACTTTAAGCAAGTGGTGGTGATCCCAAGCAGCCCGCAGCTCAAAGACTTTGCCGTCGAAGCGATCAATCGCACGCTGCACGGCATCACGACGCGCTCGGCTGTTCACATGTGTTACGGCTACTCGAAGAACATTGCTGCGAAGTGCGTCAATCCGGTCTACGAACAGGCATTAGCCTTGCTCGCCGCGACGAACATTGACGAAATCAGTTTGGAATATGAACAGCCCGGTCACACGCCCGAACGGCTGACGCACGCGGGCGGGAAAGCGGTGATCCCCGGTCTGCTCAATCTGGACACCGAAGCGCCGGTCGAAAGTGTCGAACATATTGTGCAGCGCGCGCACGCAGCATTGACGGTTGTGCCACAGGAGCGGCTACGGCTGGCATCGGATTGTGGAATGTGGTTTTTGCAAGGCTTCATCCATCGCAGACGAACTCGCGGTTTGATGTAACAGCAACAGGGACGGCGCAGTGCGGTCTCCGGCGCTGCGATAATGCAATTGCCCGGCGGCGGTTTCGACGTAGCCTTGCGGGATGCGTGCCATCATTGCGGTTTGGTCGGGTCTTTCAGCTTTTCTTTTTCGGCATCCACCTGGAAGCGTTTGTAGTTGCCGTACTCGATCACCGAATTCGCATTGATGCCTTTGACCATCAGCACCTTTATGGACAGGTTGATGTCGGCGCGCGTTGGTAGCCAGATTTCGTTGTTGACGCGGTCTTGTTCGAGCACAAACGTCGCGCCTTCTTTCAGCGACGCGAGCATCCCGCCCGCGACTTTGTAGGCTTCGACCAGCCGGGCTTCGACGCGGGCGACTTGCTTGTCGTTTGCATCTACCCAAATCGCGCCCGCCGTTTTGCCGAAGAATTTCTCGACGCGTTTTTGTGGTTTGTAGCCGGGCAGTGGCTCGAAATCGAAGACAATTACATCACGGTTGCGGAAGCGTTCGCGGCGCGGGTTCGTGAGCTTCGAGGCGCGCAACACATCGGCGATGGAAATGCGTTGTCCGTTTTCGTCATCGGGCGTTCCGGCGGTCTCTTGCGCGAGTTCGCGTTCTTTGCTGGCTTTCTTTTCTTTCTCGGCTTCTTTCTTCTCAATCTCGCGCACGCGCTTTTCAATGCGTTTGTTTTCACTTTCGAGTTCGTTCGCTGCCAGCGGTTTGCCGTTCTTTTCAATCAGTCGTTTGATGCGATTGCCTTTGTAAAAGGTGAGTTCAAAGGTCTCGGATTTTTTTTCGCGCAGTTGGCCTGACGCATCGGATTCGCGGTCGGTTTGCTTTTCGGTGTAGGTGTATTTTTCGAGGATTTCGTCCACTTTGTCTTCGTTCGCTTTCACCTCTTGCAACAAAGCGTCAATGTTCGGCAGCAGCTCGTTGGACACAACGGGGAAGTCAAAGCGAGCGCGTTCGAGCGGCGCGTTCGGCACGATGCGGTCAAGCTTGATGTCGTAGATGTCCGGCCCGACAGTGGTCGTGATCGTGTGCGCAAACTGAAGGCCGTTGACCGGCTTGTAGTCGCTGTAGTCAAAGATGCGCGTCAGTGCGCCCGCCGGAATTTCTTCGCGCACGAGCAAGCCCGAAGCCGCGTCGAAATGCAGTTTGAGGCGGACATTCTTCGCCGTCGTCATCGTCACGGTGTTCACCGCTTTGCCATTGATCGTGCCGGGCGCGGCGACGAGTTTGGCTTTGTTCTTTTTCGCGTCGAGCCAGCGCGTGTTGCGCAACGCGGCTTCGGCCTGAAAATCGCGGCTCACGTCGCCGGTCATTGTGCGCAAGCCGTTGCGCGCATCGCGGAACCAGCCGGATTTGCCACTGTAGCCGACGCTCGTTTCTAAGCCGCGCAAATCGAATTGCCCCCAATACAAATTAGGGGCGAGTGCGGCGGCTTCGTATTTGCCGCTTTCGCCATCGCGACGGCGCGTGACGGTTCCCTGCACCTGCCACGAACGCAGGTTGCGCAAGGCTTTTTCATCGCCCAACGCTTTGGTAGCTTGTTTGAGAATTTTGTCTACGGATTGCGCCGCCAGCGGCAGCGAAAACAACAGGCAGGTCAGTGCAAAAACGAATGCGAAACGTTTCATCAAAATCATCTCCTGGATAGAGTCCTACCGCGAACCGCGACAGGCAAACTCAATAATCGGTTCCAATCATACTGACAATATAACGATAATATTTCATTTGTCATTTTTTTATAATAAAATCGTGTCTGTCACCCGCTCCACAACGCAGGTAAAAGATGGCACGAAAAATCTCTATGACCAAACCACCCGCTCAGTTCGTTTCCAAGCGCGTGCCGCTTTATTATCAATTGGAAATCCTCTTGCGCGAAAAGATCAACTCTGGCGTCTATGCGCAGGGCGATCAGTTGCCCACCGAAGACGATTTGATCGCCGAATACGGCGTCAGCCGCATCACCGTGCGGCAAGCTCTGGCCACGCTGGCAGGCGAAGGGTTAATTGAGCGACGGCAGGGACGCGGCACGTTTATTGCCGAACGCCGCGCGCGCACTAACCTGGTGGAGGGACGCTTTGAAGGGGTGATTAACTTGACGGGGTCGCTGGATGAGTTGATTGCGATGGGGCAAAAGACGCCCGTGAAAGTGCTCGACATCAACCTCATCAAAGCCGATGCCCAAGCCGCCAAGTTGCTGGGCTTGCAACTCGGCGATCCGGTTTCGCGCGTCGAACGCTTGCGCTTGCTCGATGACAAGCCGTACGGATTATTGGTCAATTATTTCCCCGCCGAAATTGGGGTGCGGCTGACGGCAGAGGACTTGAGTCAGGGGTCGGTGCTGGAACAATTGGAAACCAAAATCGGCCTCCGCCTGTACAAAGGCATCCAACAAATCACGGCGGCGCTGGCCGATCCGTATGTGGCCGGACGCCTGGAAATCCCGGTCGGCTCGGCCTTGTTGTCCATCGAGAATACGATTTATAGCGCCGAAGAAAAACCCGTCGAATACGTCCGGGTTCTCTATCGCAGCGACCTCTATCGCTATCGTGTCTTACTCACACGTAATCCAGTCCGAACCGAGAAGCGGCGCAAATGATCCTGCCAGCGCTCGCTGAGGCGAACGGTACTCGTGAATCAAATTTCGTTCAGCAACAAATCTTCGTAGCTGTCGCGTTTGCGAATGACTTCGACTTGACCGTCGTCCTCCACCAGCACCGCCGCCGGAAAGGGGCGTCCGTTGTACGCCGTCATTTGCGACATCGTGTACGCGCCTGTGTTCAGCATCGCGATGACTTCGCCGACCTGTGCATTCACCGGCAACAACCGGCAATCCGGCAAATGCCCTTCGCCGTGCAAATCGAAATAGACATCGCCGCCATCGCACAACGGCCCCGCCATCCGATAGCGCGACGAATGGGCTTCGCCTGCGCGCGAGGCGTTCACAGCGTGGTAATACCAGTGGTACATCACCATCGAAAGCATCAGGTTATACCCCGCGTCCGTCAGTACCCAGTTTTCATGTGTCTCCGGGCGCGTTTTGAGGTTGCGCACGGTGGTCAAAATCGTGACCGCATCGCCGATGACGGCGCGTCCCGGTTCCATCACGATTTCCAAATCGTTGAGCAAATGGTCTGCGCCTGCGATGCGTGCGGCTTTGCGTACGGCTTCGAGCGCCGCGCCAATCGCTTCGTCGGACGTCAAAATCGCGCCGAGCATCGTGCGTTCGTTGGCGCTGATTTCTTCGGCGTGCGCGCGGTCACGCAAATAATTCACCGGAATGCCGCCGCCGATGTTGATGTGTTGCAACTCGTGTCCGGTTTCTTTGTGCAGCCACAACAAATGTTCCCACATGGTCGCAAACGCTGTGGCGTACGGTTCGGGGTCAGGTGTTTGCGAGCCGACGTGAATGTGAATGCCTGCGAGGTTGAGGTGATCAGGATTGCGCAGCGCACGCAGCATCACTTCGCGGGCTTGCGACGGCGAGATGCCGAATTTCGAGGTGTAGAGCGCCGTCTGCAATCCGGCGTGCGAGCGTGTACCGACGCCTGCCACCAAACGCACCGTGACGTTGGCGCGCTTGTTGAGTTTCGCCGCAACCTGTTCGACCAATTCCAGTTCAAACGGCGAATCCAGATTGATCGCGTAAATGCCCGCTTCGATGGCTTCGGCGATTTCCTGTTCGGTTTTGGCAATGCCGTTCATTTCGATTTGCTCTGGCCGAAAGCCCGCGCGCAAGGCCCGAAACAATTCGCCGCCGGAATTCACTTCGACATCAATCCCGGCATCCCGCACGACGCGCAAGACGCCGAGCGCATTGTTCGCTTTCGAGGCATAGCAAAGTTTGAGTTTCGGATGATGCTTTTTCGCTTCGAGCAGGCGCGCGATATTGGCGCGAATGCGCGGCGCAGAAATCACAAACAGCGGCGTGTCGTATTGCGCGGCGAGCGTCGTCACATCTACGTCATTGATGTGCAGGTGGTTGTTTTTGACTTCGAGATAATTCGGGATTGCCCAATCGGGTTGCGTAGTCATTCGTTTTTGGCCTTTGTCTGAAATTCAAATTGAACGGCAATAATAGACTACGAATGATGCGGATGAAACGGAGCGGCGCGGATTTTTTTCACGCGATGGCCTGCCACATCACGTCCAACGGCGCGTCTGCGCCTGTCCACAAACGAAACTGTTCTGCCGCTTGCCCAAGCAGCATCGCCATGCCGCCGAGCGTTTGGCAGCCGAGGGCGGTTGCATCTTTGAGCAATTGCGTTTCGCGCGGGTTGTAAATCAGATCGTACACCAGGCGCACGTTTTTCAATGTGTCAGCGTTGAGCGGGCTGGCCGCTTCGTTGTGGCCCTGCATTCCGACGGGCGTGCAGTTGATGACGAGATCAACATCGCCGCGAAAATCGCTGATGGCTGCGGCGTGTGCATTGAATTCGTCGGCGAGCGTTTGCGCTTTGCGAACATCGCGCGCATAAATCGTCACGCTTGCGCCGCGTTGTTGCAGGCCATAACAAATCGCGCGTGCTGCGCCGCCCGCGCCGATGATGGCCGCCCGCGCGCCGTTCACATCCATCAGTTTTTCGAGCGGGTTCATCGCGCCGATCACGTCCGTGTTGTCGCCGTGCAATTCGTCGCCTTTGACGATGATCGTGTTGACTGCGCCAACCGCTTCGGCAGCGGGCGAGATGAAATCCAGATGCGGCATCACGCTCAGTTTGTGCGGAATCGTCACGCTCAAGCCGCGCAAATTCCAATCCAGCTTTTTGGTTTTCGGATGCACGAAATCACGAATGAATTCCGCCGCATCGTTTACTTCGAGCGGCAAGTACACAGCGTCTCTACCGACGGCTTGGAGCGCGGCATTGTGAATCAGCGGCGAACGCGAATGGCCGATTGGGTTGCCGATGACGCCGTAAATTTCGCTGTGTGGCGTGAGTTGATGCGCGCGATACAACTCGCGCAGTTCTGTCGCGGTCGGTTGTCCACTCGCGCTTTCAGCGCCGCGTCGCAAAGCTCCGAACGTGAGCATCGCGCCGCGTGACAACGCCAGAATGCGCGTCGCCACGCCGGGCAAGCCCATCCCCAAAATGATGACGGGCTTTGCGCCGCGCTGCATCAAGTCGAACAGCGGCAGGCAATCGGCAATGCGGTTCGCTTTCGTGGCGATTTTGACGACAGCCGCGGGTGTGCGCGCGATGCGTTCGTAAATTTCGTTGAGATTCGCGGGTGTTTCGTCAAAGTTGTGATATGAGCAGATAACTTTGTGCCAGGGGATTTGGAATTTGGTTTGGGCTAATCGCTCAACCATATCCAGTTCAATGTCAGCGTAATCAATCACGTCCCAAAAATCTAATTTTCGCCAAAATCTGAGGCGATCATTAAATTTTATATCTCGCTGTCCGCCTTGCTCGCGCGGGCGATAAGTAAGAATGAAGGGTTTGCGAAAAAAATCCTTTCTCGTTTCTATCAGCTTCAGCACATAGGCCGGAGAATGATCGGTCACGTAATCAAGGCGTAGTTCGATAATGTCGGCGGTTTTTTCTGCCTCTTCAATCGCCCGCACGAAATCCAACATCTTCGGTTCTGTAATCGGAACACAAATCAATTTCTGCATGAAATCCTCGAAAAATCAGGTGCTTGACACACATCTTTACGAACCGTAGACTCTAAACCGTCCGCGTTTCCCTGACAATAGAAACGCTCTTTGAATGTGGGGGTGCATTGGTTTCGATAGGAGACCTGCAGCGACGGATGCATACCGGGATGCTTGTAACCCGTACTCTGCAAGCAAAACATAATTGCGAATCAAGAACTCGCAATGGCTGCCTAGTTAACTCTAGTTCACAGCCCGTTCGCCCACGTTTCGCCGATAGGCGTGGCTCCGAGCGTCACTTGTATCGGCTGGCTTTCTGACGCAGGTCAGAGTTGGAGAGCGAGACTTCTCTGGCATAGCTCGCGCGCGGTTCTTCGCCGCTTCGCACTACCGCGCGGGAGTGAAAACATAATCGAAGCGGCTAAGTATGTAGATTCTTTCGTGAATGGCTGCTAGACGTCGGTTCGATTCCGACCACCTCCACCATTACATCTCGAATTTGAGATTTGAGATTTGAAATTTGAGATTCCTGCCTTGATGCAATCATCGGAACAACATGCCCAACCTTCACTGCCCATCGGAATTTTTGATTCCGGTGTTGGCGGGCTGACCGTGCTGCGCGCGGTGCGCGAACGATTGCCGAATGAGAACCTGATTTATTTGGGCGATACGGCGCGCGTGCCGTATGGGACGAAATCGCGCGCGACGGTCGAACGTTATGCCGTCGAAGATGCCGCGTTCCTAATTCACAAAGGCGTCAAAGTCATCATCATTGCGTGCAACACGGCGTCGGCGTTGGCGCGCGAACGGTTGCGGCGCGAATTTGATGTGCCGTTTTTGAGCGTGATCGGGCCGGGCGTGCGCGCGGCGGCGCGGGCGACGAAGAATCAGCGCATCGGTGTGATTGCGACCGAAGCGACGATTGGCAGCGGGGCGTATGCCGATGGTTTGCGCGAGGCTTGTCACGACGCGGTCGAAATCGTTTCGCAAGCCTGTCCGCTGTTTGTGCCGCTCGTCGAAGAAGGCGAAACGGATTCCGCCATCGCGCATCAAGTCGCGGAAAAATATCTTGCGCCGTTGCGTGCCCAGCAAATTGACACGCTCGTGCTCGGTTGCACACATTACCCTTTGCTAAAAACCGTGATTGCTGAAACAATCGGCGGCGATGTCACATTGATTGACTCCGGCGCGGCGACGGCTGCCGAAATTGAAACGCTGCTGCACGAACGCAAGTTGCGCAATCCGCAAACGGACAAAGGCTGGAGCGAGTTTTATGTGACGGACGCGGCGGCGCGGTTTCATCGTATCGCGGAACGATTTTTAGGCTATCCACTCGAACATCTGGAAGCCGTTGAGGTTTTGGAGCATGTCGGAAACTTTCACACGTCTTGATGGACGTTCGCCGTTGGAGATTCGGCCCACCAACATCACGACCGGATTCACCAAATACGCCGAAGGCTCGGTGCTGATTGAAGTCGGCGCGACGCGCGTGATTTGTACGGCGACGATAGACGAAAAAGTGCCGAATTTTTTGAAGGGCAAAGGGCAAGGCTGGGTCACGGCGGAATATGCGATGTTGCCGCGCGCGACCGAATCCCGCACCGCGCGCGAAATCGGACGCGGCGGGCCGTCCGGTCGCACGCACGAAATCCAACGCTTGATTGGGCGCAGTCTGCGCGCGGCGTTGGATATGTCGGCGCTCGGCGAACGCACCGTCACGATTGATTGCGATGTGATTCAGGCCGATGGCGGCACGCGCACGGCTTCGATCACGGGCGGCTTCGTGGCGCTCGCCATCGCGCTGAACAAAGTCGTCGAGAATCAGAAGCTCACGAAATTGCCGCTGCGCGATTACGTCGCGGCGGTCAGCGTTGGCATCGTCGCAGGCCGCGTGTTGCTCGATTTGGCCTACACGGAAGATTCGACGGCGGAAGTGGATATGAACATTGTGCGCACGGGCGATGGTCGCTTCATCGAGTTGCAGGGCACTGCCGAAGCCGAACCGTTTTCGCGCGCGCAAATGCACGAATTGATCGCGGCGGCGGAAGTTGGCATTGATAACTTAATTGCGCTCCAACGCGCCGCCATCGAACAAACCATCGGAAAAAGCCTGGCGCTGCTGAATGCTCAGCCAGCGACCAATTAAGATTTAAGGAGAATCCAAAATGAAGTTGAGATTTTGCTTTCTCGCATTTGCGGTGATGGGGTTAGTGCTCGGTGTTTCATCGTTACGCAAAGCTGAAGCGCAAGGAAACACCATTGATGACCCCGAAGGAAAATATTCGTTGACTTTGCCCAACGCTGATTGGCTGGCGATTCAAAGTCAGGACGGCTTGGGTCGCAAACAGATCGAAGTCGTGTACAAAGTCCGCGAAGACAGTTTGCTGAAAGTGCGTCGCATCGAAGTCGAAAAAGATGCGAAACTTATTGATGTCTTCAAAAAAGATGAAGGGCAAACGTTGACCTTCCTGCCGGGCTACACAAAAGGCGCGCTGGAAGATTTCAGTGCCGGCGGCGGCAAGATTCCGGCAGCGGTTACAGCTTATGATTTCACGCAAGGCGGACGCCCGAAGAAAGGCCGCAACTATTATTTGCAAGTGAATGAAACGACTGTGTACCTACTGCGCTTCACGGGCAATCGCGGCACGATGGAAGCCCTGCGCAGCCAAACCGACGCCATCGCGCGTTCATTCAAAGTGAAATAATTGGTGGTTGGTGGCTGGTGGTTGGTGGTTAGTTTCATACCAACCACCAACCACCAGCCACCAACCACCAACCACCAACCACCAACCCATGAATCCCAAACACGTTTTCGCCGAGGCGCGCTTTGCCCTCGAAAAAATGCAGAAAACCAATCTGTACGAGACGCCGAATTTTTTCTGCGACGTGTACGGATTGGAACCCGGTCAGGAACAAAAGCCGCATGCACACGATGATGCCGACAAAATTTATTATGTGTTGGACGGGCGCGGCACGTTTTTGGTCGGCGAGGAAGAACGCGAACTCAGCACGAACGAAATCGTTTTTGCGCCCGCCGGAGCACTGCACGGCGTGCGCAACGCGAGCGACGCTCGCCTCACCTTGCTGGTCTTTATGACGCCCAATCCCAACTTTAAGAAGTAATGTCACACTCGAAAAAGTGTGACAGCTTTCCGCCTGAGAAGTTTTCTCGCTGGTTACGATGCCGCCATCAAAACCAATTACAGGAGAAACCTTCTATGACCCCTTTCAATACGTTCCTTCGTAGTTTTGTCGCAGTCGCTTGGCTCGGCGTCGTTTCTGTCTTTGCCCAAGCGCCCAACCCAACGCCGTCCACTGCCGGAGGCGCAACCGGAATTTTGCGTGCGGCGAAAACCGTGTTCGTCCAACCCAAATCCGATTACATGAACCGCGAAGCGTTAGAACGCGAATTGGTTAAGCATCCCGGTTTCAACGAACTGGGCTTGCTTGTCGTGCGCGACAAGGAGGAAGCCGATTTGATTCTGGAAGTCTATCGCAAGAAATGGACGACGCGCTTCACCGTCACCGCCATTGACGCGCGCACCGGAGCCTTGGTCGCCAGTTGTCAGGAAAGCTCCATCGGCGGCGATGTAGAACCAAAGCTGGCGAAATGCTTCATCAAACAAGCCAAAGCCGCGCGCGCTCAGGCTGAAGCACCTGCGCCTGCGCCGAAGCAGTAGCGGCTCGTTATGCGTTGAGTGCTGCGAGCGCACGGGCGGTCAAAAAGATGGCTTCCTGCTCAGGCAACCGCGTGAGGAATTCGTTCGGCAGTCCGTGCTGACCGAGCAACGTGCCTGCGATTTGCCCAGCCATTGCCGCAATCGTATCCGTGTCGCCGCCCGTTGCCGCCAATTCGCGCAGCAAGGTGGCAAAGCCGAGCGACGCCACTTGCTGCGCGCCGTAAATTGCCAGCGGAACCGATTCGACCACATAGCCGGAGTTGCCAAAACGCCGCGCAACTTCTGCCAGCGGCCAATCCAGCCGGGCGCATTCCATCAATCGGTCGCGCACACTTGTATCCGGCAAAACATCAATCACCATTCCAAGCAAATTCGGTTCGCCCGTCCAAGCGCCATCGAACGCAGCGCGAATCGCTGTCACGATGGCGAGCGCGCCCGCGTAGGCTTCGTCGTGATGATGCGTGATGCGGCTGACGTCGCGGATGAGTTGTTTGTCACGGGGATTTTGCGGATTGAGAAAAAATGCCAGCGGCGCGCTTCGCATTGCCGCGCCGTTGCCTGCCGCGCGTTCGCCTTTTCTGCCCACCAACGCCCAATGCCCGCCTGCGCTCAATTCGGTCAATGCCTTGAGCGTGCTGGCTCCCATTCCGGTGACGCGCCCCGCACGATGCCACACGGCAAAGCGGGCTGCGATCTTTGCCGGTTCGATTTGGCCGTTCGCTTCGATGATGGCTTCGCAAGTGGCGAGCGTTAGCTGCGTATCATCGGACAACCGCCAATCGTAGTCTTTCGTGAAGTCAACGGGTGGCGATTGGTTTTCATACACGCCGCCAAACGCATCGCCAATTGCGCCACCGAGCAGGCAGCCGAGAATTCGGTGTTCGTTCCTCATATCGCACTCTTCGAGACATCAGTTACCATTTGGTAGTTACCATTTGGTAGTTACCATTTGGTAACATAACTCGCAGCCAATAAAGACGGTCTCATGAAGCCACAATCGTGCTGAAATCTATCAGGTACATTTGCCGTCCCAAACCTTCGTGTGTCGAATCAATTACGCATTTCCTGCCGTCGGGGCTGAAGCGCGGATGCGTGTCGCAGCGCCATTCGCCGACGTATTCGGGTGGCGAGTAGAAATGTCCGAGCGCGTGTCGTTGATTGGTTTTGGTGTCGTACAAATACGGATGTTGCAGGCGGTCTTTGTCGGGGTAGGTGTCGTTCAGAATCCAGCGATTGTTGTGGCGTGGCAAATACGTGTTGTGACCGTTGACCGTCATCACGTCGGGTGCGAGCGGTGTGACTTCACTGGTCTTGTCTTTGAAAAGGTAGAAGCGTTCGTTGCGTTGCGGGTTCCACGCCCAGGCGGCGATGTGCTGCGGGTCGCGCCAGATGAAATGCGAGGTGCCGCCGTACGGGTCAACGACAAAGCGATCTTGTCCATTTACATTCGCCGTCAGCATTCGCGTGGAGAAGCCGCCGCGCGCGGCGGTTTGCCGCTCCATATTTTCAAACACGCGCCAGCGATGCAGCCACAGGAATCGCTTGCCATCGGGCGCAAACAACAAGTGATTGAACCAATGCTTGGCCTTGTCGGGATCGTTGTGATTGGGGCGGCTCTTTTCCTGATACGGAATCTTCGCAATGTCTGCGAAGGTGATCCGCAATTCCTGTTTGCCCGTGCGCAAATCCATTTTCCAGATGCCTGCGTTGTCGGGGCGCAACGCATCTCGATTCGGGTCGGGCAGCCCGGCGTAGCCGTAGCCGGGGCGACAGTCATTCAAGCGGCGAAAATCGGGCGCAATCGCGGTTTTGCCATCAGGACTCAAGGCATAAATCGGCGCGGGCAAGGTGCGTCGTTGGCGCGTCTTGATGTTGAGGATGTACGAAACAAACTGATCGCCGACGCGGTCGTTCCAGATGATGTCGGTTTTGGAGCCGGGAATGAATTGCAGCATGCAGCCTTGCTGCCAATTCCACGCGCGCGTTTCGCCCAACTCAATCCAACGGTCGCCGTCCTGCAAATCCACCATCCCGATTTTGATGATGTCCTCAGCCGTCGGCGAACGGTGCTCGAACGAGACTTCCATGCCCAGCACATAACGTCCGGTCGGATCGAATTGCCATTTGTCGTAGTAGCCGAACCAGTGGAATTTCGGGCCGTTGGTGATGCGGCGCACGGGCGGCAGCGTTTTATCGGCTTGTGCGTTGCGAGCGAACGCCGGAAAAGCAATGGTTGCGAAGTGGAGAAAGGTTCGTCGGTTCATCGTCAGTTTATCTTCGCTTGATAGAGAGATTGTTGTTTACATCAAGGACATATTTAAGCGAAAAGCGCGCTGTTCGCCAGCTACGACGCGCCACGGAACATTTTTTCGCGCGGAATCCGGCAGACTTGGCAATTCTTGACTTGCGCGCCTGCCAGCGGTTGTTTATCATTGCCGCTCTCGCGCGTAGGTTTTCAAGTGCCCAAAACGTTTTCATGAAATCAAGACCCAACCCATACATTAGCACGGAGGCCACCCGGTGATGCGAAGAGGCGAAGACATGCTACGCTGTAGCTTCTGCGGCAAGAGCCAGAACGAAGTCAAAAAGCTCATCGCCGGCCCGACGGTTTATATCTGCAACGAGTGCATTGACATTTGCATCGAGATCATCAGCGACGATGCTCAACAGGAAGCCCAGGCCACTCGCCCCCTGCTGCCCAAGCCGAACGAGATCAAAGAATTCCTCGACGAATATGTGATTGGTCAGGAAGAGACCAAAAAGAAACTCGCGGTCGCGGTCTATCAACACTACAAGCGTATTGAAATGGCCAAGCGGCGCGGCGATGTCGAGATTCAAAAATCCAACATCCTGCTGATCGGGCCGACGGGAACAGGCAAAACGTTGCTCGCGCAAACGCTGGCGCGCATGCTCAAAGTGCCGTTCGCCATCGTGGACGCCACGACGCTGACCGAAGCTGGCTACGTGGGCGAAGATGTCGAAAACATTATCCTCAAACTGTTGCAAGCCGCGAACGGCGACGCCGACCGCGCGCAACACGGCATCATCTACATTGACGAAATAGACAAGATTTGCCGCAAGGACGAAAACCCTTCGATCACGCGCGATGTGTCGGGCGAAGGCGTGCAACAGGCGTTGCTGAAAATCCTCGAAGGTACGGTCGCCAATGTGCCGCCGCAAGGCGGACGCAAACACCCGCAGCAGGAATTCTTCCCCATTGATACGACGAATATTCTGTTTATTTGCGGCGGTGCGTTTGTCGGGTTGGAACGTGTCATTCAACATCGCATGGGACAAAAGGCCTTGGGCTTTGGAGCAAAGGTCAGGCCGCTGAATCACTTGCGTCAGACGAATTTGCTGGAAGAAATTCAACCGGAAGATTTGATTCGGTATGGCTTGATTCCCGAGTTTGTCGGGCGCTTGCCGGTTGTCGGGACGTTGCACGAACTGTCAGAGGAAGCGATGATCGAGATTCTGACCCAGCCGAAGAACGCGTTGATGAAGCAATATCAGCGTCAGTTTGAATGGGACAATATCAAGCTGCGGTTTACCGATGATGCGTTACGCGCGGTGGCGCATCTGGCGTGCGAACGTAAAGTGGGCGCGCGCGGCCTCCGCATGATTTTGGAAGAACTGATGCTCGAAGCGATGTACACCTTGCCAGGGCAGAAGAAAGCCAGAGATTTCATTGTGACTGCCGATATGGTTCTGAACCGCAATGTGATCTTCCCGCTCGAAAAAGCAGGATAATGACTACCCCGGAACCACCGTTTTTTGTTCTCTGCGCTGCCATCCGACGCGGAAATTTCCTGCCCTGATTTATCAGCCCACAAACTGCAACCGCCTTGCCGTAAGCATTCCCCAGGCGGTTCCCAAGAGGTTTTCATCATGCAAGATTTTCGAGAATTTACCGATGCTGCCCCCGATGACATTGTCAGCTATCCGATGGTGCCGATTCGTGATGTGGTGGTCTTTCCGTTTTCCAAAGCCGCCTTCAATATCGGGCGCGATTCGTCGGTGCGGGCGTTAGAAGAGGCGCTGGCCACGCATCGCTTGATCTTTCTGGCCACGCAGCACGACGCCACGATGGAAGACCCTGGCACAGGGCATATCTACGACGTGGGCACGATTGCCTACATCTCTAATTCGTTGCGCAAGCCTGAAGAGCCGACCATCAAGGTGATGGTCGAAGGACGCGAACGCGCACGGGCGATCCGGGTCGTGGAAAAAGATGGTTATTTGCAGGCGATTGTACGGCGCGTGCCGGTGCTGCCCGAAAACAATCGGCGCACCCTGAATTTGGTCTCGCGCGTCAACGCGCAAATGGATCAGTATCTCAAACTGGCGCAGGAGCCGAACCCGGAATTGCTGTTGTCGGCGCTGCGTGTGGGCGATCCCGGTCAAATGGTGGATTTGCTGGCGCATGTGATGAAGCTGCCGGTGGAAGACAAGCAGAGCTTGCTCGAAACGTATTCGGTGTCGGAACGGCTGCTGAAGATGGTAGACCTCATCGAAATCGAAATCGAAAAGCTCAATCTCGACCGCACGATTCAAACGCGCGTCAAACGGCAGATGGAAAAATCGCAGCGCGAGTATTACCTCAACGAAAAGATCAAAGCCATTCACAAAGAGTTGGGTCGCAAAGACGAGAAGGCCGAATTCGAGGAATTGCTCATCAAAATCGAAGAAGCCGGGATGACTGCTGAGGCGAAAGAAAAAGCGGTGATTGAGTTACAGAAGCTCGAACAAATGCCGCCGATGGCAGCGGAATCCACTGTTTCGCGCAACTACATTGACTGGCTGCTCGGCGTGCCCTGGCTGCAAAAGAGCGACGAGATTCGGGACTTGAAGCACGCGCAGGACGTGCTGGAAAACGATCATTACGGTCTCGACAAAATCAAAGAACGCATTTTGGAATATCTCGCGGTGCGGCAATTGGTTGAAAAACCGCGCGGCACGATTCTGTGTTTTGTCGGCCCGCCGGGCGTCGGCAAAACGTCGCTCGGTCGTTCGATTGCCAAAGCCACAGGCCGCCACTTCGTGCGACTGGCGCTCGGCGGTGTGCGCGATGAAGCCGAAATTCGCGGGCATCGGCGCACGTACATCGGCGCGTTGCCGGGGCAAATCGTGCAGATGATGAAAAAGGCGAAGACGATCAACCCGGTGATTTTATTGGACGAAGTGGACAAGCTGGCGCACGATCATCGCGGCGATCCGGCCTCGGCCTTGCTCGAAGTGCTCGACCCGGAACAGAACAACACCTTCCACGATCATTACCTGGATGTCGAATATGACCTGTCGCAAGTGATGTTCATTGCGACAGCGAACGTCTTGCACACGATCCCGATTCCGTTGCAGGATCGTTTGGAAATCATTCGGCTCGCGGGTTACACCGAACGCGAAAAACTCGAAATCGCGCGACGGCATTTGATTCCCAAACAACAGGAAGGCAACGGGCTGAAAGGCGGGCAGATCGAATTCGACGAAGAAGGAACGCGCACCGTTATCAACTCGTACACGCGAGAGGCTGGCGTGCGCAACCTCGAACGCGAAATCGGTTCGCTTTGCCGCAAAGTGGCGCGGCAATTTGTGGCGCAACAAGATGAAGCCTTCAAATTCACGGTGGATGAGACCGCCGTCAAAAATTTACTCGGCCCGATCAAATTCCGCCCGCAAACCATCGCGGAACACAGCGAAGTCGGCCTGGTCAACGGCTTGGCCTACACGGAATTCGGTGGCGATGTCTTGCAAATCGAAGCTACGTTGCTGCCGGGCACAGGCAAGTTGACGCTGACCGGCAAGCTGGGCGATGTGATGCAGGAATCGGCGCAAGCGGCGGTCACGTATTTGCGTTCGCGCTCAATGGAATTGGGCATTCCGAACGACTTTCACAAAAACTACGATTTGCACGTGCATGTTCCCGAAGGCGCGATCCCCAAAGATGGGCCGTCGGCGGGCATCACGATTGCGACGGCGCTGGCTTCGGTGCTGACACGCATCGCCATTCACAAACACGTCGCGATGACGGGCGAAATCACGTTGCGCGGCAAAGTGCTGCCGATTGGCGGCTTGAAAGAAAAACTGCTGGCCGCGCATCGCGCCGGCATCACGACCATTATCATTCCGAAAGACAACGAAAAAGATTTGGTCGAAATTCCAGCCGACATTCTGGAAGCGTTTCAACTCAACGCGGTCGAGACGATGGACGAGGTATTGCAACTGGCGTTGGAGCGTTTGCCCGAACCCGTTGTGACGGCGGAGGATTTGGATGCGGCGTTGTGGCAAACGCCCAGCCTCACCAATCAACCGGGCAGCGTGTTGAGCAGTTAGGTTCCGCACTGCTACCGAAAAGTTTTTTGCTGTATGAAAATTACGAGCGCCAAATTCGTTGCCAGTGCGGCCACGACTGCCTCGGTTCCGCGCCCCGGTTTGCCGGAGATTGCCTTCATCGGGCGCTCGAACGTAGGTAAATCCAGTTTGCTCAACAGCCTGCTGAACGTCAAAGGATTGGCACGCACCAGCTCCACGCCGGGGCGGACGCAGGCGTTGAATTTCTTCGACATCAATGGCGAGATGTTGTTTGTAGACTTGCCGGGCTACGGCTATGCCAAGGTTTCCAAGGCGGAGCGGGCGCATTGGGGCCAACTAATTGAAAAATACCTTGCACAACGCGCGACTCTTGTGCTATGTATCTTGATCGTTGATGCACGGCACGAGCCTTCCCCGTTAGATCTTCAGATGAAATCCTGGCTAGAGCACTTCGGACTTTCCTTTCTGGTGGTCACAACGAAAATTGATAAGCTATCCGCGAACGAGCGACGTGCTTCATTAACCCGCGCACAGAAGGTGCTGGCAACTGATCGGATCATTCCGTATTCCGCAGTGACGCGCGAAGGCGTCAAACCCTTGTGGGATGAAATCAGAGCTAGTTTGACTCTCCGGCAAGCGAGCGGTCTCGGCGGTCAATAACAAATCTCCCTGGCGGTAACAACAGAACTTCACACGAGAGTAGCGTGCTGACTCTCGCATCACCAATAATCCCAAAACATCGTCGGCAGAATTACTGATAATCAAGCGCAAGTCGGCGATGACATCCTAGCGGTATTCATTATCTGCAACAGAACGAACAATGCCCCCTAAGCTGATTCGGCTTGTCTCTGCGACGGTCGCGGTACCCCTTCGGCTTGGTTTCTAAAACGCATACAGTGTGAAGTACCCACACTGCGCAATCCCCCTTGGAAGAACAACCTCTTGCCCCGCAAGGGCAATTACCGCGGCGCTTGGTTGCACAAGAGCCGCTCAAGAACAAAGTTATGGCAGACAAATCAGCAAAAGCACGTGAACGAGAAGTGGTCGATTATTACGAAGAAGAAGAAGAATTGCTCGACTCTAATTTACTCGACATTTCGGAACTCAAGGAGATGAGCATCTCCAAATTGACGGGCATCGCGAAAGAACTCGAAGTCCCCGGCGCGACCGGTATGCGCAAGCAGGAATTGATCTTCAAAATCCTGCAAGCCCAGACCGAAAAGTCCGGCTTGATCTTCTCGGAAGGCGTGCTGGAAACACTACCCGATGGCTTCGGCTTTTTGCGGGCACCGGAGTACAACTACTTACCCGGCCCGGACGACATTTACGTGAGTCCGTCGCAGATTCGCAAATTTGATTTGCGCACGGGCGATACGATCTCCGGTCAAATTCGTCCGCCCAAAGAAGGCGAGCGATATTTCGCGCTCATCAAGGTCGAAGCGATTAACTTCGAGCCGCCCGACATTGCGCGCGATAAAATTTTCTTTGACAACCTGACGCCGCTCTATCCGAACGAACATCTGAAGATGGAGACGGCCTCGGAAAGCCTGTCCGGTCGCGTGATTGACCTCGTCACACCGATTGGCAAAGGGCAGCGCGGCTTGATCGTCGCACCGCCGCGCACCGGTAAAACGGTGCTGCTGCAAACGATTGCGAATTCGATTACGGAAAATCATCCCGAAGTGACGTTGATCGTGTTGCTCATTGATGAGCGCCCGGAAGAAGTGACCGACATGCAGCGTTCCGTCAACGGCGAAGTGATTTCCTCGACGTTTGATGAACCCGCGTCGCGCCACGTCCAGGTCGCTGACATGGTCATTGAAAAAGCCAAACGGTTGGTTGAGCACGGACGCGATGTCGTGATCCTGCTCGACTCCATCACCCGTCTGGCGCGCGCCCACAACTCCGTGGTTCCGCCTTCGGGCAAGATTCTCTCCGGCGGTGTGGACTCGAACGCCTTGCAACGTCCGAAGCGATTTTTCGGCGCGGCGCGCAACATCGAAGAGGGCGGCAGCCTGACGATCATTGCGACGGCGCTCGTCGAAACCGGCAGCCGTATGGACGATGTGATCTTTGAAGAATTCAAAGGCACGGGCAACATGGAAATTCACCTGGATCGCAAGCTCTCCGACAAGCGCGTCTTCCCGGCGATTGATTTGCAGAAATCGGGCACACGCAAAGAAGAATTGTTGATTCAGAAGAAAGACCTCGACCGCATTTGGGTGCTGCGCCGCGTGCTGAATCCGTTGTCGCCAGTGGAGCAAATGGAATTGGTGCTGGATCGGCTGGATCGCACCAAGAGCAATGGCGAGTTCCTGAATTCGATGAATCAGTAAGAACGTAGCCACCGCAAAGGGACAACGGGGCAAAGTGACAAAGCACAGAATATTACGCGCAATGTCTTTGATCCTTTGTCCCTTTGTTTCTTTGCGGTGAGGTCTTGGTTTATTTCTTTTTTTCCAGCTGAATCACGATGCTGCGGATTTCGTTTCTGTCCACCGACACTTCTTGCGTGGCGGTGACAAAGCCGTCAGCACTCGCGGAGATGCGATAGGTGCCGGTTTCCGACGGCACGCGAAACGCAAATTGCCCGCCGACCACCGAGGCTTTCTCGAATTTCTTGAACTTCTTGCCATCCGTTCGCTCAATCGTCACGCTCGCGTTTTCGAGCGAGTAGCCGTTCGCATCCAACACCGCACCGCGAATCAGGCTGTGTGCTTCGGGTTCGCGCGACATCTCAATGGCGTTCGGCACTTTGAACGTCGCTCCCGCCGCCAATTCAAAGCGGCGCGTGACGAACGTGCGATAGCCCGTCAATTCAAACGTCAGCGCATAATTGCCGGGCAACAAGCCGCGCAGCACGAACTCGCCTTTGTCATTGGTTTTCGTTTCGTAGTCCTGTTGGCCAGTGTCTTGATTGTCGAGTGATCGCGTAACAGCACGATTGGCTTTGACCGTTACGCCTGCCAACGACTTGCCGCCGTCCTCTTTGACCTTGCCTTGAATTTGCCCGCCCTCGGCCCGTGTGGTCGTGAATGACAGCGCGATGAAACTCAGCGTGATGAGGCTTCGTAAGAAATCAGGTGCGAAGCTGGAAAAAATGATGCGCATAGAAACTCCTGTGAAAAGTTGCTGGCAGCCGGGGCTGCGGGAATTTATAATCGCCGAACGAGTCCGGCACTGCAAGTGACGAGCGCGTTGCTTGTGATCCGCAGATCGCTTAACCAAAGGTTCTAAAAACATGCTTGCGTTTGGCCGCCAACCTGTTGCTCTGAAGCATCTCTTGTTTGCTGTTGGGTGGATGCTGCTGGCTCCGCTCGTGTTGTCGGCGCAGGAAAAAAAGCCGTCCGACGACGTGCTCAAGATTGACACAGATTTGGTGATGGTCGAAGTGACGGCGCTGGACAAACGCGGCAACTATGTGCGCAATTTGACGGCCAACGATTTTCGCTTGTTCGTGGATGGGCAACAACGGAAGATAGATTTTTTCAGCGTGACCGATGAAGTCATGCAATCGCGCCCGTTGGCAGTGGTCTTCGCGCTCGATCTTTCCGGCAGCTTGAAGCCCGACGAAATTGCCACGCTGCGCGCGTCCGCGTTGAAGTTCACCGAATTGATGAAAGGCGAATCGGTGTTCGCCGCGCTGGGCTTCAATTACGAAGTGAAAGTGTTTCAGGAATTCACGCCGGAACAGAAAAAAATTGAGCGCGCCTTCGCCAAGATGGAGCACTTCGGCGGCTCGACGCGGATTTATGATGCGCTGGACAAGGCGGTGCTGATGCTCAGTCGGCGCGCGCATTTCTCCAAAAACAACAAACCGCTGCGGCGTGTCGTTGTCGTAATTACGGATGGCTTTGATTCTTCGAGTTTGGTGGAGAGTCGGGAGTTGATTCGACGGGCCAACGCGGCGGGGGTGACTGTGTATTCCATCACTTTGCCCTCGTATATTTTGTCCGCCAGCCGCAACACCGAGCGCGTGATTACGCCGTTGGATGCGTCACGCATTGTAGCGGCGACGGGCGGGCGGGACTTTGCTGCGGATGCGCGCGACTTTGCGCCCATCTTCAAAGCCCTGGCCGAAGAGATTCGGGCGAGTTACGGTTTGGCCTATTACCCGGAAATGCGCGACGGCAAGCAGCACGACGTGCGCGTCGAACCAGTCAATGCCACGCTGCAACTCCGCTCCAATCGCACCACCTTCACAGCTCCTGCTAAATGAACCCCCAATGAAATCCTGCTCACGGGTGCTCAATAATCATCATCATCGTCGTCATCGTAATCGTCTTCCTCTTCATCCTGAGACACCAGGTCTAACTCAATCGGGTCTAGCCCCACGACTTCCAGGCTCGCCTCACATTCGTCGCAGTCAACGACGTCTCCTTTGTCCATATCTTCATCCACATGGATATCGGCGTCACATTCCGGGCAAGTAGCTAAAGGCACAATCTAGTTCCTCCTCTGATTCGTAACTGCCTGAAACCCGCGAGTCATCGCGGCACGGCTTCAGGCCGCATAATTTCTGATGATAAGTATTCCTGACAAATAAAAGGGTGCGCGAACGCGGCGCAAATCTAAACTAATCGCGCGCCGTTTTGCAACGTGTAAGTGGGGGAAAAAGTCAGTTTTCCGACAAACCTTTTGCCCTTCCGTTTTGGCTGAATGGTGTGCGTGGCGCGCACTTTTCAGGCACGTAGTGAGGCATCGCCAATATTGATGCGGTCAGAAACGCTGTGAGCGAGAAAATTCCCAATAAAAATAGGGCATTTGGGGCTTGCGCTCAACTACCAGCTAATGTATACTCCGCCGCGTTCTAACACAATATACAGTCGCTTGATACCATCACAGATCACAAAGCGATGAAGCTTTTTCTCGCTAATTCAGGGAGAAAAGCAATTGGTTCTTTTCCACCTCGCAAACCACCCCTCCACGCTGCGCACCACCTTTCGGGAGACCGTCAAAGTACGGTTGCGGAGCACTTGTGGTACGCGCCACAACCTTTTGTTTGCGAGACTACTCAACGGAAGCCACCAAGGTTTCCACGTTTGATGCGAAGGCTTTTCGGGCGGGCGCATTTTCGCGCGGAATACGTTGAGCGCAAGAAAGCGAAACGACGCCGTCGAAACGGCTCTGCATCAGTTACTTTCACAAAGGAGAATATTGTATGGCAGCAGCAAAAGCAGCAGCAAAACCCTTAACCAAAGGCCAATTGGCCGCCCATCTGGCCGATAAATTCAGCGTGTCCAAAAAAGTCGGCGGTGCGATTCTGGATGAACTCGCCAGCCTCGCCGTCTCGCAAACCAAAAAGGTCGGTCAATTCATTCTGCCCGGCATCGGCAAGCTCGTGAAAGCCGAGCGCAAAGCGCGCAAAGGCCGCAATCCCGCGACCGGCGCAGAAATCAAAATCCCCAAGAAAACGGTCGTCAAATTCCGTGTGGCGAAAGCCGCCAAAGACGCCGTTGTGCCGCCGAAGAAGTAATGCAAGCCACTTGGCTGAAACATCAAAGGGCGCGTTTCAAGCAGTTGAGACGCGCCCTTTTGCTGCGCAAGTGAGTTACCATCCGCGCTAAAATCAGCTACAATGCAAGCTCGGCAAAGCTGGAAAGGAAACCTTATGGAAGTCGTTTTAGATGCGCATATTGAAATTGATGCTGAGATGCGAGGCAACAAGCCACGCCTTGCCAATTCTCGTATCACGGTGGCGGATGTCGTGTTAATGCATTTCCGATTGGGGCAGTCATTGGAAGAAATTGCTGTGAAGTATGACCTCCCCTTGTCGGCTGTTTATGCGGCGATGGCCTATTACTACGATCACCGTCAAGAAATAGATCAAAGCATCGAGACCGACCATGCCTTTGCCGAAGCCTTCCGAAAAAACAATGTCTCTCCCCTGCGAGAAAAACTTGCTGCCCTAAGTCGTGCCTGATCAAATAGCAAAAATGATCGGAAAAGTAGAGTTTTTATAGCCCTACCCCTGCACCGCCTTCCGATACTCCCGACACATCTTTTGCGCCGGAATGGCTTTGCCTGGATTGCATAGTCCCGTCGGATTGAAGACTTCTTTGACGGCCAACATCGCATCCAGCGACGCTTGATCGAAGATCATCGGCATATAACCAATCTTGTCTACGCCGACGCCGTGCTCGCCCGTGATTGAGCCACCCGCTTCCACGCATAGCTTCATGATTTCTTTGCCGGCGAGATGCACGCGCTCGACTTCGTCGGCATTGCGTCCGTCAAAGTTGATGGTCGGATGCAAATTGCCATCGCCCGCGTGGAAAACGTTGCACAAGCGGATGCCGCGCCGTTCCGCGACCTTGTAAATCCCGGCCAGCACTTCGGGCAATTTCGTGCGTGGCACAACCGCGTCTTGCACAAACAAATCGGGGCTGACGCGACCGAGCGCGCCGAACGCGCCTTTGCGTCCGGCCCACAGTTTTTTGCGTTCGAGTTCATCGCGCGCTTCTCGCACCGCGCGCGCACCGTGTTCGAGGCATATATCTTTCGCACGCTGCGCCTGCCCATCAATCCCTGCGCGCAGGCCGTCTAACTCGACAATCAAACACGCCGCGACATCGGTGGCATAACCCGCTTTGTAAATGGACGATTCGACCGCCAGAATCGTGGGCTGGTCAATCATCTCCAACGCCGCCGGCAGCAAGCCTGCGGCAATGATCGCCGACACGGCGCGGCTCGCATCGTTGACGTCCATAAAATCCGCGAGCAACGTCACGACGGTTTGCGGGTTGCGGCTGAGTTTGACGATGATTTTTGTGGCGATGCCGAGCGTGCCTTCGCTGCCGATAAACGTGCCGAGCAAATCGTAGCCAATCGTGTCCGCCGCGTCGCCGCCGAATTGCACGATGTTGCCGTTGGGCAACACAACTTCGAGGCCGAGAATGTGATTCGTCGTCATTCCGTATTTCAGGCAATGCGGGCCGCCGGAGTTTTCCGCGACGTTGCCGCCGAGCGTGCAGGAAGCTTGCGACGACGGGTCAGGCGCGTAGTGATAGCCTTGCGACGCGATGGCTTGCGAGAGCCGCAAATTCACGACGCCCGGTTGCACAATCGCGCGTTGATTGGCGAAGTCAATTTCCAGAATGCGATTCATCCGCGCCATTTCAATGATGACCGCGCCTTCGCCAGCCTCACAACCGAGCGCAATTGCGCCCGAACTCAAGCCCGTGCCTGCGCCGCGCGGGCCGTACGGAATGCCGTGCTCCATCAGCACGCGCACGACGCCCGCGACATGTTCGGTCGTTTGCGGAAAGACGACGGCAAGCGGTTGGGCGCGGTGCGTCGTGACGGCGTCGTATTCGTAGACGAGCAAGTCCGCCGCGTCCGTCAAGACCGCATCGTCACCACAGATGGCACGTAATTGCGCCGCGATTTTTGCAGGAAGAGGCATAACTTAATCGGCCAACAATTCGATTTGGTAATCCTCGATCACCGGATTCGATAACACGTCATGCGCGAGCTTTTCCAATTGTTCGTACGCCTGCGCTTCGTCTACGGAATCGTCAAACGTGATGGCAAAATACTTGCCCTGGCGAATGTCTGCGATGCCTTGATAACCAATGGTCGTGGCGGCGTGATGAATAGCTTTGCCTTGCGGGTCGAGCACGCCGTTGCGGAGCGTCACATAAACTTTTGCGAGCATGAATTCCTCTGTCGTGATGAGATGTGCTTGTTCGTAAGCAGGGACTATAACAAACATTCGCGCAGAAAATAAACTGACTTTCGGCGCGCGCGGTTTTTCTAATCAGCCGGATTGCAGTACAATGACGCACCTTTTTGACACCACGTAGTGAAGGAGTCGCAGCAAGTGAAAGAAATTTTGGCAAATCGTATTGGCAAAGAAATTGACGTGAGCTTTGGCGCGGGCACAGTGAGCGGCAAAGTCATCCAAATTGAAGGCGATATTCTGCAATTGGAAAAAGATGACCAGACGTTCTTCGTCCGCATCGAAAAAATTGTGGCGCTCTGGGATAGCAAAGATCGCGGCGAGAAAAAAGTGAAGTCGCCGGGCTTTGTTTCGTCCAAAACCGACTAAAAACTTTCTGAACCAAAGGCAAATTACGGCGTGACAAAACGAGGCAGCATTATTATAGTAGACCCAGTTTCTTGATGGCCTCCCCTGGACATCCTTGATAACCCAAGCCCCATTAGAGCCGTGCGGATTGCGTTCTAAAACGGGCTACCTCGCTTTTTGTGGTTCACTTTCTCTAGTTTGAATTTATGAAAATTGCCATTCTGGGGACGCGCGGAATTCCGGCGAATTACGGCGGGTTTGAGACCTTTGCTGAACAACTCAGCACCCGACTGGTGACACGCGGTCACGCAGTCACCGTGTACGGGCGCAAACATTACGCCAGCGGCTCCACGCGCACCCATCAAGGTGTCAACCTGGTCGTTCTTCCCACCATTCGTCACAAATATTTCGATACCGTCATTCATACGTTCCTCTCCGTCCTGCACGCGCTGTTTTTCCGCTACGACGTCATTTTGATCTGCAATGCAGCGAACAGCATCTTCGCCGTGTTGCCGCGTTTGTTGGGCACGCCGACGCTCGTGAATGTGGACGGGTTGGAGCGCAAACGCAAAAAGTGGAATTGGCTCGGACGCCAGTATTATTTCGTGTCGGAATGGCTTTCGACGTTTTTGCCCACCGCGATTGTGACCGATGCGCAGGTCATACAGGATTACTACGCCACGCGCTATCGCAAACATTCTTCGATGATCGCTTACGGCGCTGATGTCGAACGCCGCGCCGCGCCGGAAACCCTGCAAAAATTCGAGTTGGAAGCCAATCGCTACATTTTGTACGTGAGCCGTCTGGAGCCGGAAAACAACGCGCACCTCGTCATCGAAGCCTATGAACAAGTCAAAACCGATTTGCCGCTCGTGATTGTCGGCGGCGCACCGTACGCGGAAGAGTACATCGCCCAACTGAAAAGCACGAAAGACCCGCGCGTCAAATTCCTCGGCTTCGTCTTTGGCGAAGATTATCGCGCATTGCAGCAAAATGCCTATTGCTACGTTCACGCGACCGAAGTCGGCGGCACACATCCCGCGTTGATCGAAGCGATGGGCGCAGGCAATTGCGCGCTGGTGCTGAACACGCCGGAGAATTTGGAAGTGATGGGCGACGCTGGCATCAGCTACGATTCGGTCGAAGATTTAGCCGCCCAGATGCGCCGCGTCCTGGCACACCCCGCGCTCATCCACGAGTATCGCGCCCGCGCCATGTCCCGCGTGCGTGCCCGCTACGATTGGGAGCAAATCACGAATCAATACGAATGGTTGCTCGGCAAACTGGCAGGCATTGAAACCGCCGCCGAACCGCTGCCGCTGATGGCGCGCGAAGTCAACGTCCAAGACGTCGAGCCGCTCGGCTATCCGGTCACAACCTTTGCCGAAAGCCGCGTCGTCGAAGTGAGCCGCCGCGCCGTCATGAAATAGCCTTGATTTCTCTCACACCCCGCTGCCACGAGTGACTTGCCTGCGCGCTGGTCACTCGTTGTTATTTTCAGCCGTTTTCTAAACACAATTGCTGACGTCAAGCTCACGAGATCAACTCGATATTCAGCTTCCGCAAATTCCACACCCATTTTCGTCTTAGCGTGGATACTGGCCTTCGGCGATGAGTTCCTGCCGCTGGTTGACGCGAATCGGATCATTCAATTTCAATGCCGCGACTGTCGCACGGTCAATACGGGTTTTGCCGAGGATAAATGCGCCGAGCAACTCGAAATGGTCGTCCCAACTTTGCGTGCGTGGATTGAAGAGGGGCGCGATTTCATTATCAATCGGATCAAGTCCGGCAATTTCAGGGCCTTTGTTTTTGTTACATTTCAGACAAGCAAGCGCCAAGATGATGAAGATAGTCAGGCCGTTGTATTTGCGCGGGATGATGTGATCTATCTGATGCAAAAAGTCGGCATCGTCCTGATGTAGCAAGCAGTATTCACAAACGTGATTGGCTCTGGCGATGACTTGTCGCCGAAGCCGTGCGGGGACATTGGCTGATGGCATAGTCGTAGCTCATGAACGAAGCGCGCACCGTGCTCGCAGCTTCAGCGAACTCATCACGTCATTGACCTGATCGAACGCATTCAACTCCGCCGTTTCTTCTTCCGTCAATCCGTCTTCGCGCTGTTTGTCCAACAACGCTTCCAAGCGGCGCTGTAAAGGCCGTGACGATTTGTGCGCAATGATCTGTTCCGGCGTCGGCCCACTCGCCAAAAAATCCATCATCGCTTCGTAGACCGGAAACGATTTGCTGAGTTGGTTTGGCGCAACCTGCAATGACCAAGCGCCCACCGTTTGCTGCAAAATGTTGGGCAAGCGATCACGCAACGGCGTAAGCTGCGACGCCAATGAATCCGGTACTTCCAACGTGATTGTCGTCATAACAAGTTCCCTCAAACGATTCGCGCCGGATTGTAGCACATGCGCTTTCTCTTCATTGGCTTTTCCCTTTGACGATGCGTTGCGTTTCGAGCAAGTGCCGCGTCTTTTCGGTTCTCGCAAATGAATTTTGCAGACAGTGTCTGCACTTTTTGGAGACGCCTTCAGCCATCGCAAACGCTAACACCGCATCATCGGGAATGGCTCGGTCGGCGTTGCCCGCTTCCTGCACGGTCAAAACGTCATGGCCTAAACGTCGTAATTCCTGCACCATAAGCAACGGGAAGTTTTCATTCGAATACAAACGCGCCATCGCTCAAGCCTCTTCGTTTTCCTGAATTTCCTGTTCGATCTCTTGTTTGTGCGAACGGACATACGCCCACGCATTGGCCAGGTCTTCCGCGCGCAACGTAGGAAAAGCTTTGAGAATATCAGCTTCGCTCGTGCCCAATCGTCGTGCTTGTTCCAACGTCCAAACCGGAATGCGCGTGCGGACAATTCGTGCTGCGCCACCGCAAACGCCTGCTGTGCTTTCAATGCCGGGAAATGCATCGCCTAAATCGCGCACGATCCATTGCAATACCTGCGCTTTCTCGGCGCGCGTCAATGACGACAAATATTCTTCGGCTTCAACGACGATGCTCATAACTTTTACCTCGGCGGCATTATAGCCTACATCAAACTCACAGGATCAACTTCGACATTCAGCATCCGCAACCCCCACACCTCAAGAATTGCTTGTCACCAATCGAATCCACGCTCCGAAAAAGGGGTCTTCCAATCGCAGGCGCACAGTTCCCATCGTTTCTTCCGCGCGCACGAGGTCGCGTTCCTGTAACGATTTCAGCGCGCGTTGCATGCTGGCAGGGGACAGGTTATAGGCGCGTGTGACCTGTTGCGAATGCAGGCGGACAGCACCTTCGCGCAGCAGAGCAATCATCGCTTTTTGTTGCACGGCTGTAAGCTGATTCCAGAGCTGGCTGTAAAAAGTGTCGTCGCGTCTGACCAGCAATTCCAATTGTTGCCGCACGATGTTTTCGTCCAGCGTTTTGCTGCGTGCGACTTGCAGCGTATCCCAACAAATATGCGCCAGCCGTTGCACATTGTAAGGAACCTCTTCGGCCAGATCGAGAATCGCAGCGATGCCCGCGTCGGTAGGTTTGATGCTGCCTTGCTTAAAGCCTGCGAGCAGAAAGGCGGTGAAATCCGCACGTGGCACAGGGCCAATGAAAAGACGCTCGCCCAGGCGATAAAACGGACGAGATGGATGACCTGTCATATCGGTCAGCAGGCGAGTTTTCGAGCCAGCAAAAACGTAACCGACGTGGCGATGCCGTTGCACTGCGGCGCGAATTTGCCCTTCTGCTTCTTCGCCGCCGAGCATGATGACTTTCTGGAATTCATCTAACATCAGTCCGACCGGACGCGCAGCTTCGGCGGCCAATTTTTCCAGACCATTTAGCAAATCAACCAGCAGCATGGTTTGTGCGATTGGTTCTTTGGCGTCGTCCGCATTGACACCCAGACTGCCGCTCAAGGTTTGATCGGCGAGATTGAAATTGATTTCAGGCTTCAGGCGGGAAAAAAACTTGCGCAGCTTATCGCCCGCTTTATCGAGGTTGGTGCTAAGACGTTGGGTGGCTTCGACCAAAACAGCGCGGACTAACAAATCTAAAGTCGGCCACGCTTCGGCGTCGTAACGTAACACTATGGCTCCAGCTTTTTCAGCCTGTGCTTGCGCGGCTTGCAAAATAGAAGTCTTCCCGTAACGGCGCGGGCCAATGAGGAAAAGTTTTCCGCCCTCCTGAATCGCGCTGACTACTTCGGCAACTTCAGTTTCACGGTCTACCAACTCATCCACACCTAATTCGCGGCCATATTGAAATGGGTTTTTCATACTGTCTCCTGCTTGAATTATACAGATTCGCATAATGCAGTTTTGCATAATGCAGTTTTGTATAATCGCATCAAGGACAGGCTACATCAAACTCACCGGATCAACTTCGACATTCAGCATCCGCAAATCCCACGCTTGCTCCTTCAACGCCAGCATCGCCGCATCCAATGCCTCGCGCGCGACTCTGCGGTTCTTCGTCTTAATCAACACCTGCAACCGATGCTCGCCTTTGATGCGGGCCAGCGGTGCGGGCGCAGGCCCCAAAATGCGCAGGGCTTGTTCTTTGTCGGCGGCTTTCAATAAGCGGGCGAATTCGGCGGCGACGGTGGTGGCTTTGGCGTATTCGGCGTGATGGATCAGGACGTTGATCAACGCCACGAACGGCGGGTAGCGCATTTGCTGGCGGAAGTGAATCTCGTGTTCGTAGAACTTTTCGTAGACCTGCGTTTGCGCGTACTCCAAGGCGTAATGCTCCGGGTGATAGCTTTGCAACAGCACGCGGCCTCGGTCTTCGCCCCGTCCGGCGCGGCCTGCGACCTGGGTCAGCAATTGAAACGTTCTCTCTGCCGAGCGGAAATCGGGGATGGCTAAGCCTGCGTCAACTGAGATCACGCAGACGAGCGTGACGTTATGAAAGTCGTGGCCTTTGGCGATCATTTGCGTGCCGACCATCAAATCAATTTCGCCGATGGCAAAAGCTCCGAGCAGCTTTTCAAAGGCTCCGCGTCGTCGCGTCGTGTCGCGGTCTAAACGCGCGATTCGCATTTCGGGATAGAGTTCCTGCAACAACGCTTCGATTTGTTCCGTGCCTTCGCCGACATAGTAAATATAGGGGCCGGAGCAATTTTCGCAGGCGCGCGGCACTCGTGCCTGATGGCCGCAGTAATGGCACACCAACCGCGCTTCGGATTTGTGATAGGTCAAGGCGACATCGCAGTTCGGGCAATGCGATTTGTGGCCGCAACTGCGACAGAGCAGGAACGACGAAAAGCCGCGCCGATTCAGCAGCACCAGCGTTTGCTTGCCGCGTTCGTGATTTTCGGCGATGGCGGCTTTCATTTCGTCGGAGAACACTTGCTGTTTGCCGTGCCGCGCAAAGACTTCGCGCATGTCTACGACTTCGACGGGCGCGAGCGGACGACCGCTGATTCGTTCGCCCATTTTCAGGTACGTGTATTTGCCCGTGTGCGCGTTGTGAAACGATTCCATCGAAGGCGTTGCGCTGCCGAGCACGACTACGGCATTCGCTTTCAGCGCGCGCACAATCGCCGTGTCGCGTCCGTGATAGCGCGGCTCAGCGTCCTGTTTGTACGCGGCTTCGTGCTCTTCGTCTACGATCAGCAGGCCGAGGTTTTCGAGCGGCGCGAACACGCCGGAACGCGCGCCGATGCAGATGCGCGCTTCGCCCGTGCGCATGCGATTCCATTCGTCCAAACGTTCGCCGTCCGAAAGCGACGAATGCAGAATCGCTACGGCATCGCCGAAATGTGCCGAGAGGCGACGCGCGAACATTGGCGTCAATGAAATTTCCGGCACGAGCATCAGCGCGGTTTTGCCTTGCTCCAACGCGGTTCGCATCGCGCGAATGTAGACTTCGGTTTTGCCGCTGCCCGTAACCCCGTGCAGCAGGAACGCCGCGTATTGATTGGCTGCGAGCGCGGTCGTGATGGCGTCGAGCGCGTCTTGTTGCTGCGGCATCAACTCCAATTCGTCAGCTTGCAAGTTGCGAATATGCGCGAGCGGATCACGCCGAACTTCGCGCACAAAGATTTCGACGAGGCCGCGCTTTTCGAGCGTTTTGATGACCGACGTGCTGACGTCAGCGGCTTCGGTGAGTTGTGTGAGGCCGAGCGGTTCTGAGGCTTCGAGCAATATGTTGATGACGCGCTGTTGGGCTTCGCTTAAGTGCGGAGTGCGGAGTGCGGAGTGCGGAGTTTCTTTCTCTGGTTCTGAGTTTATTTTTGAGTGGTTGTCTATTTCGATGGTCTCCGATTTCGCAGCAGCACTTTCTTCTTCACTCCGCACTCCGCACTCCGCACTCCGCACTCGAAGGGCTTGTTGCTTTTTGGGCTTTACGGCGGCGTCCTGCATCTGTCGCGTGACGATGAGGTAGCCGGATTTTTCCAACTCTCGAATCAGCGCGCCGGCTTTGGCTTTGTCGAATTCCTTGATGAGCAGGCGCGAATTCAGCGCGCCGTTTTC
>CAZWAK010000006.1:0-99286 GCA_964631865.1 uncultured Heliobacteriaceae bacterium | reverse complement strand
ATGCGAACCGCGACCGAAGTCGGCGGCGATTATTACGATTTTCTGCCGCTGCCGGATGGTCGCTATTGCGTCGTGATTGGCGATGCAACAGGACATGGGATGAGCGCAGGGCTGATCGTCGGGATGGTGAAGATGGGCTTGACGGGGCGGCTGCAAGCGCAGCCCGACCTCAAAGCGATGATGGAAGACTTGAACGCGGCGCTGCGCCAATCGCTCACGCATCGTGGCGTCGGGATGTGTCTTGGCGCAGTGATGCTTGATCCCGCGACGCTCGCCGTCGAACTCTGCTCGAACGGGATGCCGTTTCCGTATCACTTCACGAATGGAAACTTGCGTGCGATTGAACTGAAAGCGCAGCCGCTCGGTTTTCTCAAGCGGGTGCAAGTGCCGACCGCGAAGTTGCAATTGCAGCCGGGCGAGGCGTTGATTTGGGTGAGTGATGGGTTTGAGGAACGAATGAATACGCGCAACGAAGAATGGGGCGCAGAGCAAGTGGCGGCGGCGTTGACTGAAATCTGTCAGCGCGAACATTCCGGCGAAGCGATTGCGCAGGAATTGATGGCGGCGTGTGATCGTGCTTCGGATGGGCGCGGCAATGATGACGATATGACGATTGTGGTGATGAGGGCGTTGGCGAATACGACCACCGCGTGAGTTGTATTACGATTGGGGCTGAAGCTGCCGCGCAGCTATAGTTTTCAAGCAAAAGAGACGGCGTGATTGAAGTAGGCCATCGTTGCAAGGCGTAGCCAGCAATTCCTTGTTTCCGAAGGGACTGATACGCCAACGACGCAACCCTGGCTGGTTGCGCTACAAAGACGGCAACGATTTGGTCGAGGTGTGCCGCCAGAAATGCGCGTAATAGCCTTTCTCCGCCGCGCTGTCGTTCCCGTGCAATTCATAGCTGCCGTAGCTGTAGCCGAAATCACCGGAATGTGCGGCTTCGAGTTTGATCGTCGCCAGTTTGACGGCGTGTTTTTGCTGCCCCGCCGATTGCAGCACCTCACGCTGACTCGTCAACGGCAGCACGTTGGAACGATGCAGCCGCATGCGGTCGGCGGCGAATGATGAGATGCAGCGGCAGCTTCTGCGCAATCGCTTGCGCGCGCTATTTGATCAGCACCTTGACCGTGTTGGCCGCTATGCCATCCACCGTGACGCGGACATCCACTTCGCCGCGTCCGTGGAGGGCGCGTGGGATGCGCAGATTGATTTGATCCAGCCCCACGTATTGCGGCGAGGCTCCAGCAAAGAGAACTTCGCTGCTGACGCCACCCAACGTTGCGTTGACAGCGGCGAACGAACTCCGTCGCCGCAGACCTGTGCCGTATAGTTCGAGAAACAGTTGCTCGCCTTCCGCGCCGAGATCAAGCGGAACTGCGACAAAACGATTCTGCGCCGGATCAAAGCGCGCGACGGGTTCATAACTTTGCGTGTTATCCGCTTTGACGCGCAATGCCGCCGCCGCCGCTACACCTTGTCCGTCTGCGTTGGCGCTGAACAATCCGGGGGCGATGGGCACAACCGTAATGTCACCCACGCCCACGGGGATGTCGTGCTGAATAATCATCACGGTGGCGGGGCCAAGCGCAACGGCAGCAGGCAGCAGGTAATTGACCTGCTCTGGTGCGACATAGAAAAGCGGAGCCGTATGTTCGACGCCCTGACTGTCCACGATTGTCACGCGCGTTCCCGCCAGAGTCTGCGGCAGCGGCACGCTGTCGGCCCCGCGCACGCTGGTTGCCAAATCAATGCCGAACGCAGAAATAATAGAGTCGGGAGCCAGCGTGCGCGAAGGATCGTAGCTGGCCCCGGAAACGCTGGAAACCGGGCCGGGCGCAACACAGCCCGTGAATTGTGAAAACAGATTGTGCGTCGGCCACGCGGTCACGCCGTTGAAGGCCTGCCACATCGTGTTATCGAGTTCCGTATTGAACGCATCGGGATTGGACGGGCGCGAATTAAAGAGCGCCGCCCAAGTCATTCCGTGATATGTGCGCACGAGCAACGCCGTCGTGCCGGGCATAGAGCCGCCGTGCCACCAATTCGCGTCGTTGTTCATTGGGCGGATGAACCAGCCGGTGCTGTAATACCAATCCCAACCGACCCAGAGTGGCGGGCTAGGACGTGTCACCATCTGATGGATCGTCGTCGTTTTCAAAACGTCAGGCCGCGTGTCCAAGCCATCTACTGCCGTCATAAATCGCAACAGGTCTACGGGCGAAGCAATCCAGCCGCCGTTGGCGTCCATCGCTTCCAGATAAAAACCGCCATAGGGCCACGACACATTTTGCGGCCCTGTCGGGAAAACCGATGGCACAAGTCTTCCGCCCGGAAAGTCGTAATAACGCACTTCGCGTTCGGCGCGCTCCGTTAGCAAAGTGTGCCCGATGCGCATGCAATTCACGCCCGCCGGACGCAGGATTTTTTCCTTCACAAACGCTTCGTAGGTTTGCCCCGTCACCTTTTCAATCACGCGCCCCAGCAGCGTGTAGCCATAATTTGAGTAGCTGAAATTCGTGCCCGGCGTGAATTGCAGAGGCTGTCCTTGCATATAACGGATAATCGCGTTGGCATCTGCTGGGGGCGGCCCGCCGACGGCCTGCGCCACTTGTCGCGAAATAAACATCGGGTCAAATGTCGTGTCGCGGTTCCAGCCACCGGAATGCAGCAGCAACTGCCTGACGGTGATGTCCGCCAGGCGCGGATCAACCGTTGCGCCCGGCAACGGCGTGATATTCAGCAAGCTGAAAACCTTCGCGTCTAAATCCAATTTGCCGTCCTCAATCAATTTGAAGATGGCGGCTGAAGTAATGGGCTTCGAGGTGCTGGCGATGCGAAAGAGCGCGTCCGGTTGCACGGCCTGTCCCGCTTCGCGGTCGGCGTAGCCATACCCGCGCGCAAACACCAGCCGCCCATTGCGCGCCACCGCCACTGCGCCGCCGGGCATTTGCCATTTCGTCATCAAGGCCGGGATCAACCGATCATAACTTTCCAAGCCCGGCACCGCTTGTCCTGTCATCGGCAAAATTGCTTGCCAGGCCTGCGCGCGGCGCGGCGCATTTTGGCTCAACGCATAAATCAGCCCTGACGACAACAGCACAAAAGCAATGACGAAAAATCTTTGGGACATCTTTCCTTTCCCAGATAGAAAACTGCGCTGGCACGGATCGTGAGCGGCATACGACGAGCTGTGCCAGCGCAGTACCTCGCTCAAATCAAGCTGGCGCGTGACTTGAGCAGGAAGCTAAAAAACGAAGCGCACGAAGAAGCGCACGACCCGCCCGCCGCCATCGCTCAGCGCCGTGTTGGGATTGAGGAAGCGTCCGCTGATTTCGGTTCCGGCATTGTTGCCCACAAAGCCGCCTGCGGGAGAAAACGGACTGATGCTGCCTTGCGTGTATTGCGGATGGTTGAAGGCATTGAAGAGTTCGGCGCGGAATTCGAGCGTTTTGTTTTCACGAATCCGCGTGCGCTTCAGGATGTTCATGTCCCAGTTGTGCGTGCGCGGCGAACGTTCGGTGTTGCGTCCCAGATTGCCCACGCGCGGCACGCTGTTCGCCAGCCCAGCCGTATAGACCGGATTGATGATGTAGCGCGCATTGGCCGGATCAATCGGCGCGTTGTTGGCATCGGGATTGACGTAGCCCGTGATGCGCCCGGTCGCGTCCGTGACGGGCATGGCGCGCACGCCTTTGGGGCCATTCGGGTTGAAGGTCGGGCGATCATTCGCACCGCCGATGCCGTCCGCATCGAAGCCATTCAGCACAGTGAACGGCGCACCGGATTCAATGCGCGTGACGCCGGACAATTGCCAACCACCTGCGATGCGACCCAGGAAGCCGCGTTGTTCGCGTTGGAACGGCAATTCATAGACCCACGTGAACGCGGCGATGTGCGTGCGATCAAAGAGCGACAACCCGCGATCCAATCGTTCGCCGCCGAAGAGTCCCGGCACGGCGAAGAACGCTACTGCCGCTGCGCCATCGCCGTTCGCAAACACTTCGCTCGCGTTGTCAATCAGCTTCGAGAACGTGTACGCCGCGCTCAACGAAACGTTGTTCTTGAAGCGGCGCAGGATGTTCAATTGTCCGGCGTGATAGCTGGATGACGCGCCGTTCGTGCGAATGCCGCGCGGGCCTTGCAGATTGTCATACCGGCCTGACGTTGCGCCTGTGTAGCCGGTCGGCGTCACGCGCAATTCGGGGCGCACGAGCGGGTTGTAATCTTCGGTTACATATAGCTTCGTGCCTTTGGAACCGACGTAGGAAACGTCGAGCAACAAACTCAGCGGCAATTCGCGCTGCACGCCCAACGACCAGCGTTGAAAATACGGATTGACCAGATTCGGCGCGATCAACGTTTGATTGCTCAACGGCGACAGGGCGGCGGCAGTCGTGGGAAATTGGCTGGAGAGATTCGCGAGTCCGCGCGGAGACGTTGCCGAAGCGACTGAGTTCGTGACGGTCGAAACGATGTTCGGCGAAGACACGGCGGCGTTCGATGCGATGTTATTGAAGAACGAGTCGTAGCCAATCTGATAGCCCGTGCGAATGACGGTTTTGTTTTCGCCGAACAATTTGCCGCGCCAGCCGCTCGTGAACGAAGGCGAATACGCAATGCCAATCGTCGGCGCGAAATTGTTGTTGTCGGCTTTGACCTGATTCGGCAAGCCGAACGGCCCGGTGCGCGTCACGGGATCAACGTTGAAAAGACCTGTGAACGCGGGCGTCTTCAGCGTATTGAACGGCGTGCCGAAGTTTTCATAGCGTACGCCCAACGTTAAGGTCAGCGCCGAATTCACACGCCAACGATCCTGTACGAACGCTGCCGTGCGGAACATCGAAGGGAAGTAGACGGCGCTGCCGAAATCGCGCGCGGCGTTGCCATTCGCGCCGCCGAAGTTATCCACGAAATTCGCAAAGGCCGTGAAGTTCGTCGTCGCGGCATACGTCAATGAACCGCGCGCGTTGTACGGCGCTGCTTGCGTCGAAATCTGGCGCAAGAAATCTATGCCGCCGCGCCACGTGTGATCGCCGCGAATCCAGGTGACGGTGTCCTGCAACGTGTAGTTGTTGGCGATGCGGCCTTGCGGAAACGTCGGTGCAACGCCGAGAAACGCAATCTGCGCGACGTTGATTTGCGGCTGTGTAGCGGCGGGGCCGTTTGGGTCAGACAGCGGAAAAGAGAATTGCAACCGGTTGTAGGCGATGCGCGCTTCGTTCGTCAGGCTCGGCGAAAAGACGTGTGTTTCGGCCAGCAGCAAATTGTACAAACGCGAAATCGAATCGGCGTCGTAGCCCTCAAACCGCGCTTGCCCGCCTTTGGCATTGTCCGCTGTATTCGACAAAAAACGCCCGGAAAGTTGATCGTTTTCGCCGAGTTTGTGATCTATGCGCGTTTGCCATTGGCGCGTGTTTATGGTGCGCGCGAGGTTGCGGAAAAACGTGCCGAATTGGATGTCGCCGCGATTCACGCCATTGACCGTGCCGAGCGCAAGATTGAACGGATTGGCGCTGCCGACAGCGTTTTGCGTCGAGTTCAGCAACAAGTCTACGTTGGCGTTGGTGCCGGAAGGGAAGAGCGTGCGCAACGCGGTACGGCCTGCGGCAGTCGGCGTCGCCAATTGCACTTGCCCATTGAAACGCAGGCGATCTTCCTGATGTGCGCCGAAGAAGAACGTGCGATTTTTGATGATGGGGCCGCCAATCGTGCCGGAATAGACATTCTGAATGCCGAACGGTGGGTAGCCGCGTCGGGTGATGTTGGTGTCGCGCGATTGCGAACTGGTGATCGCGTCATCGCGCGTCGAATCCAATTGATACCAGAGCGTGCCGTGCAATTGATTCGTGCCGGATTTCGTGACCGTGTTCACGACTGCGCCGCCTGCGCGTCCGAACTCAGCGTCGTAGTTCGACGTTTGCACCGACACTTCGGCGACCGCATCAGGATTGGTGATTTGAAAGCCTTGCCCCGCGACGGAAATGTCGTTGTTCTCGGTTCCATCAATCAAAAAGTTGTTGGAGCGCCCGCGCCCGCCATTCACCGAAAATGTGCCAACGCCAAAGCCGCCGCGATTGCTCGACACGCCGGGCAGCGTCAACGCTAAGCCGACTGGATTGCGATTGCCAATCGGTAGTTGTGTGAGGACTTGGCCTTGAATGTTGCCACCGCGCACCGGGGCTTCGGTTTGCAACAGCGCGCCAGATTCTGCCGTAACGTCTACGGCGAGTTCCGTTGTGCCGGGCGAAAGTTGCGCGTCTACTTGCGCGATTTGATTGGCGCTGACTTCCACGTTGTTTTTGATGACAGTAGCGAAGTTCGTCGCGGCAATCTTGACGGCGTAGTTGCCGAGTTCGACGGCATCGAAGCGATACAAGCCTTCGCCGTTGGTCACGGTCGAGCGCGCGACGCCGGTTTGATTGCTGGTGAGCGTGATGGCCGCGCCGGGAATGACGGCACCGGTGGCGTCCGTGACAAGGCCGCTGACGGTGCCACGACTGGTTTGCGCGGCGACAGTGAGCGGCAATAAAAACAGGCTCAGCACAAAGCCCAACAAAGGGCGAAACAAAACAAAACGAGACATAGTGAATTCCTCCTAATGGATTCCTGGGTTGCGATAGTTAGGCCTGCCCGCCGATGGCCGCTTTCGAGGCGCAAGGCTCCTGTTTTGTCCCAGCAAAGACGTGATGTTCCGTCGTCAGGGCGAGGTCAGGAGCCGACCGAATCCAGGTTCGGATCGCGCTCCCCTCGCCTTTTGTTGTAGGTCAGTTGAGAATGTAGACAGCAGGCACTGTAAAAGTCCTCAAGCGTCTGTAAAAGGGCGTAAAAGTTGTCAATGTTTTGTAAAAATTCAGATTTCTGAAGCAGAATGGCGGCGTGATTGGATGTATATTGGCCGCAGGAGCTTCGACTATGCCGCGCTTCCAAGCATTTCTCCAACGACATCTTTTGTGGGTCGGCTTTCTCGCCGTGCTGCTGCCGCTGCTCGTGCTGTTGCTATTGCAGTATCGTTCGTTGACGGCGCTGGAAACGGCGCTGCCCGCACGGCGCAAGGAAGAGATGAAGGATTTTTTGCAAGCCGTCACCAACGAAGTCGAAACGTATTACCGCAGCGAAGCCGAACGCGCGCTGGCCCTGCCCATTAACACGATTCGCAATCGCGTCAACGGGCACGTCGTGGTGAGTGGCCCGATGACGGATGAGACGGCCTTGCCACCGGTCGTGGCGACAGCAGGACATTTTCGCGCACAACATTTTCCGGGCACAAAATCCTTTTTCTTTGCCCTCAAACTTTCATGCGAAGGGCGAAGCTTTTGCAGCATTTTCTTTTATGACGCGGCGCGCGGTGCCATCAAACGCGACAAGGATTCGCTGCTCTGGATTGCCACACAACAAGCGGCGTCTTCGTACTGCACCAAAATTTCCCTGCAAGCCAACGAACCACCTGCGGTTGTCGGAGTCAAAGTGTCGCCGGGTTATCACTTTTTGCTCAAGCCACTCGCGGACGAAGACGGCAAACTTATTGGCATCGTCGGCGCGGAATTGGATTCACGATACTTTCGAGAAACCTTGTTGCCGCAAGCCATTCGCACTGCCACTGCCAAATATTTTCCTACGCAACAACAGGACGTCGTCGTCACGTTGCGCGATGCGGCCAATCAATTGTTGCTGAGTACACCATCCGACGCGCCTGTCGAAGTCGAAGCACAACTCAGCAGCACGCTCGTGTTTCGGGATTGGACGCTCGGCGTGCGAATGCGCGGCTTGACTGAGGCACAAACCGCACGGCGTGTGTTTTGGCTCAACATTTCGTTGTCGGTGCTGATGGCGCTGGTCGTGAGCGGCGGGTTGTGGCTGGCCTTACGCACAGCGGCGCGTGAAATGAAGCTGTCACAGATGAAGTCTGATTTCGTCTCAAACGTTTCGCACGAATTGCGCACGCCGTTGTCTTCGATTCAAGTGTTCGGCGAACTGCTCAAACACGGACGCGCCAACGACCCTGCCGTCGCGCGCGAGTTCGGCGAATACATCGAAACCGAAAGCCGCCGCCTGACTGGAATCATCAACAATATCCTCGATTTTTCGCGCATCGAATCAGGCCGCAAGGACTATCAGTTTGTGCCGACCGACCTCCGCGCGTTGATCGCTGAAACCGTCAAAGCCTACGAAGTACGCTTGAAGCACGAAGGGTTTGAGTTGCGCCTCGTGGCCGCGCCGACGCCGCTCCTCGCGGTGGATGCCGAAGCCATTGCGCAGGCGTTCGTGAACCTGCTCGACAACGCCACCAAATATTCCGGCTCGGCGCGCGTGATCGAAGTGCGCGTGCAGGCGCAGCGGGAGGCGGTGACGATTGCCGTGACCGATCACGGCATCGGCATCGCGCCGGAAGAGCAGGAAAAAATCTTCGAGAAATTTTATCGCGCCGGTTCCGGTTTGGTTCACGATGTCAAAGGTAGCGGCCTGGGCTTGTCCATTGTGCGTCACATCGTCGCCGCACATCGCGGCAAAGTCACTGTCCAAAGCGAATTAGAGCAGGGCAGCACGTTCGCCATTCATCTGCCTGTGCCGGTTAATGTTGAGGATGCCGCCGATGCACTGGTGACGATGCAGCCGAGGTTGGAGGGCAAGTAGATGCGGAATGTTTTGATCGTCGAAGATGATGCTTCGCTGGTCGTGGCGCTGCAACGCGGCTTCGAGTTTGAAGGCTACACGGCAGAAGTCGTGCGTGATGGCGAAGCCGCGTTGCAACGCATAGCAGCAGGGCAATTCGATGCGATGATTCTCGACGTGATGCTGCCGAAGCTGAGCGGCTTCGATGTGTGCCAACGCTTGCGCAACGCGGGCAATGCCATCGCGATCATTATGCTGACGGCGCGCGGGCAGGAAATTGACAAGGTGTTAGGCTTGAAAATCGGCGCGGACGATTATATCACCAAGCCCTTCAGCTTTATGGAACTCATCGCACGAGTGGAAGCCATTTTGCGTCGCATCCAGCGCCGAAGTGGCGCGTTGGAACAATATCAATTTGACGACGTCACCATCAACTTCGCCGCGCTCGAAGCCACCAAAGCCGGTGCGCCGCTCAATCTGTCACAGCGCGAATTCCGCCTGCTCAAACATTTCATCGAACATCGCGGCGAAGTCATCACGCGCGATCAGTTGCTGGATGCGGTCTGGGGCTACGAGCGATTTCCGCTCTCGCGCACGGTGGATATGCACATCGCCAAATTGCGGCAGAAAATTGAAACTCTTCCCAGCCAGCCAAGCTGGTTGATCACCGTTCACGGCGCAGGGTACAAATTCGTGGGCTAGATTCTGACCCCGTCTGGCTGCGCCTAACTGCTTGCATTTCTTAGCCCCCCAGCATTTTTCTTGACAAGAATTGTCACCTGCCGTAGTATCCGACCCGCTCGTTAGACGCTGTTTAAATACAGCGAGATAGCCCCTTCTGGATTGGCGGCCTCAACCTCAAACTCATCATTACGCCCAGCCCCTTGGCGTCGTCGGAGACCGAAAATCAATGTCAGGCAAATTAGGCGAAATCCTCATCCGTCAGAACCTGCTTACGCCCGACCAACTCAAGGAGGCGGTCGAACATCAGCGGCGTAACAATCTCGGTTTGACCGCAAGCCTGGTACATCTCGGCGTGGTTTCGGAACAGCAAATCACGGGGGCGTTGAGCAAGCAGTATGGTGTGCCTGCGATTGACTTTTCGACGGTCGAAATTGACGAAAATCTGGCGCGGTTGGTGCCGCGTGAAGTGGCGCAGAAATATTGTGTCGTGCCGGTAGCGCGGCGCGGAGCCACGTTAACCTTAGCGATGGCTGATCCGGCGAACGTCTACGCGATGGATGACATCAAGTTCGTCACGGGCTTTACGATTGAACCCGTCGTCGCGTCGGAATTGAGTGTGCGGCAAGCGATTGAGCGCGGCTACGGCGGTGTGCGCGGGTTGGATTTGCACACGGGCAAAGAATTTCTCAGCCCGCTGGAAAAAGCGGCGGCGGCGGCGCTCAATCGCCCGTTGAAAGAGAAAGCGGATGGCGCGCGGCCTGAAGGGCTTTCTTCCAATGATCTGGCGGCGGCGGCGAATCTGGTATCGGAATTTGAATCGGAATTTGGCGATGCCGAAGAAGCGTTAGAGGTGATGGAGGAGCAGGGGGAAATTGACATTCGCTCGCTGGAAGGTTCCAGCCAGGAAGCACCTGTCGTGCGGTTGGTCAATGTTATTCTGGTGGAATCGCTGCGGCGCGGGGCGTCCGATATTCACATCGAACCGTACGAACGCGAGTTCCGCGTGCGGTTCCGCATTGACGGCATCCTCTACAACATCATGAATCCGCCGCTCAAGTTGCGGGATGCGTTGATTTCGCGCCTCAAAATCATGGCGAAACTCGACATTTCCGAGAAACGCCTGCCGCAGGACGGACGCATCAAGATCAAGCTGCGCTTCGAGGGCAAATCGCGCGAACTGGACTTCCGTGTTTCTTCGCTGCCGACATTATTTGGCGAAAAAGTGGTGCTGCGTTTGCTCGACAAAGAAAAACTGATGCTCGATATGACGAAGCTCGGTTTTGAGGTATCGAGCCTGGAAAAATTCAAACGCAACATCGAGAAGCCATATGGCATGTGTTTGGTCACAGGGCCGACCGGATCGGGCAAAACCAACACGCTCTATTCCGCGCTGCAATCGCTCAACACGCCGGAAACCAACATCATGACCGCCGAAGACCCGGTCGAATTCAATCTCGCTGGCATCAACCAGGTGCAGATCAAAGATCAAATCGGGCTGAACTTCGCCGCCGCCTTGCGCTCGTTTTTGCGGCAAGACCCGAACATCATTCTGGTCGGTGAAATCCGCGATTTTGAAACGGCGGAAATTGCCGTCAAAGCTTCGCTGACCGGTCACATGGTGCTGTCCACCTTGCACACCAACGATGCACCTTCGACGGTGTCGCGTCTGATGAATATGGGCATCGAACCCTTTCTCGTGGCGACTTCCGTCAATCTCATTCAAGCGCAACGCCTGATTCGCCGGATTTGCGCGAGCTGCAAGGAAGAGTTTCCCGCTCCGCCGCAGGCGCTCATAGAAGTTGGTTTTGGCGAAGAGGAATCGCAGACGCTGAAACTCTACAAAGGCAAAGGCTGCGAGAAATGCAACGGCACAGGCTACAAAGGCCGTGTCGGTTTGTACGAAGTGATGGAGATGACCGATGCCTTGCGCGAATTGGTTCTGGTCGGCGCGTCGAACATCGAATTGCGCAAACAGGCGATTGAAGAAGGCATGATTACGTTGCGTGGCAGCGGCCTGGAAAAGGTGCGGCAAGGCATTACGACCGTCGAAGAAGTCGTGCGCGAAACTGTCAAATAATTTGCAAACGCATAGGCTGGGGTGAACAGATTATGTCCAACGAAAACCTCTCTCTCACGGAATTACTGAAGCGTATGACCGAGATGCGCGGCTCGGATTTGCACATCACGCTGAATGCGCCGCCGCAAATTCGCGTGGACGGGCACATGCATCCGCTCAGCGAATTCACTCCGATGACAGCGGCGGACACGAAGGCGCTGGCGTATTCGGTGTTGACCGATGCGCAGAAACATCGGTTTGAAGAAGACCTCGAACTGGATTTTTCGTTCGGCGTCAAAGGGCTGTCGCGGTTTCGCGCCAATCTCTTCAATCAAAAAGGTGCCGTCGCCGCCGTGTTCCGCGCGATTCCCTACGAAATCAAATCGTTTGCGCAGCTCAATCTGCCTGCTGTCGTATCGCAATTGTGCGATAAACCGCGCGGCTTGATTCTCGTGACCGGCCCGACGGGTTCGGGCAAATCCACGACGCTCGCGGCGATGCTCGACAAGATCAATGATGAGCGCCACGACCACATTTTGACGATTGAGGACCCGATTGAATTTCTGCATCCGCATCGCAACTGTCTGGTCAATCAACGCGAAGTCAAAGCCGACACGCACGGCTTCGCGAACGCGCTGCGCTCGGCCTTGCGCCAAGACCCGGACGTTGTGCTGATCGGCGAAATGCGCGACTTGGAAACCATCGAAGCCGCGCTGCGCATCGCTGAAACCGGTCACTTGACGTTCGGCACGCTGCACACGAATTCGGCGGCGTCCACGATCAACCGCATCATTGACGTGTTTCCGGCCTATCAACAATCGCAGATTCGCGCGCAGTTGAGTTTGGTGTTGGAAGGCATCATGTGTCAGACCTTGCTGCCGAAAGCCAGTGGCAGCGGGCGCGCGATGGCGATGGAGATTTTGGTTCCCAACCCTGCCATTCGCAATCTGATCCGCGAAGACAAAATTCACCAGATTTATTCGATGATGCAAACCGGGCAGGAAAAATACGGCATGCAAACGCTCAATCAATCGTTGGCGACGCTGTATTTCCAAAAGCACATCACGCTGGAAATGGCGCTCCAGCGTTCGGCGAATGCAGACGAATTACAAGAACTCATCAATCGTGGAGCCGGGCTGATCGAGCGTTCGGCGGCTGCGCCAAAGCCCGCAATGCCGAATCGTATGCCGACCAATCCAGGTCTGCCCCAGTCACCCCCGCAGCCGGGAACGGTCACGCCGCCCGCTCCGCCCACACCCGGTGCGAGTCCTTTTGCGCCTTCGGCTCCGGCGGCGAGTCCTTTCTCACCGCAGCCGCCGGGCGGCAATTCCAATCCCTTTGCCCCGCCGGGACGACGTTAATTCGCTCTTTGAAAGGCTCGCGCCGAAGTCCTGCGGCCCTGGTCTCGCGCGCCAGCCTGGAAATTCAAAGCACTTACCCACGAGGAGATCATGCCAACTTACGTCTACAAGGGCCGCAATCGGGCGAACGAAAATGTGAGCGGGGAGAAAACCGCTGAAAATCGCGAGGCGTTGGAGCGGTTGCTCAAGCGTGAACAAATCATCATCACGAGTGTGCGCGAAAAAGGCGACATCGCGCTGCCCAAAATTGGACGACGGCAAAGCGTCAATGCCAAAGAACTCGCCGTCTTCACCAAGCAATTCTCGGTGATGATTGATGCCGGGTTGCCGCTTGTGCAATGCCTGGACATTTTGGCCGCGCAGCAACCAAACAAGTTTTTTGCCCAATCCATCAGTTCCGTGCAAGCCGATGTCGAAGCCGGTGCGACGCTCGCCGCCGCGATGGAAAAGCAACCGAAGGTCTTTGATCGGCTCTACACGAATATGGTCGCGGCGGGCGAAACGGGCGGTATTCTCGACAACATCCTGCAACGCCTGTCGGTCTACATCGAAAAGGCCGTGAAGTTGAAGTCGGACATCAAAGGCGCAATGACCTATCCGGTCATCGTCGTCGTGATGGCGGTCATTGTGATTTCCGTGATTATGATCGTCGTGATTCCGTCCTTCACCAAAATCTTCAAAGAGTTGTTGGGCGGCGACGAAGGGCTGCCGTTGCCGACGCAGATTGTCGTCAACATCAGTCATTTTCTGGTCGGCTATTGGTGGCTGCTGGCCATCATCATCGCGGCGATCACCTACGGCATCAAGTGGTATTACTCGACGCCGAAGGGCAATCGCGTAATTGACAATTTGCTGCTGAAGTCGCCGATCATCGGGCCGGTCGTCAAAAAAGTTGCGGTCGCACGCTTTTCGCGCACGCTCTCGACGCTGCTTTCATCGGGCGTCTCGATTCTCGAAGCGCTCGACATCACGGCGCGCACGTCCGGCAATGTCCTGATTCAGGAAGCGATTCTCAAAGTCCGCGCGGGTGTCGAACGCGGGCAGACGTTGGTGGAGCCGCTCAACGCGACGGGCATTTTCCCCAATATGGTGGGGCAGATGATTGGCATTGGCGAACAGACCGGCGCGCTCGACACGATGCTCGGCAAGATCGCGGATTTTTATGAGCAGGAAGTAGACGCGGCAGTCGCGGGGCTGCTGACGTTGATCGAACCTCTGATGATCGGCTTTCTCGGCGTCAGCATCGGCGGCATCGTGATTGCGATGTACCTGCCGTTGTTCAGTCTGATCGGGAAACTCTCGAACGGCAAATAGCGGCGCGAGGCACAAGGGATTTATGCAACAACCCAAACGAGAATTAGTGAGCAAGGACGGCACCGACCGCTTCCGCAACAACCTGATTTGGTTGTTAATGGGGCGTCCGGGGGCTGTCCTGCTTTTGCTGTTCGCTGCCTACGCCTTGCGGCACGTGGTGAAGCCGGAAGCCGTCGAGAATCTGCTGGAAAGTGTGGCCTGGATTACGGGCGCTACGTTCGGCGTCACGCTGATCTATGCCCTGATGAACTTGTTTTCCAAGCGGTATCGCTGGCAAGCGTACGTGCAAATGGTCGGCGACATCGCGTTGGTGACGTGGCTCGTGCATTTGACCGATGCCGTGCGCTCGCCGTTCATCGCGCTGTATTTGGTGGTGATTTTTACGATCAGTTGCCTCACCTCGAAGTACGGAACTTACGGGCTGACGTTGTTAATTACAGCGTGTTACGCGGGGTTGGTTATGCACGTTTACGAACGCTTTCCCGGCAACGTGAGCGAGCATCAGACGGCGATTGGGTTTTATGTGTTTGCGTTCTTCGCCGTCGCGTTTTTGAGCAGTCAATTCAACGAACAGCTTTTGCACAAAGACGCGAATCTGGCGCTGGCGAATCGCAAGCTCAACGACATTCGCGCCTTCAGCGAGCGCGTGATTGACAGCATCAGCAGCGGCCTGGTGACGATTGATTTGCAACATCAAATCATCTCGTTCAATCGCGCCGCCGAAGAGATCACGGGCTTCGACACGGCGCAAGTCGTGGGCAAACATTTGAATGCGCTCTTCCCGACGATTTCGGATCAACTCGAAGCGGGCAAAGATGTGTTGCTGGCCGGACATGGGCTGTCGCGCTTGAATCTGGATTGCACGACGGCAGAAGGCAAGCAGATTCAACTCGGCTTCAGCATCTCCCCGTTGACCGCTGTAACGGGCGAAATCACGGGCTTCGTGTTGCCCTTTCAGGATTTGACCGACGTGATGCGGTTGGAACGCGATATGCGGCGGCAGGATCGTTTGGCAGCACTCGGACGCGCGGCGGCGGGCATCGCGCACGAAATTCGCAATCCGCTGGCTTCGATGCGCGGCGCGGTGCAAGTGCTCGGCAGCGATTCGCGTTTGTCCGATGAAGACACGCAATTGATGAACATCGTGCTGCGCGAATCCGACCGCATTGATCGCATCATCAGCGACTTCCTGATGTACGCGCGTCCGCGTCAGCCCGAAAAAGAAGTCGTGGACTTGAACCACTTGCTCGAAGAAACGCTGACGCTGCTACGCTACAACTCAGAGATTGACAGCAGCAAATATCAGTTGCTGGCCGAGCCGTGCGCCGATGCGGCCTTGACGCTGGCCGATCCCGGTCAAATGCGCCAAGTGCTATGGAATCTGGCGCGCAACGCGATCAAGGCGATGCCCGACGGCGGCACGTTTACGATTGCGATTCGGCGCAGCGGCGATGGCACGCTGATTCAAGTGGATTTCACCGACACCGGCATCGGCATGACCGAAGAACAGATCGAACGCATCTTCGAACCATTCAGTTCGTTCAGTGCTGGTGGTACGGGGTTGGGCATGAGCGTGGTCTATCACATCGTCAACGAACATCGCGGCAAAATTGACGTCAAAAGCGAAGTGGGGCGCGGCACAACGATTACGCTGCTCCTGGCCGCACATACAGAAACTCGCACCGAAGAGAAAGCTGTCAGCGTGGCATACGCTTAATTTCGGCTGACACGATTGAAATTATACAAGCCTCATTGGTGGTCTGCTGTGACCGCCGCCACCTCGGCTGTCACGGCGCACTGATGAGTTCCCCCAATGGTTTCCCCCGTGTGGAGTTATAAAGTTGTTGTATGGCAAAACTTCTAGTAGCAGATGATGAACGCAGCATGCGCGAGCTGCTCGAGTTGGTGTTCCGACGCGAAGGCCATCAGGTGACTGCTGTCTCAAATGGGCGCGAAGCACTGGATGCGATGCAGAAAACCAACTTCGATTTGCTGATTACGGATGTCAAAATGCCGGACGTCGGCGGCATCGAACTGTTGCGCTCGGCGCGCGAACAAGCGCCCGAAATGATGGTGATTATGATGACCGCGTTTGCGACCATCAACAGTGCGCGCGAAGCCTTCAAACTCGGAGCCGATGATTTTATTCAGAAGCCGTTCGACGTAGACGAGTTCAAATTGGTCGTGCGCAAGGCGCTCGAAAAGCTTGATCTGCGGCAGGAAAACGCGCTGCTCAAACGTGAGTTACTCAAGCGCGGCAACCTCGGCGACATCATCGGTCGCAGCCCGCAAATGCAGGCCGTTTATCAAATGGTCGAAACCGTCGCCGCCAATGCCAGCACGGTGTTGATTGTCGGCGAATCCGGCACGGGGAAAGAATTGGTCGCGCGCGCGATTCACAGCATGAGTCCGCGTCGGGATCGCGCGTTTGTTTCGGTCAACTGCGGCGCGTTCACGGAAACGCTGCTCGAATCGGAACTCTTCGGCTACGTCAAAGGCGCGTTCACGGGCGCGCAATCGAATCGCAAAGGTCTGTTTGAAGCGGCAGAAGGCGGCACGATTTTTCTCGACGAAATCGGCGAGATGAGTTTGACGATGCAGGTGAAATTGCTGCGCGTCTTGCAGGAGCGTCGTATTCGGCGCGTCGGCGGCACAGAAGAAATTCCGATTGATACGCGCATCGTCGCCGCCACGCACCGCGATCTCGAAAAAATGGTCAAGGCCGGGGACTTCCGCGAAGACTTGTACTATCGCGTTTCGGTGATTCCGTTGGAGTTGCCGCCGCTGCGCGAACGCCGTGCCGACATTCGCGATTTGACGCAGCATTTCTTAGACAAATTCGCGCATCTGACCGGGCAAGTGGCGAAACGTTGTACCGAAGAAGTCTTGCGCTACCTGGAAGAATACGATTGGCCCGGCAACGTCCGCGAATTGGAAAATACGGTCGAACGCGCAGTGGCGTTGGAAGTCAGCGACGAAATCCAAACACCGCGCCTGCCCGAACGCATCCTGCGTTACTCGCCCAAAAAAGCGAACGGCGAACTGCATTTTCCGGAGCAGGGCGTTGATCTGGAAAAATATTTGAGCGAGTTGGAAAAGAGCTATTTGCTCGAAGCCTTGCGGCGCACGAATGGCAATCAAACCAAAGCCGCGACGTTATTGAATATGACCGTGCGCAGCTTGCGGCATTGTTTGGACAAGTACGAAATTCGCCACCTCACGGGTCAACTCCGCGAAGTGGCAGCACATCAGCGTGGATGAGACAGTCCTCGGCTGGTTCTGTAGGGAATAGTTCATGCATCTGCTCCATCAGAAAAATATATCAGCAGGCTTTTCATTGATTGAATTGATTATCGTTGTGACGCTCATCGGCATCATCGCGGCCATTGCGATCCCGAATTTATTGACGGCACGTCGCACCGCTCAGGAGTCTTCGGGCGCGGCGATGGTGAAATCGCTCATCAAAGCCGAAAGCATGTATTTTTCGAGTTACGGCAATCAATCTACCTACGGCACGTTGAATGAACTGGCCGCACGCAATTGTATTGATAGTTCTTTACTGACCGAAGCTCGCAATTACTACACGTTTCAAGTGAACTTGACGACGCCGATCACTTACAACATTACGGCCACGCCGGGGGCTGAGTTGGCGAGCCAGATGCGGCATTTTTACGGCGATGAAACCGGCATCATTCGACAGGAAATAGGAACCGTTGCGACCGCCGCTTCTCCGCCGGTCAACTAATTCGCCGGAAGAATTGGAAACGCGGTATACTCGCGCTATGAATCAGACGCCGTTCCAATCAGGTCTTCAACGCGCGCTTGCTTTTCTGACCGCGAGTCAGAGCGGCGATGGCGGTTGGGGCTATGCGCCCGGCAAGCAGAGTTATGCCGAGCCGACCTGCTATGCCTTGCTGGCGTTGCGCGAGCCGGGCCGACAAACCGAAGCCCAAACGCGCGCCCTGGCGTGGCTCACGGCACACACGAACCCCATTGGCGCGTTGCTCGTGACCGCGCAACCAAAGGACGCCACAGACCTGAATGTCTTTGACAATTGGGGCACGATGCTGGCGGGTTTTACGCTGCAACGCGCGGGGCTGGCGGCGGAGTTGCGCGACCGGTATATGAAATATTTGCTGAACTCGCGCGGCAATTTGCTCGATAAAAAAGTTGGCCAGGAGTTGAAGCTCAACCCCGATTTGCAAGCCTGGTCGTGGGCGCGCGGCACGGCGAGTTGGGTGGAACCGACGGCATACGCTTTGTTGAGCCTGAAAGCCAACGGACGGCGCTATCACGAGCGCGTCAAAACCGGCGAGGCGTTTTTGTTTGATCGCGCGTGTTACGACGGCGGTTGGAATTACGGCAACAAAGAAGTGCTAAAGGTTGTGCTGGAACCGATGCCGACGAACACGTGTTTTGCGCTGCTGGCGTTGCAGGACGCGGATCGCCAACACGAAGTCATCACGAAGTCGCTCGCGTATCTGGAACAAGAACTTTCCCAGCGGCAATCGTCGCTGCTGCTCGCGCTCGGCACGTTGTGTTTGGATATTTACGGACGTCCGGTGGACAAGCTTTTGACCGCTTTGCTCGCGCGCCAACAGGAGGACGGAAGCTGGCGCGACAATGTTCACGTGACGGCCTTGGCGGCCTTGGCGCTGCAAGCCGTCGTACAAAAAGAGAATATTTTTAAGCTTGAGTTGCAGAAGTCATAGGCTCTCAAATCTCCAATTTCAAATCTCAAATCATCGGAATGACAACGCGCAAAGAACAACTGAAATTCCTGCTCACGCGCCGCGATTTTATGAAGGCGGCAGCGATCACAGCGTCCGGCGTCGCGGGCTTGAGCGCCGCTGCGTGTGCAAAGTTGAGCACGACCGCGCGCGAATGGAATCCGTTGGCTTCCGCTGCGCGCGTGACCGTGTTGCACGCGAGTTCGTACGAGAAAAACCTGAGCGATTTGCTGCGGCAGGGCTTGAAAAATTACGGCTTCAATTTGCAAGGCAAGCGCGTCGTGCTGAAACCAAACTTAGTCGAATACCACGCCGCGCGCACGATCAACACGAACCCGCTGCTCGTGGCCGCCGCGATTGATGCGTTCCGCAGCATCGGCGCGAAAGAAGTCGTCGTCGCCGATGGCCCCGGTCATCAACGCGACACCGAAATGCTGCTCGAATTGTCCGGTCTCGATGAAGTTCTCAAAAGCGAGAACACCAAATTCGTAGATTTGAATCTTGACAACATTTATCGCGTGCCGACCGCGACGCAGTTCACGACGATGCAGGAACTGTGGCTGCCCGAAACGATTTTGAATGCTGATCTGGTCGTTTCGATGCCGAAGATGAAAACGCATCATTGGGCCGGCGTCACGCTCTCGCTCAAAAATTTATTCGGCGTGATTCCGAGCGTGCATTACGGCTGGCCGAAAAACGTGCTGCATTGGCACGGCATCAACGAATCCATCGCTGACATCGCCACGACCGTCAAACCCGGCTTCACGATCATTGACGGCATCGAAGGCATGGAAGGCAACGGCCCGCTGCACGGCGAAACCGTGAACTCACAAGTCGTCGTGATGAGCGACAACCTGGCCGCTGCGGATGCGACGGCTACGCGCCTGATGGGGCTTGACCCCACGCGCATTGTGCATTTGAACTACCTGCGACAACTCGGCGAACCCATCATCGAACGCCGCATCGCCCAAGTCGGCGAAAGCCTCGCCACCTACCGCCGCGAGTTTCGCGTGATTGAGGAATTCAAGCACTTGAGGATTTGAGATTTGAAATTGGAGATGGGAGATTCTTGGCTGATGAAGCTGGAAAGATGTTCGGAACGGCTGTTCTCTCCAATCTCCAATCTCCAATCTCCAATCTCCAATTTCAAATCTCCGTTCCACCTGCCCCTCGTCTTCCCTTATGAAAGTTGTTCCGATTGCGCTCAATACGTTTCGGGAATCGGTGCGAGATCGCGTCTTGTACAACCTGATTTTGTTTGTGCTGTTGCTGGTCGGCGCGTCCATTTTTTTAGGCGAGCTTTCGATGTCGCAGGAAGCCAAAATCATCGTAGACATCGGCCTGTCGGCGATGCGTGTGTTCGGCGTTTTGATTGCGATTTTTATTGGCATCGGGTTGGTCTACAAAGAAATTGACAAGCGCACGATTTACAGCTTGCTGGCCAAGCCGTTGCAGCGACACGAATTTATTTTGGGCAAGTATTTCGGCCTTTGCCTGACGTTGTTTGTGAATTCGTTGGTGATGGCGCTGGGCATTTCGTTGGCGCTGATGTTTGTCAAAGGCGGAGCCGATCCGATGCAGGTCAAACTTTGGCCGACGGCGTATTTGATCTTTTTGGAATTGATGGTGATGACGGCGATCAGTTTGTTGTTTTCGTCGTTCTCCTCGCCTGCGTTGTCGGCGTTGCTGGCGTTCTTTTTATTCATCATCGGCACGTTCAGCGCCGACTTGAAATTGTTCGCGGCAACGGTTGGTTCCGGCCTCGTGAAAGTCGTTTGCCAGGCGTTGTACTACGTGCTGCCAAATCTGGCGAACTTCAATTACATCACGGCTACCGCGCACGGCCACACGCCGCCGAGCACGATGATTGGCGCAGCGACGATCTATGCGGCGTTGTACATCTCGGCGTTGCTGGCGGCGACCGTGATGATTTTTCAGCGGCGGAATTTCAAGTAACGCGATTTGGCAAATCGCACTACGTTCAAATCTCAAATATGAAATTGCAATTGTGGATTGCAGTCTTGATCGTCGGCTTGAGCACGAGCATCGCGTTGCAACGTTGGATTGACGCTCAGCGCGGCGTTGGTTCAGCGGTCGAAGAGGCGCTGTACGTCAACTCTGGCAAAACGTTGAAGCGCGCGAGCCTCGGTTTTGATGGCTTGCTCGCAGATTTGTATTGGCTGCGCACGATTCAATATTTTGGCCAGAAATCCCAACAAATCAAAGGCGATCTCAACATCGGCAACGTCAACGAATGGAAGCTGACGTTGCTCGAACCGCTCATCAACATCACCACTGAGTTAGACCCGCAATATGTTTCCGCCTATCGCTTCGGCTCCGTGTTTTTGCCGGACATCAATCCCGACAGCGCCATCAAATTTGCCCAGCGCGCCATCGCGGACAATCCGCACGATTGGCGTTTGCAACAGGATTTGGGCTTTATTTTCTGGAAGCTGAAACGCTACGACGAGGCGAGCGCGGCGTATTTGCAGGGCGCTCGTTTGTCCGGTGCGCCAAAGTGGATGGAGCAGATGGCCGCGATTATGCGCGCGAACGGCGGCGACCGCGCCACGGCCAAACAAATGTTCCTGCGAATTTACGAAACGACGGATGATCCGACGGTCAAAAAAACGAGCCTGAACCGCTTGCAGAGTTTTCAGGCCGAAGATGAAGTCGCGTTTCTGACTCGCTTGCTGACGAGTTATCGAGAACAAAAAGGCAATTGCCCAAGTTCCTTGTCCCACTTGATGCGCGCGCTGCCGCCAAATGCTTTGCAGCAAATCAAACAAGCTGGAATGAACTTTGACGAAAGCTTTGCGCCGCTTGATCCGCACGGCTATACCTACACGTTTGATGCGGCTGCTTGCGCTGTCACACTGGCGCACGACTCGACCATTGTGCGTTGGAGACGATAGTTATGCTTGCACTTGAAATGCAAAATTTGACGAAAGATTACACCGTTGGTTTTTGGCGCAAACGTCCGGTGCGCGCGCTCAACGATTTGAGTTTACAGGTTGGGATGGGCGAATCATTTGGGTTTTTGGGGCCGAACGGGGCCGGCAAAACGACGACGCTCAAAATCCTGATGCGGCTGATTTATCCGACCAGCGGAACCGCGCGAATTTTAGGCGCTCCGCTTGATGATATGACGATGCGCGCGCGCATCGGCTACTTGCCGGAGCAGCCGTATTTTTATGACTATCTGACGGCGCGCGAACTGTTGCTGTACTGCGCGAAACTCTTCGGCTTGAATAAAACCGACGCGCTCAAGCGCACAGGGGAATTGCTCAGACAAGTAGGTTTGAGCGAAGCGGCGGACAAGCAATTGCGCAAATATTCCAAAGGCATGTTGCAGCGCGCGGGCTTGGCGCAGGCGCTCATCAACGATCCCGACGTGTTGTTTTTGGATGAGCCGATGTCGGGGCTTGATCCGCTCGGACGGCGCGAAGTGCGCGATTTGATTGCGGGTTTGCGCGCAAACGGCAAGACGGTGTTTTTTTCCTCGCACGTGCTCTCGGATGTCGAGGCGTTGTGCGACCGCGTAGCGATTATGAACAAAGGTTGTTTGATCGAATCCGGCAAGCTCTCGGATATTCTCAAGAGCCGCACGAATGAAGTCGAAGCTGTTGTGACGGGCGTGAATGAAGCGGTGCTGAATGAAATAGGCACGTTTGCCGTGCAGATCACGCCTGCGCCCGAAGGCGCGCACGTGCGATTGGCGAGTGACAAAGAAATTGAATATTTGCTGAGCTTGGTGCATCGCGTCGGCGGACGCTTGATCTCGGTCAATCCCGTGCGCGAATCGCTCGAAGATTTGTTCGTCCGCGAAGTCAATGAGAACTCGCAAGCCAAGCAAGCAGCAAGTTAAGAGTAGACAGTAGTCGGTAGACGGTAGACGGTAGCCTTCGGTTTTCTACTGCCCGCTCTCTAGTGCATCTCATCTACTAACTACCGCCTACCGTCTACCGACTATTCCCCTCTTAATTTCTCCGCAAATACACATTGCCCGAAACCGACGACAGCTTCAACGTGCGCGAGCCATCCCCCACACGTCCACGTGCCGAACGACCGGGGCCGAATTCGCGCTTCTCAATCGTGATCGGGAAATCGGTTTCCAGATGCCCGCTCATCGTGGACATTTCGACTTCAGCACCGATGCTGCCGGGCAGCTTTACTTCGACGTTGCCGCTGACGGAACCGAATTCCATGCGGTTTGCGTTCGCGCCTTCTAAACGGCGCAAATCCACGCGCACATTGCCGCTCGTAGACTTCGCCGAGACTGCGCCGGAGGCTTCTTCGACGGCCACATCACCGCTCACGGAATTGGCGTGAATCGTGCCGGCGACCTCTTTGACATTGACGTTGCCGCTGACAGATTTGGCGCGAATTGTGCCCATCGCTTCGCTGACTTCGACATCGCCGCTGACCGATGAGAACGCATCGTAATCGAGGTTGATCATGCGCGGCACTTTCACTTCAAAGCGCACGCTCGCATCGCAATTGCAGCGTTCGGGGTAGCGCACTTTGACTTCGACGCGGCTGCCGTCGGACAAGTCTTCGACGCTGACCTGATCGCGGTCGCGGCCTTCTTTGTAGCCGGTCACAACGACCGCTTCGCCGTCATAGCCTTTGACGATCACATCGCCGGAAATATTTTTGATGCTGACGCGACTGCCCTGCGCGAGGCGATAGGATTTCTGAAAATCCTGCGCCAATGCGGCGGCAGAAACGAGGCTCAAACAGAGCGAGAGAAAAGTTGCGCGGAAGAAAGTTCGGTTCATAACGATTGCTCCTCAAAAAATGTCGTGCGATTTATCCAATCGCGTTACGCCGCAGTTGAAAATGTAGTGCGATTTGCCAAATCGCGTTACGCCGTATTTCGGATGCTGCGGCAGGCTGCCAGCTTGCTGACAGGGCATCGCTCCTGAGAGAGTTGCCCCAGAAATCTTGCCAAAGAAACCCTGTTGGCTTGCTGGCCGCGCCGCACATCTGGGTATTGGGTTTGTTGTCTCACGGCGGGTAAGTGCGCGGAGCACAGAAAAGGTTTCAGAATTTTTTTGAGGATTGTGCCGACCTTGCGTCACAACATCTCGGCGAGCAGCTTCAGCAATCTGTCGGCGGTGTACGGTTTGGCGAGGAAATGGCGGATGCCGAGGTCGGCGGCTTCGACCGCTTTGCCGTTGTCGGCGAGACCGCTACTGGCGATGATCTTGATGTTGGGATTGAGTTTTTGCAGCGCGCGAATCGTGGCCGGGCCGTCCAGATATGGCATCATCATATCGGTCAACACGACTTTGATTTCGGCTCCGTGTTGCGCATAGATGGCCAGTGCTTCTGTGCCGTCTGAGGCCGTCAACACGCGGTAATTAAAGGCTTCGAGCGTGGCTTTGGTCACTTCCCGAATGGCCAGTTCATCATCCACCACGAGGATCAATTCGCCGTGCCCGGTCGGCAATTCGGGGTTGACGATCTTGACCTGTTCGATTTGTCCGGCTTCCATCGCGGGCAGATGAATGCGGAATTCCGTGCCCTTGCCGACTTCGCTGTAGACGTTGATGAAGCCGCCGTGTCCGCGCACGATGCCTTGCACGGTGGACAATCCCAGCCCCGTGCCTTTGCCCTTTTCTTTGGTCGTGAAAAACGGATCGAAGATGCGCGTCAGATGCTCCGGCGCAATGCCCCCGCCATTGTCGCGGATGATGAGCAGGACGTGGCGTCCGGCTTTGGCTTCTGAAATCATCTGTGCGTAGGTTTCATCCAGCACTTTGTTTTCGGCTTTGATCTGTAACTTGCCGCCGTGTGGCATCGCATCGCGCGCGTTGATGCAGAGGTTCATCAATACCTGATGCAATTGTGTCGCGTCGCCAATGATCGGCCACAAATCTTCGGCGATGTAGAAGCTGATCTCGATGGATTTAGGCAGCGTTTCTTTGAGGATTTTGACGACTTCTTTAATCAGGTGACGCGGTTGCAAAGCCAGCCGCTCGCCTTCGACGCCGCGCGCGAACGAGAGAATCTGCTTGACCATGTCCGCGCCGCGTTCGGCATTGACGCGCAACAGTTGCAGCATCTTCTGACTCTGTTCGTCGGTGAATTTGAGTTGCAGCATTTGCACGGCCATCAGCATCGGCGCGAGCAGATTGTTCAAGTCGTGCGCGATGCCGCCGGCCAGCGTGCCGATGCTTTCCATGCGTTGGGCACGCAGGAATTGCGCTTCGAGCCGCTTTTTTTCGGTGACGTCGCGCAGGATGACGGTGAAAAATCGTTGCCCGTCGGATTCGACTTGCGAGATTGAAGCCTCGATGGGGAACTCTTCGCCGCTTGCACGGATGCCGCTGACCGCACCGAGCCGACCCATCGAACGTTTGGTCACGTGCGTGGTGCCAAATTCCTCGATGTGATGTTGGTGCGCGCGCCGAAAGCGTTCCGGGAGCAAATGATCGAGCGGCTGCCCCATCACTTCCGATGCGGAATAGCCGAAGATTTTTTCCGCCGCCGCATTGAACAGCACGATGCGTTGCTGCGCGTCCACCGTGATGATGCCGTCCATCGCCGAACTGATAATGCTGGCCAGCCGGTGCTCGCTTTCATGCAACGCCTGTTTGGCGCGGGCGTAGGGCGTGACGTCATTGACAATTACCAACTGTGCATTGTGACCGGCAAAGCAGATGTCCTTGAGCGTTACTTCCACTTCCATGACATCGCCATTTTTCTTGCGATGACGCCACCGTCCCGCGTTTTCCATCTGCGGTTTGGCCTCAGCGACCATCGCCATGAGTTTCTCAATTTCTTCGGGTGGGCGGATGTCCTTGATGCTGAGGGCCAGGAATTCCGCGCGACTGTAGCCATAATGCAGGACAGCCGCCTCATTTACGGCCAGAAAGGTGAGGGAATCGAGCGCATAGATCAACATCGGCAGTGGATGTTCGTCAAACAGTTGCCGGTAATCCGAAGCAGTAAAATCAGATGAATTCGATGTAGTCATCAAGGCTCTAGCAAAACAGTTGTCCGACGCGAGATGCCATTGTAACAGCGCCTGCTGAGTGCGAAAAGGTTTGACGAAACTATTTGACGCTGAGGCCGGAGCCTTCTTTGACGATAGGCACGTGATTGGCGTTGACTTCGGATACTGTTTCGACGTGGCCGCTCAGCCATTTGATTCCCAGCCTTTTTACCTTCGCCGCCTGACCCAAACCGAGACGCAAACTGACTCTCGGCTAACCTTTGTTTTGGAGCCGCTGTAATTCGGCACGCAACCGCTCCAATTCGGCCTCAGCGCGTTGGCGAGCCGCCGCTTCGGACTCAGCGCGTTCGGCTTCGGCATCGGCACGTTCGGCTTCGGTTGGGATCAGGTTGCCGTTCGCATCGCACCAGCGCAACCACGCAGCTTCTGTGCCTTCAAACTCGCCGCACCAGAGTTGCAGCCTCAGCCCCAGTTCAGGTAACAAAAAATCCGAGCGATAGTTGTAACGGCGACTAGCGAAATTCAGTTCGTAAATCTTCAATGTTTCGCTACTCAGGAAAAGCTGTGGATCAAAAATGACTTCGTAATCAATGCCTATTCGCGCGTAGCGTTGTATCTTAGCGTCCATCTCGTTGCCTTTGCGATTCGAGACAATTTCTAAGGCGACTTCCGGCGCTTTATCAAACTCCCACATAAAGTAGGCGCGATGTTGATGGCTGAAATATTCAGGGTTCGGCTCGACATCCAGACTCAAAAACATGTCAGGTGCAATCGGCGGTTGGTGCGGCGAAGAAAAAATCCCAACGTCTGAATCGGCCAAAAAGATACGTGGTGCAGTGGAACCTTCTACGGCGGGTGGTTGCCAGGAACTGTACAACGGCTCCACCAATAATCGGCGCTGTTTGGCTGAGAATAAGTTGTCCACGGGAACATCGTCCTCCGTTACTAAGTTGCGGGTGATTTCGGCCAGGTCGTATGGCAAATCAATGACAGTCTCAGGCATAACTCGTACCTCAATTTCGCGGGCCAGCTTAGCATAGAGCTACGCGCCAACCAATTTTCTCAACTCCACCTCACGCAAATTCCATTGCTGTGAAGCTCACCACCGACGCCGGATCAATGTTCCACTGGTCGTAGAGCATCACATTGCCGCGCGCGCCTTTGACGGCTTGCAGAAAGGTGTAAATCGGCGTGAAACCGCACCATTTCAATTCGTCATAATTCGGCAGCACCAATTCCAGCAACTCGCCGCTGCGCCCTTCGCACACGTGGCGCAACCGTTCGAGGTCTTGGGCGCGGACTTCGCGCAGATAGCCTTGCTCGGCGCGCGCTTCAAGGCGGTCGCCATAGCGTTGACCGATATGTGCCAGATCAATGCCGAGCACCCAGAACAAGCGGTCTCGCTGCAATTCCGCGAGTTCGCCGAGGGCTTCAAAAAAACGACGGTTGTTGTCTTCGGCTTCGGGCGGTTGGCCGTTGAGGAAGCTTTGCAAAAACGCGCCGCAAAGAATTGGCAAAATCTTGAAATTTGTGCCCAGCACGTGGCGCAAGAACAACGCTTGAAACTCAATTGAGTGTTCGACCGAATGACAATAATCTTCGAGGTTGATCGAATCGCCCGCGCGCTCAAGCAGCCAATCTACCAACTCCGTGTCGGTTTGAATCGTGCCGTACGGCGTTTGGAAGCCTTTGCGCGTGAGGCCGAATTTGTCGGGTTCGCCGTAATGCGACGTGCCGAGAATCACGATGGTTCTGCCGCGCAAGTAGTCTTTCAAGCCGCGCAACCGATTGTACGCGGCGGCGTAACATTGCACACCGCCTTCGGGGCTGACGTGCGGCGCGGCGATGCCGATGAGGGGCTGCGGATTGGGCGGCACAATCGTCATCAAATAACTATCGAGCGTCGCGCGCAACTCGAAGGCATCGGCAGGATAGGCTGCGCCCGCGTGTGAGGCTTCGCGCCACGGCAACGCGGCGAAGGCGTCGTGCTTTTGCGTGCGCATCGCGTCGAACTCAATGGTTTCGAGGAAGCCGCTTTGTTGCAACACGGCAATGAATTCGTGCAGCGGGTGAATCGGAAACGGGCGTCCGATGATTTGCGTCAGATGCGCTTGCACTTCGCTTTCCGTGTGCTTGCCGTCGAGCATTTGCAGCGCGCCGATGAACACGGGCGGAATGATCAAAATGTCTTCGCTGTAACGAAACGGATCGCGCAACAGCAAGCCCGGCTGTTCGGGGTCAGGCGAAGGGAACACATCCAATGAAGTGCGCAGACGCGGTAAAAATTGAGTCATAGTTGAGTTTCGAGTTTCGCGTTTTGCCATTGCATTTCGGGTTTTGGGGCGACCATCTTTACCAACCACCAACCACCAACCACCGACCACCAACCACCAACCACCAACCACCAACCGAGGATATTCGCACTACATTTGTCACGCGGTCAAACCTGCTGGTATGCTTGCGGCGTTGTCACGACAAAGGAGCGCGCCGCGAGACTGACGATGAAAAGGCTTCCCAAACTCTTTTCCATAACGCCGGAGCAAGTGTTGGCGGCCTATCAGCACGGGATGTTCCCGATGGCGCGGGGACGGCACGGCGACATTCATTGGTACATTTCGGAACCGCGCGCCATCATTCCGCTGGAATCCTTCAAAGTGCGCCGCTCCTTGCAAAAAGCTTATAAAAAACACCCCTACCGCATCACGTTTGATACAGCGTTTCCGTCCGTCATTCGCACTTGCGCGCGGCATTACGACGTGTTCCCGGAAGAGGTTTGGCTGAGCGATGAGATGATTGATCTCTACATCACCTTGCATCGGCAGGGGCACGCGCATTCGGTGGAAGTTTGGCGGGGCGACGAATTGGTGGGCGGTTTGTATGGCATTGCGATGCAGGCGGCGTTCTTCGGCGAATCCATGTTCAGTCGCGTGCAATACGCTTCGCAATTTGCCTTGCTGGCGCTGGTTGAGCGATTGCACCGCCAGGGGTTTCTGCTGCTCGACACGCAAGTGATGACGCCGCATCTCGCTCAGTTCGGCGCGCTTGAAATGACGCACGACGAATACCTGGCCGTGTTGTTGCAGGCGCTGCGCGAAGAACGGCATTTCTAAATTTATGGGGTTCCTGCCTCGCTAATCATCAGGACATCGCGATGAATCGTCCCGCGCGAACAGGCCAGTGTGCGACCATCGCGCGACCAGGCGTAGGCGAAGATGCGGTCGGTTTTGAAGTCCGTGAGTTTGTCCGGTGTGCCACCGGGCAGCGGCTGTTGCCATAGGTTCATCGCGCCGTCCTGCGCGGTGAGATAGGTCAGCGCCTTGCCATTGGGATGCCAACGCAGACTGGACAGGGGGAATACGGGGATGTCCAGTTTTTGGATGGGCGCACCACCGGTGGCCGGGAGGATGGCGATTTGGCGCGGCGCAGCCGGGGTTTCCTGATACACACACGCGACCCATTTTCCGTCGGGCGAAACGACGGGAAAATCGGTCAGCTTATCCGTCAACGCTTGCGCTGGTTCGCTGCCATCCAGGCGCAAGCGATAAACCTGCCGTTGGTCGGCGAGCCGTTGCGAGAAATAGACAAACTCCTCCCAACAGAACGGATTCAAGTCCAAACTGCCGTGCGTCAATTCGGTGGGCGCTTGGCCCTCTACGCCAATGCGCCAAACTCTGGGCGACCCGCCACGCCCGGAATTGAATACCACATGGTGCCCGCTGGCTGTGACACTGGGGTGGGCGACATTGTCTTGTTCTTCGGTCGTCAGCGGTTTGGCTTGCGTGCCGTTGGCCTGCATGATCCAGAGGTTTTTGTACCCGCTGGCCAGCGAGGTGTAAATGATGCGATTGTCCGGCGTCCAATCCAACCCATCTGCGCCGCTTTGACTGGCGGCGTCGCTGGTAATGGCACGGGCCTGGCTGGTGTTTGTGTCCGGCAAGAGCCACAAATCGGCGCGCGTTTCTGACCGCACGGTCACGATGGTTTGGCGATCCTGGCGCACGCTCAGGCTGCGATAGTCGTTCAAATCATTCAGCAGTTTGCGCGCCTGCCCGCTCGGATACTCCATCAGCCAGAGTTGATTGTGGTTGCTGCCGCCTTCCATCGCGCGTCCAATCAGGACCAACCGCTGCGCATTGACCCAAACCACTTTGGCGGCCCACGCCCAGGGTTGCGAACCGACGGACATTTCCTGACCGCTCTCGATTTGCACGGTCAAAATTTGAAAGTGGAATTTCGGATGCGCGGTTGCGGCGGCGACGGCCAATACCTGGCCGTCAGGTGACCAGGACAAGCCTTCCACCGCGTAATAGTTGGGCATTTTGCGCGTAGCGACGAGGCGTTCGCCGCTGCCGTCCGCATTGGCCACGACCAGCGCGCTTTCGCCCTTGGCTTCCGATTCGCGGACGAAGGCCAATTGTTTGCCATCAGGCGAAAACGTGACGCTGCTGTCCACGCCCGCCAGCAGCCGTTTGGCTTCGCCGCCCTGAATCGGTTTGCGGTACAACACATGCTCCGAAGAGTTTTTCTGTTGCTGAGCGTAGTAAAGCGACTTGCCGTCGGGCGCGAACGCGAGGCCGCGAAAACGCATTTCCTGGTTGGGCAGCAATTCTTTGTCCGTGTTGGTCTCCACTTGTTTGAGCCAGAGGCTCTGCGGCCCGACGTCGCCCACCACATAGGCTACGAGCGAGCCGTCGGGCGAAATCGCTGTTTCCCAGGCATTATTGGTCGCGGGCAACCGATTGATTTTGATCGTGGGCTGAGCGGGCGTGGCGGGCGTAGTCCGCGTGCGCGCCCAGTAAATGCTGCCCAGCGCGATGACTGCTGCAAGTGCGGCGAAAAGTGTGATTCTGCCTCGGCGACTAGGAGTCGGGGCCGGAGTCGGTGGCGGCGGCGTGATGTCCTGCGCGGCGGGCGGCGGCGCGGTCTCAGTCTCGCCCCATTGTTCACGTACAGCACCGACAAAACGATAGCCGCGGCGGGGAAGCGTTTCGATGAAATGATGATCTGCCCCATTGCCGCCCAACGCTTTGCGAATCGCGCTGACATTTTGCGTCAGGTTGTTCTCTTCCACGATTGCATCCGGCCAGACGCGGTGCATTAACTCGGTCTTTTCGACAATGTGGCCGTGCTGCTCCACCAACACCAGCAACGTCTCACAGGCTTTCAGCGTCAGGGGCACACGCTCGCCATTGCGCAACAACAGCTTTTCCTGGGGATCAAGGCGGAACGACCCGAATTCATAGAAATGCCTGAGCGCCTTGTTGTTAGCTGTCTTTTCAGAAGTCATTCAGAACTATTTCAGCCTTTCACAAGCGATTTTTCAGGCGTAGTTAAGGACTTTTTTGCGACTGACCGCTATGGTGAAGACAAGTTCGCAAAAGTAAGCACACACGCAATAGCAAACCAGTCATTGGGGGAGTGCTTGATTGTAAGGGATTTTTGAATGAGTGCAAGTTCAGGGACATGTTGGCGCGTTTTTTCCGCGCAAACTGCTTGCAAATGGGGCCAGAGCCAGCCAGCAACGGCTCCGCCCACAGACCTGATGACGTTTACTTCGTCCTCAGCAAATTCTGTGTGAGCGCGTCGCTTCTTAGGGGGAGCAACCGAAACTTGGGGGAGAATTGGTTGCACCGAAGAAGCAGACGCGCTCGGCAGAAGCGTTTCGTCTCTCAGCGAATTTTTACCGTAAATCCGATGCTGCCTGTGTTGTTGGGAGCCGTTGGGCTGAGTGTCCCGGCGGTGACGCGCCAGCGAATCGCGCGCACATTGCGATCATAACCCGCTGACGCGCTGCCGCCACCGCTCGCTGGCGAGTATGTCCACGTTGCCGAGCCGGGCGAAGACGAACTGTAATCGCTCGAATATTCCACCGCCATCGTCAAGCCCGTCGTGCCCAGACTCGTCGTCACCGAACTAACCTTGAAGTCCGTATTATCCGGGATGGGGTCGAGAATCACCAAACTTTGCGCGCTGCTGCCGCCACCGTTCGTGAACACAATGCTGTACGTCAAATCCGTTCCCGACACTTGCGCCGCCGTGAGGCAATTGGCAGGCGTCGGACAATCCTTGACCAGCGTGATGGAGGGCGCAGTGGCGAACGCGACGTTGACGGTTGCCGTCGCGGCGGCTTCTTTGCCCGCGTTGTCAATCACGGTGAAGGGAATCGCGACCGTGACCGCGCCGTCGGTCGGGTCAACGCTGACGACGTTCGCGGGCAAAGCTCCGCTGCTGGCCGTGACAGTGACGCCCGCGCCCGGAAATGTGCCCGATGTGTAATTTGTGCCGTTGATGGTAATGCTCGTCGCGTTGGTCGGGAAAGTTGTGAATTTGAAAGTGGCAATTGTGCCGTCGGGATCGCTGCCCGTGAAATGCGTGGACGGAACGGTCACAAGCGTTGTGCCGCCGGGATTGACCTGGCTCGCCGGATCGGTCGCGGCGGCAGTCGGCAATTGCTCGATGCCAAAATCCTGCCCGGTGATGTTGCTCGTGACGATGTTGAAGGCCGTCGTCGTGAGCGGCGAAGTGTTCGTCCAACCCGTCGGCACGGCTGCCGAAGGAGCCGCCGCGCCTATCGTTCCCGCACTCGTGGCCAGCCGCAGCGTGACGTTCGATTGATTGCCTGCGACATTGCTGAGACTGTATGTGCCATCACTGTTGACAGCGGTCGAAGCGATGACGTTGCCACCGGAACTCACCAAAATCGCAAACAACGCGCTGCCCGCATTTGTGCCGGTTTCAGCGCCCGTGTTGATGTTCGTGAACGTGCCGTTGGCGCTGTTGTCCGCATCGCCCCAGACCTTGCCCGAAATGGTGACGAGCGGCGTGACGCTGGCCGTTGTCGGGTCTGTGCCGGAGCCTTGCGTTTGCGTGACGCTGCCCGATGGAACCGTGACGCCGGAAGGCAAACCTGCGGTCGTGCTGTCTACGTTATCCGAAAGCGCCGCGCCCGAAGGAATCGTCGAGCCGGAGGCGCTGGCCTGATTGCTCAACGTGCCGGAAAAGCCTGCATTGACGGTGGTCGGAATGCTGACGGTCACGACGCCGCTATTGCCGAGGGTTGCGCCTGCGGCGAGCAAATTGCTGACTGCGCCTGCGGCTGCGCCCGTGTACGAATTGTTTTTGCTCGCGCTCGTGCCTGCGCCCGAAACCGTGACGGTTTGTGCGCCGGTTGATGTGATGGTCACGCCTGCGGGCAGCGGGTCGTTGATTTGAAAACTGGTCGCGGAGGTGCTGGTCGTGTTTTTGTACGAGAGCGTCCAGGTCAGCGTGTCGCCCGGCGTGATGGAGCCGCTGCTGTCGGCGTCCGTCGTGAGCTTGACGGATTTGTAGCCGTTCACGAGCGAGTTCACATTTGTCGTCGTCGTGTTGCTCGACACGCCGCCGCCAGGGCCGTCCAAATACGTGACCACGCCGCTGTTGTTGATGACGGCGGGCGGACTCGACGTGTTGACTGTGACTTGAAACGAAACCGTCGCGCGATTGGCATAGCCGACTTTGATTGCGCCCGACGAGGCGTTGCGCCCGTTGATGGTGGTCGCGGAACTGAACGGATACGCCGCCGCGCCCAGACTCGTGCCATTCAACGTCGCGCTGTTGGCAACGTAGGTGACGCCGCTCGGCAACGCATCTTGAAACGCAAACGCCACGGCGGGCGCATTGCCGGTGTTCTCGATTTCAATGGTGTAGGTGAGCGTCGCGCCGGGATTGACGTTGCCGGTCGGGCTGACGGATTTGGTGGCGACGAGGTTGGGGTTGATGTTGGGATAATTGCCGCTGGCGAAATCGGTGACGACGTTGCCGGACAGCGTGGAGCCGACTTGCACCGCCGAAGCGTCGTTCAAGTCCACGCGATAAATCGTCGTGTTGGTGCCGTTGATGGAAGAAATCAACAGATTCCCGCTCGTATCGAACGCCGCGCTCACGACTGTGTTGGACGCTATACTCAACGCGGTTCCGCCCACACTGACCTGCCCGATGGGATAGGCGCGGATGGGCGAGGAATTGAAATCCATTCGATAGAGCGAGTTGCCGAAAATCCCCCAGCAATGATTGTTGCCATCGAAAGCGATGTCGCCGCTCGAAGTCGAACCCGACGGAGAAGTGCCTTGAAAGCTCACGGTTCCCAGCGAAGAAATTGTAGGCGATGCCGCGTTCGTAAAAGAAAAGATGTTGTTGTTGACATCAATGCCGTAGCCGGTCGCGCCGTTGAAAGCCATGCGCAGGAGCACATTGCTGCTGGTCGTGCCGGAAAACGTGCCCAACGAAGCCGATTCGCTCGTTCCATCATAGCGGCGCAATTGATTCGGCGACGTGGTGCGGTCGGCGTAGTACAACCTCAGATTGGCGACATCCATCCCCATCCCTGAAGTGCCGCCGACGGCAGAAGTGAAGATCGTGGCCGACAGCGCGCCCGTCGTGGGATCAATGGTGCGGATGTTTCGGTTGTTGGCCGTTGCCGTTCCCTCTACGACATAAATCGCCGTGCTGCTGAGCGGCGCAGCCAACGCCGTGCGCGGCAAGCTCGCCGTCCACAGAAGCGGATGGAGCGCCAACCAAAACGCCAAACCGTGCCGACACCAGCGCGCGAACAATCGTGACCGTCTCGGTCGTGCATCTATCAACGTAAGGTGGTTCTCAAACTTACCTGCCATGGTTTTGTCTCACCTGAGCGCTAATCTTGTTTGGGGGCAGTCGTGGGGGCTGGAGTCGCTGGTGGGGACGGTTCGTGTCCCACCAATCCGGTCGGTGACGTGCCGAACAAATTGAACATGTTCGAGAGCTTCGACGACACGACGAAATACAATCCTTTGCGCGTGTTCAGATTTTGCTGGAAGGTGCTGAAGCCGCCGAAATAGCCGGGACTCTCCTTCATCTGCGTGAAGTTGTAACCGCCTGCAAGGCGCAAATCCGACAGCGCCCAGAAACCGAGTTCCGTGCCAATCGAAGTACGCCGCGAGCCTGTGCCGGACAACCACAACCAGCGCGCTTCTGCCGCGACGTCGAAATATTGCGCGAACCGCAATTCGGCACGGCCTTGAATCAACGAGGTGAGCGTGGCCACGACCGGAACGCCGTCTCTGCCCGTGCGATTGAATTTCAGTGCATAGCGGCCATACAACTCCAAACGGCGGAACGGTTGATACAAGCCGTCTGCCGCGAGAATTTCATCGCGGTCAATCGTCGGCGCAAAGCCTTGCCGCGCACCCTGCTCAATCGAGCGATGCGTGTAGCTGAACAAAAACGCGGTTTGATCGGAACGCAGCGGACGCCACGCCGTCGCGAGTTGTCCGTTCATCATCAGGTTGTCGGCCTGATTGCGAAAGCTCGTGCGCGAATATTGAAAGCGACCGAGCGTCGTCCAGCTTTCCGACAATTTGCCCGCCGCGCCGACGGTGATGACGCTGCCGAAGCCGTACAAATTGCGCAGTTCATAGCGCGCCGCCGAACGAAACGTCTCGGTCGGATTGTAGCTGAAGCCGAACATCGCGTTGTTGAAGCTGTTGCCCGCGCCGCGCAAATGCAGACCGCGTTCGTAACCGGCGTCGAACGAAAACACTTTGCTAAGCGGGAAGCGGTTCATCAACCCGATGACGGCGAAACTGTCGGTGCCGTTGAGACCGTTGTTGATTTGATAGCGCCCGCTCATCGTCGTGAATTTGTTGAGCGGCGATTCCACGCCAATCGCGGTCTCACGCCGCGACGCGGTTTCGGCAAAACCGAGCGAACTGACATCGCTGATGGCCGTGATGGCTTGCGATGCGAGACGCTGCGTGAAGAATACTTTCGCCAGCGAATTGACCTGATAACTCGCGGCAATCGTCGTTTGATCGGGATAGGTTGGGTCTGCCGCGCCGAGATTTTGTTCGCGCTTGACGGCGAGGTTGATCTTGTCGTTCGGATGATATTCCGCGCCCGCTGTGATGAGGTTCGAGGTCACTTCGCGTCCGGCAAATTGCGCGGCAGTCGCGTTCGGCGTAGCGTTCGCGTTCGCGTCTGCATTCGCGTTCGCATTGTTCGCCAGCGCGCTGCCCGCCGTGTCGCTGAAGTTGCGATAGTCGTAGCCGAGGCTCACGCGAAACTTGTCGCCGAAACTTTGCAGCCAGCCGATGGACGCCGTGCGCCGCCGGTTGTTGAAGCTCGCCGTGCGATTGCGTTCGTCCGTGAAGCCGAGCCGCATCTGTGCCGATGGGATCGGCTTCAAATCGAGTGCGATGGAGCCGCGTTGCGAGCCGGGCGTGATCGTCGCGCCGAACGGATTGAAGAAACTCGGCGCGGCTTTCGAGAAGCTCGCTTGCAGTTGGGCTTCATAAAAGTTCAGCGGTTGCCGATATTCAGCGCGAAATGCATGGCCATTGCGTTCGCCGTTGCCGCTGCTCAAACTGCCGGCCAAACCGTCGAAGCCAAAGTAGCTCCCGCTCGACGCCACGCGCCCGTTGCTCATGCCCCATTCCGCTTGCAGCACGCCTTTTTTGCCGAGCCGTTGTTCGACGTCCACGCCGCCGAGATAAAACGAACCGAACGTGTCTTGGCGTTGATCTACAAACGATGTGCCGATGCGCGTGCCCGTGCTGTTGAAGTTCTTCGTGCCGCGCGCTGTGTAGACGGCGGAGTTCATTCCGACCGCGCGATATTCGTATGTCGCAACGATTTGGATGAGGTTCAGCGCATAATCGAACGTCGAAAGCGGGCGCAGAAAATACAGCGAGCCGAGATACGCATCGAGGTTGTAATCCACTGAGCGCACCAGCACTTCGCGTTGCAAAATCAATTCAGGATTGCGGCGGTCGCGCACTTCGCGCACGATGGTTTCCGAACCTTGCAGCACATCGGTGTGCGACAGTCGCAGCAAACCGAGCGTGCTGCCCGGAAATACATCGCGCGCAAACGCCGTGTCAGGCCGCGCGCCGGTCAACGTCAACGAACTCCCGCCTGCGCTTTCGAGATGAACTTTGACGCCCGTCAGACGACGATTGTAGCCCGTCAATTGCGGCCCTTGATTCGCAAAGACGGGGATGTTGTTGAAGTTGTTGAGCACGGTGTTGCCGATGCCTGCGCTGGCCAAATTTTCGGCGAGGTTCGTGACAGGCGTTGGCGTGTAGTTGTTGCTGAGCGTTTCCTGTTGGCCTGCGTCGAAATCACCGAACAGCGCATACGAACGGCCTCGATCAATGCGCGCGTAAAGTTTCGAGTTCGATTGCGCGTCTTCAAAGCGCGTCGAAGAGTCGCCGAACACAGGATAGACGCGATCCAGCGGATCGAGGAAGAAACGACGGTCACGGCCATCGGTACGTGTGAGCGGACGGAAGCTGTTGTAGGCGAACGTCAATTGCGACTCGAACAGCAGCGGCCCGCGAAAATAAAATTCGGTGTGATGCCGATAATTTTTATCACTGCCACGCAAAGCAATATCAGGAGCCGCTTTGCCAAACGAAGCTTCGGCCAGGCCGACGAGGATTTGCGGGCGCAGTTCGGGCGTGAAGCGGACTTGATGTTTGGCTTGCAAATCGCCGCTGAAGACGCGCAGTTCGGCGTTGCCCGGCTGGCCTTCGCCGATGAGTTCAATCGTGGCTTCGCCGCTGTCGAGCGAGAGAATTTGTTGCCGCGACGTGGCGTTGACTTGCTCGGCGGAAAATCCGTTGAGTGGCTCCGCACCCGCGCCAATCAAGGGCGAGCGCAACTTATCGGCTTCGTCACGACTGATGCCGCGTTCAGTGGCGAGCGCGGCGACGCAATCTTGTTTCTCACCGTTGTTCGTCGCGGCGCGCGTGCAGGTTGGCCCGGACGGATTGCTTGACGCAGCCGATGCCGACGTGGTTGACGCGGGCTGTGCTTTGTCTTCAGTCGCGTTCGCAGGTGCGTCGTTATTGGGTTCGGTTGCCGTTGCTTGACTTTCGGCGCGCAGCAATCGTCCAGCAGAAACCTGCAAACCGACTTGTCCGCCGATGGCTGGATTGCCCCACGCATCGTACGCGCGCACGCGCACAACGGTAGAGTCGCGCCCGCCGGATTGAATTTCTTTTTTGTCCGTGAGGATTTCCAGGCGCGTCGCCGGGCCACGTCCCATCACGGTCAATTCCGCCCTGTCGCCTGCCGTGCCATCGGGCGCGACGGCGGTGACTTTAACTTGATTCGGGCCGGGCTTGAGGTTGATGCCGACGAAGACGAAGGTCGCGACTTTGTTTTTGCGATCTACTTCTTTGACGCCGATGTTGGTGTCGGAAATGCGTTGGCCTGCGACTTCGAGCGCGACGGTGTAATCCATGTACACGCGCGCTTCGACGTGCAGCGCGTTTTCCATAATCACTTCGTTTGCTTCGGGCGCAAGCACTTTGACGCGCCCCGGCTCGACCGGCTCAATCGTGTCGGACGCCATTTCGTTGTACGTGCCAGGCGCTTTGTGGCCGTTTTTGCTGACGTTCAGCGCGACTGCGCCCGCGCGTGTTTTCGGCTCGCGACGTTTGTTGAGCAGCCGATCAAACGCGCCGCCGAAGGTCGCATCATCCTTCACTTTTTCTTCGCGTTTGGCGGCTTCGGTTTCGGCGGCTTCGGCGTTGTCATCTTTCTTTTTGCTCGTCGCGGCCCACAAACTGGCCAACGACGTCGGCGCGGGCGACGCGGGTGGCGCGGGCGTGGCGTTGGTTTCGACGGCTCCGATGTCGGTGACAGTTTCGGTGATCGGGTTGATGGTTTTTTCGAGCGCGAAGTTGACGCGATTCAAGCCGCCACCGCCGAGCGGCGTGCGCACCAGCCGTGTCCAACTGCGCCCGGATTTTTGTTTGTTGTCTTGCAGCGCATAACCGCGCGGAACCGTGATGGGATCGAGCGAGACGACCGCTGCGCCTTCTTCGACCGAAGGAAAATTGTACAAGCCAAACGAATCAGTGATGATGGATGTGCCGTTATTGAGATACACGCGCGCACCCGCGACAGGCCGGTCACAGGCTTCAAACAAGCCGTTGCCGTTGGTGTCTTCAAACACGCGCCCGATGATGATTTGCCGCATCGAAAACGCGCCCATCCCGACGAGCACAGGCGCTTTGGCCGGTGGCGTGCGGATGGGTTCGCCGCTGGGGAAAAAGCCTTGAATGATGGCGGAATTGATTTGCTCGCCTTGTCGTGCGTTCGCGCCGACGCGCAGGCGATAGGTCACAAGCACGCGCGCGCCGGGATTCAATTCGCCAATCGCAAACACCATCTGGTTATTGACGATGGCGGGTTCGAGCGCGATGACTGCGGCGTTGTCAATTTGCACGCGCGCCGTCGTCGGCACATACGTGAACGAAAGCGGCAAGGTGTCTACCAATTCGACATTGCTGAGTTTGCCGGACGTCGCGTTGCGGGCTTCGAGGCGATACGAAACCGTGTCACCGATTAGGGTGCGCTGTTTGTCGGCGATTTTGGTGAGTTGCAAGGTCGTCGCCTCGAACAGCGGAATGTTCATCACGAGCGCGGAGATGTCGTTGAGCGTGACGCCAGACGTAGTCAGCGCATAGCTGCCAGCTTGTGCAATCGGTTGGCTGTCGAGACTGCGCACGTCCACTTTGAAAAGCGCGGCGAGTGTTGGCTCGATTTTGATTTCGATGACGCGCGCCCGATAGCCCTGCGCGGTGACGTGAATGTAGTAGGTGACGGGAGCGCCCACTGCGCCGATTTGATTGGGCGCGAAGGCAAACGCGAAATGGCCTTTCGCATCGGTCGGGAAGGGGTTGGCGTTGTTGATGTTTGGCTCAAAGCCGCCGGTCGGCATCGGGAGCGGCGTCTTGCCCGCTTGATCGGTGGTGACGAGAACGCTTGCGCCAGAGATCACCAAACTGCCGCCGCTATGGCCTGCGTAGACAGTGCCTTCGGGATTGATGACGACTTGGGTGCGCGCGGTGCGGACAGCCGTGCCGATGTTGTCGCCGGAGACTTGCGCCGTGTTGATGACGCCGACGCCGGGCTTGGTGTTGCTGTTGAGTTTGGCCTGAAAAATCAGGCTCACGACTTCGTTCACGGCGACACTGGCGAGCTTGGCTTCGAGGCGACGACCGTTGATGACTTGCCCGGCGTCGCTGTCAATCGCATCAGTGAGCGGTTGCGTGCCGAGCTTCATTGTGCCGGGCACGTAATCCAATTCGGGCGGCAAATCGTCGGAGAGCAGCACATTGAGCGCCGCAGTCGCCCCGCTGTTGCGAAAATTCACGCTGTAATTTAGCACGGCTCCGGCGGTGGACGTGACCTGGAGTTGATTCTCGACGTATTTGACGGGCGGCAATGCTGGGTTCGTCGGGTCAGTGACTTTGGTTCCTTCGCCGCCTTTGTTGATGATTGTGCCGGTGTCGGTTTTGTTCTCGTCGGTTTTGGATTTCGCTGTCGTCCCAATGGTGATGACTTCGTCGAGTTTGATCGCGCCCGGATCAATGACGGCGAGCACGCCCAAACACGCGCCGGGTTGCACCGTCGGACTCAACGTGGAATTCAATGTGAGCGGTGTGTCGGCCGGCGTCAGCGTGCCGCTGTTGTCCACGTCCCAGTACAACGCGGTGATCTTCGCAGGCGGCGTGATGGTCGTTTGCGTGAGCGTATATTGGTCGGGAACGTTGCCCGTGTTGCAAACGCGAAAGACGCGCGTGACGGGTTCATTGGGCGTGATGACGCCTGTCGGTTGCGTGTCGTCGGGCGTAACACTCACATTCACCACCGCCACCACCGTGAGACTGACCGGGTTGGAATTGGTTTGATAATCGCTGCCGCTGGGGTCTTTGTAACTGGCGTGCGCTTGATTGGTGATCGTGACTCCAACCGTTCCGCTCGGCGCAGAGGTTTGCGCCAAGCCGGGCGAGAGGCAAAGGAAGCAGAGCGCGCCAAAAACAAACGTGTGAGTGATTTTACAGAACATACGTCTTTAGGAGTAGACGGTAGACGGTAGACGGTAGTTTTGAGTTCTGAGTTTTGAGCAACTACTGTCTACCGATCACCGATCACCGACCACCGACCACCGACTACTGCTTGATCGTTCGTTTGATCGTCAATGTGCCGCTTTGTCCGGCGGGAAGCGTGCCGACGGTGTCCACGTATTTGCTGTTGGCGACACCGCCTGTGCTATTGCTGGTGACGACTGTGCCGCCGCGTGAATCTACCGGCGTGGCGACGTGATTCGTCGTGGAGGCCCAGTTGTTCGTGCCCACATCGCCGTCTTCGGTGATGACGACAGACTCCGCCGCAAGGTCTACATTGCCCGTGCCGCCGCCTGATGTCGCCACGTTGGTGTACGTGATGACGTACGTGATTTCTGCGCCCGGCACCGCATCCGTCGCGCCGCCGATGCCTGTGGTGTTATTGACGGTCGCGGTTTTGACGAGTTGCAAGTAGCCCGCATAGACGCGATCAATTGTGCTGTTCGAGGATGCTGGGGTGGTGACGGACGTGGCCGTGATGGTGGTGTCGCTGGCGGACAGTGCCGTGACGCCGCTCGGCAAAGTGATGCGCACTTTGTAGTTCAAATCTGCCCCAGAGGCGACCGAAGCCGTTGTGGCGGATCCGCCCGGTGTGCCGCCCGTAGCAACGGTTGTCCACGTCGTGCCGCCATCCAAACTGATTTCCACCGTCGAACCCGTCGGCACGGACGGCGCGGTAAGCGTGAACGTGTCGGCAGCGTTGCCCGTGTTGCGCAAGGTGTTGTCGAAGACGACCGGCGTATTGGTGGTCGAGGCGCTGACCGCTTTGTTCGTGTAATCGGTATTCGTGCTTGGCCCCGGCCCGGTGGCGGTGGGCTGTCCGCTCGGCCCATTCAGCACCGCGCCGACGCTGGTGACAGTGGCGGTGGCGCTGCCTTTGGCTTCGACGTTGTGATTGGTGGCATCGCCGTTGACTGGCGTGACGCCGGTCGGGTGCGAGGTGCGAACTTCGTTTGCCGAATTGGTCGCGGTTTGGTTGTCGAATGTGGGGCCGCCAGTTGCGGTGTCGCCGAGTGTGACGACCAACGATTGACCGCCGGGCGCAGCGGCATCCACCAGGACTTTGACGACAACGCTGACGCTGGCGTTTTGCGCCAACGAATGCAACGCATCGGCTCCATTGCCTCGAATGTCCACGTCCGTTCCCGCGTCGTAGTTGCCGTTGCCGTTGACGTCCACGAAGGCTTGCGAAATCGCGGTCGTGCCGGTATTGCCGGTCAATTGCACGCTGGCTCCGCTGGCGAGGAAGCGCACATTGTCGGTGAAGTTGCCCAGGTTGCGGACAGTAAAGGTATACGTCGCCGTCGTGCCCGCCGTGACAGAGCCAGCCGAGCCGCTGTCCGGCGTGATTTCCAAGCCCGCCACGTATGCCACTGTCGTCGTCACTTCGTTGGACGTCGCGCTATATTTCGTCGGATTGCTGACGTCGTCGGTGTACGTCGCCGACGCGCGGTTGCGGATGATCGTGCCGCCGGGCGTCGCCTGGGCAAACGCGGCGCTGGTCAAGGCCGTGAGCGCCAGTACCCCACAAAGAGTTCGGCTCCAAAAAGACAATTTCTTATTCATCGGTCATCATGCTCCTGAGCTAATGGATTGAAGGCGGGGCGGGAAGTAGCGAGCGGAGTCGCAGGCGTACGCTGGGCGCTGGAAGCGGAACGAACAGCGTCTTTATTTGACGCGCACTTTGTAGGAAGCGGTGAGTTGTTTGCCCTCGGCCAGCGGCGCGTCCCATTCGTAGCGAATATGCGTGTACATCGTGGCCGGGGCCGCGACTTTGCGCACGGAACCATCCGGCTGCTTTTGGTCTATCAGCGGTTTCGCCGCAAAGGTTTTGCCGCCGTCAATGCTGTAGACAATGCTGCCCGCCGCTTCGGCCTGCGCGCTGCCTACGACATACGCCGTGCCGGACGGAATTTCTCCAACGGTTTTGTACTGATGCGCCGGAGCCGTGCCGCCATTTTGCGAGGTGATCGTCCAATGCAGAATTTCGCCGGGATTCAGCAAGCCCGCCTTTTCAACTTGAATCAGTTGATTGTTCCGCGCCACCGTTCCGGTCAACGAGACCTTGACTTCCGGGCGACCGACAAAGGCCGACACGACACTACCGGTAATCAAGAGGATAAGGAGGGAGGAAAAAAAACGATGTGAGGTTGTGAGTGTTTTCATAGCGGCAATTCCTTTCACCGTGAGTTTGTGCTCGACACACGACACCGGCTACCCAGAGCTTGCGCCGCGCATCAACGGGCTGAAGTCAATTCCCGTGCCAACTTTGTAATTCATTTGTCATCATTGGCTAAAGTGCCGAACCATTACATTTCGCACGAACCCGGCAAAAGTGGTCAAGTTGCCTCGTTGCCGGAATTTGCCAAGTCAGCTTGACAAATTTTGTCGCGATTGGTGGTGGACGAAGCGGGGAATTCATCTATAATCGGCCTTCATTTTGCTGAGTTCAGGTTGGTAGTCGGTTCGTTTGATGAAGATTTTCTGGTCGTATTTTTTCCTGCCCCTGTGGCTTATTTACGTGCCCGCCACAACCTCATCCGAGCCAGCCGAGTTGAATCAACTCATCAACGGTTTGCAGCGTAAGTATCAGCGACTGCAAACGCTCACGGCGGATTTCACCCAAATCTACAACGCGCCCGGCGAACGCACGCGGCGGGAAAGCGGACAATTGCAACTCAAGAAGCCAGGCAAAATGCGTTGGGCCTACGCGACGCCGGAAACGAAGTTATATGTTTCGGACGGCAAAGTGATTTACGAATACATTCCGGCAGAACGCACCGCGACGCGCACCAGTGCGAAGCAAACCGACGATTGGCGCGCGCCGTTTATGTTTTTGCTGGGGCGCGGCAATCTGCGGCGCGATTTTGCGCGCATTGAATGGGCCAATGAAGCGCCCGTGCGCGCCGGACATCGCGTGCTGCGCCTGATCCCGAAACGTAGTTCCGACTGGCGCGAGTTATTGGTGGAGGTCGAACCAACCAGCTTGCGTTTGGCGCGGCTTTCATTGCTCAAATCCGGCAACGCACGCATAGATTTTTTACTGAACAACGTGCAGGAAAATCCTGTGCTGGCAGATTCCATCTTCAACTTTCAACCCCCCGCAGGCGTGACCGTCAGACAACAATAATTTCAAATCTCAAATTTCAAATTCATCTGTGACTCCTTCCCAACTTCATATTTTCACTGACTTCGACGGCACGATTACTGACACGGATTCGCTCGTGTTTTTGACGCGCGAACTGGGCGGCGGCGCTGCCGTGTTGGAGCGCGTCGGGCAACAACTGCGCGCCAACACGATGACCTTGCGCGACGGCATCACCACCGAGATGGCCACGATTCGCGCCTCGTTTCGTGAGGCCGAAAAACTCTTGCGCGCGCAGATCAACGTTGATCCCGATTTCAAACCGTTCGTCGCGTGGTGTCGCGCGCGGCAGATTCCGCTCACCGTGCTCAGCGCGGGCTTTCACGAAGTCATTGATTTGTTTTTGCCCGCGACGGAATTTCCCGAACTGGAAATTTTGGCCAGTCGTATTGAGCCTTTGGAAACGGGCTGGCGCTGCGTGTTCCGCGACGATTCGGCGTACGGGCACGACAAAGCCGCTGCGATTCAGCGCGCGCGTGCCGCTGGGTTTCATACGATATTTATTGGCGACGGCTTGTCAGATCGTGCCTCGGCAGAAGTCGCGGACGAGGTGTTGGCGAAACGATATTTGGCTGAATATTGCCGCGCGCGCGACATTGCCTGTCACGAGTTTCAGACGTTCGCGGATGTGTTACGCTTTTTAGAGTAGACGGTAGACGGTAGACAGTAGACAGTAGACAGTAGACGGTAGACGGTAGACGGTAGACAGTAGCTTAGGTTCGGACATCACTACCTTCAGGAAAACCGAAGGATGCCGACTACCGACTACCATCTACCGTCTACTCTGAGAAAGTTTTTATGCCAGAACTCAATTCCATCAATCAGGCGCAATTGATCGAAATGTACGAGGCGCGCGATGCGCTGGTGCATCGCATCAACCCCGAAGTCAACAGCGTTATTGACCTGGATCGCTTCTTGCAGGCGACTGTCAATGAATTGGGGCGACAGTTGGGCGTGGATCGTTGCACGGTCATCACGCCTGCGAAAGACGGCGGCTTCGTGGTGAGCTACGAATATCGGGCGCGCGAAGACCTGGCGTCCGGCGCAGGCTTTCACATTCCGCAATCGTTCATCCCGAAAGAAGCCATTTACACGCGCCTGCCCACGATTCGTCACTTTGCGATTGACGACATCGCCAAATCTGATCTTCCGTTTTGGGTGCGCACGACGTGCCAATTGATCGGCACGCGCTCGGTGTTGGTCGCGCCGTTTGTCGCGCGTGATGAATTGCTCGGCGTGATCGGTTTGCATTACACGGCAGAGCCGCATCATTGGACAGAATCCGAAATCAAAATGGTCGAATGGCTCGCGGCGCAGGCTTCGGTGGCGATTCAGTACACGCAACTCTACGATCAGAAAGAAAAAGAAATCGCGCTGACGAAATTGATGCTCGAAATCTCGAACGACATCAACACGCGTAGCGACTTCAACGAAATCAAAGACTTCGTGATTGACAAGGCGCTCGAACTGCTCAGCGCCGATTACGGCTGCATCGCAATCCTCGACGCGGCGGGCGAACATTTGCACTTCGACACGATTCGCGCACGACGCGGCTTCGATGCGCGCCGCACGATTGAAGCCCGCTTCCGCGAAGCCCGCAGTTTGCGCGTGCCCGATCATCCGGTGGTGCGCGAAGTGATGGAAGAAGGCACGATTCTGCGCTTCGAGACCCCCAAAGATTCGCCGCTCGCGCGCTACGTTCTGCACAACATCATCAAAGGCGAATCGGCCCTCGTCGCGCCCATCACGATCAAAGGCAATGTGTTCGGCATCCTCGCGCTCGTGTGGGCGAAAGAAGCGGCGCGCTTTTCCAACTACGATGTGCAATTGCTCGGCGGCATTTCGAGCCAGGTCGGCATCGCGCTCGAAAAAGATCGGCTCGCAGCAGAGGTCGTGCGGCTCAAACGGGAATTGAACGACGTGCGCTCGAACGAACGCCTCATCGGCTCTGCGCCGAACCTGCGCCGCGCGATTGAGATGGCCTTGTCGGTGGCCGACAGCAACACGACTGTTTTGATTCAAGGCGAATCGGGCACGGGCAAAGAGTTGATTGCGAGTTTGATTCAATTCAATTCGCGACGCGGCTCGAAGCCATTCGTGAAAATCAATTGCGGCGCGATTCCGGCGAGCTTGCTCGAATCCGAATTGTTCGGCCACGAACGCGGCGCGTTCACCGATGCGCGGGCGCGGCGCATGGGCAAATTTGAAGAAGCGAACGGCGGCACATTGTTTTTGGACGAAATCGGCGAGATGAGTTTGGCGGCGCAGGTCAGTTTGCTGCGCGTGTTGCAGGACGGCGAATTCACGCGCGTCGGCGGCAACGAAGTCATCAAAACCGATGTCCGCGTCATCGCGGCAACCAACAAAGACCTGGAAGCAGAGATTGAAGCCGGACGATTTCGTCGTGACCTTTTTTATCGGCTCAACGTCTATCCCATATATTTGCCGCCGTTGCGTGAACGCGCCGAAGATATTTATTCGCTGGTCGCGCATTTTAGCGAGCATTATCAGCAACGCAGCGGCAAGCGCGTGCAGGGCATCAACGACCGCGCGATTCAGATGCTCAAGAATTATGCGTGGCCGGGCAATGTGCGCGAGTTGGAAAATTGCATCGAGCGCGCCGTGATCGTCGCCGCCGGGCGTATGATTACCGAGCAGGATTTGCCCGAAGCGATTCGCGCGCAGTTTTCGGATTTGGCCAGCGCGAGCCACATCGAAATCGCGATCCCGACACCGATGGAGGAGGTTGAGCAGTTGGTGATCGAGCAAACGTTGTTGTTTACGGACGGCGACAAAGCCAAAACGGCGCGCTTGCTCGGCATCGGGCGCAAAACGCTTTATCGCAAACTGGAGCAGTACAAAAATGCGCAGACGGTGTCACAAAACGACGGCGGGAAGCGTTTATCGGATGTGTCAATTTGATCTTGCAAATACAATGCTTGTGGTGATGATGGCAACCTCTGACACAGATCACACACCTAAGCGGCGATTTGGAAAATGGGATGATTTCTTGCTTTTGAGTATTTGCAAGTCTAAGATTTAGAAAATTAACGAGGTGAGGCATGAAAATTTGTTCGACTTGTCAATCTAGCTATCCTGACGGATTCAAATATTGCCCGCAAGATAACACGACGTTACTTACGAGCGAAGAATACGCCCGGCGCTCGCAACCAGTGACGGCTTCGGTGGTCAATGAAACACTGCGCTCGGAAATCGCGCGCGAGGCCGTTCCGGAAGTCGCGGTCGTCACACCCGCTCCGATGCGAGTGGAAGATGTGAATGTTTCTGCGCCGGAAGCGCAAACCGCCGCGCAGTACATTGCACCGCGCGATTTGGAATACAAAGCGCCGCTGCCATCCGCTGCTCCTGCTGCACCAGTCAGCGAAGTCAAACCGGTCGTGGAAGACACGGCTCCTGCCGCCCCGAAAGCGGCGGCGGCGAGCGTCGCGACCAATGGCGTCGTGAAAATTCCGCCAACCAATGACATCGGCTTGAATTTGACCTTGCCGGAGCCAGGCAGTTTGCTCAGCCGCTTGATCGCCTCGCTGCAAAATATCAAAGACATCAAGTTTACGGGTGGTCAGTTGGCTCCCGGCGCAGCCCAAGGGTTTCAAGTGTTGATCCCGGACGAATCGCTGGTCTCGCGGGTGGGGCGCGAACTCTCGCTGGCGTGGCAGGATTTACGGAGCAATCCCAAACAGTTTTTTGTCGGTCTGGTGCGCGGCGATGGCAGCAACATGCGGCGGCGCAATATGTTGCTGGCTGGTTCGGAAATGGCGATCATCGGTTACGGCACAATTTATCTGTGCTTCCACGCGCTGGCCTTGCTGGGCAAAGAGAAACCACCGATGTTCAATGCCGTGTGCATCGCGTTGAGCGCGTATTTGGTGGGCTGTTACGCCGTACGCGGCTTTTTACTGAGCCGCCTCGTCAATAAATTCAGCCAGGGCATCGCGCTCCCGAAAGTGGGGTTGGAACTGGCTAATTGGGTTCCGCTGGTGGCCTTGTTGGCCTTTGTGTTTACGTCCGATCAATGGTTCTGCCAGGTGTTTCCCAACCAATGCCAGACGGTGCAAGCCAAGACCGAGCAGTTTCGTTTGTTAGAACCGACGCTGGCGACGAAGGAAGATCCGCCGAAAGTTGACAAAAAAGTGGAGCAACCGAAAGAAGTGAACCGCGGCAGCAAGCCCAAGCCCGCACCGGCACGAGGCGGTGGCGGACAGAACTCCGATGCTCCGGCGAGCAAAGGCGTGCCGCCGCAAATGACGATGTTGCCGCAAGTGATGCCGCCCACGCTGCGGCCCCCCACCATCAAGAATCCCTCGTTGGTGGTGGCACCGACGACGATTGGCGACGACAAATTATCCGTTGCCAAAGCCGGGCCGGTTGGCTTGGAAAATGGGGCCGATGCTGATCCCTCATTAGGACGCGGTAGAGGAACCGGGATTGGAGATGGCAGAGGCGCTGGGCAAGGGCCAGGCGAAGGCTTCAATAAAGGTGGCGGGCAGGGCGCACTCGGCGGCGGCGATGGGGGTGGTATCCTCCCGGCCACCGCGAATTTACGACCTCAAATCCTCTATCAGGAAAAGGCCAAATATACCGAAGCCGCGCGGCAGAATCGCGTGCAGGGCACGGTCGTCGTGCAAGTTGTTTTTACACACGATGGACGCATTTCCAGTCCGAAAGTCATACGTGGCTTGCCGGACGGTTTAAATGAGCAAGCCATTCTCGCGGCGCAGCGGATCAAGTTCCGCCCCGCCATGAAAAACGGGCAACCGGTGAGCGTGCGGATGTCCATTGAATTTACCTTCAACCTGCTCTAGCGCGGCTGAAAAATCGCTGGCAGGGGCGCTTGACGAAGTCGGTTGTGCTTGCTAGTATCTCGGCTTCCTTCCCGTGGGCCGATAGCTCAGTCGGTAGAGCAACTGGCTTTTAACCAGTGGGTCGCAGGTTCGAGTCCTGCTCGGCTCACCACTAAAGTATAAAAAAGGGAACGCTTTACGGCGTTCCCTTTTTTATGTTTTCCTAGGTTGTAATGGCCTGTTCCCCTTTTGCTTTTTGTTCCCCATCCATATTCCCCAGGGGGCTGCCACCCACCTAGTGTAAAACCAATGAACCTAATTTGAGAGATGAGGCAACCACTCACAATCATTGTAAGCACAGACCCGCGTTTGCACTTCAGCCGTAGTCCGTTGGCGGGTCGGCTCGACAATCGTAGGTCACGACTGGCGAAAGCCCGGCTGCTGAGGCGCGGCGCTTACTGGTCTTCTACGTCTCCACCCGATTGAGACCTTTGTCGGTGAGTTTCTGGTTTGCCGCCTTTTCGTTTCCGCCTCAATTCTTCATCACTTTCGCTCCGCCCGACACGCATTTCTGCACGCACGCCTGTAACTGATCGCGCACGCGACAGGCACGCACGCGCAGTGCATTCATATCCACGCCGAAGCGCTGCGCCAATTCCTGGCGCAGATTGATTTTGGTGCGCTTTTCTTCCCTGTAGTAATTCGTAATCAACTCGCGGTTGTCGGGCGTCAGTTTGGCTAAGCATTGGCGCAGGCAGGCGAGTTGCGCTTCCATCGCTTCGTCTTCGTCCGACGATGGCGCGGCGACGGAAAACTGATCGGGGAGTTCCTGATGCCGTTGCTGTTTGCGCGTGACTTCTAACAACATCATCCGCGCGATGCCGAACACGTAGGTCGTGGGTTCGCGGATTTCTTCGCCTGTGTCGAGCTTGCGCATCACGCGGTTCAGCGTTTCGTCGGCGGCTTCTTCGGCAGCAGTGATCGTGCGGACTTGAAAGAAGAGGATGAGCTTTTGCCGCAGCGTTTCGTAGATTTCGCCTGCGCGATTGCGGTCGGCGTCGAGACAGGCGAGAAACTTCTCGAAGGCTTCTGCGCTCAGTTCCCATTTGATTGATTGCCGCGTTGGATCCATGACTGTTTATTTTGATTGGCGCAAACTGTGCGAAGTAGTGCGATTTGGCAAATCGCGTTACACCTCTTGACCTGCCGCCCGGATTTAGACTTAACGGAAGCCTATAACAGCGCGATTTGGCAAATCGCGTTACATCTCTTGACCTGAGCCTATTTGAGCTTCACCGTGACATCGAAAAGCAAAACGGGCGCGTCGGCTTGCTTGGGCGGCACGGACACGATGGCGCGCGTCGGGCCGTCGGGACTCGCCTGCTGCACGCCGATGGCCTGACGAAAGGCTTCCCATTCCTGCTGCTCGGCCACTGTCAATGGATGCCCGGCAGGCGCGGCGAAAAACGCTGGCGACGTGATGGGCGTGGGGGAAAAGATGACGCTGAACGTCGTGGTGTGCGCGTTCGACAAACTGATCCAGTATTCGTCTTTCGCCGGAAATTTGTAGACCTCGCCCGCCGCGATGGCATTGGTTTTGACGCTGGAATTCTTGCGCGGTTGCGCGGTCAAAAACATTTCCGGCAAATTGGTTTTGCCCGGCGCGACGATGTAGAGAAAGCCGCTGCGCTGCGAAACAAACCGAAACTTGAACTCCTGTCTGGCCGTCAGCGGTTCTGCGCCGTTCGTCAATGTCGTCTGCCCCTTCATTCCCCTGATTTCAAGCGAATACTGCATTACTTCGACGGGAACCGTCTGCACAATCGGCGGTGTCATCGGCGGCGCTGTGGGCCAGAATCGATAGGCAAGAAACCCTGCCAACAACAGTGCGAGACCTAAGAGCGTCGGCAGCAGAAAACGATTGCGCCGCGTGGGCGTTGTGAGCCGAAGATCAAATTGCGTCGTCGCCAACTCCTCCGATTCGTGGCTCGACGCTTGTTGCAATTGCCGCAAATCCTTGACGAGCGCTTCGGCGCTTTGATAGCGCGTCTCGCAGGATTTGCTGAGCGCCTTTTTCAGGATGCGCTGCAGGGCCGGGTTCGTGTGCGGCGGAATCACCGGGTCGCGTTCCAGAATCGCCACGATCACATCGGCGGACGTGGGGCCCGCGAACGGTTGTCGCCCGAACAGCATTTCATACAACACGACGCCGAGGCTGAAAAGATCGCTGCGCCCGTCAATCTTTAATCCGCGCGCTTGTTCGGGTGAAAGATAGGCCGGCGTGCCGATGATTTGCCCGGTCGCGGTCTCGAAGCCGCCCGCCGGCAAGGTCGTGATGTCGCTGTTGTTCAGCGACGATTCGGTTAATTTCGCAATGCCGAAGTCGAGGATTTTCACGAAGCCATCGGTGCGAATCATAATGTTGTCTGGCTTGATGTCCCGATGCACGATGCCTGCGTTGTGCGCGGCTTGCAGCGCGTTGGCCACTTGCAGCGCAATGTCAAGCGCCGTGCCAGGTGTGAGCGTGCCTTCGCGAATGCGTTGGCGCAGCGTTTGCCCTTCGACAAATTCGGTGGCGATGAAGTGCAAATTGTCGCTCGTGCCGATTTCGTGAATCGTGATGATGTTCGGATGATTCAGCGCCGACGCGGTCAACGCTTCCTGCTCGAAGCGGCGCAACCGTTCTTCATTGCTGGCGTAGTAACTCGGCAACAATTTGAGCGCCACTTTGCGCTTCAGCCGTTTGTCTTTGGCTAGCAGCACCTCGCCCATCCCGCCGCGCCCAAGCTGCGAGATCACGTCGTAGTTTTCCAGTTCGGGCAAGGTTGTCGGGCGCGATTGTTCCGCTGCCAGTTCGTGCGCGGCAAGTTCCAGCGCGGGTTGCGTCGCGTGTTGATCGGCGAGGTGATGGGCTTCGAGCAAAGACAACACCTCGCGACACAAATCGTCATCTTCACCAGACGCACGCCGCACGAAATCTGTTTGCTCGCTTTCGTTGCGTTCCAGCGCGTCGTGGAAGATGCGTTCGATTTGTTGGAGACGTTCCGAAGTCATTGCGGATTTTTTTCGTGACTCAGTTCGCGGTACAGCCAGGCTTTGGCCAAATTCCAATCGCGAATGACGGTGCGGACGGAAATGTTCAGGACTTCCGCAATCTCTTCCAGACTTAGCCCGGCGAAGAAGCGCATTTCGACGATGCGGCCTTTGCGTTCGTCCAATTGTTCGAGCGACTTCAGCGCATCATCGAGCGCCGTCAAATCGGCCATCGGCTCGTCAAAAATAAACGCCGCTTCTTCCAGCGGAACTTTTTCCTTGATGCCTTTTTTGCGCGAATGATCCACCAGAATGTGACGCATCACGCGCGCGGCGAGCGCGAAAAAATGCCCGCGATTGTTCCACTGCGCGTTCTGCCACCCGGCCAGCTTCATATACGCCTCGTTGACGAGCGCCGTCGCCTGCAAGGTGTGATCGGGGCGTTCGCGCCGCATATAAATTTCCGCCAGCCGATGCAATTCGCGCTCGACTATCGGCATCAACTGGTCGAGGGCTTCCTGTTGCCCCTCGCTCCAGGCTTGCAACAACTGTGTTACTTCGTGTGATGAAGGCTCCGCCATACATTTCTCGTTCGGTTTGGCACTGACGACCTTAACTTGGGGATTACCAGCGCGCAAAATTTACCACACCCCGCCAACCGACTCCATCTCCTGTCTCTGTCTGGCGCAAAGAATTTTTCTTTTTGCATGGCACATTCAGGCGCGCGTCTGCGCTATCAGGAGTGAACAGGAACAAAATTTCGGGTCACAAGGCGGAAGCAACCGGGAGCGGTGGAGAACACATGAAACACCACAAACAAACACAATTCGTAGCAGATAGAAAGGTCGCTCCCGGTTTTTTCGGAACTGTGCCCACCGCTAATCGCTCAGCCCTTTCCAGCCATAAGCCTGGCATCCACCTACGCTTCGATGCCGTATTAGCATTACCAGCGCCATTGGGGCAGGCACCGGGCGGAAGCAACGGCTTCTGCCCTGGTCGCGCCTGCACGTTCGACGTGAAACCCGGAGGAATGATAGGATGAAACTCCCCAAACAGACGCAAAGGAACATTGTTATGACTCGCCGTTTTCAGAAGATTGCACAATTGATAGGCTTGCTGTTGTGGGCCAGCGCGACGGTCGCGGCCTTTGGGCAAACGCAACCGCCGAACAATGACGACGTGCGCAACGTGTTTCTCAAAGGGCGCGAAAGTTATGAATTGCCGCCCGCCAGCACTGAACCTGCGACTGGCATCTCCGCTGCGCCGACCAGCAAAGATTCCAAGCCCGCGCGCAAACGTGGCTTAGTGCTCGACCCGAATGCCGAAATCGTCAAGCGCGACTCCAAAGCGGAACCCCGCGCGAAAGAAGAATCGTCGAGCGCGCGCAAAGCCGGTACACCGCCGCCTGCCACGCGCATGCCGCTGCCGTTGCCGGGGCAGAATCTCGCGTTCGGCTACACGCTCTTCAAGCGCGAAACCGACGGGCAATGGGCGCGCGTGGATGCTTCGCAAACCTTTCGTGAAGGCGACGGCGTGCGCTTCGTGATTGAAACCAGCGTGCCGGGCTATTTGTACGTTTTGTTGCGCAAAGCAGATGACGGAACCGCGACGTTGTTGTTCCCGCATCCGCAACTGGCCAAAGGCAACAACTACCTCGAAGCCCATCGCTTGCAAGACATGCCCACGAGTCAGGCGACCGAGCAATGGTTTACCATCGAAGGCGGAGCCGGAACCGAGACCCTCTTTTTTGTCTTTTCGCGCAAACCGCTGCCGATGATTCCGTCACGCGATATGTTGGTGGCCTATTGCCAGGACGAGCCGAACGAATGCACGAAGCTCAAACCATTCATCTGGAATTGGCTCGCCGCGCGCCAAAATCGCCCGACCATCACGATGACCAATCCCACGTACGGGCAAAAGTTGTTGCCCGAAGAAATCACTTCGCTCAAACACGGCACGCGCTTGAAATTGAAAGCGCCCTTGCCTGCCGTGATGACCATGCTCGCCGCGAAATCGTCCGACCCGGACGAAGACCTGATCGTGACGAAAGTGACGCTGACGCATAGATAGTGGTCGGTGGTTGGTGGTCGGTGGTCGGTGGTCGGTGGTCGGTGGTCGGTGGTCGGTGGTCGGTAAAGATGGTACTCATCATCTGACAACTGACAACTGACAACTGACCACTTCAGTGCTAAGCTTCGCAGCATCTGTTCACCCAAACAAAAAGGAGCGATGCGATGCGAAGACTCTTGCTGCTGCTGTTGGTTGGCGTTTTCTATTTGTCGGCCACAGCCCAACCCCGCTACGACGTGCTGCTCAAAGGCGGGCACGTCATTGATCCCAAAAACAACCTGAACGAACGCCGCGACGTGGCGATTGCCCAGGGGCAAATCGCGGCGGTCGAAAAGACGATTGATCCCGCGACGGCGAAACAAATCGTCAACGTCAACGGCTTGTACGTGACGCCCGGCCTCGTGGACATTCACGTTCACGTCTATGCGGGCACGGGCGGGAAATCCTACACGGGCGATTTGAGCGTGTATCCCGACGGCCACAGCTTTCGCGCCTGCACGACGACGATGGCGGACGCTGGAACATCGGGCGCGACGAATTTTGAAGACTTCAAACAGCGCGTGATTGATCGCGCCAAAACGCGCGTCTACGCCTTCCTCAACATCGTGGGCAAAGGAATGGGCGGCGGCGCGATTGAGCAAAATACGGACGACATGAATTCCGAACGCGCGGCAGAAGTCGCGAAGAAGTTTCCTGACACCATTGTCGGTATCAAAACCGCGCATTACGCCGCGCCCGATTGGACAGCCGTGGATCGCGCGGTCGAAGCTGGACGGTTGGCGAATCTGCCCGTGATGGTTGATTTCGGCCTCATCAAACCCGAACGCCCGCACGAAGACTTGTTCTTGAAAAAGCTGCGCCCTGGCGACATCTACACGCACGTTTATCGCCCGTATGACCCGATTCTTGACGAGAAAGGCAAAGTGCGCGCGGCGTGGTGGGAAGCCCGAAAACGCGGAATCATTTTTGACGTTGGGCACGGCGGAGGCAGTTTGGTTTTGCGCTTTGCCGTGCCCGCGATGAAGCAAGGCTTTGCGCCCGATTCGATCTCGACCGATTTGCACACCGGCAGCATGAACGGCGGGATGAAAGACATCGTGAACGTGATGTCGAAGTTCCTGAATCTGGGGATGCCGCTCGCGGAAGTGATTCAGAAATCCACGTGGAACCCCGCCAAAGAGATTCGCCGCGAGCAGCACGGACATTTGACCGTCGGCGCGACAGCGGATGTGGCCGTTTTGAAGTTAGAGCGCGGCGCATTCGGCTTCATTGACACGGGCAAATCTATGATGAAAGGCACGCAAAAACTAACCTGCGAGATGACGCTGTCGGGCGGGCAAGTGATGTGGGATTTGAATGGACGCGCGAGTGAGTCGTGGGAAAAAACGGCGAACCAAACGCAGCCCATCAAACAACAACCGTGAACATCATCATTCGCCAAGCCGAATTGACGGACGCTGAAGCGTTGTGGCGTTGCTACACGTCGCCGAACGTCGTGCGCAACACGCTGCAATTGCCGTATCGCAGTCTGGAATCCGTGCGCGAGCAGTTACAGCAAAAGCCGGAAGATGGAAACTTTCATCTGGTCGCCGAAGTCGAAGGGCAAGTCGTCGGCTCCCTCGGCTTGCACGTCAATCGTCGTCCGCGCCTTTCGCACGTTGCGGGGTTTGGCATGATGGTGCGCGATGATTGGCAAGGCAAAGGCATCGGTTCTGCCTTGTTGCAAGCGGCGCTGGATTTGGCCGACAACTGGCTGAACTTGTTGCGCATAGAATTGACGGTGTACACCGACAATGCGACGGCGATTGCGCTCTACCAAAAATTCGGCTTCGAGATCGAAGGCACGATGCGCAAGGCGGCGTTTCGCGCGGGTGTGTTTGTGGATACGTTGATGATGGCGCGGGTGAAATGAGCCTCATCAGCGGCAGGCAACAAAACGCCGCAAGCTGCGACTCCCCCCGGCGTGCAACCTACGGCGTTCGTGGTGGGCCAGTTCTCTCAATGCGAGAGGCCGCCCACTGTCAGCAAGCTAATCTGGCGCGCGACAAGTTCCAAGTGATTCGTAATAAACATAACCTCAGCGGCAATGCCTACGATGGCGATGGCAATCGTGAAAACGAAAAGTAAGCCAAAGGTAATTTGCGGGTTCCGATCAATCAGTTTGTGCATAGTGTTTTCAACCTCCACCTGCACTTACGCCGCGCGACGCGGAACTGGATTTCTCGTCGGCAAGAGATTTTGCGAATGCCGCCGCTGGATTCGGCGACGCCACCGGTAACGACAGCAAGAGCACGGGAACCTTTGCCGCGCGGCAGCTTCAGTTCGCGCTGAAGCGGATTTTCCAAGCGGCTGAACGGCACGATAAGTTGTTCCGGTACGGGGGTATAATGCGCAATCGAACAGGAGTGATAGTTATGTCAACGATGACTGCCGAAACGATCATGAAGCTGATTGAGCAATTGCCACCGACCGAACAGGCGAAGCTGGAACAACTCATCGTGCAACATCGCACGCCGCAAGCCAAAGCGCCATTGGATAAGCATGTGCCGCCGAAACCGGATCACGCCGGGATGAACCGATGGCTTAGCGAATACGCGCCTGACTATGCCGGGCAGTGGATCGCACTGGATGGCGACAAGCTGATTGCACACGGAATGAACCAGGCTGAAGTGCGGGCTGCCGCCGATGTGTCAGGCGCGTATTTGCCTTTAGTCATGCGTGTCCCGTCGCCGGACGATTTGCCTTTGGCAGGATTCTAACGATGGCGAAAGAACTCTCATTCAACCACGAATTTCAATACCGTGAGCATTCCGACAGCATCACGCTTTACGTCACGCTTACGTACGGTGATCGGTCAATTGAAACGGTTGCTAAGGTAGATACCGGAGCCGAGTTTTGTACCTTCGCCAACGATGAAGGAATGGAACTCGGCATTCCAATTGAGCAAGGAATTCCGCGCCGCTTCAGCCGCCTCGGCGGTGTGGTAGAAGCGTTCGGACACGAGGCCACGCTTCAGACGGGTGAGTTGGCTTTTCAGAGTTTGGTGTACTTTGCCAAATATTCCGGCCTGCCGCGCAATTTGTTGGGGCGACAGGGCTGGCTACGCAATCTGAAACTGGCCGTGATTGATTACGACAATTTGCTGTACCTCAGCGCCTACGATGCGTGAGAAGGTTTGCGCCACGAGACAATCGTCAGCACCAACATCCACGCGGCAATGATCATCAGCCCGCCGAATTCGCGTCCGATTTCAACGCGCTCATCTTTCATCTCGAATGCCTCGAACAATTCGCCAAAACCGACTTTGCCCAAGGCCGCAGGCGCGAGCGTTGCCGCCCAAATCGCTGCCATTACCAACACCATCGCAGGCACAATCCACAGCTTCCGTCCCGCCGCATACAAGCCACAAGCCAGCGCCGCCGCGCCATACATCGCCATCCAACGCGCCGGGTCAGGATCGTTGTATTGCACAATCACGCCGAAGACAAAGGCCGCGAGCATCACGAGGTTCGCAACTTTCATCGTCATTTCCCCAGCCGCAAAATCCCGAACGCTTCCGGCGTGTGGTAGCTGTCGTTGTTCACGGGCTGCCAGTTGATGAATTTGCGATTCGGCGGCGGGCCTTGAATGCGATAGAAGTTCGCGCGCATTTCCAGCCCAACTTTCGGTTTGCGTTTGTCGAGCTTGTTCATCGGAATGCGCATCGCGCCGTACCAGACTTTGTTCGCGGCATCCACGCGCGCTTTGACTTCGTAGCCGGAGTTCCAATCTACATCGTGCTTGGCGGGATTCGGTTTGCGATCAATGTCGAGATCAACCCATTCGCCTTGCGGCGAGACTTGATATTCCGTGTAATGCTTGATGTCGTTGAAGTCCGTGCCGATGAAGGCTTCGGCCACGTCCCATTCCCAGAGCTTGTTGGTTTCCGTCGTTGTGGATGGGTTCGCTTTGAGGTTTAATTCTTCGTATTGGCAAATGAAGAGCAAGTACAAATTTTTCGGCGTCCAGACCGAACGGATTTCCGTGCGATGGTTCGGCACGGGTTCGCCGCGCCGACTGATGGCGGTGACGACGCCCGTGACCGCTTTCCAATGGGTAGAGTTCGGATCGGCGTTCAGCGCAAAATCCGCTTTGGCGCGTTGACTGACGATGACGCCTTTGTTTTGGCTGTAAGCCGTGCCGTAAGCTGTAAGCGATGCAAGTAACAGAGTGAGCAAAACGACGCGCAAGTATTTCATAATCGTGCTTCCCAAATTGGTAATTTGAATGACAAGGTGGACAAGCATCATGGCGCAAATTGGAAATTGTCGCAATCTGGTTGGGGGCATTTTGCTGAGCCTGACGTGGATTGCCTGCGCACTGGCGCAGCCCTTGATCCGCTACGAAGACAGCCGCATCTCGATGGCTTGCACCTATTCGATTGTGGCGTATGGCGACGATGACGCACGACTCAAGCAAGCCATGACCGCCGCCTTTGACGAAGTGGATCGCATTGATCGTCTGATGAGCCATTACAAACCCGATAGCCCGTTGTCACAACTCAATCGCATCGCCGCCGCGCATCCTGTCAAAACTGAGCCTGAGCTATTCCACTTCATCGCCGAATGTCTGCGTTACAGTCGTGCATCCAATGGCGCATTCGACATCACGGTTGGCCCGTTGATGAAAGCCTGGGGCTTCTTTCGCGGCGCAGGACGAATGCCAAGCGAGGTGGAATTACAAGCCGTGCGCAAAAAAATCGGCTGGCAACATGTGCGCTTGAATGCTGAAGAGCAAGCGATTCATTTCGATTGCGCAGGCATTGAACTGGATTTGGGCGGCATCGCCAAAGGCTACGCGGTGGATCGCGCCGTTGCGATTCTCAAACAACACAACATCGCGCGCGCCTTGATTAGCGCAGGCGGCAGCACGATCTATGCGCTTGGTTCACCGCCTGAGAGCGATACCTGGGACGTGCAATTGCAAGACCCGCGCGATGCGCGCAAAATCGCGCTGACGGTGCGGTTGAAAGATCAAGCTCTGTCCGTTTCCGGCAGCGCCGAAAAGTTTTTTGAGTTGAACGGCCAACGCTATTCGCACATTATGAACCCGCGCACGGGGCGACCGGTGATGAACGTCTTGAGCGTCGCTGTGATTACCCAGACCGGCACGATGGGCGATGCGCTCGACAATGCGTTTTATGTGCAGGGCGTGCAAGCCACGAAAGCCGCGCTCAAACGGTACGCGAACACCGAAGTGATTTTTTTCTTACCGAACCAAGCGAAATTCATTCATCTGAAATAGAGGTCATTATGCTGAAAATGAAGCCGTACGAATTAGAAGAATTCCTCAAATCGCATTTCCCGCAAATGGACGATTTTCATTTCCGCGTCGAGCGGCTCGAAGACAAATCCATGCAATTGCGCTTGCTGTACCGGGATTTGCATTTGCGACCGGGTGGCACAATCTCTGGCCCGGCGTTGATGACGCTCGCCGACACTGCCGTGTATCTGCTCACGCTCGCACACGTCGGGCCGATTGCGCTGGCGGTGACAACGAATCTGAACATCAATTTTTTGCGCAAACCGGAGCCGAAAGATGTGATCGCGGAAACGAAATTGCTCAAGCTCGGACAACGCCTGGCCGTTGGTGATGTGACGATGTATTCCGAAGGGCAAGATGATCCGGTTGCGCACGCGACGGTGACGTATTCGATTCCGCCGCGTTGACGTGCGCAACATTCGCTCAGTACACTGTCGGTCGCAAGTGGAGGAACTTATGGCAAGACATTCCAACGCCCTCACCGTCGTAGAACCACCGTATGAGTTAGACCTTTCGCAGATCGTGACGGAGGACGATGAACCTGTGGACAACATCTTTTCCGCTGTGCAGCAACGGTTGTTAGTCGAGCCGCTGTATTCTTCGTGGCCTGGCCCCGGCGAAGGACGGACGTTTTTTGCCGAATCCAACATCGGCGTTTTCTACATGCTCAAAGCGCCCCCGCTTGTTCCCGATGCGTTATTGAGTTTGGACGTGCAGGCGGACGAAAACGTTTGGGCCAAAGAGCATCGTTCGTATTTCATCTGGGAATTTGGCAAGCCGCCAGATGTCGTGATCGAAGTGGTCTCGAATAAAATTGGCGGCGAAGACACCAAGAAGCTGGACACGTATGCACGGATGCGGGTTTTGTACTATGTGATTTTCGACCCTGAACATCACTTGAGCGAAGAAACGCTGCGCCTCTATCGGCTCAATGGCTACTCGTATCAACCGCACGATGCGCTGCAATTGCCAGAGCTACACATCGGCTTGACAATGTGGGAAGGCATTTATTCCGGGATGCGTGCGCTGTGGCTGCGTTGGGTAGATGAAAGCGGAAATTTGATCCTGACGGGAAAAGAACTGGCGGCACAAGCGCAAGCCGATGCGGCACAAGCGCAAGCCGATACCGCACAAGCGCAAGCCAATGCTGCACAAGCACAAGCTGAGAAAGATGCTGCTGTGCTACGGGCAGAAAGGCTGGCGGCGATGTTGCGACAATTAGGACAAGACCCCGATCAAGTTTGATCACTTCGCAACCGGCAATTCAATCAGCGCATAACTACCTATCTTCGGCAACGTGAATTCCGTCGCTTTGTCGGCGCGCAAAAAATCCTGCAATGCCACGCGCCCGCTGCCTGCAACCATTGCCGCACCTTCCTGAAACTTGCCGCGCAATCGCACGCGCAAGCCTTCGATTTCGCGCCCGCCATAATTCAGCAAATGCAAGCGCAGCTTCGTCGAATCGCTCAGCAGGTGCGCAATGACAACTTCGCTGCCATAAATTCTCAGCGAGCGGTTGTCATCGCCGAGTTGTTGACGAATCTTTTGCGCAAACGCGCTCGGATCGGCGGCGACCGCTTCGGGATAGTCGCGCGTGCCGAGCTTGATGTTGAGGCGATGCAGCGACGACGGATACTTTTCCAACTGAAACAGCAGATTGCGCCGCAGGAACAAATTCATCACTTCGCCGCTTGCGGTCGAACCCGTGTCAATGAACGTGAAGTCTGCCACGCCCGGCATTTCTTCGGTCGGCAACGTGCGCAAAAACGCCAGCATTTGCCCGAACGCTTCCAAATCCGACGGCTCGATTTTCACGACCGCATCGGCGTTGTAGACGAACGCTTCAGCAGCGGCCAGCGCGGCTTTGCCTGCGGAGAGGTCATACAAATATTGTCCGGCAGGCGCGCGCAAAAACCGCCAGCCGTTCGCGTCCACCCAGGGCGCGCGCGTCGGCGAAGCAACGTTGTATTTGCGTTGCACGCCCGGCATCAACAAGCGTTCGCGCCCTTCCAATTCGTTGCGCGGCATCGCCGTAACTTTGAAGCCCGCCTCGCGCCAGGCTTCGACCTTTTCGGGCGGCACGGCGAATTGTTCGAGTCCCGCTTGTTTGAGTTGCGGCGCGGTTTCGATGCCTTGTGACCAATACAGAAGCGGAAGGGAAAGTAAGACGAAGAGAAATTGCATGGCGTTGACAGCCTACAAAAAAACGGAGTGCGAATCAATCTGAGGTGGCAAAAGAGAGATTACGAAACACACGAAAATGACAAAAGTAGCGAAAAGCTTTCACCATCAGAACGTTTTCGTGTGTTCCGTTATTTTCGTGTGTTTCGTAATCTCGTTTTTTATATTGCGAAGCCTTCGCAATAACCCACAAACGCCCGCGCCGTCTCCAACGATTTTTGCGCATTGGCTTCGCCGGGAGGCGCGGCTTTCAACGCCTCAAACGTGGCCGACAACTCTTTCCACTCGCCGTTTGTCGCGCCTGACAACACAAAGACATTTTCAAACGACCACAACGCTTCGAGCGACGTGATCGGGTCCACCAAGCGTTGATACAACGGCACGCGCGCCGCCGCGACAGCGGCTTCATACGCTTCGAGGATGGTGGCTTCGTAGTTCGCGTGATGCAACTGTGCAGCGGCTTGTGAGAGGCGTTCGTGCGCGTCCGCAAAGGTCGGCACAAGTTCGGCAATCGTTGTTCCCGCGCATTCGCCGCGCACGCCGGAACGCACGGTGAACTGTTCGTTCTCGTGGCCGTAGTCGTCATAAAACGTCGGGTCTTCATCGAACGTAGGCACAGCGCGCAACGGCTCCAACACGGCTTTCACGCGCTGATCGCCCAGGCGCGCGAGGAACGCATTGAAATCTTCGCCGTCCTGCTTTTCGTCGTGGTGGAGTTTGAGCAACGCTTCGACGACTTGAATCGAAGCGCGCGCCGGGAACTTGCCGATGATCTTGCCCGCGTGCGGAGCGCCATGATTCGAAGCCCCGCCGAGGAACAAAATATGTGTCGGCACGTTGCGCCCGTTGGCGGACAACGCGGCGGCGTGGAAGCCGATGTTGGCGACAGCGTGTTGCGCGCAGCCGTTCGGACAGCCCGAAATCTTGATGCGCAAATCACGATTCGCTTCGCGATATGGCGCGAGCGAGCCAGTAAAAAACGATTCTGAAATCGCGCTGCCCAAACCTTTCGCCGAAGCGATGCCCAAGCGGCAAGTATCCGCGCCAGGGCAAGCCGTCACGTCGGCAATCGTTTCGGCTCCGGCATCGTGCAGCGACGCTTGTTGCAAGGCTTGATAGAGCGCAGGCAAATCGCTCACGCGCACCCAGGGCAGGAACAAGTTCTGCTCAATCGAAACGCGCAACTCGCTTGCCGAAAACTGCCGCGCGATTCCAGCGAGTTCGCGGGCGCGATCTGAAGTGATGTCGCCGAGCTTCGTTCTGACGTGAACGCCGCGCAGGTTTTCGCGTGCGTGCGCAATCACGTTGTCTTGGGCCCATTGCTGATAATTCGGGTCGTTCGTGATTGGGTCGAGGATGTTCAAGCTTGATGATGCGATTTCCGGCTCGACGATTTCTTGCAAGTAAGAATCCACGCTCGGCAACTCGCCGATGATTTCGCGTTCGGCATCCACCGCCGCTTTGAATTTTTCCCAGCCCATGGATTGCACCAGGAATTTCATCCGCGCTTTCATTCGCTGTTTGCGTTCGCCGTAACGATCAAAGATGCGAATGACGGCGAGCGTGAAATTGAACATCTCTTCGACGGGCAGGAATTCGCTGTAGATTTTGGCCAGCATTGGCGCGCTGCCCAAACCGCCGCCGACGTACACCTTGAAGCCGCGTTTGACTTCGCCGTTTTCTTCGCGCACGACGGCTTGAAAACCGAGATCGTGAAAGGCGAGCGCGGAGTGATCTTCGGTGCAGCCTTCAAACGCGAATTTCATTTTGCGCCCCATATTCTGGTTGTGTTTGTTGCGCAGCAGGAAGCGAAACAGCGCGTCGGTGTATGGGTAAACGTTGAAGACTTCGGTGTGCGAAACGCCCGCGCGATAACAGGCCGTGATGTTGCGCACCGTATTGCCGCAGGCTTCGCGCGTTGTGATGCCGACCTCTTGCAACGAGCGCAGTAGATTCGGCGTGTCTTCGAGTTGCAGGTAATACAACTGCGCGTCTTCGCGGGTGGTGAAGTGAATAAAACTGCTCGCGTATTGTTCGGCGGCATCGGCGAGCCGCGTCAATTGATCCGCTGTCAAATAACCGCCGGGAATCTTGATGCGCTGCATTTGCACGCCGTCCTGGCGTTGGGCGTAGGTGCCGAATTGCAGGCGAAACTTCTGCATCTTGGTTTCGCCGATCAGCCCCGCGCGAAATTTTTGAATCATCGTTTCGTACTGCGCCATTTCATCTTCAAAATATTGCGGCAGCGATTGGAAGGCGGTTTCTTTGAGTTCGGTCGAATTTGCTTTCATTGTCATTACCAAAATCAAAACGCCTCGAATTCCCGTTGGTTGGAACCGAGGCGCTTATGGCGTTTCATTCTTGCTACGATCTTAGGTGGTTATGATTGCAGGCAAAGATGACCGGTTCCACTGGCTTCGCGGTGGACAACAACAAGAGCATTTAGCGCAAAGTTGAGTAAAAAAAATCACGGTCAAACTCCGAGCAAAGATAGTTGAACGAAACGCCAAGATACGGATTAGGGCGAAGATTGTCAAACCAATTGCCTGGGCACGGCGCAGATTATTTTGTCGTTACAATCCCTGCAAACGTTACTTCTCAGGCGCGCTCCGTTACACTGCACCAATCAAACGGAAACCGAATTGTTATGCAAACGACCACCGCTTATAGTTTCACCTTACTCACCACCGGCTTTGCCATTGGCTTAATGCACGCCCTCGAAGCCGATCACCTTGCGGCAATTTCGACCATTGTCGGCGAACGCAAACGGTGGTGGAGTTCGTCGCTGGTCGGCGGGTTGTGGGGCGTGGGGCATACGACGTCGTTATTGCTGGCGGGCGTCGTTGTCTTGTTTTTCAAGATTCCGATCAGTCCGCGCGTCGAAAGCGCGTTGGAATTTTGCGTCGGCTTGATGCTGATTAGTTTAGGCCTCAATGCGTTGGTGAAATTGGCGCGCGGGGGCAAGCTGCATTTGCATCAGCACGAACACGGCGGCCACAAACATATTCATCCGCACCTGCATGACAAAACCGCTGCCGCTGCGCACACGCCGCATGACGCCTCGCATCACGGTTTCAAGATAGGGCCACGTCCATTGTGGATCGGGATGCTGCACGGGTTGGCGGGCAGCGCGGCATTGATGTTGCTGGTGCTTTCGACCATTCAGTCTGCGTGGTTGGGCTTGGTTTACATCGCGGTGTTTGGCCTCGGTTCGATTGGCGGAATGATGTTGATGAGTTCGTTGCTGAGTTTGCCGTTTCATTTGACGGCGGCGCGCTTTACCGAATTGAATGTTGTGGTGCGTGTGTTGGCGGGGCTGTTTAGCGTGGGGGTTGGCGTGATGATGCTGTGGGAAAAGGGCAGGGAACTTACCACGTAGCTCAAGCCTGAGCAAAAACCCCTTTTTCATTGCCCAAATCGCGCGCCGATGGCGTCAGAATCGTCTTCGCGTTGATATGAATTTTCTCGCCTTTGTTGATTGCCTGGCGCACATCGTCTTCGCAGACAAACGGCACGGCCTGTGGCTTCGGCGGCGATGGTGGCGGTTCGGGCTTGGGTTGGAGTTGGGGCGGTTCGGGGTGCGGATTCAGATGCGGTGCAGGCGTTTGGCGCGCGGCGAGGAAGCGTTCGACCAAATGCGCAATTGCGGCGCGCTCAAGCTTTGGGGCGGGGTTGTTGCCTCCTGGTAACAGCGACGACACCTGTGGAGAAAGCTGTGGAATTACGGTGGAAATCGGTTGCGTTGGCGCGCTGTTCGGATTCGTCACCGGGCGCGTCTCAAACGCCACGCGCTTAATGTCCATCAAATGCAGCGGCGAGATGTTGTCCGAAGTCACGTTACCGCCCCACGAACCGCAGCCCAACGTCATCGAAGGCACAAGCGCCGTCGAATAGCCAATCGCGCCGTGCGTCGAAGGCGAATTCACGACAATACGCGCGGCAGGCATCAATTCGCCGTAACGCAAAATCGCGGCGCGGTCGCGTGAATGAATCGCCGACGTATGCCCCATCCCGCCATACCGCAAGACCTCGTCGCAACGCTGGCAACCTTCCTCGACGCCGTTCGTCACATAGTAGGTCAAAATCGGCGAGAGCTTTTCGAGCGACAACGGATAGTCGCGTCCGACGCCGCCAATTTCCGCCAGCAAACAGCGCGTGTTCGGCGCAACAATGAAGCCAGCCTGTTCCGCGATCCACGTCGCCGGTTTGCCAACGATTTTCGGATTCAATTTGCCTTCCCGCGTAACGACCAGTTTGGCGAGCAGATCGGTTTGCTGCCCATTCAAAAACACGGCTCCTTGCGCAACGAATTGTTCGCGCGCGAGCCGGTCAATGCTTGCGTCCACGATGACGGATTGTTCCGACGCGCAGATCGTCCCGTTGTCAAAACACGTTCCGGCCAGAATGTCGCGCACGGCTTTCGGCACGTCGGCGGACTTTTCAATGAACGCCGGAACATTGCCCGGCCCGACGCCGAACGCGGGTTTGCCGGACGAATACGCCGCGCGCACCAAACCCGTGCCGCCGGTCGCCAAAATCACCGCTGTCTTGCGATGCTTCATCAATTCGTTCGTCGCTTCGAGCGTCGTTTTCTCGACGCAGCCAATCGCTTCGGCAGGCAAGCCGACAGCAACAGCAGCAGCGCGCATCACGTTCGCTGTTTCGATCACACAGCGCGTCGCCGACGGATGCGGGCTGAGCACAACGGCATTGCGCGACTTGATCGAAATCAGGATTTTGAAGATCGCGGTCGAGGTCGGATTGGTCGAAGGAATGATCGCACACACGACGCCGCGCGGCGCGGCAATTTCAATCACCGAGCCATTGTCACTGATGACGCCCACGGTTTTCAGGTTGCGAAAGTAATTGTGAACATCAACCGCTGAGAAAAGGTTCTTGATGTTCTTGTCTGCTGGAATCCCGTAGCCTGTTTCTTCATGTGCAAGCGTGCCGAGCCGCAAAGATTCCCGTTGCGCAGCCTGTGCCATCGCTTCGCAAACCGCATCAATCCGCGCTTGATCGAAGCTGGCAACGATGGCTTGCGCCCGATGCGCCGCTTCGACAAGATCGCGCGCGGCTTGGATGGATTGGAGGTCGGGGTCGAGCATAGCTAGGACGGAGGATTTAGGAGATAGGGTTTAGGGTTTAGGGACAGCCATCAAAGCGATCTCTAAATCCTAAATCCCAAATCCTAAATCCTATTTTTTCGCTCCTGCATTGCCCTTCGGCAGCACGCGCTCGACTTCGGAATGCGGGCGGGGAATGACGTGGACGGAGATCAGTTCACCGACCCGACGGGCGGCGGCTGCGCCCGCGTCCGTGGCGGCTTTGACTGCGCCGACATCGCCACGCACGAACACGGTGACATAGCCTGCGCCGATGTATTCGCGTCCGATTAAATTCACGTTCGCGGCTTTGACCATCGCGTCAGCCGCTTCGACCGCACCGATGAATCCTTTTGTCTCGACCATGCCGAGAGCTTCCATACTCATAGCTTGCTCCTCAATGTGGGATGAACAACGTAAGACTGCTTAAAATAATGAAGCGGAATAATAATCTGCGGCGGGAAGGAGGACAAGGGGAGAGCGGGGGAAAGGGTGATCGGGAGATGGGGAGAAGGGGCGACTCAACATCATCCTGCCCCATTTCTCCCCTCACTCCCATTTCTCCCATCAACCATCATAGCTATACAACATCAACGGCTCTTTGCCGAGCAGCCGAATGTAGGTGTAAAACTGCCCGCGATGATGCCAGTGTTCGTCATACGCAAACGCGAACATTTGCCACGCGGGGAACGAGCCAAAGGGTGTTTCGATGATCTTCGCCAAATCCTCATCATTCATTTTGGCGAGCGTATCGTCCAGCAGTTGATGCGATTCGTTGGCATAGGCCTGCAAGTCGGCAACCGTATTCAGCGCTGCCAACACCGCTTTGCCTTCGTCCGTTTCAGGAATCACGACGTTTTCTTCTTCCTGCGTGACTTTGCCTTTGTGCAGATGCTCTGCCCAATTCCGCTCCATCGCGTAGATGTGATAGAACAATTCCTTGATTGACCGCATTTCCAGGCGCGGGCGAAAGTCCAATTCTTCATTGGTCAGCGGCGCGATGCTGCGCACGGTGACGCCGTGTACCATTTGGAAATAGGCGCGTTGTCCGAGTAGTGCTTGTTTGTTCACGATTCCTCCTTCGGCGTAAGAAAAACCCTGAGAACGATAGGCCTCTCACGCGCCTTTGCATAGCGGCGACGACGCAAAGCGCACGCAAAACAGCCCGTGCGTTCTCAGGGCGAGTGTTACTTGATTTAAGGTGCGGGCATCATAAATCAGCCGAGTGACAACAGTATGTCAGCAGGAAAAAAAGAAATTTTCGAGGAAGCAGATTTCTGGTCAAGTTTGAAATTGTTCAGTACACTGTCGCCACTCTTTCAGAAACCGCAAAGTCGAAAAAAAGTAAGGACACCTACGATGACCATGAAAACCTGGCTCTTCATCGCACTTGGCGCAGTCACGTTGTTTTATGTTGTGACGTGGTTCTCCGCCATTCGCCGTCGCTATCAGGAAGCCGCCGCCAATCTGCCGGATGCTGTGCGTAACCAGATGGAAGGCCACGCTGTAGATTTTGCGCTGCCATTCCCTTCGCTGTTGCAATCCGCGATTGGCTTCGTGACTAACTTCTTCGACACGCTCGGCATCGGCTCGTTTGCCACGACGACGGCGATGTTTCGCGCCTGGAAACAAGTGCGTGACGAAGTCATTCCCGGCACGCTTAATGTCGGTCACACCTTGCCGACCATCACGCAGGCGTTCATCTACATCGCCATCGTCGAAGTGGATATGACGACGTTGATTGCGCTGATCGCGGCGTCGGTCTTGGGGATGTGGCTCGGCGCAGGTGTGGTGGCGAAATTGCCGCGCCAAGCCATTCAAATCGGGATGGGCATTGCGTTGCTGGTCGCAGCGGGCTTGACGCTGATGACCATCTTCAACAAATCCGCGGGCGGCGGCGAAACGCTCGGTTTGTCAGGGCCGCTGCTGATTGCGGGCATCATCGGCAATTTTGTTTTGGGTTCGTTGATGTCGCTTGGCATCGGCTTGTACGGCCCGTGTTTGATTATGATTAGTTTGCTCGGCATGAATCCGAAAGCCGCGTTCCCGATTATGATGGGATCGTGCGCGTTCCTGATGCCGACCGGCAGCACGCAATTCATTCGCAAAGGCAGTTACAACTTGCGCGCGGCATTGGGTTTGGCGTTGGGCGGGATTCCGGCGGTATTGATTGCGGCGTTCCTCGTCAAAGCAATGGATTTGTATTACGTGCGCTGGCTGGTCGTCGTAGTCGTGATTTACACGGCACTGTCATTGTTGCGTTCGGCAATGGTCGAGCGCGGCCTGCTTGCGGCGCAAAAGGCAGAGGCATAATACTGTCGCCACGAATTACACCAATTATCACGAATAAGCCGCCTGACCAACGGCGCTAGGAAATTCGTGATGATTCGTGTAATTCGTGGCAAAACTTCATTCCCGCTGCACCGACCCCAGCGTTTCATCCAACCACGCATTCACGACTGGCACGATGATTTCCAGCGGCGGCGTATGCCCGGCATCGTACAGATGCAATCGCTTCGGTTCAGGCAAGGCTTGATACAGCGGTTCGATCCACGTTTTCAAGGGGTGTACTTCGTCGTAACGCCCGTTGAGCAGGAGCTTCGGGGCTTTCAAATGATGCATAAAATTGGGCGGACTCGCTTCGGCAATCCACTTCAGACTCTGTGGGGAAAGGCCGCCCGCCGTAAACACGATGGCGCGATAACGCGGCTCGACCGCAGCATAAATCACGCCTTCCGCTGCGCCTGCGCTGTAGCCGTAATAGGCCGCGCGGTGCAAATCCATATCGCTTCTCGTCGCCAGATAATCCAGCCCCCGCCGTAAATCGGTCGCGTTGCGCACGACCTCTTCGCGTCGCCTGACCGTGTGCCAACCAAAATCGCCATACCCTGTCGCCGCGCGTTCCTTGAAGCTTTTGAAGACCACCGCCCACACGGCGCGACCAGCTTTGATGAACGGCGCGACTTGCATTTCGACCGATTCCGACACCGTGAAAAAGCCTTCGTACACGTCGCCTGCCGGAACAAATTGCAGCACTTGAAACGGGGCTTTGGCACTCTTGGGCAAATACAAATAGCCGAGAGCACGTTCTTCGTTGCCACCGATGAAACTGATTTTTTCGCGCCGCCATTCGTCGGTGTCTTTGGTTTCGAGGATTTGCGCATCGAGCGAAATTTGATCGTAGCGAAAATGGCTCAGCAACGATTGAAAGTGTGCTTCGCTTGTCGGTTGATACACCGGGATTTGCTTCGTTGTGTCAATCCGCATTGCGCCTTGATCGCCTTTGTGGGTGGGCAGATTGCGCACGCAGCGAAAGCCCAGCCGGTCGGCGCTGAAGGTCGCTGGAAACGCGCCGACATCGGCGAACAAATAATATTGATCCTGCCACGATCCGCCCGCGACGGTGAAGCCGTCGGTGAGTTCATTCAAACACCATTCGGACACGTTGCCCGCCATATTGAAACAGCCGAACGGACTCATCCCGAACGGAAAGCTGTGTACGGCCATCGTGCCATTGCTGCTGAAATTGGCGTGCCCGGCTACCTCGCCGCTGTAGACCATTCCGCCCCAGGGCATCGCATAGTCGCTGGTATAACTCAGCAAGCCGTTGCGGGCGGCTTTCTCCCACTGAAAAATCGTCGGCAATTGTTTGCCGCGAAACGCCGCGTATGCCGCCGCTTCGTGCCAGGTGATGTCGGTGACGGGATGATCCGCTTTGCCTTCAGGAAATGTTTGATTCAGCCACGAACGCGGCCCCGGCAATCCGGTGCGATCTTTGCAGTCTTTGCCAATTTCTTTGAAAGCCTCCGGGTTTGACAGATGCTTCCAATACTGTTGATTGAAGTAGCCGCCCGCGCTGATGAATTCCTTGTACTCGCGATTCGTGACTTCGTATTTGTCTATGAAAAAATCTTCCAGTTCGACGCTTTTGTCGGTCGGTCTGGTACGGCTCGTGAGTTTGTATTTGCCACCGGGCACAAACGCCATGCGCTCCGGCATTTGGTCAGCGGCAATCAATTTGATTTTGAAATCGCTCGGATCGTCGGGCGGCACGAACGTATTGCCCGCGAGCGTGAGCTTGCTGTTGATCGTACGCTCGAACGGTGCGAAGCCGTCTTTTTCCAACCGCAAAATGTATTCGCCGCGCGCGAAGGCGTATTTGCTCAGCGGCGTCGTGCCGATCAGTTCGGCTTTTTCAGAACCAAAGCGAGTGAGATAGATGCGCGCGCCTGCGGGGTCGGACGTGACCGCAAGTTGATCGGCAATCGTTGGCATCAATTTGGTAACAGTCGCATCATCGGGCAGGTATCGTTTCACCTGTGCGGCGAGATCGTACGCCTCGAAGTATTTTTGCTCGTTGACGAGTTGTTCGATCTGTGCGATTTGCCCACGCGCCCAACGCAGATTGGCCTGGCGACGAAAGCCCCAGACGATGACGGTGATTGCTAACAAACTGGCGACGGCAATGATGCCGACACGTTTTGTCCAACGCAGCGGAGATTTGGCTGTTTTGGGTTTGCGCCGCAGCTTTTTGCCTGTGCTTGCCAGCCGCGCGGCGAATTCCAAATCATCGCGCAGAGCCTTCAAATCGCTCAGCAACTCGTGCGCAGTTTGATAACGTTCGGCGCGATTTTTGTGTAGCAACTTTTGCAGGATGCGTTGCAACTCGTCGGGCAGCACAACGGCTTCGTTCAGCGACGGCAACGGTTGTTCGAGGATGGCGGCGATCACGGCGCTTGATGACGGCCCCGTGAACGGACGAAAGCCTGCGACCATTTCATAGAGCACGACGCCGAGGCTCCACAGATCGGCGCGCTCGTCCACATTTTGTGCGCGCAACTGTTCAGGCGACATGTACGCGACGGTCCCCATCACGCGGCCTTGTTCGGTTGTCAGCGTCGTGACCGTCGTCGCGTCGCTCGTCACGCGCTCGGTCAATTTCGCCAACCCGAAGTCGAGGACTTTGACGATGCCGTCGCTGCGAATCATCACGTTTTCCGGTTTGATGTCGCGGTGAATGATCCCGGCTTCGTGTGCGGCGGCGAGCGCGGCGGCAATCTGAACGGCAATGTCGAGCGCGTCTTTGACTTTGAGCTTGGCGACAGCGAGGCGTTGGCGCAACGTTTCGCCTGCAATGAATTCGGTGGCAATGAAATGTAGATTGTCGCTCGCGCCGATTTCGTGAATCGTGATGATGTTCGGATGATTCAAAGCGGACGCGGCTTTGGCCTCGCGCTCGAAGCGGCGCACGCGCTCATCGTCGGCAGTGAACTGCGATGGCAACAGCTTGAGCGCGACTTTGCGACCGAGCGTGGAATCTTCGGCCAAATAGACTTCGCCCATCCCGCCCGCGCCGAGCAACTTCGTGACTTGGTAATGCGTGATTTGTTGTCCGGCGAGCGAAGCGGCTTTGTCTTCCGCCATCAATTCAGCAGCGACGGCGAGCGCGGGTTTTTCGATGAAGTCGTCGGCCTGCGCCTCGAACGACAACAACGATTCGACTTCGCGTCGCAGGTCGGAATCGTCAGCGCAAGCTTGTGCAACAAAGGCGGCACGCTCGCTGGTCGGCACTTCGAGCGCGGCGGCGAAGAGGTCTTTGATTTGTTGGAGCTTTTCGGGAGACATTGTTTGTGGGGAGTAGACAGTAGACGGTAGACGGTAGAAGAGCTATCGCGTGGCAGCGAACTACCGACTACTGTCTACTGTCTACCGTCTACACTTTACTAATTTCCCTGAGCAACCACGCCTTCGCCCAACTCCAATCGCGTTTGACGGTTTCGGGCGAAATCTTCAGGGCTTCGGCGGTTTCTTCGATGCTCAGGCCGCCGAAGAATCGTAACTCGACGACGCGACTCGCGCGTTCATCGGTTTGCGCCAGCGCGGTCAGCGCATCGTCGAGCGCGATCAAATCTACCGGGCGTTCGGTGGAGCCGACCATCACGTCGTGCAAGGAAACCTGCAACGCGCCGCCGCCGCGTTTTTGATAATTGCGCGAACGCGCAAAATCCACCAGCACGCGGCGCATCAATTGGCACGAGACGGCAAAGAAATGCGCGCGGTTCTGCCATTGCACGCGGCTCGAATCCACGAGGCGCAAATACGCTTCGTTGACGAGCGCCGTCGTTTGCAGCACGTGCCCGTCGCGTTCGCCGCTCATGAAATTGCGCGCCAATCGTCGCAGTTCGTCGTAGACCAGCGGCATCAACTTTTCCAGCGCCGTCTCTTCTCCGCTGTTCCAGGCCAGTAATAATTCGGTGACTTCATTAGATGAGGGTGTTGTCATCGCTCGCTCCTGTTCATCAACGGTAGCGTTTCTGCCGCCGATTATAACACTGGCTGCACGTTCTACTACGCTACAAGCAGACCGCTTAGATTTTTTTGTGCGCGGAGAATTTTTTTTCACGGGCGTGACCCTTTTTGCTTTTCGTTCGCGCCTATCTCGGCGAATACGGCTCAAGCGTGAGCCAGAAACACTATGAACCCTGAACACTACGATGAGGAGAACTGCTATGAAATCACACAAAATCTTTGCCGCGTTATTCGCTTTGACCTTCGTTGCCCTGACCACTGTACAAGCCCAAACCAGTCGTGCGGGGGAATGGAAGCAGCGGGTCGCCAATCGCATCGCTTCCGGCGAGCGTCCGCAACCAGCGGCACAAACGGAAACCGCCAGCCCCGCAGCCGAGCACACGCCCACTACGGCTGAAGCGGCCAATGACGCGGGCGCGACAGCGCCCAACCGCGAGCGTCATCAGGATCGCCTGCGCGATTTCATCATTGAGCAAATGAATGCTTTGGCGGGAACCTGGGACTTGACCTTGACCTTCAGCGATGGTTCGGAAGTGAAATCCACGTTGAATGTGGCGCTCGGACGGCGGCCTGGCGAAGGCTCTGTCATTCACGCGGCGGAAGCGTCGCTGTTGTTGCCGAACCCGACGACGCCAGAGCAAGGCGCTTGGGAATATGTCAGCGGACGGCGCTTTGTGGCGTCGTACAAAGGCTTTGCCGTAGATGAGAAGTTTGAAAAACCAGCAGGCAAGATCGGCTTCCGCCACAGCATCCGCTTGCACTCGAGTGGCGAATCCTTCACGGGGGAAGCCGTGTTTGAAGTGCTCGATCTGGAAGGAAATGTGGTCTTCACCGACAAGATCAAAACCGAAGGCAAACGGCAACACCCGGAAGCGCCGTAGTTGCGTTGCGGGATGGGTGATTTGAGATTTGAGATTTGAAATTGGAGAGGGGAGATGTGAGAGGTTGCTGTCTCCTCTCCCCTCTTCTTTTCTGCCCAGGCGAGAGTTGGCGACAGCCTCTCTCGCTAATCTCAAATTTCCAATTTCCAATCTCCAATCCGTTCAGCCGCGCGCCAGCACCAAACACAAATCGCCAAATTCGTGCGCCAAATAATTCTGCGCTTCGAGATGCTGGCTGACCCCCGTCAACACTGCTTCGGGCAGAAACGCGCGCAACAAATCGTAATGGCTTTCGGAAACATCGTGCGTGCCGGTCAGCAACCCGTCCACGACGTGACGCTGGTAGCCCGCACCAAGCCGCAGCGTAGTGAATCCGTTTGCCCCTGCGCTTTCCAACGCGCGCACGACCGAAGTCCCCATTGCAATGACTCGTCCGTCATTGGCTTTGGTGCGCTGCAACGCCTGCATTGTCGCCGCCGGAATTTCAAAACGTTCGGCGAGCGGCAACGCGCGATCAATTCGCTCATCGCCTGTCGAAGACAAGCCCGCGCCGTGCGTCAGCGACACGACCTGCACACCTTTGCGCAGCAATTCCAACAGCAATTGCCAGTTCATAGCGTGCCCCGCGCTCGGCATTTCCACCGCCCACGGACGACCACTGTAAATGTTCTGCACCGACCACAGCTTCAACTCATCGTCCAAATACGAATACTGCACGGGCTTGCCGTGTTGATACAAATTGCGCCACAACGCTTCGCCCGACAAATTGAACTGCAAGTTTAGCAGCCGGTCGGACAGAGGGTTCGCCTTCAGCACGCGCGCGCGAAAATCTGGCGCGAGGTAGATTTCTTCGCCGGTTTGCAAACGCGGCGGCGCAGGACGATGTTCGGTTAGTGTGTGCCAATCGCCCGCGCCCAACGCGACTGCTTGCCAGACTTGCGCGTCCAATTGCGTCGTCAATCGCAACTCAATCGCATTGTCCTTCGCATCGCGTCCGTGCAACGAGGCCGGCAACGTCGCCGCGTCATTCACGACCAGCAAATCGCCCGCGCGCAAATGCTGCGGCAGCGCCTCCATCCGGCTGTCTTGTAGCTCGCCATTCTCTACGACCAGCAATTTCACTTTGGTTTTTTCCGCGCGTGGCGCGCGCGCAGCTTTCATGCTGCACCTCCTTGCCAATAAGCGGCGCTCAAGCGCGAGCCGCTCGCAACCGAATTGGAGTGCCGGATCATTTGCACAATGGTTGCGGCGACAGCATCGGGGCTTTGTAGTTCATTGACGTCTGCATCGGGCATCGCGTCGGCGTGCATTTGCGTATTCATCTCGCCGGGGTCAACGCTCAAGAATCGCACGCTCGTGTCGGCCAATTCTGCTGCTGCGATGCGCGTCAAATGATCCAACGCCGCTTTCGATGCGCTGTACACGCCCCACGTCGGATAAGCTTCGACAGCAGCGTCGGACGAGATGTTGACGATGACGCCGGTTTGCCGCAGCACCATCGAACCCGCGACCGCTTTCATCAAACGAAACGGGCCGAGCAAATTGACCTGCAACGTTTGCTCAAAGTCTTCGCAATCGGTATCCATCAGCAAGCGTAACGGCACGGGGCCGAGCGTGCTGGCGTTGTTGATGAGAATATCAATCGGCCCGGCGAGCGCCGCCGCCTGCCCGACAATCGGGTAGATGCTTTCCTTGTCCCCAACATCTGCAACGATGCCGAACGCCGTGCCGCCGTGCGCTTTGATTTCGCTGACGACTTCGTCCAACGCCGATTGGTGCCGCGCGACCAGCACGACTTTTGCGCCTTCTGCTGCCAGCCGCAGCGCCAGCGCACGCCCTAGGCCACGACTTGCGCCCGTGATGAGCGCGGTTTTTTCCTGGTAGTCAAACATAAGCCATTCCTCCTTGTGTCTACGCCCGTAACATACGCGCGGTCGGCTCATTTACCATCACGATTGACAATATATTGGCAGAATGCTAATTCGATGGAATCTATGGAAGACGCTATTGCTCGCTACATTGCCTACAACGTTCGTCAATTGCGGCAGAGTCGCAATCTGACGCAGGAACAACTCGCGCGCTTGTCCGGCGTGCCGCGCCCGACGTGGTCGAATCTGGAATCAGGCACGGCGAACCCGACGGTTTCGGTGCTCGCCAAAGTCGCCGCTGCATTACAGGTTCCGGTCGAAGAGTTAATCAGCCCGCCGAAAGCCGTCGCGCGGTTGTATCCCGCAGCTTCGATCCCACGCAAACAACGCGGCGGCGTGACGATTCGCAAATTGTTGCCGGATCATTTGCAAGGGATGGAACTGGATCGGATGGAACTGCCGCCCGGCGCGCAAATGGTCGGCGTGCCGCATCGGATGGGCACGCGCGAGTATCTGGCGTGCGAATCAGGGCAAGTGGAATTGGTGGTGTCGGGCGAAAAGTACGAACTGACGGCGGGCGATGTTGTCGTCTTTCGCGGCGATCAAAAGCATTCGTATGCGAATCGCAGCGCGAAGACAGCGGTGGCCTACAGCGCGATTGTGTTGGGGCCGGGGCGCGTGGAGTGACGCTTCATTTGCGTCCGAGAAACCGAATCCGTGCGTTCAACGTGCGGCCTTGGATGCCGCCGAGTTGGAGGAATTGTGCGGAATCTACGTTGTTGTTGATCTCGCTGGCGTTCTGGCGATTGGTGATGTTGTTGAAGCCGACGCGCGCGGCCCAGTTCAACCCGAGCAGCGGAAAGCGGCGCTCGACGTGCAGATTCAAGGCGAAGAAATTCGGGAAGCGGCGCGTGTTCGGTGCGCCCACCAGTTGCTGATCCTGATTGATGAGGCTGAACGGATAGCCGCTGCGCCATTCGAGCGCGTAGGCAAAATCGAACTTTTTCACGAGCGGCAGCCAACCCCACGAAATCACGCGATGCGGCGCGTCCCACTCCATTGGCCCGCCGCTTTGTTGCGTAAACAAAATCGTGTCGAGCATCAAATCAATCACCGTGTTTGTGCGGGCGGACGAGCGCGTGTACGACGCAAACAAAGCGTATTCATCTTTGAAGGCGCGGCGCAGCGTAAAACTCAGCGCGTCATAGCGGTCGCGCCGATCATTGTTGTACGCCATCACGTTGCGCGTCGGATCAAGCATCGCAAGCCGATCAAACGCGACGCCGTTCTGCCCGCGTCTGCCGGTGAGTTCGACGCGCAGGTAAATCTCGGCGGGGAGCTTATGTTCGAGTTCCGCGCTCCAATTGAAAAAGCGCGGCGCACGCAAGTTTTGTTCGTTGACAAAGAACGACGTTTCGACGGGCAGTCGCAACAACGTTCGGCCATCGGCGGCGTAGAAAAAATCCGTGCGGCGGCCTTCCAACCCGCGCGTGATGAATGCCAGATTCGTCGCGTCGTGAAACAGCCCCGTGCCCAGCACCAATTTCGTCGTGCCATCGCGCGTGAGCAACAAACTCGTAGCCAGACGCGGCGAGAACAACAGTCGTTGCACAATCGAATCCCGATCCAGGCGCAAGCCGTATTCGATCAACGCGCGCGGCGCAATCGCCCAGCGATCCTGCACGTAGCCGCTGAGATCGAGTTTATCGCGCTCGAAGCGCGGTTCATTAGTGAACGTGATTTGCCGCGCGAGCGTATCGTTGGCGCGCAGCACTTGAATCGGCTGGCGCGTCTGTGTCAGGTTGTAGGTCACGCGATCCACGTCCACGCCCAAACGAAAGTCGTGGCGTCCGTGTTTCTGAAGCGGCGGCAACGTGAGGTTCGCAATGCCTTGTAGGCGGGATGACTCGCGCGCGCTGTCGCGATAAAAATTGCCGCGCGCGCTGTCGGGGCGCAGAACATAAGGCCGCGTGCCTTGCGGAATCGCATCGGCGAGAAATTGACTGACGGCGAAACCTGTCTCGAACATCAAGCCGCTGGCGCGATAGGTTTGATTGCGGATGTTGGCGAGATAAGCGTCTTGTTCTAACTGCAACGAAGTTGCCTGCGGCGTGAAGCGCGACAAACCGGCGTACGGCGAATTGAAATGATTGCTGACGAAGCTGGTCGTCAAAATATTCGTCGCCGACGTGTTCACCTGCACTTTGGCGAGGTTGTTGAAGCGCCACGCCAAATTGCGATCTGCGCCTTCGGGCAATTCGGACAGAATGTTCAAATTCAAATCGGCATCGCTTGCCGTGAAGAACCACGCGCGTTGTTTTTTGATGGGGCCAAAGATCGAGAGGCGCGGCGTCCAGGCATTCAGATTGATCCCGCGCTGCGATTGAAACGACGGCACAAAATCTGTTGCCGAAACGCGCAAGCGATCATCGCCCATGCTTGTGTTCAGATTCAGCACGCCGCCCGACGCTTTGCCGTATTCCGCCGAATAGCGACTGCTTTGCACTTCAATCGAACGCAGCGCGTCCGAACTCACACGCAGTTCCAGCAAGCCGCTGGTCGGATGCGAGATGTTGAAGCCGTCGAGTTGATAGTAAATTTGATACGACGCCGAGCCGTTGATGTGAATTTGCCCGGTCGCGTCCCGATGTACGCGCGGCAGATACGGCAACAGCGTGCGGTAATCGCGCGTCGTCGGATACGGCAGGTTCAGGATTTCGCGCGCGTTCAATTGTTCGCTAGAGGTCGTTTTCGTCGGATCAATGAGCGGCGGCAAGTACGCGATGTCCATCGAATCGCGCAATTCCTGTTCGTGCGTGAGCGTGACATCGAGCGCGGTCGTTTCGCCGAGCCGCACGTCCGCGATTTTCGCCGCATAAAAACCGAGTTTTTCGACTCGCAGTTCGGCCCGCCCGGCACTCAGCCCCGTCAATTCGCAGCGCCCGACTTTGTCTGTTTCGCCGCCGACCATCAATTGCGCGTTGTCAGGCATCACCGTCACTTTGGCCGCCGCCACCGGCACACCGGTTTCGTCTTTGACCGTCACCTGCAAGCGATGGGTGGACTGTTGCGCTGAGAGGTCAGGGGCAGCGACCGGAAACAACAGCCAGAGGAGCAGCGCAAACATCATCATATTTCTGCAAGTTTCTTCTGCGCATCGTACGGATGTCAGAAGGCGAATGAACGGAGAAAATACGCAAGGGGCAGGGGCGTCTTTGTTCCTGCCTTCTATACCACACAACCGTCTGGTCGTATACTCACGAGCGAGCGCAAAAAAAGTTTGTAATGTTTTTGCCGTTCAGGTCAGGTGAGACAGAAGGCGCAACATATCTTCTGGTTTTGCCTCCCCCATGAAGAAGATCACAAGAGACGACGATGCCTTCGGAAAAGAGAGAGAATCCCATGAACGAGCAGACCCTGACGCGCTATCTTCTGGGCGAATTGCCGGAAGACGAGCAAGCCAAAATTGAAGAACAGCTTTTCCGCGACGACGCGGCCTTCCAACAAGCGCGCGCGCTGAAGGCCGAACTGACCGACAACTATGTGCGCGGAAATTTGTCCGCCAGCGAACGCCGCCACTACGAGCAACGGTTTTTGACCTCGCCGGCAGGCCGCGCAGACGCGCGCTTTGCCAAAGCCTTGACGCAGGTGTTGGATGAAGCGGAACCCGCAGTCGAACGCGCCGTGATTGCCGAACCGAAACCGTCGCTGTGGGAATCCCTCACGGCGTTTTTCCGCGTCCCGGCGTTCGGCGCTGGTTTGGCGCTGGCGTCGTTGTTGTTGTTGGCAGCGGGCGGCTTCTGGTTGTATCAACAATCGCAGCGGTGGCAAACCGAAGTCCAACAAGCCAACGCCGCGCGCGCAGCCGAAGCGCGCAAGCAACAGGAACTGCAAGCCGAAATCGCGCGCGCCAAAACGCGCAACGAAGAACTGAATCAACAGTTGCAACAAGCCCAACAGGAACGCGATCAGGCGCGCAAAGAATTAGAGAAAGCCGCGCCGACATCGAGCCAGCCTGCAGCCGCTACGCTCCTGACCATGTTCCTGCGCCCAATGCTGCGCGCTTCGACTGAACGCCCCCGGATTGTTCTGTCGCCGGGCGCGACGAAACTGCAAATGCAACTCGCGCTTGACCCGAACGACACCTATCGCAGCTATCGCGTCGAACTCTACGGCGCGCGCGGTCGTCTCGTGGCGAGCCAGGACAATGTACAGCCCCGCCAAACCGCTGCGGGAGCCACGCTCTTCTATCTCGTTCCCGCCAAAGGCTTGGTCAGCGGCAATTACGAAATCACCTTGAAAGGCATCACGGACACGGGCGAAATGCGCGCTGCCAATTACTATTACTTCACCGCCGTGCGCCGGTAAATTTTTCGGCCTCCTTTTCTTGCATACGTGCCGCGTTCGATGTGCGACGTTGAGATCGTCGTACATCGAACGCGGCACGTCTTCGCCGCTACGCCTCATAGCAAACTCCACTACCTCTTCAGAAATTTTCTTCCGCGCCGAAATTTTTCTGTAATGTTTTGCGCCGTCGCCGCAGTACCCAGTGCAAGCGCAAAGAAACAACAGGGACACGATCCTGAGATCGGCAACTCTGTCACGAACAACTGATTTTAGAGAACACGTAGGAGAACCTTATGTTGACCATTCGCAAAACAAACACTCGTTCATTCACAACCCATTTAATGCTGACGCTCGGCCTGCTTTTCGGCTTTTCCTGGCTCACGATTTCTGTTCGGGCCGACAGCACTGACAAATCGTTTGATTTCGGGCCGAACAGCGCGAACCCGACGTTCAAGAGCCATCGCCGCACGTTTGGCGCACCAGCGAATGTGGCGAGCACGGTGCGCGTCACTTATCAACGCGCTGGCGCGGTGGACATTCCCTTAGCCATCGAAATCATTCGCCCGGACGGCACGTCGCTTTCCACGCTCACGAACGTCACGGCAGGGAGCACCGCGCAAAACGTAACCATCAATGTTGCCGCGTTCAATCAACCGGCTTGCGGCGATAACGTTTGGGGCGTGCGCGTCAAAACGCAAAACGGGCAGATGCCGCCCGACAGAGTCTTTGGCAATATCCGCTTCTCGTTCAATGATCCCAGCGCGCGGTTGCTGGATGTCGAAGGCCAATTGTTGACCATCAACAAGGGCAATTCGCTGGTCAAATCCTTGCAACGTCCCGGCCAACCCGGACGCATCGGGATTACAGGCGAATGGGATCACAGCATCGCGGGCATCCCGAATCCGCTGAATCATCACATTAGATTGACCGTGCAATTGCTGCGCAACGGGCAAGAGGTCGCCAGAGATTTTGGGTTTCCGATGAATGATGGCGACTCAAACAAGATGCGCGTCAGCTTCACGGTGGGCTGCAATGAATTCAGCGGGGACTGGTCGGTGCGCATCACGAACAACACCAACGATGATGTGACCAACGTCAAACTCCGCGTCTCCTTCACGCCCGGGTTCTAATTGATCTTCAACTATTAACCCCCTGTCTGGGCGGAGTGATCCCCTTGATCACTCCGCCTTACTACAAGAAGCGCCCTGACGCGCAAAGCTAAGGTGGAGACCCTATGAACCCCAAAAAACTCATCGCGGCAGAGCAACACTGTGAACTGTCACGCGCAAGCAATCGCAACGGGATTGACGACGCGACGCCATCCAATGCTTCATTCATTCACTGCCCAAGCGCAACGGCCTGCGGGCGACGCGGCGCGCTACGCCCGGCCCGCAAAGGCTATCGCTGGCGGCTGCAAACACCGCACCGCAAAAGCCTTCTTGCACATTGAGGTTGCCGAAACCAATACGAACCATTCACGCCATCTTCTTACCTGTACAACGCGAAAACCTTCGGGGCGAGAGCAACTCTCGCCCTCTTTTTTAGCGTCGCAAAATTTCAGTGATTTTTTTCTGTAATGTTTTTGCACCCCGCGTCAGCTACAAGTGCAGGACGAATTGAAATTGCAAACTTGAAACCAGAAATCGGAGAACACTATGAAAACCAGTCACACCAGCCGCACCATTTTCGTCACCATCATCGCTCTTGTCAGCACATTCACCGCCACCGCCTGCGCCCAATTGCGTGCCCAGGCCAGCAGCACCGTCAGCTTCACGGGCATCCCCGCTTCGTTCACGGTTCCGACGGGTTGGAAGTTAGCACAACAGGAAGGCAGCATCGCCGCGCTTGTGCCGAACACGGCGAACCCGGAATTGATCGTCGTGGTTCACGCCGGAATGTATGACAGCGTGGAGGCGTTTTACACCGCCGCCGCGAAATCGTTGCGCGACGATTTGAAAGTGGAGAACGCGCAGCTTGTGCAAAACCCGAACGCTTATCGCGTGAACGGATTGCAGGCTAGTTCGGCGCTGTTGTCGTCGGTGGGGCAAAACGGCGAGCCATACAAAATCGGACTGAACGTCGTGCTGTCCAATGGCATAGGCCTCGGCGTCGTGGTGCTGGCTCCGGCGGCGAAATATCAACAAAGCCTCGCGACGGTGGATGCCGTGCTGCAATCGGCGCGCTTTGGCACGATCACGTTTGATCGGCGCGCGGCTACTGGGCTGGTTGGTCGCTGGGCGAAAGCGATGGCGGTGAACGGCGGCAATCGCAATAGCAGCGGCGGCGGCTGGTCATCCGGCTCGAACGTCTACTATACTTTCTACGAAGACGGCACGTATCAATACTCCTACGAATCCTTTGCATCCGTAGACGTGCCGGGGATGGGCGGCCTGAGCACCAGCAAAGACGAAGACAGCGGTCGGTACTTTGTGTCCAACGGACAAATCACCTTGGTGAGCAATAAACACGGGTCGAATTCGCTCGTGTATCGTGTCGTGGACGGCAAATACATTCAAATCGGCAACGCTTATTTCGCGCGCCGCTAAATGCTGGTTCGGCGCGCGCAGCGTTTGGAGTGCGATGGTCTCGACATCGCTTTGGACGTGGACAAGTAACAAAGCTACGTCAAGCCGTAGCACTCCAAACGCTGTCGCGCCTCTTCGCCGGATGGTTTCCAATGTCAGGGGGAAAGCCTATGCAGCATTTGCAATTCACAACGCAACGAAGCCGGTGGCAATGGTTGCCTGCGTTCTGGTTCCTGGTGCTTGTTTGTGCGGTCAGCGTGCCAACGGCCCTGTCGCAGCGCGTGCGCCAACGCCCTCCTGCGCGCCCTGCCAAAAAGCCCGATGTTGCCGCGCCCCAGCCAGCAGACAAGCGTCAGCGAGCGGAACAATTGCAGAAGCAGGGCGAGGCGTATTTTTACGAGAATCAGCCGGAGAAAGCCTTTGCAACTCTGGAGCAGGCCGCGCAGTTGTATCACGACTTGCAGGATCGGCGCGGCGCAGCCGAAACGCTCGGCAAGTTGGGGCAGTTCTATCGGCAGGCGGGACAACCGCGCAAAGCACTGACGTATTTCCTCAAACTACTGCCGCTCTGGCAAACCGAGCAAGACAAGCGCAAGGAAGCGCAGACGTACAACCATCTCGCCGCGATTTACGAAGACCTCGGCGAACCGCAAGCGGCGTTGACGCAGTATGACAACGAATTGAAGCTGCGCCGACAACTCAACGAAAAGAAGGACCTCGCCACGACCTTGCACAATCTTGCGCTGGCTCGCAGAGCGTTGGGGCAGGCACAGAAAGCCTGGGACGCGGCCAACGAAGCGTTGCGGTTGAGCGGCGACCATGGCGAGCAAAACTTTCGCGCTCTGTTGCACAACACGATGGGGACGATTTACGAAGACCTCGGCAACGCCGCGCAAGCTCTCAAGAGCTATCAAACGGCAGAGCAGCTTGCGCAAGCCGCGAACAACAAAGCGATCCGCGCCACCACGTTCAGCAATCTGGGCGGCTATTACGCGCGGCAAGGCAATGCGAAGCAATCGTTGGAGTATCAAAAGCAAGCCTTGCAATTGATGCAGGAAACGAAGAATGAAACAAGTGAAGCGTTGACGTTGGTCAAGCTCGGCGAAAACTATGCGTTGCAGAACGACAGAAACAGCGCGCTGAAATATTTCAATGATGCCTTGCCGCTCTGCATCAAGATTGGCAACCGCAACTGGGAAGCGCACGTGCGCGAACTCATCGGCAAAACCCAGGCCGCCAGCGGCAACCCGCAACAGGCGCTCCAATATTACCGCGACTCCCTGCAACTCACGCGCGACATCAGCCAGTGGACAGGCGAAGCTTCGACGTTGTATGCGATGGCGCAGGCCGAACGGCAATTGGATCGTCTTACGGATGCGCAAAGCCACATGGAAACGGCGCTCGAACGGATCGAAGCCGTGCGCCACAAAGTCACGCGCGAAGATTTGCGGGCTTCGTTTTGGGCGTCGAAGCAAGATGTGTATGAGTTTTACGTTGACCTGTTGATGGCGCGGCACAAAGCGGAACCGGGCAACGGCTTCGATGCGCTCGCGCTGCAAGCCAAAGAACGCGCGCGGGCGCGGTCATTGCTCGATTTGCTCAACGAAGCGACCGCGAATCTGCGGCAAGGCGTTGATCCCGATTTGCTCGCCCACGCGCGAGAATTGCAAGCCCAAATCAATGCGAAGGAAACGAAACGGCTGCTATTGTTAGCGTCTAAGAAAACCGAAAAAACGGGCGCAGACCTGAACACTGACTTAAAAGTGCTGCTGGAAGACTACAGTCAACGCCAAGCCACCATTCGCAAACGCAGCCCGCAGTACGACGCCTTGATGCAAGTGCCTACGCTCAAACTCACCGACATCCAACAGGCGTTGGACGCCGATACTGTGCTGCTCGAATATTTCCTCAGCAAAGACCGCAGCTACGTGTGGGCTATCACGACCACGACCATCACGAGCGCGGAATTGCCCGCTGGGAAAACGATTGAAGAGTTGGCGCGGAACGCTTACGAGCAATTGATCTATCGCAATCAACCCGGCATGCAACAAACACGGGAGTTGCGAAACGGGGGGCTGTCCAGACATAACCAACTCAAGAAAAGCGAAAAAGAATCTGATGCGGAGTACGAAAAAATTGCGTCGAAGTTGGGCGGCATCATCCTCACGCCTATCGCCGCTCATCTCAACAAAAAGCGGTTGTTGATTGTCGCGGACGGCGCGCTGCAATATCTGCCGTTCAGCGCGTTGTCAAAAACGAGCAGCGCCTTCACCCCCTTGATCGTCGAACACGAAGTCGTATCGCTGCCGTCGGTGTCTGTTCTGCTTTCACTGCGTCGCACGCGCACAGTGCGACCCGCGCCGCCGGGCTTAGTCGCCGTCATCGCCGACCCGGTCTTTAATCTGGAAGATCAACGCCTGGGTGAAGTATTCGCCTCGAACGCTGCGCGCCCTGGGATTTCGCCGCTGCTGGCCAGTGCCGCGCGTGAAACCGGCATGCGGTTTGAGCGATTGAAATTCACCGAACAGGAATCCGGCGACATCGAATTTCGCGCCAACAAAATTGCCAAAGGCAGTAACCTCATCGCCAGAGGGTTTGACGCCAACCTTGACACGGTCATCCACCCGCAACTCAGCCAATACCGCATCGTGCATTTTGCCACGCACGGCCTGCTCAACAGCCAACATCCTGAATTGTCCGGCTTAGTCTTTTCGCTCTACGACAAAAGCGGTAAGCCGCGCGAAGGTTTTCTGCGTTTGCACGATGTCTTCAATCTGAAATTGAATGCTGACCTGGTCGTGCTGAGCGGCTGCCAAACCGCGATGGGCAAAGAAGTGCGCGGCGAAGGCTTGATCGGCCTGACGCGCGGCTTCCTCTACGCCGGTTCATCGCGCGTGATGGCCAGTTTGTGGAGCATCCAGGACAGGCCGACGGCGGACTTGATGAAGCAATTTTATACGCACTTGTTGGAGCGACGCATGACGGTGTCGGAAGCGTTGCGGGTGGCACAATTGGAGATGTGGGACAACGGACAACGCGCGCCGTATTATTGGGCGGCGTTCACCTTGCAGGGCGACTGGCAATAAGCGAACCGACTGGTTGCATTCCGCGCTGCAATCACGATAATGCAATGCCATGTCTCCCAGCTTTGAACCTAAACTTTTTTTCCTCCTTCGACAAGGCTATTCGCGCAAACTTTTCGTCTCGGATTTGATCGCGGGCATCACAGTTGGCATCGTCGCACTGCCGTTGTCCATCGCCTTTGCCATCGCTTCGGGCGTGAAGCCGGAGCAGGGCTTGTACACGGCGATTATTGCCGGTTTCGTGATCGCCGTGCTCGGTGGTACGCGGGCGCAAATCAGCGGGCCGACGGGCGCATTCATCGTGATTCTGTATGGCATTGTGTCGAAATATGGCTACGACGGCCTGGTGATTGCCACGTTAATTGCGGGCGCAATTTTGATTGTGATGGGTGTGATGAAAATGGGCGCGCTGCTCAAATTCATTCCGTATCCGGTCACAGTCGGCTTCACGAGCGGCATTGCCGTCATCATTTTCTCTTCGCAAATCCGCGATTTCTTCGGGCTGCAAATGCAATCTGTCCCGGCGGAGTTCGTGGCGAAATGGACGGCGTACAAAGCCGCCGCGCCGACGTTCCATTGGCAAACGTCGCTCGTCGGCCTGATTTCATTGGCGATTGTGTTTGTGTGGCCGCGCGTGACGGCTCGCGTGCCGGGTTCGTTGGTCGCCATCGTTTTGCTCACGATAGTCGCGCAGGTGTTGCATTTGCCAGTCGAAACCATCGGCTCGCGGTTTGGCGCAGTGCCGAATCATTTGCCCGCGCCGCATCTGCCGCACGTCACGTGGGAATTGGTGCAGCAAATGTTTCAGCCCGGCATTACGGTCGCGTTGCTGGCCGCGTTGGAATCGTTGCTCGCGGCAGTCGTCGCGGACGGAATGATGGGGACGCGGCATCGCTCCAATGTGGAATTGGTGGCGCAGGGCGCAGGCAATATCGCTTCGGCCTTGTTCGGCGGCATCCCGGCAACCGGCGCGATTGCACGCACCGCCGTCAACATCAAAAGCGGCGCGCGCACGCCCGTTGCTGCGATCATTCATTCGTTCGTGCTGCTGCTGATTTTGCTGGTGTTTGGCAAATACGCGGCGCTGATTCCAATGGCTTCGCTCGCTGCAATTTTGATTTATGTCGCGTACAACATGAGCGAATGGCACACGTTCGTGCGCTTGCTGAAAGCGCCGAAAAGCGACGTGATCGTGTTGCTCGCCACGTTCTTTCTGACCGTGTTGATTGACCTGACCGTAGCGATTCAAGTCGGCGTGTTGCTGGCCGCGTTCCTCTTCCTGAAACGAATGTCGGACGAAACGCAGGTGAAGCTGGTGACGGAGAATTTGCGCGAAGAAGACGAGACCGAAGCGCGCGACATTTCCGATTTGAAAATCCCCGCAGGCGTCGAAATTTTTGAAATCTACGGCTCGTTGTTTTTCGGCGCGATTGAGCATTTCAAAGAAGCCATCCAACGCATCGAAGCCCCGCCGAAAGCCGTCATCCTGCGTATGCGCAACGTGATTTCGATTGACGCTTCGGGCTTGCAATCACTCGAAGATTTTTACGCGCGTTCTGCGGATGATGGAACGAAATTGATTTTCTCCGCAGTTGGCGCGCAGCCGTTAGCCGCGATGAAGCAAAACGGGTTTTACGAGCAGGTCGGCGCAGAGAATTTTTGCGAAGATATTTTCGCGGCGTTGGATCGCGCGAAAGCATTGATTCAGTCAAAGCCACAACACAAATTGTGATTGCGAAATGTGGCGTTCGGAATCACAATAGTTGCGGATCTTTAGGAGCCAGACAAATGCCAACCAGAGATAAATTTCATGATGCTGTCAAGCACGCCCTCGTCAAAGAAGAGTGGACGATTACGCACGATCCGTACACGTTGGATTTCGGCTTTACAGAAGCTTATGTTGATTTGGGCGCGGAAAAGCTGATTGCGGCAGAAAAAGGTAAAGAGAAAATCGCCGTTGAGGTCAAAAGCTTTCTCGGCTCATCAGACCTCTATGAATTTCACACGGCACTCGGTCAGTTCATCAATTACAAAGCGGCGTTGCGCCGAGAAGAGCCGGATCGCGTGCTGTTCTTAGCCGTACCGCAAGACACGTATCAAACCTTCTTTCAGCACGACCTGATTGTCGAACTCGTTGCCGAGCATCAATTGAAGATCATCGTTTATAATTCTGACCTTGAGGTACTTGTACAATGGATAAAATAGCCACCTATCGTGAAATCATCCAATCGTTGCTCACCGAAATCGGTAGCTATAAAAGCGCGCACCCCGAAATCGAGACGCAATTGCTGTTCGATACAGTGCGCGACCATTACCAGATTTTGAAAACCGGCTGGCGCGATATGAAACGCACCTATGGCGTCTCGATTCACATAGACATCAAGGACGACAAAGTGTGGATTCAACGCAATGCTACGGATTTGTTGATTGCGGAAAAATTGGTCGAACGCGGCATCCCGAAAGAAGACATCGTCTTGGCGTTTCATGCGCCTTCCAAACGACCGTACACGGAGTTTGCGGCGGCCTGATGGGGCGCGGAAAATTTGTGCTGGCGAAAGGCAGATTGTGGAGTAAGATTCCTGCTCCGTAATCTGCATTTTGTTTTTCCGCGAAAAGACATGAAGAGTATGCCCGACCCATTCACTACGACAGCATTAGCCACCGCAGCCGTCACCGCATTAGCGACAAAAGCATTTGAGGAAATTGGCAAAGAATCTGGCTCAACCGCCCTTAGTTTGATCAAAGGATTATTCACGCCTGATGAATTGACGACGCTCAACCTCAGCGCCGAAGCGTTGCAAGACCCGAAAGCGCAAGGCAAGCTCGAAGGAAAGTTAGAAGAACGCTTAGCCACCAATCCCGACATTGCGAAACAATTGGAAGCGTTGTTGGCGAGCCTGCCCAAGAGCGAAGGCAAAACCAATACGGCGACGCAAATCGGTGATACGAATGTTGTCGCACAAGACATTCACGGCAGCACGATCAACATTACGAGATAGTTATTCATCTTGGCGCTCTTGCGGCTGTGCCGCCTGATGTGCGGAAGGTCTGTGACCTTCCGGGCGGCGGCGGTTTTTTGGGCTACGCCCGTTTGTGACCTTGATTAGAAACAGCATCAAAACTCAGCGCGCCTGATTTTGATGCGAATTGACGGGCGTAGCCCTTAGTGGTTGGCATTGCACGGCAAGTCATAGACTTGCCGCACATCAGGCGGCATAGCCGCAGAAATTGCATCCCCAAATGCTAATCCCAAGCGTCGCGCTGCGACAAAAACACTGGGGCGGCGAAAACGAACAACACACCGTATGACCAACGAACTCTCACAACACGGCATCGGCAATATCGGCCTTCAGGGCATTCACGATTCCACCGTCAACATCACACAAATCCTCGGCAAATCCGCCGAATACAAAGACCTGCTGAACCAATTGGAAACGCAACGGGATTTGTTTGCTTACGTGCCGGAAGACCAAACGGAGAAACGGTTGCGGGTCAGCCAAGCCATCACCCAACTGGAAGCGCAGATCGAACAATTCAAACAGGACGTACTGAAGCTGGCGCAGGAATTCAACCGCATCGAAATCAACACCGACCGTTTGCGCCGCGCTAAAGCGCATTTTGAGCAGGGCGAAATCGCCGCCGCGCGCGCCGTCTTTGACAGCGAACGCGAACAGATGCAGGACGAAAATGATCGGCTTGTGCGTGAAAAAGAACGCTACGAACAGGACGTGTTACCGAAGCTCAAACACAGTTCCGATGAGTTTTATTTGCGCGCCTTGTTGGAACGCACGGCGTATGACAATCTGAATTGGCTGGCGGATACGTGTGAGTATTTTGAGCGTTCAATCAACGCGCACGAGACGGAAGACAATGTGTTCGGCTATGCCGTGTTTTTGCAAGACCATAATCGCTTCAATCAGGCTGAACCCTGGTATCAAAGATATTTGGATGAGTTTGCCAGCGGAGACATTTCCAAGCGCGCGATGACGCTGAACAATCTGGCGATTTTGCTCAGAGCGAAAAATAAGTTGGAACAAGCCGAAGCAAAATTTAAGGAAGCGTTGGAAATCCAGCGCCACTTAGCGGCAGTGAATCCGGCAGCCTATTTACCGAATGTAGCAGCGACGCTGATAAATGTTGCGATCTATCATCGGGAATCTGCACCAAATCGTGAGCGATCCATCAACCTTGCGCTTGAGGCAGTCATGATTTTGTTGCCAATCGTTGAGGCTGGACCCTATAAGCAAAAGTATTTGCAATCTGCCGTGGGGGTGCTGCGTAGCTGGGGCTTGAGTATGGAAGACATTCAGCGAATGGTGGCTGATGCAAGCGCATAATGCTCTGGTTGGTTGACTAATCTTTTCTCAGCCGCCAATCTTACGCCTTATGAAATTGGCAGCGAAAACTCCTACGACATTGCATCTGGAAACCCTCGTTCATGAACTGCGCGAACTGGAAGCGCGGCTGATGCAAGGTGGCGGCGCGGACAAGATTCAGCGGCAGCACGATCAGCACAAGCTGACGGCGCGCGAGCGGATTGAGTTGCTGTTCGACGAAGGCTTTTATCAGGAAATCGGGTTGCTGATTGCCTACGATAAGTACGACTCTCAAGCGCCAGCGGCGGGTGTGGTGACTTGTGTGGGCAAGGTGGCGGGGCGTGAAGTTGTCGTCGTGGCGAATGACGCGACGGTGAAGGCCGGGTCGTGGTGGCCGGAAACGATTACGAAGATTTTGCGCGCGCAGGAAATTGCGATGCGTTGCCGCGTGCCGATTGTTTACCTCGTAGATTCGGCGGGCGTGAACCTGCCGTATCAGGGCGGCGTGTTTCCGGGGCAATACGGCGCAGCACGGATTTTCCAGTACAACTCGGTGATGCGGCGGTATCTGAAAGTGCCGCAGATTTCCGCCGTGATGGGGCCGTGCATCGCGGGCGGCGCGTATCTGCCTGCGTTGTCGGACGTGATCATTATGGTCGAAGGCACGTCGTTTATGGGCTTGGGCGGGCCGAATCTGGTCAAAGGCGCGACGGGACAAAAGGTGGATAGCGAAAAGCTTGGTGGTGCATTGACGCACAACGCGATTTCCGGCGTCGCGCATTATCGTGCGAAAGATGACGAAGAATGCGTGCGCAAGATTCGCGAGTTGATTTCGGAATTGCCGAGAGCCAGTACAGTACCTCAAGCGGTAGCGCGAGGGTCAGTAGCATCCAAACGTCCTGAAACCGATCTATACACGATTCTGCCGAACGATCATCGCGGGATGTACGATGCGCGCGCGTTGCTGGATTGCATTTTGGATGCGGACAGCTTTGATGAGTTTCAAGCCGACTACGCGCAGGAAATGATTGTCGGGCATGCGCGCATTGCGGGCATCAACGTCGGTATCATCGCCAACAGTCGTGGGATGATCAAAGGCGAAGCGGGCAAGCCGCCGCGCATTGGCGGCATCATCTACACCGAAAGCGCCGAGAAGACGGCGTACTTCATCGAAACCTGCAATCGGCACGGCACGCCGCTGCTGTTCATTCAGGACGTGTCCGGCTTTATGGTCGGCGTCGAAGCGGAACACTCCGGCATCATTCGTGCCGGTGCGCGCTTTGTCGAAGCGATGGCGACAGCGACCGTGCCGAAGATCGTGCTGACGATCAATCACGCGAGCGGCGCGGGCTATTACGCGATGGCGGGGCAGGGCTTTGACCCGGATTTTATTTTCACGTTGCCGACCGGCAGAATGGGCGTGATGGAGGGCGAATCGGCGGTGATGGCATTGTTTTCGGCGCAGTTAGAAAAGTTGAAAGCCGCAGGCAAACAGCCGGATGAAAAGATGCAGGCGGAGATGCAGAAGGTGCGCGACGAATACGAGCGACAACTGGACGCACGGCACGCGGCGGCGCGGGGATTTGTGGATGCCGTGATCGCGCCGGAAGACATTCGCCCCACGCTGGAGCTTGCATTGCGCACGGCGATGAATAATGCTGGGGCGCATCTGGGCGCATTTTTGTTGTGATGAAATGAATTGCCTCCAGCTTTAGCTGGGGGAACGCGATTTATAGAATTTTAGGCTTTAGCCGAATGGTTTAGGCTGAAGCCACAAAGAACTTTTTTTCCTTTTGGGCTAAAGCCCTTTTTCCTAGCATTCTCTTTCCCAGCTAAAGCTGGAGGCAATTCATTTCAAGCACTTCAATTGCCAATGACCCTCAATTTTCAGGAGAAAGACGAATGAAACAATTAACGTGTACCTTGATTATCGCGGCTTTGCTCGCACTCACCGTTCAAGCACAAAAGAAAGCTATGATTACAAAACAACCCTTTGGAAAGACTGCCGACGGCACGCCCGTAGACATTTACACGCTCACGAATGCGAAAGGCGTGGAAGCGCGGATTATGACGTATGGCGGCATCGTCGTGTCGCTGAAAGTCCCGGATCGCAACGGCAAATTTGATGATGTCGAACTCGGCTTTGATTCGTTGGAGCCGTATTTGAAAGGCCATCCGTTCTTCGGCGCGCTCGTCGGTCGCTACGGCAATCGCATCGGCAAAGGCAAGTTCACGATTGACGGCAAAGAATACAAGCTGCTCGTCAACAACGGCGAAAATCATTTGCACGGCGGCAAGCTCGGCTTTGACAAACGAGTCTGGAAAGCGAAGTCGGGTAATTCTGCCGACGGGCCGACGCTCGAATTGAAATACACGAGCGCCGATATGGAAGAAGGCTATCCGGGCAAGCTGGATGTTACCGTCGTTTATACGCTAACCAATGACAACGGGCTGAAGATTGATTACACGGCGAAGACCGACAAGCCGACGCACGTGAATCTGACGAATCATTCGTACTTCAATTTGGCGGGCGCAGGCAACGGCTTGATCCTCGATCACGAAATGATGATCAATGCCGACCGCGCGACGAAGGTGGACAAGGGGTTGATCCCGACGGGCGAAATTGTCAGCATCAAAGGCACGGACATGGACTTCACCACGCCGATGAAGATTGGCGCGCGCATTGATTCCACGCAGGAACAAATGGCGTGGGGCTTTGGCTACGATCACAACTATGTCATCAATGGGGGAGGGAAGTCGTTGACGTTGGCGGCGCGCGTGTACGAACCGACTTCGGGGCGCGTGATGGAAGTGTTTACGACCGAGCCGGGCGTGCAATTTTATACGGGCAATCACTTGAACGTGCCCGCAGGCAAAGGCGGCAAGCCGTATCCGAAGCGGTCAGGATTTTGTTTGGAGACACAGCATTTTCCCGACACGCCGAACAAGCCGGAATTCCCGACGACGTTATTGAAGCCGGGAGAAACCTATCGCACGACGACGGTCTACAGGTTTTCGGCGCAGTAACCGACTGTAAAGCGATTTGCCAAATCGCTGTCGTCCTGGCGCAAGCACCGCGATCTAGCCAATCGCGCTACGCCGTAACGCCCGCCCAGGAGTGACGAAAATTTGTAACTGCCGATAACAGTTCTTGTCGGTCGGCACAGGTGGTCTCCATCGCCTTGACCGAAAATGGTTGTGATCTCTTGCCACAGTGAATGAAAGCGCCCGTTGTTCCTTGTGGTACGCAATTCGCAATGGAGGAGAGCGTGAGTTTATGAGGCTGCTGAGAGGTCTCCTGCGAGTTTCGCAAAGTTTCTCTCATCGGGTCTTAGTTTTCGCATCAACCTCCTTTCAGTTGAGGGGGCAGCCGCTAGCGTGGCTGCCCTTTTTTTTTGTTCCCACCACAGGCATAATGCCCGCTTCTTTCCGAAATCCCGAACAAAGGCTCAAGCCCCGTGAAGTCCTACACAAAATATTTGTACTTCCACACGCCGCACCGCCGCGACTACATCAACATCACCGAGGATGTGCGCGAGTGTTTGCAGGACAGCGGCATTCAGGAAGGCTTTGCGTTAGTGTCCGCGATGCACATTACGGCGTCAGTGTATGTCAACGATGCCGAGGCTGGTTTGATTGCGGACATTGACGAATGGCTCGAACAGCTTGCGCCGATGCGCCCCGACTATCGCCATCATCAAACCGGCGAAGACAACGGCGATGCGCATTTGAAAAACCTGCTGATGCACCATCAGGTTTTGCTGCCGATCACGAACGGCCAACTCGATCTCGGCACGTGGCAAGAGGTCTATTACGCCGAATTCGACGGGATGCGCAAGAAGCGCGTGATCGTGAAAATTATTGGAGAATGATCTACAGGAGTAGACGGTAGACGGTAGTCAGTAGACGGTAGTAAATTCCTGCCGACCACCAGCCACCAGTCACCGGCCACCCGCTAACAACCAACCATGAAAAAATATCTTCCTTTGCTTGTTGCCATCGCCGTTGCTGTGCCCTGGATGTTTTTGGAATTGACGGGGCGCGGGCATCACATGAATCCCGGCCTCGTGGTACTGCTCGCAGGTGTGGCCATCATTGGCGCAGCGTTTCTGCTGGGCTGGGGCGCAGAACTATCCGAACGTGACATCCCGCGTTCACTCGCGCTAATTACGTTGGCGTTGATTAGCGTGCTGCCGGAATACGCAGTGGATTTGAACTTCGCGTGGGAGGCGGGCAAGAATCCGGAATACAAAGCCTACGCGGTGGCGAATATGACGGGGGCGAATCGCGTGCTGATCGGCATTGGCTGGCCGCTCGTCGTGTTCGTGTTTTTCTTTCGGCACAAACGACGCTCGATTGAGATTGATAAATCACAGGGGCTGGAGTTGAGTTTGTTGTTGCTGGCAACGATCTATTCGTTTTTGATCCCGATCAAAGGCACGTTGTCGTGGGTAGACATCGTTGTGTTGTTCGCTATGTTTGCGTTTTATGCCGCGCGGGCGGCACAAGGCGAACATCACGAAGAGGCCGATTTGCAAGGGGTCGCCGCGGAAATGGATGCCCGTCTGGGCGATGGCGGGCGACGGTTGGTCGTGCTGTTGATGTTCGCGTTTGCGGGCTACGCGATTTGGTTGTCCGCCGAACCGTTCGCGCATGGCTTGGTAAACATGGGCAAGGCATACAACGTGGATGAATTTTTGCTCGTGCAATGGCTCGCGCCGCTCGCATCGGAATCGCCGGAAATCATCCTTGCCTTGATCTTCGCGCTCAAAGGCAAAGCGTCAACGGGAATGGGCGCGCTGATTTCCTCGAAGGTGAATCAATGGACATTTCTGGTCGGCGCGATTCCGTTGGTGTACGGCCTTTCGGTGGGTGACATGCGACCGCTGGATTTGGACGCGCGGCAAAAAGAAGAGTTGTTGTTGACCTCGGCACAATCGTTTTTCGCGGCAGTCGTGTTGTCGGATTTTCACTTGAATGTCTATGAAGCGTTGGCGCTGCTGACGCTGTTCCTCGCGCAGTTTATGTTTCCCGACACGCACGTGCGCTATGCGTTCAGCGTGCTGTACATCATTTTGTCCATCGGAATGTTGGCCGTCTCGAAGCAGCGGCGCACCGTGTTGTGGCGCGCGTTGACATTACGAAGCTAAGCGGCGGCTGATTAAATCAGGCTGTCGCTCAACACTCGCAATTCGTCCAGTGCTTGTTGCAATTCCTGCTGCTTGGCGTCGTGCGTCGCGGCGTCATCTTCGACGATAATTTGCCTGCCAATCACGACGATCACGCGCGCGAACGGCTTCGGAATTTGAATCTTGTCCCAACTCGGCAATTGCCAATAACGATTCATCGAAATCGAAAACGGTAAAATCGCCGCGTTTGATTTCGCCGCCAGCAACACCGCGCCCGGCTTCGCTTCATAAATCGGCCCGCGCGGCCCATCCACTGTGAACGCGGCGCTCTTGCCCTCGCGCACGGCCCGAATCATTTGAATCAACGCCGCTTTGCCGCCGCGCGTCGAGCTGCCGCGCGCTGCGCCGTAGCCGAAGCGTTGAATGAAGCGCGCAATGTATTCCGAATCGAAACTGCGCGACGACATCACGACGATGCCGCGATGCCGCCAGAAATACGTCGCTATCGGAATACGGTTGTGCCAGAAGCAATACACGAGCGGCGTGTTTTCGCTGAAATGTTCCCAGCCTTTGACTTCAAAGCGCAACGTCGCACCGATCACACGAATCAGCCAATACAACGCGAAGCCCGCCATGCGAATAATCACACGTTGCTTGAAACTGTAGGAAGAAATGTCGGCGAAGGAATAGAGGCGATCTGCGGTTTCGGCCATGGTCAGTTGTCAGTTGTTCGTTGTCGGTTGCTCGCGGGCAAGATTACTTGATGAAACCAGAAGAGAACAAGAGCACCAGCTATTCCAGGCTTGCAAACCGGTATATACTCCCCGCCAACGAGCCAAAGCAATATGAAGCCAGAGCAGTGGCAACAAGTCGAACAGGTCTACCACGCCGCGTTGGAGTTGCAATCAGATGAGCGCGCCGCGTATGTGGCCGAAGTCTGCGCGAGCGATGCAGCGTTGCGCCGCGAAGTCGAATCGCTGCTCGGCTATGATGCGCAAGCCGCCGACTTCATCGAACAGCCTGCCGTCGCGTTCGCTGCCGAAGACCTGGCCGAAGAGCAAAGCACCATGCAAATCGGGCAGCGCATCAGCCATTACCAGATTCTTTCCCAGCTTGGACGCGGCGGCATGGGCGAAGTGTTTTTGGCGCAGGACACGAACCTGCAACGACAAGTGGCGCTCAAGCTGTTGCCCGCGCAGTTCACGGCGGATCGAGCGCGTGTGCAACGCTTCGAGCGCGAAGCCCGCGCCGCCTCTGCGCTCAATCATCCGAACATTCTCACGATTCACGAAATCGGGCAGACGGACGGGCTGCACTTCCTCGTGACCGAATACATTGACGGCCAAACGTTACGCCAGCAGATGAAGCCGGGACGGATGGAGTTGGCAACGGCGCTCGATATGGCGATCCAGATTGCCAACGCGCTCGTAGCCGCACACGAAGCGCACATCATTCACCGCGACATCAAGCCGGAAAATGTGATGGTACGACGCGATGGACTGGTGAAGGTGTTGGATTTTGGGTTGGCAAAACTCCTGCCATTGCGGAATGCGGATTTCGGAATGCGGAATGAAGACGCTGACACGCTTCGACAGGACAAAGCAAACAATCCGCAATCCGCAATCCCTAATCCGCAATCCACCTTGCCCGGCCTTGTGATGGGTACGCCGCGGTATATGTCGCCCGAACAGGCACGCGGCGAAAAAGTGGATGCGCGTTCGGACATCTTCAGCTTCGGTGTGATGTTGTATGAAATGATTGCGGGGAACGCGCCGTTTCGGGGCGCAACGCCGAGCGATGTGATGGCTGCGATCTTGCGCGAGGAGCCGCCACCACTCTCCAGGCAGTTCCCCGAATGCCCCGCTGCACTCGAACGAATCGTCCATCAATGTCTCGCCAAACCGCCCGAACAACGGTATCAAACCTCCGCTGCACTTTGCGCCGAACTGAAGGCTGTGCGCAAGGCGATGGAAGAGTCCCAGCCTACCAATGCCATTGCAAAAGCGCCGACGCAAGAGGCGCCGCAACCAACGAAACAATTACGACAGCCCCGGCCAAGATGGATAGCCATTGGCAGTGTTGCGGCACTGATTGCTTTACTGATGGCGCTGTACTTTTTCCGCAGCGGGCGTGACACGGCGGAGACGGCGATCAAACAACTTGCGGTGTTGCCACCGCGACCGCTGCAAGCCTCCAACCGAGATGAGGCAATGGAAATGGGAACAGCCAGCCTGCTCATCACGCGGCTCAGCAGTTTGCGGCAATTGATTGTTCGCTCCGAAACCGCCGTCGAAAAATACGCGCATCCCGAACAAGACCCGCTCGCCGCAGGCCGTGAGCAGAAAGTAGATGCGGTACTCGACAGCCGCTATCAACGCTCCGGCGACAAAGTCCGATTCACGCTGCGCTTGTTGCGTGTGACAGATGGCGCGACGTTGTGGGCAGACACGCTCGATCAACCGTCAGCAGATTTGTTCGCGATTCAAGACGCCCTTTCCGACAAAGTCACCATCGCGCTTCGGCTGACGTTGAGCGAGGCAGAAAAAGAGTTAATGGCGAAACGTTATACCAGCAACGCCGAAGCGTGGCAGCTTTATGCTAGAGGCCGCCAGTTGGTGCATTCGCGCGAGATTCCAGAAATTGAAAAGGCGATCACCTATTTTGAACGGGCAATTGCATTGGATCAGAGGTTCGCGCTGGCGCATGTCATGTTGGGATACACTTACACCTCCCTCCACTTTCGCGCCCAGTTGCCACCGAAAGAAGTGTTTCCGAAAGCGAAGGCCGCCTACGATCAGGCGCTGAAGCTCGACGATCAGCTTGCCGAAGCGCACACCTTCCAGGCGCAATACAAACAGGACTACGAATGGGACTTCAGCGGCGCGGAACAGTTCCATCAGCGCGCGCTTGCGCTTAACCCCAACTCAGCCGATGTGCATCATCATTGGGCGCTGTATTTGACCTATATGGGGCGTTTTGAAGAAGGCATCGCGGAGATTAGAAAAGCGGAAGAGCTTGACCCCACGGACATATTCATGGTTTTGAACGTCGCCCAGGTGCTTTACCTCGCGCGCCGTTATGACGAAGCGATTGAGCAGTCGCGGCGGGCGATTGATCTGACCCCTAACTCCGGGCCTATGTATCACTGGATGATCAAGGCTTATGAAATGAAGGGCGATGAGCAAGCAGCGTTTGCTGCTATTTTGAAGCAGGCGGAAGTAAGTGGGGCGAGGACGGGTGAAATCGCGGGGATGAAGGCGGCTTTTGCCGCAGACGGGTTGAAAGGTTGCTGGAAAAGAGAACTTGACCGCCAACTGGAGCGGGAAAAGAGCCGCTATGTTGGACACTACGGTATCGCTACAAATTATGCGCGGCTGGGCGACAAGGAGCGGGCGCTCGCGCGTCTGGAAAAGGCGGTCGAAGTTCGCAACTTCATCACAACACTCAATATAGAACCTGTTTGGGATAGCTATCGCAGCGATCCGCGTTTTATGGCGCTGGTGCGGCGCATTGGCCTCGCACCGTAAGCCGATGATCAGGCCAGCAGGCACACCATCTTTAGCGTCTCTTTGCCACCAAGATTCCCTGTTGCAAACCGGCGATGTTCTTAGCATTGGGCGAAACCTGACTGGCCAGCCAAGTCAACGAGTATTGCGCGTTGGGCTGCGCGTTCGTTGCAGGTCGTTGCACGAACTCTAACCTAGCGTGAACAATGCTTTTCCCAAAAAGATTTGGTAGCACAGTGATGATGGGGTGGTAGTACAATCGTTCGGGCAACTGCAATTCGCGCCGCATTTGATTGACGTGCCCGTCACAATCTCCGATTTCATTTATCTTTTGGGGGTCTTTCAACTGCAAAACTCCGTGTACTAACTCGTGCAGCAAGGCAATGCCGATGTCGAATGAAGCTTTCGCTTGGCGTGCCCCCAACAAAACGCCGAAGTCAGCAAAATCAAGCTGTACCCGGTAAATGGTCATCTGCTGGCCTGTTCTGTTGCACTTCTGGTTTTCGCTTTCGACGAGTCGGGCAAACGGGATTTCCGGCGAACGTTCGTGGCTTTCCAGTTCATACAAATTCGCGCTGTCCACCGCTGCGATGAGCAACGCGCGCGCCATCGCGGAGCCGCCTTGAATCTGCTCACGATGGCCGAGCGTCAACGCGCCCATTTCATCAAAGCGCAGTTCGACGAAGCCGCTTTTGTGGCGCAGGCTGTCCTGCAGCGTTTGCAATTGCTTTGCAGACAAGCGATGCGCGCCCGTACTGTTGCGCACGCCCGTTGGTTGGGGCGCGGCCAGCGCCGTGCAGGACAACGCGCTCAGCCAGAGCATCAGCAGTTGCCATGACCAAAGTTTGTGGGATGAATTGTCACGTGTCATAAAGCCTCCGAGTTTTTGTTTGTTCGGCGGCTTATGCGGAAGGCGTGGGAAAAAGCGGTAACGGGGGGCGAAATTTTTCTTACTGTAAAAATTCGGGGCTATTCCTGGGAGCGCACGCGGCTCGCGTGCCAGACCTACGGGTGGTTTAGTTTCCGG
>CAZWAK010000005.1:0-104027 GCA_964631865.1 uncultured Heliobacteriaceae bacterium | reverse complement strand
GCTCCGGCGGCGAACATATTTGCGTCGAACTTGCCGACGAACGAAATATGCCCCATCGGAAAGTCCCAATCTTTGTTCGCAAAATAGAAATCGTTCATCGCCATCGTCTTCTGAAACACGGTCGGATTCGGATGCCGCGAGATCGCAAACAAAACAGAATTGTTGTGTCCCATGTAATGCCGCCCGACGACATCCGAACCGTTCGCCAAGCCGTTCGGATGCTTGTCATTCGCGGACTTCAGCAACAACGCGGCGGAATTGATCGCGCCCGCCGCAACGACCACGATGTCGGCGGAATAAACTTCATACGAGCCGTCGCGCTCGACGCACACTTTGCTGACCGCGCTGCCGGAAGCATTGGTTTCGAGCTTCACAACCTGCGCGTTTGTTAACAGCGAAACATTTTTGTGTTCGAGCGCGGGATCAACGCAGACGACCTGTGCATCGGACTTCGCGTTCGTCAGACATGCGAAGCCATCGCAGGTGTTGCAGCGAATGCAGCGGCTGCGATTCGGATTTTTTTCATCGAGCATCACTCCGAGCGGCGTGTGAAACGGCTGATGACCGAGTTGCGCGAGCGAATCTACTAACTCCTGAATGCGCGGCTCGTGACTGACCGCCGGATGTGCGTAGGGCGCGCTGGCCCAGGGTTCGGTCGGGTCTTCGCCGCGCTGGCCATGCACGTGATAGAGATGTTCGGCCTGTGTGTAATACGGCTCCAATTCGTCATAGCTGAGTGGCCACGCAGGCGACATTCCGCCGTGATGTTTCAATTCGCCGAAGTCTTCCGCGCGCAAGCGAAACAACGCCGCACCGTAAAATTTCGTGTTGCCGCCAACGTAGTAATTCGTGTGCGGATGCAATTCTTTTCCCTGCTTGTCGTACCAGGTTTCTTTCGCGTTGTACTTGCCATCTTTGACGACGGCGCGTGTGTCCCAATTGGCTTTTTCGCGCGGCACATAGCCGCCGCGTTCGAGCAGCAAAATCTTTTTGCCCGATGGCGCGAGTTTGTAGGCCAGCGTGCCGCCGCCTGCGCCCGTGCCGATGATGATGACGTCGTAGTGGTTTTGCATGGATGACTCCTCGAAAAAAAGTAGTCGGTAGCCGGTAGTCGGTAGTCGGTAATTTGACTGGCGTGACTCGCGGCGACTCTCGGCGATATAATCCACACGCTTGCGAAAATTATTCCCCCGGTGCTGTTCCGCTTTTTCCGTCATCTGCAACAGGCGGGAATAAATGCCTACCGCCAACCGATTTATGCAGCGTAAAGGAGAAACGCCATGACGCTGATTGAAACCCTCAACTTGCTGACGACAACGACCGCTTCCCCGGCGCGCGCGCCGCAACTGGAATTGCACGAAGGCCGGTATTTATTGCGGTTCGCCGAGAACGCGCTGGATTTGGACGCGGTGCTGAAATTGCGCTTTGAGGTTTTCAATCTGGAACTCGGCGAAGGGTTGCAGTCGTCGTTTTTGACGCAGCGCGACCGCGACGAATTTGACGCGCAATGCCATCACCTGATAGTCGAAGACACGGAGGCAGGCCATGTGGTTGGAACCTATCGCTTACAAACAAATGAAATGGCGGCTGCTGGGAATGGTTTTTACTCCGCCGGGGAGTTTGATCTTACGCATTTGCCAGATGCTGTTGTTTTGAATTCGATTGAGCTGGGCCGCGCCTGCATCGCACCTGCGCATCGGCATTCGAGCGTGTTGTATCTGCTGTGGCGCGGCATCGCGGCGTACACGCTGCAAACGCGCAAACGCTATTTGTTCGGTTGTTGTTCGTTGACGAGCCAGGACGCGAATGAAGGTTGGGGCGTGATGAGTCAATTGCTGGCGGGGGGGCACGTGCATCCCGATTGGATGGTGCTGCCGCAACTGGGTTTTGAATGCGATCTGGAAGACAACGATGCGCCGCTCGTCGAAGCGAAAATCCCCAAGCTGTTTCGTTCGTACCTGCGCTTCGGCGCGAAAGTCTGCTCGCCGCCGACGATGGATCGCGCCTTCAAAACGATTGATTACTTCGTGCTGATGGATTGTCACCAACTCAGTCCGGCGGCGTATCAGATGTTTTTTCGGTAAAAATCTTTTTCGGTGGCGGTTCAAGAGAGAAAGAACAAGAGAGATTACGGAACATACGAAAATATCGAAACAAACGAAAGAATTGTGCTTTTTCCGTATGTTTCGTTTTTTTCGTGTGTTTCGTAATCTTCCCGGTTTGTTCCATTACGAAAAAATGCACCTACTTCGCACCCCTACCAAAGCCATCGCCTTTTGCCTCGCCACCATCGGGTTCTATCTGCTGTGGCTGCTCGTCGCGCCGTTTGTTTGCTTGCGCCCGCAACGCCAACGCCAATGGCGCAATTTCATCTTTCGCCATTGGGCGCGGACAATTGTGACCGTGCTGGGAATAAAAATTCACACCCACGCGATTGTACCGGCGACACCGTTTTTTCTGGTGTCCAATCATTTGAGTTACCTGGACATTGTCGTTCTGGCTGCGCAAATGGATTGTGTGTTCGTTGCCAAACGTGAAGTCGAAAGCTGGCCCGTGTTTGGCTTGCTCAGTCGCAGCATGAATACGATTTTTATTGATCGTGCGCGCGCGGCAGACATTCCGCGCGTCAATGCGTTGATCGCCGCAACATTGCAGAGTGGGCAAAACATCGTGGTGTTCCCCGAAGGAACCAGCACGATGGGCGCAGAAGTATTGCCCTTCAAGCCGAGCTTGTTGGAACCAGCGGCGCGCGGCAATTTTCCGGTCGTGTATGCCAGCCTGCACTACCGCACGCCGTCCGACGAAACGCCCGCGTCTCTGTCGGTGTGCTGGTGGGGCGCAATGACGCTCGTGCCGCATTTGTGGGGCGTGTTTTGTTTGTCGGAGATTGAAGCGACATTGACGTTTGGCGCAGAAACATTGCGAGGAAATGATCGCAAGGAATTGGCCAGGCGGCTGCACGAAGCGGTCACGACAATTTTTACGCCATCAACGGAACCCGGTACAGTACGGCGAGCCGTAGCGAGCGGGTTGGAAGTAGTGCGCTGACCAAGCTCGCTACCGCTCGCCGTACTGTTCCCATCGGAGGTCGCATGCAACCATCAGACGCAACCATCAATCCTTCCACTGAAATCCTGATTGCCGAAAATATCAAAGTGCTGCGCGAGGCGCAAAAGTTGCTCGAACAGATGGATGATCGGCTTTACACCCACGTGGACGCGCCGACCTTTACGAGCAGCATCGGCGCGCAGTTGCGGCATTGCCTCGACTTCTATCAATGCTTTTTGCAGGGCGTCAAAAACAACAAAATAGATTACGATCTCCGCGAGCGCGACGAAAGCACGGAACACAGCCGCACGCGCGCGATGGAACGCATCGAAGCGACCGCTACGATGCTCTGGAAATTATCATTTGCCGAAGAGCAGGCCACGTTGTGGGTCAAGCAGGATTCGCCCTATTGGAGTACGTCGTCGCTGCGCCGCGAATTGCAATTTCTGCTCAGTCATCTGGTGCATCATCAAGCGCTGGTCGCGGTGATGTTACGGTTGCAAGGCTTTGTGCCGAACGAAGACATCGGCGTTGCGCCCGCGACATTGGAGCATCGCAAAACGCGCGGGATGTTCGGTGTGTTGCGGCAACGACAACCGCGCTTGTCCGTAGTGTTGTGAGAAAAAAACATGCTGACGGGCTTTTTCACATGGATGGCAGAAACGGCGCTCAGCCGCTGGTTCGCGGCGACGGTGGACGTGTCGCAAAGCCCTGAAACGTCGTTGCCCGCGTTGTTATTGCTCATCGTGATCGCCACGTTCGTCACCGAAGACCTGACGACCGTCAGCGTCGGCGTGCTGGTCGCACAAGGCCGCGTCGAATTTTTGTTCGGCGTTCTCGCGTGTTTCTTGGGCATTTTCATTGGCGACATTTTGCTCTATCTCGCCGGTCGTTATTTAGGTCGCCCCGCTGTGGCGCGCGCGCCGCTCAAATGGTTTGTCAGCGAGCGTGCTGTTGCAAAAAGCTCTGCGTGGTTTTCTAAACAAGGAGTGAAAGTAATTTTTGCGAGTCGCTTCGTGCCCGGCGCGCGCTTGCCCACGTACTTTGCCGCCGGGGTGCTGCGCACGAAGTTTTGGTGGTTCACGTTTTACTTTGCGATTGCGTGCGCGGTGTGGACGCCGTTGCTCGTGGGCTTGTCGGCGTGGCTCGGCGCAGAGTTCATCCAGCGTGTGTATTTTGGGCAGCAGCATTTTTTGCTGCGCGCCTTGCTCGTCGGCTTCGTGTTGCTCTTGCTCATCAAACTGGCGCTGCGCTTGGCGACGTGGCGCGGGCGACGAATGTTGTTGAGCCGATGGCGACGCTTGACGCGCTGGGAATTTTGGCCGCTGTGGGCGTTTTATCCGCCCGTCGTTTGCTACATCACTTATCTTGCGCTCAAACATCGCAGCGCGACCTTGTTCACCGCGTGCAATCCCGCGATTTCCGCTAGCGGTTTCGTCGGCGAATCGAAGACGCAAATCCTGAACGGCTTTCGCAATGCCGACGAATGGCTGCCGCGTTCGCAACTCATCGCCGCATCAACAAACGTTGACGACCGCATCGCTCAAGCGCAACAGTTTTTGCAAACACAACAACTCCGCTACCCGATCATTCTCAAACCCGATGCAGGCGAGCGCGGCAACGGCGTGCAAGTGATTCGTTCTGACGACGAGTTAGGCCGGTATTTTCAAGCCTTCACGCACGATACGATTCTTCAGGAATATGTGCCGGGCGAAGAGTTCGGCGTGTTTTATTACCGCTACCCGAACGAAGCGCGCGGTCACATTTTCTCGATCACGGAAAAGAAATTCCCCGTCGTCACAGGCGATGGCCAAAGCACGTTAGAGCAATTGATCCTGAATGACGACCGTGCGGTTTGTATGGCGCAGTTTTATTGTGATAAGCAAGGCGAGCGGCTGTGCGACGTGCCCGCCGCAGGCGAGCGCATTCAACTCGTCGAAATCGGCGCACATTCCAAAGGCACGATTTTTCTCGATGGCACACGCTACAAAACCGCTGCGCTCGAAGCCGCGATGGATCGCATCGCACAAAGCTTTGACGGGTTTTATTTTGGCCGCTTCGACATTCGCGTGCCGTCGCTCGCCGCGTTGCAGCAAGGCCGCGATTTGAAAATCATCGAACTCAACGGCGTGACGTCCGAAGCGACCAGCATCTACGATCCGCAGAACGGCGTGTTCGCGGCGTACCGTGTGTTGTTCGCGCAGTGGCGCATCGCGTTTGAAATCGGCAGACAAAATCGAGCGCGCGGCATTAACCTCACTTCTCCACGCGAATTGAGTGCAACGGTGTTGGCTTCGTGGCAGAAACGATAGCGGGCGTGGCGGGCAACATCCAAACGAACCACGCCATCAGGAGCGGAATCAGCAGCGCGGAAACAATGGCGACGACTTCGCCTTGCCGGATTTGCTGAAGCCAGAAGCGGGTAAATTCATCCGCCGTGAACGGGCGAATCAGCACAAGCACGAGGCTCAAGCCCGCCGGAAGCCAAAGCGGACGAAACGATTTTCGCACGAGACAAAATTGGCAGGCTCCCACAAACGAACTCCAATTGATGAGCGTGAAAACCCCTTGCCCCAGCACGCGCCCGGCAATCGCTAAATCCTGCGCTTCGCAGCGAAGCCCGGTCTGGTGCTGAAAAGCCGCCACGATCAAGCTGCTGCTCCCGCGCGCAAGCAGCAACGCCGCGCACACGGCTACGGCGGTCGTTACGGCATATTCCGCCACGATCCTGCGCCAAGACAGGCCATACACCCAAACCCAGATCGCAACGGCTGTCACAAAAAATCCGGGCATATACAACAGCCCCCCCTGCGTCATTCCGTGTCGCCAACGCGCGGCGAACGCAAACGCGAGAGGCTTTACATCCACGCCCGGCGGGCCAGAGATCAGATCAAGTTCTGCCAGCCGCTCTAAACTTCCGGCGGTAAAAAACATCCAGAGAAAAAATGTTTGTGTCAGGAACAAGCCCAGCCGCTTGGCGGTGCGGTGAGAACCATCCAGTTGAAATGCAGCACGCAGTCGTTTCATAACGTATTTATCTTGTCCACAAAGACACCAATCCCTGCCGCAGCGGATGAAGAAAACTTACGCCAAAAACGGTCAACCCATACACCGTGAGGATCACCGCATAAAACACCGACGGGATGGAAGCATCAAACATTCCTTGCAAAATCAGTGCGCCAAACGGCAGCAGTCGCAGCCAGAAGAGATCGCGTTCCGAGTACGTTTCCAGCACTTTTCGCACGCGCCATCCCGGCACATCTTTTTCCAGCATTCGTCGGGTGCTGGCGATGCCAAACGCCAACCAAAAAAGCGCCAGCAGCAGCGTCAGCGGAACTGTGCCGCCCACCATCGTCGCGCCCAGCAAAAAGCGCAGCGGGTGCGGCGCGGCGTTGCACACAATATCCACCCAGGGAAGTTGTCGCGCCCACAAGCTGTAAAAAAGATTGATGCCGAGCATCACACCATAAAGCGCGACGACGCCCGTCCCAAACAGCAGATAGCCGCTGAGCAATCCCGCCGTAATCAACGTCACAGCAAACACAACAGCGGCTGCGAGGCTGATGACGCCGGATTGCAATGGTCTGTTTTTCTTCAGCGGATGCCGCCGATCCGACTCCGCATCCAGGATGTCGTTCATCGTGTAAATGCCGCCGTACAGCAACACATTGAACGACACATACAACAGCGCCAACGATTGCACCAGCGCGAGGGGCAGCCCTCTGGCCACTAGCAGCGCGCCCAAAATCACACCGATGAACGTGACGTGATAGCGAAAGCGAATGAGGCGCAGCAACCCGTGCAACACCGCCTTCCGCGACGGCGTGTGGTCGGTCGTTGCATTGGTGGTTGCGGGCGCAGTCGTGAGGCAAAACGGATGCCCGCAATGCTCGCAGCGAAATTCCGGCACGCCATCCCATCGTGCGAACGGCTTAATCGAATGCCCTGTGAGCAAACAGATCAGCGGATGCCGCACTTTGGTCAAGGCGGGTTGCGGCAGCAGAAACGAATGCCCGCAATCACAGGCATATTCGGTCATCCCGCTGCGCCGCGTGACGATGTGGACGGGATGCCCGCCCAGGCCACAGCGCGGCTGCACGAATTTGCGAAAGCGGTCTTGGCGCGCATACGGCGAGACTTCCAACACAAAGAGCATGGGATGCCCGCAGCTTGTGCAAATATACTCGCCGTGTCCGTCGCGTTCGCCGTGTTTTTCGTAAGTGTGACCGCCCAACAAACACGCCAGATTATGCCGCACGTGGACTGCCGCATCGTCGGCACGAAGCAACGGCTCGCCACAGTGACATTGGCCTGCGACAGTGGTTGCGGACTTACGATTATCGAAATGATGCCCCAGAAAAAAGCAGGCGAAGCGGGCGAGCACGTGGCGGACGCGCAGCGCAAACTCCGCGAAGGGCTGGGCGGAAAGGACGGCGGAATGTTTCATCTTGCACTCCTGATCGAGACGGCGTCGGTGATGAATTCTGACCAGACGCCCGTATAACCTTATGTTCTTGCTTATGGCAGTACAAGGAAACGCAAAGATGATACCAAACAAAGAAGTGCAGAAAAGACAGGCTTTTCGGCTGTGGCGGGGGGCGGAGGAACAAACGTGTCAGAAGAAAAATGCGCCTGATGTCGGATAAATCTGGCGGTGCGTGAGAAGGGTAGCGGAGGTGACTGGACACAACCGCTCCCCACAATCTCTGCTAGGCCGGCAACAAGCCTTTGATTTCTTTCACGACCTTTTGCACTTCCTCTTGATCGGCCAGCGCAATCATAAAAAACTTATAGCCTTCGCTGATGCAAATGACGCCGTTGGCAAAGAACCAGATGCCGTTCAGCAGCGGATTCGTACCGAGAATCAAACTCAGCGGCAGGCTCGTCACCGTTGCGCCCGACACTGCCGCGCCAATCAACGATGCGCCCGCCGCTACGCTGAAGGCTCCGAGCAACGGTGCGCCGACGTATTTGGTCATGTTGCGTTGGAATTCGAGGCTCGCGCGTTCGGCTTCGTCAATCTCGCCTTTGGCTAACTTGGCTTCCTGCTCTTTCAAGTATTCGTCGTATTTTTCAGTGAGCTTGCGCAAACCATAAACGGGCAGCGCGCTGCTGAAAAACAAATCGTTGACCAGCCCCGCGCCGAGCACCGTTGCGCCGAGCGATGGAAACGCCGAACCCGCGCGAATGCCCGCAATCAGCGAAAACGTGACGACAGCGGTTTTGCCCGGATTTTCTTTGACCCACGTGCGCGCTTTGTCAAAGCCGGTCAGCGTAGCTTCGGCGACGCGGGCGCTGCTCGCGCTGAAGTTGTAGGCTTGTTCGGCGCGTTTGTAATACCCGGCGGCGCTGCCGAACACGTCTTTCGCGGCTTCCTCAGCGTTTTTGGCAATGTCGCTCGCAACGGTTTGCGCGGTTTCGGCGGCGGTGCGTGCGGCTTCGCCAGCTTGCCCGGTTGTGGCTTTGAACTTTTCGCTGACGCCGAGTTGCTCGTCTACTTTGCTGGCTTGATCGCGCGCCGTGTTGACGGCATCGTTGGCGATTTCGACACCTTTGCGCGCGACATCCGAAGCGGTTTTCAAGCCTTCATCGAGCTTGTCTTTGAGCTTGAATTTTTCGTCGAGTTCCTGGGTCTTGCGGCGGGCGGCTTCGAGCAAATCGTTGAGTGTTGACATCGTGATTTCCTTTCCGAAAAACGCGGGCGATTTGCCAGCGAACGGTTGTACGCGCTCCACGCTAACGAAGTTCGCAGGGATTTTCAATCAGGCGATTGACAATCCTCGTCTCATCACTACAATCATTCGTGCTATTGTTATAACCAATGAATGAATTTTCACTGGCGATTTCTGCAAGCGAATTCTCAAATTCACAACCCATGAGGAACTGCGTATGAGTTATAGACTCGGCATTGACGTAGGCGGGACGTTCACCGATTTGTTGCTTTTCAACGAACAAACGGGCGGGATGCACCTGACCAAAGTCTCTTCGACGCCACAAGATCAATCCATCGGCGTTATCACTGGCATCCACAAAATCGCCGACCAGGTCGGCATCAATCCGAATGACATCAAATTGATTTTGCACGGCACGACGGTCGCCACCAACGCTGTGCTGGAAGGCAAAGGTGCGCGCGTTGGTTTGATTACGACCAAAGGCTTCGAGCAAATCCTGCACGTCGCGCGGTCGCAAACGCCGGGGCCGCTCGCGGGCTGGATCATTATGATTAAACCTGATCCGATGGCTCCGCTGGAACTGACGCGCGGCGTGTCCGCCCGCAACAGCGCGAAGGGTGCGGAGATGTCGCCGCTCGATGAAGCAGAAGTCCGGCATCACATCAAAGATTTACACACGCGCGGCATCGAAGCCTTGACCGTCGCGTTGATAAATTCGTTTGCGAATCCCGCGCACGAACAGCGCATCAAAGCTATCGCGCACGAAATGTATCCCGATTTGCCCGTCACAATCTCAACCGACATTCTGCCTGAATTCCGCGAATACGAACGTTGTCTGACGACCGTGATGAATTCGTATGTGCGCCCAAAAATGCGCGTGTACCTGAACGGGATGAAAGACAAGCTCGCCGCGTCGAAGATCAAAACGACAATGAACATCGTGCGCTCGGACGGCGGCGTGATGTCGCTCGACGCCGCGCAGGAACGGCCTGTGAATACGTTGTTGTCGGGGCCATCGGGCGGCGCGGTCGCTTCGGCATATATTGGCGAATTGACAGGCTATCGCAACGTGTTGTCGTTCGATATGGGCGGCACGTCAACCGACGTGGCGATTGCGATTGATGCGAAGCCGAACATCCTGCGCGACACGCGCGTCGGAATGTATCCGGTCAAATCGCCTTCGGTGGACGTGCGCACGGTTGGGGCGGGCGGCGGCTCCATCGCGCACGTGCCGGATGTGACCGGAGCGTTGCGTGTCGGCCCGCAATCCGCTGGCGCAGTGCCTGGCCCGGCGGCCTACAATACGGGCGGCACGGAACCGACCGTGACCGACGCGAATGTGACGCTCGGTTATTTGCCTCCCGCGTTATTGGGCGGCGAAATGAAGCTCGATAAAAACAGCGCCGAAACCGCCGTCAAAACGGTCGCCGATAAGTTGGGTTTGAATGTGCATCAAGCCGCCGAAGGCATTTACAACATCGTCAACGAAAATATGTTCGGTGCGTTGCGATTGGTTTCGGTCGAACGCGGCTACGATCCGCGCAACTTCGCGCTGGTGGCGCTCGGCGGCGCGGGGCCGTTGCACGCGAATGCGCTTTCGATTCTGTCAGGATCGTGGCCTTCGATCATTCCGACGACGCCCGGCGTGCTGTCGGCGTTGGGCTTTCTGCATTCGGACATCAAAAACGAATTCTCGCGCACCGTCATTCGCACGACCGACAAGATTGATCGCAAGGAGATCAAAAAGATTCTGGAAGGCTTGGGCAAGCAGGCACGCGACTGGCTGAAGCACGAAAAGATTCCCGCGAAAGATCAGCAGATCAATTACCAAATTGACTTGCGCTATTACCGGCAAGGCTACGAATTTCCGATCAATGTGGACATCAAGGCGCTCGACACCGAAGGCGGATTCCAAAGCATTCTCGATACGTTCCAGGATGCGCACGACAAGAATTTCGGCTTCCGCACGGATCACTTGATCGAGGTCGTGAACCTGCGCGCGGTCGGCATCGGCGTCGTGACCAAGCTGGAACTGAGCAAGGTCAAACGCAGCGGCGCAGACGCCAGCAAAGCGATTACGGGCAAGCACAAAATTTATTGCAAAGGCAAGTTTGTGAATGCGCCGATTTATGACCGCTACAAATTAAAGCCCGGCAATATTGTGGCGGGGCCAGCGGTCATCACGCAGAACGATTCCACGACACTCATTTTGCCGAAGCATTACGGGCGCGTGGACGATTACCAGAACATTTTGATTTTCCCCGACGGCTATGAAGTCAAAGCAAAAACCAATGGGAAAAAGAAGTAAAACCGGAGGACAACTCGTATGAAAAAAGCAGCCCGCATTCGCAACAACACCAGCCAGGCTTATAAAAAATCTTCGTCCTCCCACGGCGATCCGGTGATTGATTACATCATCAATTACAAGCGTCCTGTGCCGAAGGACTTCGACAAAATCACGCTCGACATCATTGAAAATGCGCTGCGCAATGCACGCTTTGAAATGGATGCCGTGCTGTTTCGTTCCGCGATGTCACCCGTGATTCGGGAACAGCACGACGGCTTTCCGATGATTACGACGCCGGACGGACGAATGGTCGTAGGCCAGTTCGGCGCGTATATCGCGGGCTTCATCAAGCATTGGAAGCGCGGCATCAAACCGGGCGATGTATTTCTCATCAGCGACCCCTACAAATGCGGCGGCGCGATTTCGCACATCAATGACTGGATGGTGCTGCTGCCGATTTTTTACAAAGGCGAACTCGTCGGCTGGGGGTCGCAATTCGGGCATACGATTGACATGGGCGGCCCCGTTTCGGGATCGTTGCCGACTGACGCGACGACCGTGTTTGGCGAAGGTACGCGCATTCCGCCGGTCAAGCTTTTTGCGGAAGGCAAGCTCAACGAAGATTTGCTCGACACGATCCTGAACAACTCGCGCATGCCGACGATGAATTACTTCGATCTGATGGCGATTGTCGCGGCCTGTCGCACGGCGGAAAAGCGCGTGATTGAAATGTGCGACCGCTTCGGCAAAGACGTGATGCTCGATGCCTACGAAGTCTTGCTCGACCGCACGCACAAGGCGATGAGTGCGTTGATTCAAATGATTCTGCCCGAAAAGCCCGTGTCGTTTGAGGATTACATTGACGACGACGGGCGCGGCAACGGGCCGTATAAAATGAAGCTGACGATGTGGCGCGAAGGCGATCACGCGCATTTCGATTGGACAGGCACCGACCCACAAGCGCCGGGGCCGATCAACTTCTTCCTCAACGAAGAGATGTTCAAGATGTTCATCGGCGTGTATCTGATTATGGTTTTTGACCCGCAGATACTTTTCAACGACGGCTTCTACCCGCTGCTGCACATCACGATGCCGACGGGAACATTGATTCAACCCAACTTCCCCGCCGCGCTCGGCTGTCGCACGCACGCGCTGACGCGGTTGTTCGATGTGCTCGGCGGCTGTTTGGGTGTGAATGCGCCGGAGCTTTCGACGGCGGCGGGTTATGGCACTTCGCCCTATTTGCTCTACAACGGCAACGACGAAAACGGCGAGTTTTTCCACTTGATGGAGATTACTTACGGCGGCATTCCTGGTCGTCCTATTGGCGACGGGATGGACGCGCATTCGTGGTGGCCGCTGTTTGAAAACATCCCGACTGAATATTTGGAAAGCTATTATCCGCTGACGGTGCTCGAATATGTTTCGCTTCCCGACAGCGGCGGTGCAGGCTTCCATCGCGGCGGCAATGCGGTGCGCAAGGTGTATCGCTTTGAAGTGGACGGCGAGATTGCGATTCACGATGACCGCGAACGTTCGCAGCCGTGGGGTATTTTGGGCGGCGAACCCGGCGCGCTTTCGACGAAGACGCTGATTCGCACAAATGGCAAGAAAGAAAAATTGCCCTCGAAGATTTCGCAGGTTCCCGTGAAGAAAGGCGATGTACTGGTCTATCACACGGCAGGCGGTGGCGGTTGGAAAGACCCGTTGGAACGCCCGGCAGAATTGGTGCGCAAGGATGTCGTGAGCGGTTTGGTGTCGCTCAAAAAAGCGGCGGAAGCGTACGGCGTCGTCATCAACAAAAAGACAATGCAGGTGGATGAAAAGGCGACGGAGAAAAAACGTGCAGCGATTGCGGCAGCACGTCCGCCGATTGAAACCTTCACGTTTGGCCCGACGCCGGAAGCCATCGGCATCGTCAAAAACTTGGCGTCCGCCGAAGCAAAGCCGAAGGTGCGCGGCGCATCGGCGGATTAAAGTTTACTCCCCCACAGAGGCTGAACCGTGCTATCTGCCCCGCGCGGTTCAGTCTCTTCCCTTTTTGTTTGAGGTCATTGCGATGTCCGATACACTTGCCTTTTACAAAAGTCGCGGCTTTGCCCATCGTCTTGGCTTTGGCCAACATCCGGCACTGCTGATTATTGACTTCATCAAAGGGTTCACCGACCTTGCCTCGCCACTCGCGTCCAATCTTGACCCGGAAATCGCCGCGACGAAACAATTGCTCGACGAAGCGCGGCGACTGGCGTTGCCGATTGCGTTCACGACCGTCGCGTATGACGAAGGTTTTCGGGATGCGGGCGTCTTTATCAAAAAAGTGCCGAGTTTGAGCGTGCTGAAAAAAGGCTCGCCGCTCGTCGAAGTAGACGACCGTTTAGCGCCGCTGCCGAATGAGCATGTCCTCGTCAAAAAATACGCCAGCGCCTTTTTCGGCACGCCGCTCGCCGCGACGCTGACTGCCGCGGGCGTGGACACGCTCATCATCGCCGGATGTACGACATCAGGCTGCGTGCGCGCTTCGGCAGTGGACGGTTGCCAGAATGGCTTTCGCACCATCGTCGTGCGCGAATGTGTCGGCGACCGCGCGCCGGAGCCGCACGAAGCGAATCTCTTCGACATTGACGCCAAGTACGGCGATGTCGTGACGCTCGCAGAAACGTTCGACTATCTGCGATCCCTTACCCCATGAGCAAAGTCATTTTGGCAACTGAACGACTGCTGCTGCGCGAACTGACGCCGGACGATTTCGACGCAATGTTCGAGATTTTCGGCGATGCGGAAACGATGCTGTATTACCCGCGACCTTATGATCGCGCAATGCTCGAAGCCGCGCTGCAACGGCAGTTTGCCAGTTATGCAGAACACGGCTACGGATTGTGGGCGCTGATGCTGAAGCGCGAAAACAAATTCATCGGCGATTGTGGTTTGCTGCATCAGGAAGTGGACGGGGCGCTGGAATTAGAAGTCGGCTATCACGTCCACCGCAGCTATTGGGGACAAGGTTTTGCGCCTGAAGCCGCAAAGGCGTGTTTTGATTATGGCTTTAATGTGCTGGGCCGAACACGGATGATCTCAATGATTCGCCCGGAAAACCTGCCCTCGCGTCGTGTCGCCGAAAAGAACGGATTGCAGATCGAAAAGAAAGTGTTCTGGCGCGACCTCTGGCATTACGTCTACGTTCTGAACAAAGCCTAAGCCGTTGCACAATTTGCTCTCGAAAGCCTTTGGAACGTTCCCGGCTGGAATATTTCAAGGGCTTTTTGAGTTATACTGTCGGCTCGCCAAACATTGACGAGTCAAAGGCGTAACGCGATTTGGCAAATCGCGCTACATTTTCCGAGGAGGAATCATTGTGAAACCAACATTGCTATTGTGTACGTTGCTGCTTCTCGCAGGAAACGTGTTCGCGCAATCCACGCAGAAATCAGAAAAGGGGAAAAAGATGAACAAAGAAATTGCGACGGTCGCAGGCGGCTGCTTCTGGTGCATCGAAGCGCCGTTTGATGAATTGATTGGCGTCCAGAAAGCCGTCTCCGGCTATTCCGGCGGCCACGTCAAGAATCCGACGTATGAACAAGTAACGGGCAAAAAAACGGGGCACGCCGAAGTCGTGCAGATCACCTTTGATCCGAGTGTGATTTCATATCGGGAAATTCTCGAAGTGCTGTTCACCCTGCACGACCCGACGACGTTGAATCGGCAAGGCAACGACATCGGCCCGCAATATCGTTCGGCGATTTTCTATCACTCGCCCGAACAAAAAGAGATTGCCGAAAAATTCATCGCCGAATTGACCGCTGCAAAAGTCTACAAAGACCCCATCGTGACGGAAGTGACGAAGTTTTCGGAGTTCTACTCTGCCGAAGCCTATCATCAGGAGTATTACGTCAATAACCCGAATCAAGGCTATTGCAGCTACGTGATTGCCCCGAAGATCAAAAAGTTTCGCAAGCAATTCGCCGCGAAGCTGAAAGTCAATCAGGCGGCCAAGAGCCAATAGACGGAGTGAGCGATGATTACTAGAATCGAACTCACGAATTTCAAAAGTCACGCGCACACGGTCATCGAACCGGGGCGCGTGACTGCGCTGGTGGGGCCGAATGGGTGTGGGAAAACAGGCGTGCTTCAGGCCATAGACTGTATTAGTAGTTTAGTAAACAAACCTCCCTCGCAGGTCTTCACCGATATGTTGTCTCCTGATTTTTTGGTTAGAAAACACGGAAGCGAATTCTCAGTCAACGCGGAACTGAGTTCTGATAATGTAAAAATTGAGTTATCTACTGAAAGTCTATATGAAGGGCAATCTCGTGGCTGGAAATTGAGAGTGCAAGGAACATTTCAAGATAGCCCCATAGGTGTGGGGAAAGGTGATCTTAATGAACAGAAGACATTATCACACGCCCTGCCCAGTGAACTTATGCGACAGCTAGGGCCATCTGTGTATTTCAAAGCATCACCTGAAAAGTTAGCTCAACCATCTGGTCTTGAAGAAATCCCTCCTAAGCTGTCATCCGACGGTAGTGGTTTATCTTCGGTTATCGCTAACCTGATTCTTTCAGAACCAGCCCGCCTTCAAGCTATAGAACAAGCCCTGTGTAAAATTGTCCCGACGGTCAAAAAAATAAAAGCAAATCATGCAAAGGTACTTGAAGTAGAGACAATTTACTCCATAACTGAAAACGCCCATCCCAGACGTCAACAACGTTCCAATTCTAAACCGGGCTATGAAGTGGTTTTTGATACCTTGAGTGCAGATGCTGTTCCAGCCCACGCAATGAGTGAGGGAACCTTATTGATACTAGGTATGCTGACCTTGTTGCAAAACCCAAATCCACCAATAATTTTTCTAATTGAAGATGTGGAGCAAGGTCTTCATCCGCTTGCCCAGCGTCAACTGATGCAAACGCTCAAAGACTTCGCCGAAAAACATGATCGGCAAATCATCGTCACCAGCCATTCACCGTACATCGTAGATGCGCTCGACGCAAAAGATGTCTGGGTGATGGCAACGGATAAGGAAGGTATCAGTCACACCAAACGCTTGAGCGATCACCCTGATGCCAAGCGCGCGCTAGATGTTTTGACGACGGGCGAATTGTGGGACGCGGAAGGCGAAAACTGGGTGCTCGAAAACTCGCCAGCGGAGTTAGTGAATGCCTGAACTGATCGTGGTGGCAGAGAACGAAGCGGATGCTCGGATGATTTGTGCGCTGGCGGATCGTGTCTTGCTCGAAGAAAGCCCCGATTGGTTGGATGAATCTGTTTTGCCTCACATTCGTGAATGGACAGGCTTTGAGAGCGGTTATCTCTGCACACGCTGGACAGCGATTTCCGATCTTTACAAAACCTATCGGCTGCCGCGTTATCGTGGGCACGTAGACGGCGAGCCGCAAGGCGTGGATACGGCGATTACGCGGAAGGCGATTCGCTTGGCGTTGAAGCTGCAACCGCAGCGCGACATCATTGCTCTCGTCTTATCGCGTGATTTGGATAGCCAGCACGAACGTCGAGATGGAATGCAGCAAGCGGCAGCGGAAGTCGAAGGCAAGTTCGTCGTTGCGATTGCGGCGCAATATCCCAAACGGGAAGCCTGGATTCTGAATGGCTTTCTTTGCGACAACGAACAGGAAGAGCAACGGCTTTCCACCGTTCGGCAGCGTTTGAATTTTGACCCGTGCGAAGAGGCGCATCGTTTGCGCTATTCGTCAGGGACTTCTGATGCGACGCGCGATCCCAAGAAAATCATGGCAGAACTGGAAATTGATTTTGCGCGCGAGCAGAAGGCTTGGGCGGGCGTTGGATTAGACATTCTGCGAACACGCGGCGAAAATACCTACCTGCGGCATTACCTGGATGAAGTGAAAGAAAAACTGCTCCCGCTGTTCCTGCGGTGAAATCGGATTTTGAAGAATTGTTATGTATTACCAACCCAGCGAAGGTTATGCGATCACCCTGCGCTTGAAGCTTGCCAACAAGCCCGGTGTGCTTGGCCAAGTCACATCTGCCATCGGCAATGCGGGCGGCAACATCGGCGCAATTGATATTGTCGAGGTCGGCAACAACCAACTCGTGCGCGACATCACCGTTGCGGCGGGCAATGACGCGACAGCGAAGACGATTGTCGAAGCGGTCAAAGCCTTGCCCGATGTGACGTTCATTCACATGTCGGATCGCACGTTTCTGTTGCACCTCGGCGGCAAGATTGAGGTCAAAAGCAAGATTGCGATTCAGACGCGCACCGATCTTTCGCGCGCCTACACGCCAGGCGTCGCGCGCGTTTGCACGGCGATTGCCGAAGACCCGAACAAGGTTTTCAGCCTCACGATCAAGCGCAACACGATTGCGGTCGTGACGGACGGGACGGCGGTCTTGGGACTCGGCGATATTGGCCCGGCGGCGGCGATGCCAGTGATGGAAGGCAAGGCAATGCTCTTCAAGGAATTTGCGGGGATTGATGCGTTTCCGATTTGTCTCGACACGAAAGATGTGGACGAAATCGTGCGCACGGTCAAAGCCATTGCGCCCGGCTTTGGCGGCATCAACCTCGAAGACATTTCCGCGCCGCGCTGTTTTGAAATCGAAGCGCGCTTGAAGAAAGAACTCGACATCCCGGTCTTTCACGACGATCAGCACGGCACGGCGGTCGTGGTTCTCGCCGCCCTAATCAATGCGCTGAAAGTGGTCGGCAAGACAATGACCGACATCAAAGTCGTGATGTCCGGCACGGGCGCGGCGGGCACGGCTTGCACGAAGATGTTGATGCAGGCCGGCGTGCGCAACATCATTGGTTGTGATGTGCATGGCGCGGTCTATCGCGGTCGCACCGAAGGAATGAACGAGGCGCTCGAATGGTACGCGGAACATACGAACCCGGACAATCTGCAAGGCAGGTTGAATGATGTGATTGCGGGCGCAGACGTGTTCATCGGCGTGTCTGCGCCAAACATTTTGTCGGTCGCAGCCGTGCAGACGATGGCGCAGGACGCGATTGTGTTTGCGCTGGCGAATCCGACGCCGGAAATTATGCCGGAAGATGCGGCGCTTTACGCGAAAGTTGTAGCGACGGGGCGCTCGGACTATCCGAATCAAATCAACAACGTGTTATGCTTTCCCGGCATCTTTCGTGGTGCGCTGGACGCGCGCGCGACCGACATCAACGAAGCGATGAAGCTCGCAGCGGCGTACGCGATGGCTTCTTCGATCAACGTAGCGGAGTTGCAGCCCGATTACATCATCCCGTCGGTCTTCAATCGCCGCGTGGTGGGTTTGGTGGCGGCGGCAGTGGAAGAAGCGGCGCGCAAAACAGGTGTGGCGCGCAAAGAAAAAAGCTTCATGACTGAAACGTGAGGATGACCAGAAGCAAAAATTATGGGTTCAGCGTTACTCACCAAAGAGGATATTGAAACCTATTTGCGCGAGCTTGATGCCGCGCTGCAACGCTTGGGCGCAAAGGGTGAAATCTGTATGTACGGCGGGGCAGTAATGTGCGTTGTATATGAAGCGCGCCCCGCCACGAAAGACGTTGATGCCGTTTTCCGTCCGACACAGGAAATCAGAACCGCCGTTGAGCAAATCGCCGAAGCACACAATCTGCCGGAAGATTGGCTGAACGATGCCGTAAAAGGATTTGTCGTCGAGCATCCGCAACGAATCCTTTTCAATTTTCCGAATCTCCAAGTTTATATCCCGGAACCCGATTATTTGTTGGCAATGAAAACGCTAGCGGCGCGGGTTGATACACAGGATAAAGGCGACATCATTTTTTTGATCCAACGGCTAGGTTTGAAAACACCTGATGAGGTTTTCAAAATTTTGGAGAATTATTACCCGCGTCAAATGATTAAGCCTGCGACGCAGTTTTTTGTTGAGGAGCTTTTCGAATCAGATGACCTTACGTGAATGCAAAGAGTGGATTGACAAAGACCCGGCGAATTGGTCGCGCTATTTGATGAGTTTCGTAGATGACTTCAGACGAACGCGCGACCTGGCCCTGCTAAAGGAACCGTTCATCAGTGATGATTCAAGAATCAGTGCGATTCTGGCGGCGACAGCGGAACAGCTATGCCTTGAAACTCATATCCCTGTTCCGCAATGGATTCAGGACATCAAAGCCTGCGACACCCCTTGGTTTGTGGCTGGAATGGAAAGCCTGAAGGCCATCGCTTTGGTCGAAAGCCCGTTGCCATTTCGTTTGCGCAAGATTTTCGTGTTGGAAAACTTTCTGGCGCGTGCCTGATCCATACTACCTGAAAAATTATGTATTGCCCAAAATGCGGGACGGAAATTCCTGATGCTTCGACCTTCTGCTTGAAATGCGGCAACAAGGTCATTGACCCCGAACAAATTCTGCGCAGCCACAAAACGAGCAACGCGCTGTTCATCACGACGATTGCGGTGGTGATTTTAGGCATCGGCGCGCTGTATTTTCTGCTCCGCAATCAGCAGGCAGAACAAGCGATGGTTGCGGCCAACAAACCATCGCCCAGTCCATCGCCGTCGCCCAGCCCGTCGCCCTCGCCTTCGCCCAGCCCGTCGCCCTCGCCCATCACCGACATTCGCACCGTCAATTTCAAGCGGATGAGTTATCGCGTCGGTAACGTGTTGGTGCCGGGCGGCGACAACGCGGTGCAATCCAATTATGGCGATTTGAACGGCGATGGCATGGAAGAAGCCGTTGTCACTGTGACCTATTCAATGGGCGACAGCAAAGCGATGTCCAAAGGCTTTATCTATGCGATTAAGGAAGGCAAGTTGCAGCGCGTCGCCGAATTCGAGGGCGGCGACAAAGCCAACGGCGGCATCCTCAAAGCCCAAATCAACGACGGCAAATTGGAGGTCGAACGCTGCGTGCTGGACGAAAACGACAACAGCTTGAGCATCGAAACCACGACCTATCATTTGGACGACACCAAGCTCAGTCCGCTCGACAAAAAGAAGCGCAAGACGAATGCCTGTTTGTAACGAAGCCCGGAGAACTTCATGTTCCATCCTTTATCGTTCCCCAAGAACGTCACCATCATTGATGTCAGCCCGCGCGATGGCTTGCAATCGGAACCGGTGCTTGTGCCGACCGAAAAGAAGGTGCAACTCATTCACGCGTTGATTGACGCTGGCGTTCCGAAGATTGAAGTCACGTCGTTCGTCTCGCCGAAATGGGTGCCACAACTCGCCGACGCGGCGGAAGTCTTGCAGGCAATCCCGCACGACGGCAGCACGCAGTATCAAGTCTTGATTCCGAACGAAAAGGGCTACGCCCGCGCGAAGGCGACGGGCTTGGTGAAAGAAGTCGGCTTCGTCGTCGCGGCGACCGAATCGCTCAATCGGCGCAACGTGAATATGAGTGTTGAGGATTCGATGCGGCAATTTGCAGCAATCGTCGAAAAAGCCAAAGCCGACGGGATGCGCGTGCGCGGGGCAATTGGCGTCGCCTTCGTTTGCCCGCACGAAGGCAAAGTGCCGGTCGAACAAACGGTCAAGCTCGCGGATGAATACTTGCGGCTCGGCGCGGACGAAGTGGCATTGTCAGACACGCTCGGCGCGGCGGCTCCGAATCACATCTATGAAGTCTTTGCGCGCGTCAAAGACAAATGGCCGGACGCCACGCTCGCCGGGCATTTTCACGACACGCAACGCATGGCGCTCGCCAATATTGTCGCCGCGATGCAAGGCGGCGCGACGGCGTTTGACGCTTCGATTGGCGAGTTGGGCGGCTGTCAATTTACGAAAGGCGCGACGGGCAATGTCGCTACGGAGCGCGTCGTGAATCTGCTGCACGCGATGGGCATTGCAACGGGCATGGATTTGGACAAGCTCAAAGCCTTAGCCGTCGCAGCGCGCGCGATGGTCACGCCGGAAGCATGAGAACTTTCATCGCCATCGAATTGCCCAATGAAGTCAAAGCCGCGCTCGCGGCGTTGCAAAACGACTTGCGGCAAGCGCGCGCGGACGTCGCGTGGACAAAGCCCGACAACTTGCATCTGACGCTCAAATTCCTCGGCGAAGTAGACGCAAAGCAAATCTCAGAGATCACCAACGCCTGTAATGACGCGGCTGTGAGCGCCGATTCGTTTTTGTTGAGCATCAAAAGCACAGGCGTGTTTCCAAACGTGAAGCAGCCGAAAGTGTTGTGGGTCGGCTTGGCGGGCGCGATGGACAAATTGCAATCGTTGCAGCGTCAATTGGACACGAACTTGCACGCGCTTGGCTTTGCGAAAGAAACGCGCGGCTTCAATCCGCACCTGACGTTGGGGCGCGTCAAAAGCCGCCTCAACGAAGCGGCAGTCAGGGCGAAATTGCTGATGGCAGAACTGCCCGCGTTGTCGTTTACGGTTTCCGAACTCGTCGTGATGCAGAGTCAATTACATCCGGCGGGTTCGATTTACACGCCGCTCGCACATTGCCAATTGAAGGAAGGTTGACTGCTATGTCACAAATCGCAAACACACCAGAACCGCCGTATTACGCCGTGATTTTCACGAACCTGCGCACCGCAGGCGATCACGGCTATGAAGCAATGGCCGAACAAATGGTTGAACTCGGCGCGACGATGCCGGGCTTTCTCGGCATTGAGTCGGTGCGCGACGGTTTGGGCATCACGATTTCGTATTGGGCCAGCGAAGAGGCGATTCGTCACTGGCATCAACAAGCCGAACACAAGCTGGCGCAGCAGCAGGGCTACGAAGTTTGGTATCAGGCCTTCAAAACGCGCGTCTGCAAAGTCGAGCGCGATTATGGTTTTGAAAGGTCAGCGAAATGAGCGGCCTGCGCTCTTTACTCTTGCGTCGCCGCGTTTTATTTTGGCGGCGTTCACTGCCAACAAACTGAATACTCTGTAAATTAAGTTTCTTGGCAAAGACGTAACGCGATTTGGTAAATCGCGGGGCTTACCTAGCGAAGGCACGCGATTTACCAAATCGCGCTACACTTCAAAATTTACTTTACAGAGTACTGAACGCGAAGATTCCGCACGCGATTGATTGCGGTGCTATACCTTATGAAAGACCCCTACCAACTACTCCCCGAAGACATTGAAGCTCCACCGGCCACGTTTTCCGGCGCGCTCCGGCGCATCGGGCCGGGCATGATTTTGGCCGCGTCCATCGTCGGCTCCGGCGAATTGATTGCGACGACGAACCTCGGCGCGCAAATCGGCTATGTCGGTTTGTGGATCATTTTACTGAGTTGTTTCATCAAGCCGGTGATTCAAGCCGAACTCGGACGTTTCACGATTGCGAGCGGCGAGACGGGGCTGGCCGGCCTCAATCGTGTGCCGGGGCCGCGCTTCAAATTGAATTGGATCGTGGTCGCATGGTTTGTGATGACGATGATTACGTTGATGCAACTTGGCGCGATGTTTGGCGGCGTGGCGCAGGTGATGAACCTGCTTGTGCCCGCGATTTCTGTGCCCGTGTGGGTGATGCTGTTGCTCGCGCTGACGTTGTTTTTGTTGCTCGGCGGCGGCTACGAACGCATCGAAGGCATCGCGGTTGTCAAAGTCGCGTTGTTCACGTTGCTGACCTTGCTGTCGGCGTTGCTGCTCACGCAAATGCCGCAATATTTTTCGTGGGCAGCGGCGGCGGAAGGTTTGAAGTTCAAAATGCCGGAGGCGGGGTTGTCGCAAGCCGTCGCCGTGTTCGGCATTGTCGGTGTCGGCGCGTCAGAGTTGTTTATGTATCCGTACTGGTGCGTCGAAAAAGGCTATGCGCGCTTTGCCGGGAGATACGATGGTTCGTACGATTGGGTGGTGCGGGCGCGCGGTTGGGTGAAGGTGATGCACGTGGATATTTTGGCTTCGATGTTGATTTACACCGTCGCCACGATTGCCTTTTTTTTGCTCGGCGCGGGCGTGTTGCACGGGATGGGTTTGATTCCCGGCAACAAAGAAACCGAGATGATTTCGGTGCTCTCGAACATTTACACGCAAACGTTCGGCGGCTGGGCAAAGTGGTTGTTTTATGCGGGCGCAATCGTCACACTCTACGGCACAATCTTCGCGGCAACAGCGGCGAACTCGCGGGTGTTTGCCGATATGATGCGCTTGACGGGCGCGTTTCGCAGCGATGATTACGCCACGCGCGTGAAGTTTCGCAATGGCTACGTCGTCATCTCGCTGATTATCCCGGTCGTGCTGTTTTTCTACTTCCAAACGCCCGTGAAAATGGTGCTCGCGGGCGGCATCGCGCAATCGTTGATGCTGCCCATCATCGGCATCGGCGCGCTCGTGCTGCATCATCGCTACATCCCGAAAGAACTGCGCCCGCCGAAGATTGTGACCGTTGCCTTGTGGATTTGCACCATCATCATTTCGTGTTTGATGGCGTATTGGGTTTGGACAAGAGTCTAGTTCTGCAAAATTCTCTTGTAGACCTCGCAAACTGACAGTTTGCGCTACGGTAGCTTCCCAAATCTTCGCAACTGCCATATCCTTTGCCACGTCTTTGCGACTGTACTTCAATGCAAAACCCGAAACGGAGGAACACCCCATGTCACGCCGTCCATTCTTGCTGCTGTCCGTGCTGTTGCTGATCGTTTGCGCCTCGTTCACCTTTGCGCAAAAGGCCAAGAAAGCCGATGCCAAAGCTGCGCCCGCCGCTGCGCCGCAAACCAATGATGCGGATTACACCGCTTCGATCCTGAAAAACACGACCGAGAAATTTTTCCTGACCGAACTCGTGGATCACTTGCCCGCGTCGGACAAAGTGCCTAGCCCTGCGAAAATACTGGGTTATCCCGTCGGCACGCCGAACAAGCTGACGTACACGAAAGACCAGCATCGCTATTACCGCGAACTGGAAAAAGCGACGCCGCGCGTCAAAGTTTTCACCGCGCCGGAAAAGAGCGAACTCGGACGCGAGCAGTTATTGATTGCGGTCGGCGATGAAACGACGTTGGCAAATCTGGCGAAGTACAAAGACATCACGGCGAAACTCGGCGACCCGCGCAGGCTCACGGATGCCAACGCACAAAAGCTCATCAGCGATGGCAAAGCGATTTATTGGGCGAGCGGTTCGATTCACTCGCCCGAAACCGGCAGCCCCGAAATGTTGATGGAAATGGCCTATCGCCTCGCGGTCGAGGAAACGCCGTTCATGCAAGCCATTCGCAAAAACGTGATTGTGCTGATTACGCCGACGCTCGAAGTAGACGGGCGCGACATGATGGTTGACCTCTATAATTGGCGCAAAGCCAACGAAGGCAAACGCGCGCCGAGCCTGCTGTATTGGGGCAAATACGTTGCGCATGACAACAACCGCGATTCAATGGGGATGGCGCTCGCCCTGACGCGCAATCAAATGGCGACGTTCCTCGAATATCACCCGACCGTGCTGCACGACCTGCACGAATCCGTGCCGTTTTTGTACACCTCGACGGGCACAGGGCCGTACAACGCCTGGCTCGACCCGATGGTCGTCAACGAATGGCAGATGCTGGCGTATCACGAGATTGACGAGATGACGAAGCGCGGCGTGCCCGGCGTGTGGACGCACGGCTTTTACGATGGCTGGGCACCGAATTACATGTTTTATGTGGCGAACGGGCACAACTCGATTGGCCGCTTTTACGAAACACAAGGCAACGGCGGCGCAGACACCAGAGACATCAATGTCGGCGCGGCAAGCACACGCACGTGGTTTCGCCCGAATCCACCGCTGCCGCGCGTGAAATGGTCAATTCGCAACAACGTCAATTTGCAGCAGAGCGCGATTCTGTTTGCGATGAATTACGTCGCCAACAACAAAGACAAGTTCCTGAATAATTTTTACCTGAAGAGCAAACGCTCGGTGGCGAAGGGACGCACCGAAGGCCCGGCGGCGTATGTTTTGCCCGGCGATGAGACGCGCCCGAACGAAGCCGCTGACCTCGTCAACCTGCTCAAGATGCAAGGCTGCGAAGTTCACAAGACCGACCGTGAAATCGAAACCAAAGACGGCAAATTCCCTGCCGGAAGCTACATCGTGCGAATGGATCAACCGTATTCGCGGATGGCCGATATGCTGCTCGACACGCAGTATTACAACGTCAACGATCCGCGTCCCTATGACGACACGGGCTGGACGCTTGGCCCCTTGCGCAACGTGAAAACCGTGCGCGTGAAAGACACCGCGATCCTCGATGCGCCGATGACGTTGACGAACGGGATGGCGAAAGTGACAGGCAAAGTTGTCGGCTCCGCCACCGCCGGCTGGGTCATCAACAACAACGCCGAAAGCGCGCTCACGCAATTGCGCTTCCGCTTGAAAGACGTGAAGATTGACGCCGCCGAAGACAGCTTCAAAATTGGCGACAAGCAATACAACGCGGGTTCGTACCTCATCAAAGCAGGCGGCGATGTGGCGGCGAAACTGACGCAAGCTGCGACCGAACTCGGCGTCACAGTTAACGCCGTAGACAAGCTGCCCGAAATCAAATCGCACGCGCTCGCCGTGCCGCGCATCGCGCTCGTGCATACGTGGACGAACACGCAAAATGAAGGCTGGTATCGCATCGAATTCGACCGGCTCGGCATTCCGTACACATACATTTCCGATCACGTCATCCGCGACACGCCGAACCTGCGCGATAAATTTGATGTCATCATTTGGGGGCCGGTCGGCGGCACAGCACAATCGCTCGTGCGCGGCGTTCCGCATCGCGGCGAAGGCGATGCGCCGATCCCCTGGCAGAAATCTGACCTCACGCCGAATATGGGCGATTCACCGGACACGACCGCCGATATGCGCGGCGGCATGGGCGTCATCGGCGTGGCGCATTTGCAGAAGTTCATCGAAGGCGGCGGCCTGTTCGTGACCATCGGCAACAACGCCGCGATCCCGATTGACTTCGGCATTACGGAAGGCGTTTCGATTTCTGAAGCGCGCACGTTGATGGCGCGCGGCTCGGTGATGAACGCCACATTTGCCGACCGCAAGAGTCCGATTGCGTATGGCTACGATGAAAAGCTTGCGGTGTACTTCAGCCAAGCGCCGCTGTTGCAAGTCAGCGCACTCGGCGGCATTGGTTTTGGTGGTGGTGGCGGCGGCGGCTTTGGCGGACAAGGCGGACAGCAGCAAGGTCGTCCGACCGGACGCGGCACGGCGACCGATCCCGACATTCCGCAAGGCCGCGCGCCCGTCGCCGTGCCGCCCGCTGCGCCGAATCCCGACGGTATTCCGGAAGAGTTTCGCAATCAGCTTGCCGGGCAATTGCCGCCCGCGAACCTGCGTCCGCGCATCGTGCTGCGCTTTGCGGCGGAGAACAATTTGCTGGTGAGCGGGATGTTGGCGGGTGGTTCGGAACTTGCGAATCGTCCGGCGGTCGTAGACATTCCCGTTGGCAAAGGCCACGTCGTGATGTTTGCAAACAATCCGATGTGGCGACATCAAACGCACGGCAGCTTTGCGCTGCTCTTCAATGCCGCGCTGAACTTCGATAATTTGGGCGCGGGTCGCACGACGCCGTCACGCCCGACTGCGCCTGCGGCAGGCTCGAACAATGACGAGCAATAAAACTGAGATTACGAAACACACGAAAATAACGAAACATACGAAAAGACCAATGACAGATTCATTTTCGTTCCTTTCGTTATTTTCGTGTGTTTCGTAATCTCTCCGTCTTCTTTCTGATCCAATTACTTTCAGGAGAACAACTATGCAAACCAATCGCAGAGAATTCATCGCAGCAACATCCGCCGCTTTACTTGCCACGACCGCAACACCGCTCAATGCTTCTGCGCCTGACACGAAAGCGCGCCCGAATCGCATTGGCGTGTCGAGCTATTCGTTTTTCCAATTCACGCGGCAGGAATTTCGCCCGATGGAAAAGTGCATTGACCTCGCGGCGCAGATGGGTTTTGACGGTATCGAATTTTTGCTGCGGCAAATGGAAGATGAAGCCGAAGATAACGGGTATTTGCAAAAGCTAAAACGACAGGCCTACACGCTCGGCCTTGATTTGATGGGGCTTTCGACACATCAGGGATTCCTGCGACCTGATCGTGAATTTCGCCAACTGAACATTTACAAAACGATTCATCAAATCGAAATCGCATACAAACTCGGCATCCCAACGATGCGCGTGAACACCGGCACGTGGGGCACAAGCAAAGACTTCAACGACCTGATGAAAAATCGCGGCATCGAACCGCCGATCAAAGGCTACACGGACGAAGACGGTTTCAAATGGGCGATTGACAGCTTGACGAAATGTCTGAAGAAAGCCGAAGAATGCGGCGTGATTTTGGGCTTGGAAAATCATTGGGGCTTGGGGCGCACGCCCGAAGGCTTGAATCGCATCGTCAACGAAATCAATTCGCCCTGGTTGCAGATCACCGCCGACACGGGCAACTTCCTCGAAGACCCGTATGACAAGCTCGAACTGATCGCGCCAAAGACCGTGCTGATTCAAACCAAGTTTTATTACGGCGGCGGCACGTGGTATTCGCTGGATTTGGACTACAACAAAATTGGGGCGATCTTCCGCAAGCATAATTTTCGCGGCTATGTGTCGCTCGAATTTGAAGGCAAAGAAGACCCGATGATCGCCGTGCCGAAGAGCTTGGCGGTGTTGCAAAAAGCGTTTTCGTAGTTGATAGAGTTTGTCGAGTTCATAAAGTTGGTAGAGTTGAGAACTCGATAAACTTTATGAACTCAATAAACTCGACAAACTCTACAGACTTCTTATGGAACGACGACGACCTCTCGACGAAGAATTTCAAATGCCGAGCTTGCGCCTCGACCAGCGCGTGGCCTTAGTCACGGGCGGCAGTCGCGGTCTCGGTTTAGGCATGGCGCTCGCGCTCGCCCATGCCGGAGCCGATTTGGCGATTGTGGCGCGCACGGCGGAAGAGTTGGAACGCGCTGCCGAACTGATTCGCGCGACGGGCCGACAGGCCTTGACGATCCAAGCCGATTTGGGCGACGCCGCGCAAGCCCCAACCATCGTGCGGCAAGTCACCGATCAATTCGGACGGCTGGATATTTTGGTCAACGCGGTCGGCATCAACATTCGCCAGCCGTTCGATCTGTTCACGCCCGATGACTGGGACAAGCTCATCAACGTCAACATCAAGAGCGTGTTTTTCCTCTGCCAGGCCGCCGCGCGCGTGATGCGCACACAAGGCAAAGGCAAGATCATCAACGTCGGTTCGATTGCCTTCGAGTTGATTATCCCCAACATCGCGCTCTATGCGGTCAGCAAAAACGCGCTGCGCGGGTTGACTCGTTCGCTCGCGGTCGAACTCGCCCAAGACAACATCAACGTCAACGCCATCTCGCCCGGACGCTTTTGGACGAAGATGACCGACGCCGTGTTTTCCGTGCCTGAACGTTACGACAGTGTCGTCAGCGTCGTGCCGATGGGACGCCCCGGCGTGCCGGCGGATTTGGCAGGCGCGACCGTGTTGCTGGCGTCGGACGCGAGCGATTACATCACCGGGCAAACGCTGTTTGTGGACGGCGGCTGGAGCGTGAACGGCAACGTGAAAGCTTGATGAATCGTATGCCAATGGACTTGCGCGCCATCGCCACCAACATCTTTCATCGTACGCTCGCCGCGATTGACGTCGAAGCTGTCGTGCGGCAAGCCTTGCAACGCGACAATCACAACCTCACTGTCAGCAACGCTCAAATTGACCTGCAACAATTCGCGCGTGTCGTCGTCATCGCGGTGGGCAAAGCGTCTGTGCCGATGATGCACGCCGCGCAAAACGTTTTGCGGGATCGCATCACGGACAGCCTGGTTGCGACGAACGCCGTGCTTGGTGACGCGCCGCAAGGTCAGGTGTTTCTCGGCGGGCATCCGTTGCCGAATCAAGGCAGCATGGAGGCGGCACAAGCAGCATTGACGCGGCTGCGCGCGGCGAACGATGAACAAACGCTCGTGTTGTTTTTGCTGTCCGGCGGTGGCTCCGCGTTATTTGAAACGCCGATTGATGCCGCGATCACGCTCGACGATTTGCAAACGATCAATCGCGTGCTGGTTGGCTGCGGCGCGGTGATTGGCGAGATGAATGTCGTGCGACGATTTTTGTCTGCGGTCAAGGGCGGACGTTTAGCCGAAGCCGCCTCCAGCGCGCGGCAAATCTCGCTCTATATTTCAGATGTGAACAGCGATGATTTGTCTACGGTGTCGTCCGGCTTGACGCTGCCGAGCACAGCCACGCGCGCTGACTTTGACCGCATCGTTGCGAAGTATGATTTGCTCAATAAATTCCCGCCGCACGTTTCTGCACTGATTGCATCTGGCAATCTGCCCGATATGTCGCCTGCGTTGTCGCACGAAGCGCGCGCGCATCACCTGTTGCTCGACAATCGCGTGGCCTTGCGCATCGCGCAACAAATCGCCGCGCAGGAACACAACTGCGTTGTCGAGATTGCCGAAGATTTGGTCGAAGGTGACGTGGAAGAAATGGCGCAGGAACATTTGCGACGACTGCAAGCCTTGCGCGAACAGCATCCCGGTCGAACCGTCTGTTTGCTCTCCGGCGGCGAAGTGATTTGCCCTGTGCGCGGCAACGGGCAAGGCGGACGCAATCAGGAATTCGTCTTGCGCGCGGCGATGAAGAATCCATTGAGCACTATCGCGATCCTCAGCGCAGGCACAGACGGCATTGACGGTCACAGTCCTGCCGCAGGCGCAATCGCGGATGAAACTACTTTGCCGCGCGCCGCGTCGCTCAACCTTGCACCCGAAGATTATTTGCAGCGCAGTGATTCTTATAATTTCTTTCACGCGCTCGGTGACGCGATCCTCATTGGCCCTACCGGAAACAATGTACGCGATGTGCGCATCTTTCTCGCGCGGTGATTGCGCTACGCCGCTGGAAATCCCGCGCTGCTTTTGATCCCTTCAATCTGCCCCAAATGCCGCTCCTCGTGTTTGCCAATGAACAGCACCCATTGATAAAAATTGATGTCGCCGAGCGCCGGATGCGGCCACGTCACGCCGCTCAAATCGTGTTCAGGCGCTTGCGCGACAGCTTCCACGATAGCTTGGCGAGATTGCTTGAGCGCGGCGAGCAGTTCGTCTTTCGTGGAGCCGGATTGCGGTTGGACACGTTCGGGGGCTTGGAATTTTTGCGTTGCGTCGGTCAGGATCGTGCTCTCCAAACTGTTGAGCATCGAGCCTTCGGTTTCGGGTTTCCATCCGGCGGCTTCGAGCTTTTGCAGCAGCATTGGATAGAGTTTCGGCAAGCCGCGTTCGACTTTGTTCAGGTGGCTCAGGTTTTCGCTGATAGACCAACGCTCCGACGCGGGTTTGAAATCCAGTTGGGACTGCGACAAATCAGCGACGGCGTCATACAACGACTGGCGCACGGCTTCGATTTCAGTGACGATTTCTTGTACTTTATGGTTCATAACGTTCAGTTCAATTGGTGGTGAAAAGTTCTCGCTCTCCACGAGATGAAGATGACGGCAAAGGCTACCAGAGTGCAGAAGAAAATGTACAGTGCCACACGAAACGGAACCCAGAGTTGACAGATTCCTGAACTCAGGTAAATTGCCAACGCCAATGACCGAGCAAAAACAAAATCCGGTGTGGGAACAACGCTGGCATCCGCTGCGGCGCGAATGGGTCATTGTCGCCTCGCATCGCAATACGCGCCCCTGGAGCGGCAAAACCGAAGACATCGCGACGGTTCCGGCTCCGGCGTATGATCCGACGTGTTATTTGTGCCCCGGCAACGAACGAGTCGGCGGCGCGCGCAACCCCGATTACACGGGCGTGTTCGTCTTCACGAACGATCATCCGCCGACGGGGCCGAGCGCGCCGGATGTGCATTTTGACGATGGTTTGTATCGCGTGACGCCTGCACAGGGCTTGTGTCGCGTGGTGAATTACAGCCCGCGTCACGATTTGACGTTGGCCGAATTGCCGCTTGACCAAGTGGTCGCGCTGATCGAAGCGTGGCGCAATGAATATGTTTCGCTCGGCGCACGACCGGAAGTCAATCACGTCCTGATTTTTGAGAATAAAGGCAAAGAAGTCGGCGTCAGCAATCCGCATCCGCATTGCCAGATTTACGCGACGAACTTTGTCTTTTCGCTCGTCGAACGCGAAGAGGCGGCGGCGCGCGAATATCACAAACGCACCGGGCGCAATTTGTTTCTCGACGTGATCGCGGCAGAGCAACGCGACGGGCGGCGCATCCTGATTGAAACGAATCATGCTATCGCCTTTGTGCCGCAGTTTGCGCGCTATGCGTATGAAGTCTATGTGATGCCGAAGGCGCTGCGGGCTTCGCTCGCAGATTTGTCGGCAGCAGAAATCCACGATTTGGCGGTGACGCTGCAAACGGTTTTGGTGAAATACGACAACCTGTTTCAGATGCCGTTTCCGTATTTGCTGGCGATTCATCAAGCGCCGACGGATGGCGCGGAGCACAGCGAATTTCAGTTGCACATCGAATTGCAACCGCCGCTCAGACAACCGGGTTTGCTGAAGTTTCTGGCGGGGCCGGAACTGGGCGGCGGCAACTTTTTGAGTGACACGTCACCGGAAGAAAAAGCGGCGGAGCTACAAGCCGCGAGCGAGATTCATTATCGGCACAAAGCCTGAACCGGCCCCGCCCTGTTCTTATGTACGATCTCCATGAAGTCCGAAAACGGTTCATCATCGTCGGCGAGTTGGTGCGCGACCACGTGTTGCTCGAATTGCGGCGGCAATCGTCTGAAGCCTTGTCGGCGGTCGCGTTTCACAGCGCGGCGGACACGATTTATGAAATTGATCGTTCGGTCGAGAACGTTCTGCTGCCCGCATTGCAGGAACATCTCGCGCCGCTCGTTTCGTTTGTGCTGATTTGCGAAGGGGTGAATGACGAACAGCCACTTCCCTTCCCCGTTGATCGCGCGATTGACGATTGCGAGTTGCGGATTATCATTGATCCGATTGATGGCACGCGCCCGATTATGTACAACAAACGCAGCGCCTGGGTGTTGATGGGCGTCGCGCCAAATCGTGGCGCAGCGACGACGCTCGCGGATATTGAATTAGCGGTGCAAGTGGAATTGCCAACCTCGCGCGCGGCGGTGGCGGATTCGCTCTGGGCAATTCGTGGGCAGGGAGCGTTTGGCGAAACGGTAGATTTGAAATCCGGCGAGCGCGTTTCGTTTCGTCCGCAACCTTCGCGCGCGAGCAGTATTCGCGGGGGCTTTGCGATGCTGGCGAATTTCTTTCCGATTGGCAAAGATGTGCTGGCGAGCATTGAGCAAGACCTCGCCGTTGCGCTGTTCGGCGATTTGTCCAACAACAAAACGACGCTGTTCACGGATCAATATCTCTCGACGGGCGGGCAGCTCTATGAATTGATGATGGGACATGATCGAATGCTCGCGGATGTGCGGTCGCGGTTGTATGAAGCGTTCGCACGCGCGGGCAAAGCGACGGGGCATTCGTGCCATCCGTATGACATTTGTACCGCGCTGATTGCTGAAGAGGCGGGCGTGATGGTGACCGATGGTTGCGGGCGACGGCTCGCCGCGCCGCTGAATACTACTGAAGACGTTTCGTGGATCGGCTATGCGAATCAAGCGATTCGGGACGAAGTCGAACCTGTGTTGCAGGCATTATTGGAGCGATACGGACTATGACTACGATTGAAAACTTAGCCGATGGGCAGGCGTTTCTGGCGCGGTTGCGCAAGGAATATCGCACATTTTTTGCGGCAGACGTTCCGCTCATTATCGCGCGCGCGCCGGGGCGCTTGGACGTGATGGGCGGGATCGCGGATTATTCGGGCGCGTTGGTCTGCGAGCTGCCGATTGCCGAATCTGCGTTCGTGGCGCTACAACCGCGCGACGACGATACGATTCGCGTGCGCACGACTGCTGGCGTCGCCGTCAACGAAGTCACCATCAGCTTGCGCGATTTGCCGATTGAATACGAAGCCGCGCGGCAACGACTCACGAACGATGACGCGACGATGTGGGCGGCGTATGTGCTTGGCGCGTTTGTCGTGTTGGCGTGCGAAGGCGGAATGAGTTTGGCGGCGGGCGCGAATGTGTTGCTGGATTCCGCTGTGCCGCTCGGCAAAGGCGTGAGTTCATCCGCAGCGATTGAAGTCGCTACGTTGCGCGCGTTGACAGCGGCGGCGGGCTTGGACGTGGGCAGTTATGAATTGGCAGTGCTCGCGCAGACAATTGAAAATCGCGTCGTGGGCGCGCCTTGTGGCTTGATGGATCAATTGACTTCGGTGTTCGGTGAAGCGCATCACTTGCTGAAAATTCGTTGTCAGCCCGAAGGCGAAATCACGTCGCTGGCATTGCCGGACGAGGTGCATTTCATCGGCATAGATTCGGGCGTGCGGCACGCGGTGACGGGCGCGAGTTACGGTGATGTGCGGGTGGCGGCGTTTATGGGCTATCGGATGATTGCGGAGGCGTTGGATTTCAAATTTGAGAGGGGAGATGGGAGAGAGGTTCGGGTGGATGATCCGCAATATCGAGGTTTTTTATGCAATATTCCGCTGGCGGAATTTCAAGAACGGTTTGCAAAGCTGTTGCCGGAGCGGATGAATGGCGATGCGTTTCTCGCGCGGTTCGGCGGCACGACGGACACGGCGACGAAGGTTGATCCGACGAAGACGTACTCCGTTCGCGCGGCAACGACGCATCCGGTCAAAGAAGAAGCGCGGGTACAGCAGTTCATCGCGCTGCTGGCGCAGACGGTGACGAACGAAACGCTGCAATCGCTGGGCGAACTGATGTATCAAGCGCACGCAAGTTACAGCCGTTGTGGCTTGGGCAGCGACGCGACGGATGAGTTGGTCAAAGCCGTGCTGAAAGCTGGAACGGACAGCGGCGTGTTTGGCGCGAAAATCACGGGTGGCGGTTCGGGTGGAACTGTTGCCGTGTTGGCGAGAGGCGACCGCGGGTTGGCGACCGCGAATGAAATCGCGGCCCAACACGCGCGGCAATTCGACATCACGCCCTACATTTTTCGCGGCTCCTCGCCCGGCGCGGCACAGGTGGAACCTTTCTTGCTGGAACGCCTATGAAAACCTTATGCCTGTTGTTATTGCTGTTTGCCCCTGCGTTCGCACAAACGAACAAGGCACTCGACGAAGCGGTGCGCAAGGAAATCAAAGATTTCAAAGGCAAAGTCACGCTCTTTGCGAAAAACCTCGACACGGGCGCAAGCTACGGCATTGGCGCAGACGACCGCGTGCGCACGGCGAGCACAATCAAAGTGCCGATTATGGCGGCGACGTTCGCGCTCGTCGCGGAAGGCAAAGCGAAATGGAGCGATGAACTCGTCCTCACGAAAGAAAAGAAAGTCAGCGGCGCAGGCATTTTGCCCGACTTCGGTGACGGCTTGCGCTTGACGCTGCGCGATGCTGTGCATTTGATGATTATGCTCAGCGACAACACGGCGACGAACCTCGTGCTGGATCGCGTCACGGCGGATGCGGTGAACGACAAGCTCGAATCGTTCGGCCTCAAACTCACGCGCAGTTTGCGCAAAATCGGTGGCGGCGGCGAGAGCAAATTGTTTGCTGCGGACTGGAACAAAAAGCCCGACGGTTCGAGCAGCCGCTATGGCATCGGCGTCGCCACGCCGCGCGAGATGGTCGAGCTTTTGGAAAAGATCGAACGCGGCGCAATCGTTTCGCCGGAAGCGTGCAAGGAAATGATCGGCATTCTGAAACGCCAGCAATATCACGACGGCATCGCGCGCAGTGTGAAAGGAATCGAAACCGCCACGAAGCCCGGCGCGCTGGATGCGCTGCGGTCAGACATCGGGATTCTGTATTCCAAGCGCGGGCGGATTGCGATGGCGATTACGTGCGACGAGATGCCGACGGTGGATTGGAGCGTGGACAACCCAGGACACTTACTGCTGGCACGGCTGGGGCTGCTGTTGCTTGAGCACTTAGGAAGATAATCAACGGTAGCCCCTCCTGGCAGCAGGAAACTCAGCTTCATAAAAAATCATCTGAAGCGCGGCGGTGGAAACATCGGAAGCAGCGGCGCTGAAGCGTATATCTCGTTTTGTGGCAAGCGGCTGTGATGTCCCGATGATTTTACGATTGCTTGCCGGTTCTATGGCTGTGCTATACTGCGGCTGGTTGTTTTGCTTTGCAGCCCCCATTGAAAACCAGACCACACGAACGGACGAAAGGTATGTAGCATGACCGAACCATAAACAAGCTGTTGGAGTTCGCCTTCCAACGGCGCGCATCTTCAACTTTGCCGGAAGCCTACTTGGGGGCCAGCGGGCGTGCGAAGATGCCCAGAATTTCAAACGCTGCCGACGTACACACGCCGCATCGTGCAGTAAGCGGCAGGGAGGTGTAACAAACTTATGGAAGAAAATAAACCGCGACTCAATCTCAGCGACATGCTCGGCGCGTATCGCCGGGAGCGCGAAGAGTTGAAATGGGAGGGAACATTTCAAGATTACTTCGAGCTGGTGTCGCAAAATCCTCGCCTCGCTCAACTCTCCCACGCGCGCGTCTGCGACATGATCCTGTCCGCTGGCTTTGAAAAGGTCAACGAAGGCTCGCTGGAAGAAATCAACCGCTACCATTTTTTCAGTGAAGAACTCTTCGGCATTGACGAAGCCATTGACCAGATTGCGGATTACTTCAAATCCGCCGCGCAGCGGCTGGAAGTGCGCAAACGCATTCTCTTGCTGATGGGGCCGGTCGGCGGCGGCAAATCCACCATCGTCTCGATGCTCAAGCGCGGCATGGAAAAATGGACGCGCTCGCCCGATGGCGCGGTATACGCCATCAAAGGCTGCCCGATGCACGAAGAACCGTTACACCTGATCCCGGCGGAACTCCGTCCTGATTTTGAAAAGCATTACGGCATTTATATCGAAGGCGAATTATGTCCGCAGTGCCGCTACAACCTCGAACATAATTACGGCGGCAGACACGAAGACATGCTGATCGAACGCATCGTCTTTTCGGAAAAAGATCGCGTCGGCATCGGCACCTTCGCCCCCTCAGACCCCAAGAGCCAAGACATTACGGAACTCACCGGTTCGATTGACCTTTCGACCATCGGTGAAATCGGCGTCGAATCCGATCCGCGCGCCTATCGTTTTGACGGTGAACTCAACATTGCCAATCGCGGCATCATGGAGTTCATCGAAATCCTCAAATCCGACGAGAAGTTTTTGTATTCGTTGCTGACGCTGTCGCAAGAACAAAGCATTAAGACGGGTCGCTTCGCTATGATTTACGCCGACGAAGTGATTATGTCGCACACCAACGAAAGCGAATACAACGCCTTCGTCGGCAATCGCAAATCCGAAGCCTTGCAGGATCGCATGATCATGATCAAGGTTCCGTACAACCTGAAGGTCTCGCAGGAAGAACGGATTTACCAAAAACTGCTGCAACAAAGCGAAGTACTGCGCAACATTCACATCGCGCCGCACACGCTCAAAGTCGCCGCGATGTTCGCTGTGATGACGCGCCTCGAAGAGCCGAAGAAAGCCAACGTGGATATCGTCAAGAAGATGAAACTCTACGACGGCGAAGATGTCGAAGGCTTCAAGTCGCGCGACGTCAAAGAACTCAAAGCCGAAACCGTGCGGGAAGGCATGGACGGCATTTCGCCGCGCTACATCATCAATCGCTTGTCGAACGCGCTCGTCAAAGACGGCGTCACGTACATCACGCCGATTGACGCGCTGCGGACGATCAAAGACGGCTTCGAGCAACACACGGGCATCAGCGCCGAACAACGTGAGCGGTACATGAATCTGATCTCGCTCGCCCGCCGTGAATACGACGAAATCGCCAAGATCGAAGTCCAACGTGCGTTCGTTTATTCGTTCGAGGAAATGGCCAAAAACATGTGCAATTCGTACCTCGACAACGTCGAAGCGTATTGCAACAAAGAAAAACTCAAAGACCCGATCACGGAAGAACCGATTGAGCCAGACGAACGCCTGATGCGCTCCATCGAAGAGCAAATCGGCATCTCCGAAAACGCGAAGAACACCTTCCGGCAGGAAATCCTGATCCGCATTTCTTCGTACTCGCGCAAAGGCAAATCGTTCGAGTACAACTCGCACGAACGCCTGAAAGAAGCGATTGAGAAGAAGATTTTCGCGGACTTGAAAGACGTCGTGAAGATCACGACGTCGGCCAAGACACCCGACAACGATCAACTGCGTCGCATCAACGAAGTGATTGATCGCCTCGTGACCGATCACGGCTACACAGCAGAAAGCGCGAATGATCTGCTACGGTATGTCGGCACGTTGTTGTCACGGTAAGCTGGAAAGTTCAATTGATTGACGAGTTCACCCGCATAGTTCACACTGTGCGGGTGTTTTCTTTGGGAGGTAACGCATGGAAAAAGTTCGAGTCCAAACGCCAACATTGCAAATCATCAATTCTGAGGAAGTGAAACCGATTAGGGATTTGGAAGAAGCGTATCCTGAGGCGTGGCTCTTTATCGAAGTTACGCGCGAAGATGTTTGGGAAGTATACGAAGGCAAGCTCGCAGCAATCGCCGAAGACCCGATGGAGTTTTTGGAAATTGATCGCGAGTACAATGAACGTGGCATTATCACACTTACGACCAGAGGAAGTGCGAAGGGAGAACTACCGACTGTTGTTCCAACCTTCGCAATTATCAATCAGTAAAGCGCAACAAACGACCACCCAATATGTCCCGAAAATGGTTGCAATTCTCCAAAGGCCAAGTCCCTGTTGTAGACGTCAGACTTGGCAATCGCCGCTATCGTGCATTGGTTGATACTGGCTCAGCGTACACTCTGATCATGCCGGACCTGGCGCTGAAGCTTGGGCTGCCCAGCGCCGGAACAAAAATGATTGTGGCCTTAAATGGGCAGTATGAAACGCTGGTGACAGTGAACTTACCGCCCGTTGGATTTGGCAACACTGAACTGGTCGCACACGAAGCGGGGCTGCGAAATTTACGACCGTTAGGCTTAGGAGTTGAGCTTTTACTGGGCGTCGAAGCCTTTCAGAAACTTCGATTGCAAATTGATTTTAAGGAAGGCCACCTTTACCTGCTTGATTAGACTCATTTTCGCTTCCCAAATCGCCGCAGCAACGCCCCACTCAACTGCTCAAGCTCGCCCACGCGCAAGAATTTCGCCGCCACGCCAAACACCATCACGCCGACGCCGACCGAAACCATCACATTCACGATGCGTGCCAATAACACCTGATCGCCGAGGAATCGCGCGATTTGTGCGCTCAGGAAATAACACGCTGCGCCCATTAGCAACGCCGCGACGACGATTTTCACGAACGCCAGCAACAAGCCCCAGCCTTCGATACCGCTGAGCTTGCGACGCAGAAAGAAAAACAGCACGAGGAAGTTGATGATCGCGACGGCGGAGACGGACAACGCTAAGCCGCGATGACCGATGCCGAAAGATTCGATGCTCAGCTTCGCCACGAAGTAATTCGTGATGATCGAAAGCACGCTCGCCACCATCGGGATGCGCGTGTCTTTCAGCGCATAAAACGCAGGCGCAAGGACTTTGATCGCGGAATAAGCCGTGAGACCAATCGCATAAAACATCAACGCTTCGGCGGTTTGGTTCGTGTCGGAAGCAGTAAATCTGCCGCGTTCGTAAATCATCCCGATGATCGGTTGCGCCAGCACCACCAGGCCAATCGTGGAAGGAATCGTCATCAGCATCGTCAGGCGCAACGACGACGCAATGGTTTTGCGAAATTCGTCGAGCTTGCCTTGTGCGGCTTCACGCGCGGTTTTCGTGATGGTCGCGGTCGAGATCGCTACGCCGAACACGCCGATGGGAAATTGAATCAAACGAAACGCATAGTTAAGCCACGACACCGGCCCTTCGCCTAAACTCGAAGCGAAATTCGTGCTGACCAAGACGTTCACTTGCACGGCGGCGGCACCAAGAATCGCCGGAGCCATCAGCTTCATCACTTGTCGCACGCCGTCGTCACGGAAGCTGAGAATCGGTTGCCAGCGATAGCCGACTTTGCGCAACGATGGGACTTGAATCAACCATTGACAAACGCCGCCGATCAACGTGCCGATGGCCATCCCGATGATCGCGCGCGCGGCGGAGGATTGACTGAGTTGCGGCGGCTGCCCGTGCCAGATCGCCGACGCGATGCCAGCAATGTAATCGGGCGCGAAGAAGTACGCGCAGAGCAAGCCGCCGAAGATCGAACCGACATTGAACATCGTCGAGGCCGACGCGGGAATGCCGAAGATGCCCTTCGTATTCAGCACGCCCATCGCCACAGCAGCGAGCGAAATCATCAATAAAAACGGGAACATGATGCGCGTCATCTGCACGGCGAGGTCGAAGGTCAACTGCGCTGTTCCCGGATCAAACGTGCCGCGTTTCGGACTCATGTCCATCAGCAAGCCGACGATTTGCGGCGAGAAAATGATGCCAAGCAGCGCGATCAACGACAGCACAAGGAACAAGCCGTTGTTGACCAGATTCGCCAAGCGCCACGCCGACTTTTCGCCTTCGTCATTGAGCTTTTGGGTGAAGGTCGTGACGAACGCCGCCGACAGTGCGCCTTCGCCAAACAAATCGCGCAGCAGATTCGGAATGCGAAACGCGATGATGAACGCATCGGTCGCAAAGCCTGCGCCAAAGAAAGCCGCAAACACCAATTCGCGCACCAAGCCCAGCACACGGCTGCCCATCACGGCAAGGCTGACGATGCCTGCGGAACGAGCCACAGAAGGCGATTTTGGATTTTGGATTTTAGATTTTGGATTGTCGGCGTCGTCGTTCATGGCTCAATTCAACCTGCATTCGTCACCAATTCAACCATGATTCCTTTTTGCGTGTGCAAGCGGTTTTCGGCCTGGTCGTAGACGATGGAGCCTTTCTCGTCAATCACTGCCGCGTCCACTTCGTCGCCGCGATGTGCGGGCAGACAATGCATGAAAAACGCGCCTTTTTTGGCTTCTCGCATCAATTTTTTCGTGACGCGAAAGGCCGAGAAGATTTCGCGGCGACGTTCAGTTTCAGCTTCGTAGCCCATCGAAGCCCACACGTCCGTGTAGACAGCATCCGCGCCTGCGACGGCGTCGTACGGATCGTGCGCAATCGTGATTTTCGCGCCCGTTGCTTTGGCGTCTTTGCGCGCCAGCTTCAACACTTCCGCGTCAGGTTCGTAGCCTTTCGGCACGCCGACGCTGATGTTGGCTCCGAGCTTCGCCGCACCGAAAATCAACGAATGACACGTGTTGTTGCCGTCGCCGACATAGGCCATTTTGAAGCCGCGCAAATTGTCGCCGACCTTTTCTGTCAGCGTAAAGAAATCGGTCAAGCCCTGACACGGATGCGACCATTCGGAAAGGCCGTTGACGACTGGAACTGAAGCGAGGTCAGCGAATTCCTTGACGATGCGATGGCTGTAGGTGCGCAGCACAATCAAATGCACCCACCGCTCCAAATTCAAAGCCATGTCTTTCACCGATTCACGTTCGCCGATGCGGACATGTTGATGATCGAGATAGACGCACGAAGCACCCATCTGCGTCGCGCCCAAATCAAACGTCACGCGCGTGCGCAGGCTTGGTTTTTCAAACAGCAGGACGACGCTTTTGCCTGCCAACGCCGTGCTGAACTCGTGCGGCTGGGCTTTGAGGGCTTTGGTCGTTTGGAAAATTTGCCGAATCTCTTTCGGCGTGAGGTGGGCAATCGAAATCAGGTCTTTGAGGGCCAACGTTGCTCCTTTTCAGTGTTAGTTTTAGCGGAGAAACCCGCGTCGTTCGATGCGCGCCAGATCGCCAATCAAATGGTGCAAGCGGGCGCGTAGTGCCGTGCGTTCACTTTCAGAATCCACACATTTGGCGAGACTTGCATAGGCAAGCGCGATGGTGTGTTCGCCCGCGGGACTGTCGAGCGTCGCCAGCCAGACGTTGGAGGCGAGGATTTCCGTCCAGGTGAGCGAGTGCAGCTTGACTCCTCGCTCAATGGCCTGCGTGCGCAATTCAGCTTCCGCCCATTCGCGGCCTGTCATAATTTTTGCGGTATCGAACGTTTCGCTCATGGACGCTTCTCTTCATCCTTCCGTCAACAATGAAATAGCGTGCGGCAACAGGCGCATAATCGCCGCCAGATTTTCGCGCGCGCCGCGCACGCTGCCGGGCAGATTGACGATCAACGTCCTGCCGCGTGTGCCACAAACCGCGCGTGAGAGCGCCGCGAGCGGGGTGATTTTCACACTCTCCGCGCGCATCAATTCGGCCAACCCCGGCGCTTCGCGCGCCAGGACATCGCGTGTTGCTTCCGGCGTGATGTCGCGGGGCGAAAGCCCTGTGCCGCCTGTGGTCACGATCAAATCCGCGTGGCCGTGATCGGCATAAAAACATAATCGCGCAGCAATCTCTGCGCGCTCGTCGGCTACGATTTCGGTAGCAATGATTTCTGCGTTGATCGTCTGCAACTGCGCGACGACAGCAGGGCCGGATAAATCTTCCCGTGCGCCTTGTGCTGCCGAATCGCTGATTGTCAGAACAACCGCTCGAATTGCTTTGGGCATGGTTGCTTCTTTCCGGCCCACATCCAGTTCGGCCAACAGGCGGGCAGTTTACCCGCTCCGCCCAGAGGTTTCAACGAAGAATCACACGCGGTTACGGAAAAACCGCCGCAAAGCGTCAGCCGAAAGTGACAAGCTTTGTCACTTCTGCTCCCCAGCCAGGCAAAATCATTACATCTCTCTTGCAGCAACCTGTTGAATTCGTGAGATTTGTTCCCCTCGCGCGGACGTACCCGTTTGTGGCACACGAATCGCCTATCTCATCAGCGGAACGAGGACGCTCGGTGACTGTTGTCGTAGTTTTAGTTGGGTTGTTCAGCGGCAGCAGTCCGGGGCCACCGAGCGTCCTGTTTCTTTGTCTCACCTTGAAAATTCATTCTGTGACCTCTTGTCCAGATTTGTCAGCCCAACTGACGTAAGCCCTCAAGAGGTAGCTGAGAAGCTCGCAAGTGCAGATCCCGTCCGTTACCCAAAAATCCCGCAATCAACTCCCCCCACGAGCCTTCCCCACTATCCCTCCTTGTCTTTTTTTGGTCTGGACACGATGCCCCAACTACAGTACCGAAAGAGGCCGAAAAAGAAGCTCCGCTTGCCGCTGGTGATGTTTTGCCCATCGGCGCACGGAGGTTTCTCAAGAATTGTTTTGCTGCTTCTTTTTTGCTGTCTCCGGACAGTCCAAGTTTGGTATGCTCGCGCTACTGCCCCGCTAATTAATTTCTCACCGCCAGCCCCGGTTTGACAGTTCGCGGTCAAAAGCGATGGAAAATCCACGGCATTCTGCGTGTGTAGAAAAGGAACATTACTTTCAGGAGTTTGCCTTATGAAGAAACCCGTATCCACAAGAGAGTCTCGTCCCTCACGACGTAAATTTTTGAGCCAGGTGGGTGGTGTCACGGCTGCGACCATCGCAGCGGGAACTGCCGCTCAATCTGTTGCTCAATCTGCGACGGATCTCGAAACCCTCAAAAAAAGAGCCGCCTTAGAGGCCGTAGGTGAAGACCCCAATCGGATTATCAAAGCCTACATGTGCCGCGTGAATGCGGCTGGCCTGGCGCTGCAACGCCCGCTCGTCGAGCATCGTTCCAACGGCGATGAAGAGCGCTATCCCAATAAAATTGGGAGCTACACGAAAGCGCTGCCGCACAATCAACTCGGCGAAGTTGATCTCAACGCTTACGCCACATTGGTGCGCGCACGCACGACACAAAATCCCGATGACTTTGAGCGCATCCAACTCGGCCTTGGTCGTAAGCAGACCAGCCCGCAAGCCGGACTAGCCATGGATTTGCAAGGGCCGGATTCGCACCACATCACAATGCCGCCCGCGCCGCGTTTTAGCAGCGCCGAAGAAGCGGGCGAAATGGTCGAATTGTACTGGATGGCACTCGCGCGCGATGTGAATTTTACGGATTACGACAGCAACCCCATCATTGCCGCTGCCGCTGCTGACCTTTCTCGTCTCGCAGATTTTCGCGGCCCGCGAAACAATACGCGCACCGCTCTCGCCAGTACGGCTGAAACCACTTCCACCTTGTCCGCTTTGCGTGGGCGCAAAAGCACTGGCGGGATCACACCGCAGACGATCTTTCGTAACAGCACGCCGGGCGATCTGAACGGCCCCTGGCTCTCGCAATTTCTGCTTTTGGACTTCTCCTTTGGAGCCAATTACTTCTCGCAGAAAATCAAGACGTTGCCCGCTGGCCTTGATTACATGACGAAGTATCAGGATTGGCTGGATGTCCAAAATGGAGCCGACCCGAGCGCCAACATTCAGTATGACCCCACGCCACGATACATGCGTAATTTACGCGATCTGGCGCAGTGGGTGCATATAGACGCACTTTATCAAGCCTATCTTCAAGCGTGTTTGATTTTGATGGAGCAGGGCGCACGCACTGATCCGGGCTTGCCGCTCGCCAACTCCAAAACGCAGTTGCCGTTCGCGCAATGCGGCGGGCCGCACATTCTGAGCCTCGTGACGGAAGTGGCGACGCGCGCGCTGAAAGCCGTTTGGTATCAAAAGTGGTTCGTGCATAATCGCCTCCGCCCTGAAGCGTTCGGTGGGCGCATTCATAACCACCTGACACGCGCAACAGAGTATCCGATTCATTCAGATGTGCTCAACTCGCGGGCAGTAATGGAGGTCTATCGGAAATATGGAACCTATCTGTTGCCGATGGCCTTCCCCGAAGGTTCACCAACGCACGGGGCGTATGGCGCAGGACACGCGACGGTCGCCGGAGCTTGCGCGACGATTCTCAAGGCGTTCTTTGATGAATCTGACGTGATTAAAAACCCGAAGGTGCCGAATGCCGACGGCACAGCCCTCGTGCCCTATCTCGGCGCAGAACTTACCGTCGGCGGCGAACTCAACAAGGTCGCGTCCAATGTGGCGAACGGGCGCAATGGCGCGGGCGTTCATTGGCGCACGGACGCCGTTAATTCACTACGGCTGGGCGAAGCTGTCGCCATCGGTATTCTGGAAGAACAAAAGCTCACCTACAACGACAACGTCGAGATGACGCTGACCAAATTCGACGGAACAAAGATCACAATCTAACGAACCGTCCAACCAACCAACGGGCAATCTGAACGGGCAAAGTGGCGATTTCAGATTGCCCTTTTTCCTTTGCCGCGCTACCCTTCCTGCACCTGACTGGTAGGAGAGTCCATGCTCAAGCGCACCGTGTTCACATCACTCCTGATTTTTTCGTTGAGTCCTGTCGCGTTCGCACAGCAACGCCCGCTCATCACCGAAGACGTTGAAGTCGTCAAACCGGGTTCGGTGCGCATCGAATTCGGCTTTGATTTTACGCAGCGCAAACGGTATCCGGTGTCCGGCTTGCAGGGCGATTTGTCGCGGCTCGGCGTCGTTTCCACGACATTCGGTTTGGCTCCGAACGTCGAAGTCGAAGTCGGCGGCGTGATTCACAATTCGCTCGCCATTAGCCGTCGCGACGTGAGCGCGATTCCGCTCGATCTGAAAAACCTCAACTCGACCAGCGATGTCGGCGATTTCTTCCTCGCCACCAAAATCAAAGTCCGCAACGAAACGAATCGCTTTCCCTCGCTCGGCGTGCGCTTTGGCGTGTCGCTGCCCAACTCGAATCAAGCGCGTGGTCTTGGTTTGAATCAAACGAACTTTTTTATGACCGCGTTGGCGAGCAAAAATATCGGCAAGATGCGCGTCTCTGGCAATCTCGGCTTGGCGATCTTGACCGCGCCGACCGAATTGTTTACGCAAAACGATGTGATGTTGTACGGCCTGTCCGCTGTCTATCCGCTCAACGAACGCATCAGCTTGGTTGGCGAAATCAACGGTCGGCTCAACACACGCAAACGCGCGCCACTCGGCACAGAATCCGATGGCGAAGCGCGTTTCGGCGCACGCATCAAAGCGTCTGGCTTGATCTGGGACGTGAGCGGGTTGGCAGGCTTTCACAAAAACAGCGCCCGGAGCGGCCTGAGTTTCGGCCTCACCTACGAAGGGGCGTTGTTCACCCCCGTCAATAAATAATTGCTTACCATCCAGTCTCTGACATGGTCAGGCACTGCCATCGACGTGTTTAGACCAAAGCTTCATTGATGACGCGCTGCATTTCTTTGGCGGCATCAAGTGGCGAAGCCGCTTCGGTAATTGCGGCTCCGATAATAACCCCCGCCAGCGAGAGTTTGCGAAGCGCAATCAGTTCCTGCAAATCAATTCCGCCCGCCAAATACACCGGCAACTCAATTTCGTCCAGTTGCGCTTTCAGCAGCTTGAGGTTTTCCGGCTGCGTGACGCGACGCGCTTTCATGCCGCGCCGATTCAAACACAGCGAATCCACGCCCAAATCGCGCAGTTCCTTCGCGCGCTCCGTCAAATCCGGCACGCCCAAGCTGTCAGCCATCACTTCGGCATCGTATTTCTTGGCCGATTTCACGACGCGCTTGATGACTTCATCGCTCGCACAGCCGAGGACAGTCACGACTTTTGCCCCCGCCGCAAACGCAAGTTCGGCAATCGGTTCCCCGGCGTCCACGACTTTGATGTCCGCCACGACAGGGCAACGACAGCGGCGGCGCAATTCCCGCACCGCGCGAATTCCTTCGCGAATCAGCAGCGGCGTGCCTGCTTCAATTAAGTCTACGTGTTTAGCCGTGCGAGCCGCGATGTCCAGCTCACGAGTCAAATCCGGGTGATCCAGCGCCAGTTGTAATTTCATAATTCGTCTGTGTGCCGACAGAAACCACTCGTCAAGGCAAGTTGAATTCGATGCAAAGTTTTCCACAGATTCTGTGGAAAAAGCTGTGAAAAAGTAGGGGGGGAGAAAGTCCAAATTCTGTAAATACGCAAGTTATAGCAAATTGCACATTTCTTCGACAAAAAGTCTAAAGCCTTTACAGTCAGCCATTTGAGTCGCCTTTCCTCGTAAAACTCAATAAGAACAGTAAATTAAACTTTGTTCAACAACATTAGCCAATAAGAGTTTGTTTAAGTTGTGGATAATGTGCCTCATGCCCTTGCTTTTTTCGCGTTCATTTGCTACCAGTCCTCGCCTTCTCCGCGCATTTGGTCGAGCCGTTCGAGGAAATCCGCTTTGACCAACACTTGTCGTGGCTTGCTGCCGTCTTCGGGGCCGACGATGCCCTCGCGGTACATCATGTCTATGATCGAAGCGGCGCGTCCGTAGCCAATGCGCAGTCGTCGTTGCAACACCGACGTCGAAGCGCGTCCCATTTCGATTACGATGCGGACGGCTTCTTCGTACTTCTCATCGCGGCGACCTTCTACGCCCAATTCTTCGCCCTCGGCCTCTTTTTCGCTCATCACGATTTTGTTGTCGTAAGCAGGTTTGCCCTGCACGCGGGCGTGGTCGCAGATGCGTTTGACTTCTTTTTCGTCCACGTACGCGCCGTGAACGCGCACGAGCCGCGACGTGCCGGGCGGCAGGAACAACATATCGCCTTGCCCCAGCAACGCTTCTGCGCCGTTCGAGTCAATGATGGTGCGCGAGTCCACTTTAGACGAAACACGAAATGAAATGCGCGAGGGGAAATTCGCTTTAATCAAGCCGGTGATGACGTCTACGGAAGGCCGCTGCGTTGCCAGCACCAAATGGATGCCGACGGCGCGTGCCATTTGTGCCAGGCGCGTAATGCTTTCTTCGACATCGCGCGCGGCGACCATCATCAAATCGGCCAATTCGTCAATCACCACCACAATGTACGGCAACGGCTCCGGCGGCTCGCCGTTGTTGATCGCGGTCAGATGCGGCGCATTCGTAGCAACTTCGTGATTGTATTGGTCAATGTTGCGCACGCCGAAAGTTGCCAAATGTTTGTAGCGGTTCTCCATCTCGCTCACCGCCCAGCGCAACGAATAACTTGCGCGTTTGGCGTCGGTCACAATCGGCGTCAACAAATGCGGAATGTCGGAGTACAACCCCAATTCCAATCGCTTCGGGTCAACCAAAATCATTTTGACTTCGTCCGGCGTGGCTTTGTAAAGCAGCGAGACGAGAATCGAATTGAGCGCAACGGATTTGCCCGCGCCCGTCGCGCCTGCGATCAGCAAATGCGGCATCTTCGTCAAGTCCGCGACGTAGTTCGAGCCGTCAATCGTTTTGCCGAGCGCGAGCGTCAACTTTGACGGCGATTCGATGAACTTCGAGGATTCGATCACCTCGCGCAGACGAATCGTTTGCCGCTTGATGTTCGGCACTTCAATGCCGACCGTAGACTTGCCGGGAATGCGATCAATGCGGATGGATTCGGCTTTCAGCCCCAAACATAAATCGTCCACAAGTCCGGTGATGCGGCTGTACTTCACGCCGGGATCAGGTTTGAACTCAAACGTGGTAACGACGGGGCCGGGGCTGATTTGTTTGACCTGCCCGGAAACATTGAATTCGCGGCATTTTTCAGCGAGCTGAATCGCACGCTCTTTCAATTCTTCGTCCGCGATTTCCGAACGCGGCGCGGGCGGAACCAAAACATCTGTACTCGGTAATTTGTATTCGACTGTCGCGGGCAACGTGTCTTTCACCAGCGTCAACGGCTTCGGCGCGGGCTTTTCTTCCACGATTTCAGGACGTTTGACCGACACGCCTGACACCATTTCCAACACGGTGCGTTGCCCTGGCGACAAGGGTTGCGACTCTGCATCGTCGCCCCAATCATCGTTCTCGGCATCGTCATCCAACTCGTCGTCATCGCGCGGCGCGGCAGATGGCGCAGTCGTTTTGGCCGGTGCAGTCCCAGGAGCTTGCGCGCTCATCGCCAAGCCATTCGCGGCGTCGCTTTTGTCACGCGACAACGCAGCCGCGACCGATGCGCGCGCTTTGCTCAAGGCAGGCGACAACACATCTGTCAACGAAGTCTTCTTGTCCGCCTCGACGACACTCGCGGCTTTGACATTCGATGCTTGTTCTTTCGCTTTCGCGTCCGGCTGCGTGATTTTGATGTCGTCTTTGGCGCGGGCTTCTTTGCGTTCGCGCGCTTCCTGTTCGGCTAGTTCCTGTTTGAGCAGTTGGCGATTTTGCTGCCAAACTTTGTAGCGTTCGCGAATCGTGGCGAGGATGCCAGATTGCTGTTCTTTTTCCGACAACTGCATCAGCAAACCAACCAACGACAGCGGCGTTGCCATCATCAAGCCTGTAATTAGCGTCAGCAGCAACACGATTGTTGCGCCGACTGTATGCAGAAATGTTGCGAGACCAAAGCCTTCGTCATAAACCAGCCATTTTCCAATAGCCCCGCCCCAATAAAACTTCGGCATTGGTTTAGTCGGACCAATTACTGCCAACAGACCTGCTAACGAAAGTAAGATCACCAGCAATCCTGTTGCCTTAAACCAGGAAAACGGAATACGCGCATAACGAAGCAACCAATACGCTGCGACAAAAAACGCGACAGGCACAAGGAGTGCGATATAACCAAATATTTGGCGTAACAACCACGCGGTGTTCGCGCCAAAGGAGCCAATCCAATTGCTCACCCCAACACGTGCTGTGGATGAACCAATCGAATTATCACTAGGGTCATAGCTAAGCAGTGCAAACAGCAGCAGCAGCCCGATGCCAACGCAAAACCATCCGATCACCTCGTTGCGTCGCTTGCGTCGCGCGGCCAGCAATTCTTTGGTGTTGGTGCGGGGTGTGGTTTTCTTCGCTGCGGTTTTGGCCATAACTCAGTCTGGAGAGTCTATAGACTCGTTTGCTCTCGTTTCGCCAACAAATACTGCTTGATGAATTCGTCCAGATCGCCGTTCAGGATGCCGTCCACATCGCTGGTTTCAAATTTCGTGCGCACGTCTTTGACCAAACGATAGGGTTGCATCACATAGTTGCGAATCTGATGGCCGAACGAGATGTCGCGTTTGTTTTCCGCGAGTTTATTGCTCTCGGCCTGCTTCTTTTCCAGTTCCAATTCGTACAGCTTCGATCTCAATTGGCGCATCGCAACGTCGCGGTTTTGATGTTGCGAACGTTGGTTCTGACAGGTCACGACAATCCCCGTCGGCAAATGCGTGATGCGCACGGCAGAATCCGTCGTGTTGATATGTTGCCCGCCCGCGCCTGTCGAACGATACGTGTCCACGCGCAAGTCTTTATCAAGAATTTCAATCTCGATGTCGTCGTCAATTTCGGGCGTCACAAACACCGAAGCAAAGCTCGTTTCGCGGCTGCCCCCAGCATTGAACGGCGAGATGCGCACCAGGCGATGCACGCCCGATTCGCCCGCCAACAAGCCGTACGCATAATCGCCTTCGACGCGAATCGTCGCGGATTTGATCCCGGCTTCTTCGCCATATTGTTCGTCCAGCAATTCTTTCTTGAAGCCGCGATATTCGCACCAACGCAAATACATCCGCTCCAACATCTGCGCCCAATCCTGCGCGTCGGTTCCGCCCGCGCCCGCGTTGATGTTGATGAAGGCATTGCGCGCATCGTTTTCGCCGCCGAGCAAGGTTTGCGTTTCGCTTTCTTCGACGTCTTTGGCCAGTCGCTCAAGCGTGTCTTTCAACTCGGCAGCAGACGCTTCGTCTTCGGCAGCAAAGTCAAAGAGCACGGCAACGTCTTCGACCATCCGCTGTTGTTGTTCGGCTTTGGCGATTTCGCGTTCGAGCCGCGCGCGTTGTTGCAAGGTTTTCTGCGCGGCGGCTTGATCGTTCCAAAACTCCGGCGCAGCAACTTTTTCTTCGAGCCGGGCTAATTCGGCGCGCTTGCTGTCGAGGTCAAAGAAACCTCCGCAAGGCGGCGACGCGCTCGGTTAAGTCGTTGTACTGATCTCGTAGTTCCTGTAGCACTAGGGAATCCAGCATGTAAAGTAACTCCTCAGAAAACTTAGATTTTGCGCGCGTAGTTTAACATGAAAACCGCTCGCTGCCGATGCCGCACACAAGATACAGGTGAAAACCGTTGTCAGCCGTGCAGGCGCGTTCTCCCTTGAGGCGCACTTTTCCAAGTGGCGCAGGATGTGTTAGCCTCACGCTTACCGCAATGCTGAAGTAATCATCCGCCATCGCTACCCTCTTTGCGATGGTGCGCGGAGTTCACAACATTTCATCGTAAGCGCAAAGCTTGCGTCATCTACGGAGAGGAGCAAAGTTTATGAGTATGCAAAGGTTTTTTCTTTGCATCGTCCTGGCAGTGGTAGTGTCCGGTGCGGTGCAGGCTGACAGATTGGAACTACGAAACGGGAGCGTGTTGCAGGGCAATTTTTTGCGCTTTGAAAACGAACAGTTCGTGTTTCAACTGACGAGTGGAGGCGACCGGGATCGCGGGCGGGTGCTGCGCTTTCCGACCAAAGACGTGCTGCGGCTGGTGATGGATCGCGATGCCGACGGCTCGTTGAGTCGCACGAATCCGACGACACCTAGACCTTCCACCGCGCCGACGTTCGATACATCTCCGAACATTGACGTGCGGCTGACGACGGACTGGGTCAACTCCAACATTCAAGTCACGCAAGGCCAACGCATTCGCATTGACGCGACGGGCACGGTGCGGCTGGAAGGCCGCGACAACTCCTCGCCATCGGGCATCAATCGCCGTGATCCGAATGCGCCATTGCCCGATGACAACGCGGGCGCGCTCGTCGCCTCCATCGGCAACGATTTGAATTCGCCGATTCTGTTGATTGGTCGCTCGAAAGAGTTTGTGGCAGATCGCGACGGCATCCTGTACTTCACCGTCAACTATTGGGAAACGAACAACGCCAGCGGTTCCTATCAGGTGCGTGTGCAAACCGAACGCCGCACAGGCACGACCACGCGCCCGCCCATCACGCCGGCCTCACCCTTTGCCTGTGGGTTGCCGAGTCGCATCACGATGAACGAAGGCGGCTACAACGGTGTGTGGACGCGACGCGGCACCAGCAACGAATACGACGCGGTCTGGACACGCGGACGCCAAACCATCCGGGGCGTGCTGAGCATCACCACACAAGGCAATCGCGTCATGATCCGACGATTGCAAAGCACAGACAATGTAACGTGTGATTATGAAGGCACGGTCGCGGCAGACGGCGCGACGATCAACGGAACCTATAGCTGCGGCGGCGTGTCGAACCTGACGTGGCAAGGCCGCGCGGAGTGCAATTAACGGTTATCAGTTGTCGGTTGTCAGTTATCAGTTGTTGGTTGTCTGCAACTGACAACTGACAACTGACAACTTCTTCTCATCCTACCAGCCATTTGGAAATCACCAACTGCAACGCGCCGCAGCCAAAAATAATCAGCACCGGATTCAGTCGCGCGCGCATCATCAACAAAAACGCGACGGTCGCGATGCCAAAGCTCACGGGGATGTTGCGGTAACTGAGCGACGTGCTGAGCGATGATCGTGCCAAACTCACGCCCGCAGCGGCCAACATCCCAACGACTGCCGGAGCGACGCCCGACAAAAACGATTGCACCAAGTGATTCGCACGAAAGCGATTCAGCGAAGTCCCCGCGACGACGGTCATCACAAACGAAGGCAAGAACGCAGCAATCGTGGCAGCAACCGCGCCGACGATGCCCGCCACTTTGTAGCCGATGAAGGTCGCGGTAATCATCACCGGCCCCGGCGTGATTTGGCCGAAGGCCATGCCGTCGGCAAATTCTTCGCGCGTGAGCCAGCGATTGACGTCTACGACATCGGCTTCGATTTGCGGAATCATCACGAAGCCGCCGCCGAACGTGACCGAACCGATGCGCAAAAAAATCGTCATCAATTGCCACGTCGCCAGCAGCTTCGAGAGCAAGGTCGAAAGAAACGGAAGCGTGAGCAAAACCAGTAACGGCCAGGCGAACGACAAGATTTTATCGCCCGTAGATTTCGTTTGCGGAGCGGCTTCGGCTTTATCAATTTCGCCGGGCATGGGCAACGAAACTTCGACGCGATGTTGCACGTCGTAGGCTTCCGCGCCTTCGATGACTTTGGCGGCGTGTTTGCGCGCCTTTTTTTCGGCGAGCGCGGCGTGCATTTTTTCGCGCTTTTCGCGTTTTACTTTCTGCCGCATCCGTTCGCGCATTTGCCGCTTGAACGATTGAATGAAGATGCCCGACATCCCGGCGAGCAACACGATTTCGGCAATGCTGGTGCTGGTGAAAATCAACAGGAAGCCAACGGCAACGCCCATTTCCAAATGCCATTGCCGCTGCATCGCGGTCTTGCCAATCTTGAAAACCGTCGCGCCAATCAAACCCACAACCGCCGCATTGAAGCCTTGAAACACGCGCTGGGCATCGGGCAATTGGTTGAGGTAATTGTGCGCAATCGTCAGCGCAATCATCATCAGAAACGACGGCAGGATAAAGCTGGACGCAGCAATCAATGCGCCGCGCAGCCCGGCGACTTTCAGGCCGATGTACGAAATCGCATTGACGGCATTGGCTCCGGGCAGGCTTTGCGCGAGCGAAACGGCGTCGAGAAATTCTTCTTCGGAGAGCCAGCGTTTTTGCGCGACGACAAGGCGACGAATTTGCGCAATCACCGCGATGCCGCCGCCAAAGCCCGTTGCGCCGACGCGCAGGAACGGTTTGATGAGCGTGCGCCACTCCTCTTTCGGCACCGACTCAACCTTTTCCGGCAATTGGCTGATGATGAATTCACGAGCCAACGCAATGTATTGGCGCACTCGCTGCATAACAAACTCACGCCGCTAATTCTTCAAAATCTTCGATGCTCGGCAACTCGTTCAAATCGCGCAAGCCGAACTGAATCAGGAACTCTTTCGACGTGCCGTACATCATCGGACGCCCGACCGTTTCCTTGCGGCCTTTGGTCACGATCAAGCGTTTTTCGAGCAGCGTTTTGATGGCCGACGACGAACTGACGCCGCGAATTTCCAGCACTTCCGGCACGGTCACAGGTTGCTTGTACGCAATCACGGCGAGCGTTTCGAGCGCAGGCAGTGACAGTCGTGCGGACGGTTTTGACTTGAGATATTTGCGGATGAATTCGTGGTGTTGCGGGCGCGTCGAGATGCGCCAACCGCCTGCGATTTCGCGCAGCTCCAGCCCGCTGTTGCGTGCTTCGTAATCGCCCATCAATTCAACCATCGTCGCGTAGACATCCGCCGAATTCACCTCGCCCAAAATCTTGCAGAGTTGCTGGAACGGCACAGGCTCGTCGGCGACAAAGAGAATCGCTTCAATCGCGGGCTTGAGTTCGGCGAGCGACGCGGTGATCTCAACGTCGTCTATTTCAGGTGGAAGAGTTGCGGATTCAGTTTCAGCTTCAGCACTGATCTCGGCTTCGTCCTGACTCGCCGCAGCTTCTTCCGCTTCTTCAGATGCGGCCAATTTGGCGAAGACATCGGCGTATTCGCTGGCGGGGGTTTCGGTTTCTTCAGAATGCTTCTTGCTCATTGCCTTATTCGTTCACGGCTAATTCAGGCACGGCGACGGCCTCAATCATTGGCAGCGCATTTTCCCGCGCGCGGGCGATGATCTCGCCAAAGAGTTGCGCCTGAATCAAAATGATCTGGGTTTCTTTGACCAATTCCAAAAACGCGAGAAACGTCAGAATCAATTCGCGTTTCGAGCGCGCCAGTTCAAAGACTTCGCGCACGTTGATTTCTTTGCGTTCCGCCAGCAACGTGCGAATTTGTGTGAGCTTTTCGTGCATGCTCATCTCTTCGCGCTGGATTTCCATTTCCTGCACCGCTTTGGCGCGGTCGAGAATTTCTTTGAAAACGCGCAGCAAATCCACGACCGTTGCGGTGACTTCGGGATTGCTTTTGTCCGTCTCCAACGAGCCGCGCGTGTAACAAGCACCTTCGACTTCTGCCTTTTCGTAGAGCATATTTGCGGCGGATTTGAACTTCTGATATTCGAGCAGTTGTTCGACTAATTCGGCGCGCGGGTCTTCGTGCAGGTCGGTTTCGCCTTCGACCTTCGGCTCCGGCGGCAGCAGCATTTTCGACTTGATGTAAATCAGCGTCGCGGCCATCACCAGAAAATCGCCTGCGATTTCAATGTTGAGGGTTTCGAGGAGCTGGACGTATTCGAGATATTGCTTCGTGATGCGCGCAATCGGGATGTCGTAAATGTCTATCTCGTCTTTTTTGATGAGGTACAACAACAAGTCGAGCGGGCCTTCAAAGACTTCGAGTTTGACTTTGTAATTGTCGCGGCTCAGTTCGTCGTCGGGCTTGAATTCTTCGAGAGTAGTGGTTGAATTTGTGGGTTTCGATTTCGCCATGTTCACCAAGCTATCTGCATCGCGCTGCGGACTTCGGTCATAATTCGTTCGGCTTCGGCTTGCGCTTTTTTCGAGCCTTCCAGCAACACGTCGCGCACTTCGTCCTGATGGTCGCGGTAATAATTCAAACGTTCGGTGATCGGCGCGAGGTATTCGATCAACGCATCGGCCAACGCTTTCTTGCGATCTACACAGCCGATGCCCGCGCCGCGACAGTTGTCGTCGAATTGATCGGCGACCGCTGCGGGCACAAATAAGCGGTGCATTTTGCAGACGTCGCAATCTTCGGGATGACCGGGATCGGTGCGTTTGATGCGCGTGCGATCCGTAATCATTTTGCGGACTTTGGCTTGCATCACATCGGGCGCGTCGCTCAACTCAATCGTGTTGTTGTAACTCTTCGACATCTTGCGCCCGTCGAGTCCCGTGAGCTGCAAGACTTCGGTGTGCAGCGCCTGCGGTTCGGGAAAGACATCGCCATAAAATTGATTGAAGCGGCGTGCAATCTCGCGGGTCAATTCGATGTGTGCGGCCTGGTCTTTGCCGACCGGCACGTAATCGGCTTTGTACATGCAAATGTCGGCGGCTTGCAGCACGGGATAGCCGAAGAAGGCGTAATTGCCGATGTCTTTGTCGGTGATGTTTTCGCGCATTTCCTTGTAGGTCGGCACGCGCTCCAACCAGCCGAGCGGTGTCAGCGTCGAAAAGATCAGATGCAGTTCGGCGTGCTGCGGCACAAGCGATTGCGCGAAGATTGTGCATTTGTTCGGGTCAAGCCCGGCGGCGAGCCAATCCGTCACCATCGCCATTGTATTGGCTTTGATCTGCGACGTGTCGGCGTAATCGGACGTCAAGGCGTGCCAATCGGCGACGAAATAAAAGCATTGATATTGGTCTTGCAGCTTGACCCAGTTTTTCAGCGCGCCTTCGTAATTGCCCAGATGCAATTTGCCCGTCGGGCGCATTCCGCTAACGATTCGTTTCATGATGCAATGGAAAATTGAGGGATTCGTCGTCTACCCGAAAACGCCGCGTAACACAACGTCGAAGATGGGGTCCATAATGCGCCCCGTTACGCCCGTCACCATCAGTCCCATCAAAATAAAAAAGCCATAGGGTCGAATGGTCTCGAATGCTTCGGCGGCGCGCGGCGGCAAGAGGTTTTGCAACACGTGGCTACCATCAAGCGGCGGAATGGGAATCATATTGAATACGGCCAGCACAACATTCATAGTCAAACCCGTGAACAACGTGCGCCCGACGGGCTGTGCAAATTCACCGAGCGAGAGTTGCAAACTCGGCGAGGAATAGACCACCTTCATCGCTACAAAGAAAAAGATCGCCAGAATCACGTTGCTCGCCGGGCCAGCCAACGACACTAAAATGTCGCCCATTTTGCGATCCCGCATCTGGTTCAAATCTACGGGAACGGGTTTGGCCCAACCGAAAAACATCGCGCCCGTTAGCAAACTCATCAACGGAAAAATGATCGTGCCAAACAAATCAATGTGCGCCAGCGGATTCAGTGTGACTCGTCCTAAATAACGTGCCGTCGGGTCGCCCATTTTCTGGGCTGTCCAGGCGTGGGCAGCTTCGTGAATGGATAAGGACAGCAGGAAAATTACGAACCAAATGGGAATGAAGGCGGGGTCTTTTATCATAACAAAGCTCCTATGCAGGCCGCGAGTAACAACCGAAGCTTGACAGTAGCACGCGCACGGAAGCACTGTCAATTCAGGCGTCTCGTGATGTTTTTATTCAAAGATCGCCCCCATCGCTGCGCCCGCGTAGCCTGTCATTTCCAAATAGCCGCGCCCCTGCACCGGTTTGCCGTTCTGCGTCCCGGTAATCGCAATCGCGCCTTCCCAATAACTCACGCCCGTCGAGCCATTCGTGATGAGTTCCTGCGTTTCCATCGTCGCGGCAACTTCCAATTCGAGGTTGCGCAACGGAATTTTGACGCGCCATTGGAGCGGATATTCCACGTTGGTCTGCGGCGAACGCCACGTGGCGAGCGGCTCCAACGTGAATTCGTTCGCACTCAACTTCGTCGCCTTCCCTGCCCCATCAATGATCGTTCCGCTCGTATGCGGATCAAGCGCGCCATCGTTGCGGCGAAATTGATACAGCATCACATCCGTGCCATCGTCCAAGTGCAGCGCGAACCAATCCCAGCCCTTTTGTTCCTTCTCCAAAAAGCTCGTGCCAAATTCGTGATCCATCCAACTGTCGCCCGTGACTTCATAGCGTTTCCCGTTCATCGCAATCACGCCGCGCGTTGGCATCCGCGTTTGCGAGTAGTAATGCGAAGCGTTGCCGCGTTGCGCGCCTTTTTGACTGACACCGTTTTCGCCGTGAATCGTCGGTGTCTTGCCCGGCTCCAACGTGAATTCAACTCCAAAGCCATCGTCAAACGCCTTCAGCAAAGTACGTTTCCTATCGTCATGTTTCGCTTCCCAATCTTCGTTCCAGACCCGATAAACATTGGTCTCTGCGCCTGCCCAGCCAACACCCGCGCGATTCAACTTCTCAGCGTATTTGAATTGCTTGCCGTCAATGTCCGTCACGGCCAGATGCGCCATATACAAGTCGCGCACCGCCCAACGCGAAGGATTCTGCGGTTGCTTGTCCACGCCCACGCGAAAGAACGTGAGCTGATAGCCGAAGCGATGCCCGTCATTTGCTGTCAGATTTCCGGTGTAGTACCACCACTCAATTTTGTGTTCCGGGTGACTCGCGTGATCGCGGTTGAAATCGAATTGATAACCGGGCAGCGCCTGTTTCCAATCGCTTGCTGCAAAAGCAAATGATAACAAGCAAAGGTAAGCGACCACGCCAAACCAAACAGCAACGTTCAGAAATTCTTCCTTCTTCTTTCTTCCTTCTTCCTTACTAAGCGAGGACTTCCGGCGGAAAGAATGAAGAATGAAGAAGGAAGAAGGAAGAATGTTCCTGGTCAGCTTCAAAGCGGCTGAAAACAAAATGGGGCGTCCTTCTTTTGTCCTTTGCTTTTTCATTACTCCTCCGCCACTTGTTCGGTCGCGTGCATTCGTGCCGCGCGTGCTGCTGGATAAATCCCTGACAACGCCGTCGCCAATAAAATCAGGGCTGACGATTGCAGCAAAAACAACACGGGCAAGCGAAACTGAATCGTCCAGCCGAAGCTTTGCACGTTGATGACGTAAATCAAAATCAGCGACAGTAACACGCCGACCACGACGCCGATGGTTTGACTGACGCCGCCCATGAGCGCGGCTTCGATGACGACCATTTTGCGCACTTGTTTTTTGTCTGCGCCGATCAACCGCAGCATCGCAATTTCTTTGCGGCGTTCGAGTATCAAAGTCAGCAACGTGCTGGCAACGCCGAGAATCGCTACAAAAATGGCGATGACTTCCAGCGCGTAGGTGATCGCAAACGTACTGTCGAAGATGCGCAAGACTTCATTGCGAATCGTGGCGTTCGTGTAAATCAGCACCTGATATTTGTCGCCCAGCGCGGCTAAGATTTCATCGCGCGTTTGTTCGTGATTTGCGCTATCTTTCAAGTAAATCGTCAAGCTCGTCGGCAGTTGTTCGCCCCAGTATTTCGCAAATGTGCCGCGATCCATCACGACGATGCCGCGATCACTAGAGTAATCGAAATACTCGCCGACAATGCGAAACGTCGCTTCACCTTTCGGCGTGTTCAGTTGGATTTCATCGCCGATAGCTTTGTTGCGTTTGATGGCAAAGCTTTCCGAAACGACGACGCCGTTGGTGCCAATCGCGCTGCGCATCGCGGCTTTCGCTTCGGCCTCGCGCGGCGATTTGAATTGCAAATTGCCGTGTTCGAGCAGGACGGCAAAATCGCCCGCGCCAAGCGTAATCAAAGCATCTTCGTACAGCAGATCAAAATTGCGAAAGCGATCCATCGCCAATATTGACGGGTGTTTGCTGATGAGGCTTTCCGCTTCGGGCGAGATTGTCGCATCAGTTGCGACGTTGCTGCGCGTCGTCGGGCGCAAGTACAAATCCGCCTGCAACGTTTGCCCAATCCAATACTCAACGGTCGCGCGAAAGCTGCCAATCATCACCGCAATCGCCACCATCATCGCCAGGCTGATCGCCAACGCAGCAACGGAAATCGCAATGCGTGGAATCGCTCCGGCGAGGTTGGAGTTTGCCAGTTGGCCTTCGATATTGAAGAGGCGCGCGAACCAATTTTTGCCGTGGCGCGTGAGGAAAAACAAAACTGCTGGAACGAAAAACGCAGCGGCGGCGATGATGGACAACGCGGCGGCGTAACCGAACAGAGGCAATTCACCGAACGCTTTTTGTTGCGCGAAGAACCACGCCGCAGCCAATAAAATCAAGGGTGCGAGCCAATACAGCTTGCGCAAACGAAAGCGCGATTCCAGCCGATCATTGCCGCGCATCGCTGCAGTCGGAGCGACGCGCGCAGCTTCGAGGGCAGGCAATGCCGCAGCCAGCAACGACAACGGCAAACCAATTCCGAACGCGATGACGAAATGCTTTAGGCTCAATGCAGGCGGTTCGGCAGCGACGGCGATGTACAACGAACTGACGGTTGTCGCGGTGAGTTTGACTGCACCAAACGAAAGCAAGCGTCCGAGCGCGAGACCGAGTGCGCAACCGATGATGGCGAGCGCAGCGGCTTCGGCTAAAAACAAGGCGAGCACGTTTTTGCTCGTCACGCCGAGCGCACGCAACGTACCGATTTCTTCGCGGCGCGTAATCACCGAAATCGAAACCGTGTTGTAAATCAAAAACAATCCGACAATCAGCGCGATGTACGAGAGCGCCGTCAGATTGAAGTGAAACGCCGCGAGCATCTTTTCGACGTGTCGCCCACGCCGCGCCGGACGTTGTGCCTGCAAGCCTTCGGGCAGTTTTTGTTTGATGGCAACTTCGGCTTCGTCAATGTTGACGCCGTCACGCAACCGCACGTCTACGCGATCAATTCGGCCCAAACGATTGAACGCGAACTGCGCCGCCGCAATGTCCATCAACGCGAAGTTGCCGTCCACCGCGCGCGCTGCGCCTTCGTTTTTCAGCAAGCCGCGCACGGTGAAGATTTCGGCTTTGTCGCCGAACGTGAGCGAGAGCTTTGAATTCACCGCAAGCCCATATTTATTGGCGAATTTCTCGGTCAGCACAATCGAACGCGGATCAAGTAAGAGCGTCAGAAAATCCGTTGGCGTCAGGTTTTGCTGCGTTTCAGTTTGCAATTTGTAATCGCGGATCGAACGATCTTTCAGAATGTCTACGCCGAGGATGCGTAGCGTTTCGCGCTTGTTGTTGGCGAGTGTAGCTTGCGCGTCGCCTTCGATAATCGGGCTGACAAAACCGTATTCGCGCAACCAGCCAAGCTCGCGCAATTGCAATTCATCCAAGCCCAAACCTGCGCCCGTGATTTCGATGGATGTTTTGCCGGAGATGGTTTCGACTGCCGCTGCAAATCCGCGTACCGAACTGCTGTTCGTGAGTTGAATCGCGATCACAACCGCGATGCCGAGCGCGATGCCGAGAATCGTGGCAAGCGAACGCAATCGCTCGTTGAATAAATGCCGCAAGATGAATTGCTGAAACAAACGCATATTCACGAGACCGCGACGAGATGTGGAGAATTTGACGAATTGATTTCTTCGCGTTCGATGAGGCCGTCGCGGAGGTGAATGATTTTGTGCGCCGCCGCCGCAGTGTCGAGCGAATGTGTCGCGAGCAAAATTGTGAGCTGCAATTCGCGGTTCAATTCGCCGAGCAATTGCAACACGCGCGCGCCGTTTTCCGAATCCAGATTACCCGTTGGCTCATCCGCAATCAGCAGCGCAGGCGCATGAATCACTGCTCGCGCAATCGCGGCGCGTTGCATTTCGCCGCCGGACAGTTGCTGCGGATAATGTTGCAAACGATGGCTCAACCCAACGCGCGCGGCGAGTTCCTGCGCTTTTGTTTCGGCAGATTTTTTATGCGCGAGTTCGAGCGGCAGTGCGATGTTTTCGAGCACAGTCAACGTCGGCAACAGATTGAAAAACTGAAAGACGAAGCCGATGCGTTCGCGCCGCAGCTTCGTCAATTCATCGTCACTTAATTCTGATAGCGAAACGTTTTCGATGCGCAGCGTTCCGGCAGTCGGGCGATCCATCGCGCCGCACAGATGCAGCAGGGTAGATTTGCCGCCGCCCGATGGCCCCATAATCGCTACGAAATCGCCCGCCTGTAATTGCAGACTGATGCCGCGCACCGCTTCGACGGGTGACTCGCCGCCGCGATACGTTTTGCACACGTTTTCCGCGACTAAAATGCTCATCAACGCTTCTTGAAAATGCCTTGAATTTCGGGCCAGAACTCTTGCATCAAATTTGACGCATTGCCAAAGATCAATTGCTGATGCCCAACGCGCATGCCGTCTTTCCAGGTGTGACGTTCGGGCAGCCACAGCAGCGATGCCATCCCGCCCACATACGCGCCGCCAATACGCGCGATGGCAAGCGTCTTTTTGCCGTCGTTATTCAGCGTCATGTAGTTGAATAAAATCGCGTGTCCAACGCGCGACCATTTGCTTTTGCTGGCCGAACGAATGTAGCGCGGGTCTTGCTTCAGCAAAGCCGCGGTCGAAGCTCGGACTGCGCCTTGCACGAGAAACGTGCCATAGCGCGAGGCGACGCGGCGGCTATAGCCTTTCAAGCCTTGCTTCCATTCGGTCGGCTGATTGCTCAAATGCTCGCCCAACGCCGGGCCAAAGGCGCGAAAATACGCGCCCGGTTTGAGGAAGTTTTCATTCAAAAACAATTGGCGGCGTTGCTCGCCCGTCAGCGGTTTGTAATTGTCTTCAGCCACGTAACCGACACCGAAGAGTGGGTTCACTTGCAGTTTGTCTTGCGACGAAGGCGTGGGCGTAACCGATTGCGCGGTGGAAGGCGATTGCGTTTGCCGCGCGAGGATGATGGCTTCCTGCGCGAAAGAAAAATCTGTTGTTACGAAAAACGCACTGACGAGTAAAGCGAGTGCGCGGATGATTGCGTGGGGTTTGATGTTCATTTGCTGTTTATGTCTCCAAGGAAAAGGGCGTAAATTTGGTGTCGCGGTCGTAATAATCTTCGTTCTCGACGCGCTTGAGAAACGCGACGATGCGATAGGTCACAGGCGTCATCACGACTTCCCATAACACCTTGAGTAGATAGTTATGGAACATCACTTCCAGCACTTGCGGCCACGTCCAGCCTGACAATCCGACCACCGCAATCGCCGCAAAGGCAAGCGGATAAAAGATGGCCGAATCTACGGCTTCACCGACAATGGTGGAGCCAATCGTGCGCATCCAGAGGAAACGCCCCTCCGTATTGATCTTCATTTTGGCGAGCGTCATCGAGTTCGCAAACTCGCCCGCCCAAAACGCCACCAACGAAGCCAGCACGATGCGCCACGTGCTGCCGAATGCTTTTTCATAAACTTCCTGTCCATCCCAACCGGGCGCAGGCGGCATCGCAACGACGACATAACTCATAAAGGAAGCAAAGATCATCGCGCCGAAACCGGCCCAAATCACACGCCGCGAACGCGCGTAACCATAGACTTCGGTCAGGATGTCGCCAAAGACATAGCTAAGGGGAAAAAACAAAATCCCCGCGCCAAACGTGAAGCCGCCAACAATCGTGCGCTTGCTGGCTCCGATCAAATTGGCGCAGAGCAAAATGGCGACAAAGGCCGCCATCACTAAATCGTAGTATTTGTATTGGCGCTGTTGGTGGGCAGAAAGAGATGTGTCGTCCGGGTTCGCAGCGAATTCGTTTGCCTTCAAGAGTAGTTCCTTTTCTTTGGTTAAGAGCCGTCCAAGCTCGTTTGCGATTCGTTGTGTATACTAACGCGATCACTTCCGACTGACCACCTTTGCCGCAAGCTTATCTACTTTTTAATTGTTGCGTGGCTGTCAAGGTTTTGTCGCAAAGGCGCATCGCACAAACGCTCCAAGTTTACGACAAGAATAAAACACAAACGGTCTCTAGGCTCAGGCTCGTTCATGGGATCGTTTTTCTGAGGCGCAATCCGTCATTCGGAGACCAGAGTAAGCACACGGGTTGCGTCTCAGAAACGAATCGTTTCCGAATTATTCACACAACTTTTGAGGAGAAAAGATACATGTTCAAATTGAAATTCGCGGCGCTGGCCTGCGCCGCAGCGATTATGATGATGGGCTTCGCCGCCCCTGCCAAAGCACAAGACAAAGACATCGTTGATACTGCCGTTGCCGCCGGCAGCTTCAAGACCTTAGCGAAAGCGTTGACCGAAGCCGGTTTGATTGACACGTTGAAGAGCGCCGGGCCGTTCACGGTGTTCGCGCCGACCGATGAAGCTTTTGCGAAAGTGCCGAAAGCGCAATTGGAAGCCTTGCTGAAGGACAAGGAAGCGTTGGTCAAAGTGCTGACCTATCACGTCGTGAAGGGCAAAGTGCCGGCGTCAGAAGTCGTCAAACTCAACGGCAAAGCGGTGGGAACCGTCGAAGGCTCGACGGTCAAAGTCAAAGTGGCGGGTGGGAAAGTGATGGTCAATAATGCAAACGTCGTGAAGACGGACATTATGACCAGCAACGGCATCATTCACGTGATTGACACCGTAATTTTGCCGGATATGAAAAAAGCAGTGAAGAGATAAGCATTGCTCCGCAAATTCGTTTGCCGGATAGGGCGAAGTTCATTACGGCTTCGCCCTATTGTATTTGGCGCAACAAAGAAGCGGCGATCTTGGGATTTTCCCAGATGTCCGTGCCAGCGCGTACGCGATAGCACGAAGCCTGCTTGACCATAGTGCTAAGCAAAGCCATTTGGGCTTGCGTGTGTTTGCGTTCCAGCGGAAAAAACATGGATTGCGCGATCAGACGATGAAGCGCCTCGCCCGCCGATAACGGCTCCAGAGAACTCTCTTTTTCACCCGTAATTTCAGGGAAAAGAACGTGATCCACTTGCGTAAACCTGCTGTCGGCAAGTTGCTGGCTTTGGAAAAACGTCAAGCCGTCCAGGCAGGCGCGGTCGTGATAAAAGTAGCGCACTTCGCTGGAACGCAGCGCCTCCCACTTTTGCAATAATGCTGCCGCAACGTGGAAATCGCGCTTGAAGGCTTCCAACGCGGTTCCCCCTGCGCTCAGAGTTCGCAAGACAACGCCGTCATCAGAAATCGGCTGCCAACCCGCCAGACCGAGCGCGACGGTGAGCGTGGTTTTCCCCGCGCGCTGCGTGCCACAGATCAAGGCCAATCGCTGTTCGGGCGAAACGACGGCAGCCGTGTGCAGGTGGTAAATTCCGCACCAACGCAACGCCATCATCAACGTCATAAACACGTAGGTGTTGACCATCAAATGCGGCGCTTGCAAAGCCTCGGCGGAAATCACGCCGACGATGCGCCCGCGCGACGGCTCCACGCGGAACAGCGCTTTCCCAAAATTGAAGTGGAAATAGTATCGTTCACGACCGCGCCGAGAAGTTTTCCAAATGGTCGTGATTTCCTGTTGCCCGATGAATTCGGCGTCCGCTGGAAGCAGCCGTTTCAGATCACCGGGAGACGTGACCAGCTTCAAATGTACCTGGACGGTGGATTCAAGTCGTGAAGCAGGCGAAGCGGTTGGGTAGAAGCGAAAATAACTTTGGCAAAGCTGCAGCAGGTAATCGCTGGACGTGAAGCAAGAAACCGTCACGCCGCAAATTGCAAAACTCCAGGATGGCACGTCAATAGAAGTGAAGGCATCGTCAACCACTTGCGTCGTTGACGATGCCTGAAAGTGCGAACCGAATGTCTTGGTCGCGGACTAGCTGCCTCCGCCTAAAGCGCCCGATGCGCCTGTGGAAGCACCGCCCGCCAAGTTGAGTTCCATCACCGAATGAGAACTCTTTACGCCCGGAGGTTCATAGGCAGGTAAATCGTTCGCAGTGGGGAAAACAAACCCCGTTCTGCCGATGACCGCGCCTTGTGTCTCCGACAGCAATTGCTCCCGTTGCAATTCCTCGACAAATTGTCGGGTATCGCGGGCGGCAGTGGCTGTGTTGAGGGCAAAAGCCGTAGAAAGTTTTTCCGTCAACGCCGCTTCCGTGTTGGCGCTGCCCGCGCGCAGATGCTTCCACAATAATGTGGCCGCCGCATTCAAGGAGTAATAATGCAGAGTGTCCAAATCCAGCAGGATGGATTCCTGATGGTCAATCAGTTCGGTGAAGGAAGCCTGTTCCTTCGTCACAAATTGTCGCATGCCGGTTGTCATTTGAAGTCCTGATTCCTTGTTATTGATTTTGTCCGCGCAGGCTAACCTGGCGGCTCGGCGGAGTCCGGCGAAGTGAATCAGCCGGGGCCGAGATGAAAACAGCAGAACCGTCGGGGCCAGGATTATTGGTCAATCGTTGCACCGCATTGGTCGCCACAGTGAGCAAGTAAAGCTCCGGGTCGCCGCTGCGATTCGACGTGAAAACGATGCGCGAGCTGTCGGGTGAAATTGCCGCTTCACCGTCCCCTGCTTCAGTCAGCACCTGAAAGGCTCCAGTGGCTACGTCAGCGAGCGCAATGCCCGTGAGTTTACTGATAGTCGCAGTGGTTGTAAAGACTATTCTCTGCGAGTCCGCCGACCAGTTGATGCCGCCAATCGCCCCGCTGTCTTTCGTCAATTGGCGCAGTTGTTTAGTTTCCGTGTTCACCAGCCAAAGCTCGTTTGCGCCCGTGCGATTGGACATGAAGGCCACAAATTTGCCGTCGGGAGAGATGGCCGGAGCGACATTGGAATAGTTATCCGCCGCCACCAACTCGCGCCGTTCCTGCCCGTCAAAGTTCATCACTTCGATCTTGCCGTTCGCGGAAAACGCCATCCGCAAGCCATCGGCGGTCAGCGTGGGATTCGTTTCTTCGAGCGTGTTGACGGTGAGCCGATTGATCGCCGCCAGAACGGGACGACGAGTGCGCCAGGTCGAGCTGAGTTGCGCCGTGAAGAGTTCGTACGAACTGCCTTCGCGCGAGGCGAAGGCGGCAACGCGGGCACTCGTGGCCGTCGCGGGCGTGATCTTTCCGCGCCCAGAGTCGGTCAATTGACTGACCTGCGCGGATCGCAGTTCCAACAGAAACAGTTCCGTGCTGCCCGTCCGATTGGAAACGAACATCACGTAATCGGAAGGGTTGCTGGCGCGATCCTGTGCGAACGCAAACACGTTGCACAACAGACTGAGCGTGACGGCCACCAACAAGGATTTGAGGGGGCTGGTAGATTTGCGCTTGAGGTATGTCATAAAACCTGTCTCCTGTTTATGAGTATAAGGGCGGGGCTGTCGCCAGCCCCGCGTCTCGGCTGCTGATTATTTTACGCGGCGAACCCGATTGTTCATGGCGTCGGCAAAAATCACTTCGCCGGTAGAACCCACGACAATCCCGACCGTCTGCGTCATATTTTCGTTAGTGGATTGCGTATCAACCCGCATCCCGCTGGGGTCTATCGAGATGCGGGCACTCGTTGGAATGCCTCCATCGCCAGCAAACCCAGCGGTATTGGCCGTCCCGGCAAAATTGGTCGCCGTACCGCCCGCCACGGGGAGCTTGAGAATCTGCTGACTACCACTATTCATCACGTAGATATTGCCGGAAGAATCCGCCGCAACGTCACGTGGCCGATTAATGGTGATGCTACTGGGCACAGATGCGAAAGCACCGCCGCCCACCGCCGTCTCGCGCAAAATCTGGCTGCTGGAAGCACCGACCGCAGTGATCAACAGTCTGCCGGTGTTATCAAACGCCAAGCCGGTGTAATCCTGATTGGTCGGCAAAGCCAGACTCGAAATAATGCCGGTGGCGCGGAGAATCTTCCGCACGCGGCGGTTGGCAGTGTTGCCGCTGCTGCCGGCGAAGGCTTCGGACAGATAGATGTCTTTGGTCGTGGGATCCACCTCGACATCGGTCGTACCGAGCAATTTCGCACTGGTGGCGATTAAACCATCACCAATGTCGGAAGGATCGGTGCTGCCGCCCGCAATCGTCTTGATTTCCCCCGGATTAACCGTGAGCGAACCGTAGAATGTGACGGCGGAACCGCTCAGGTTGATGAAGCGCAACCGGCTCGTTTTCAGTCCGCGCGTGGTCGGCACGTTTTTCCCAAGCGAATCCACCACGTAAAGCCCTTCCGAGGTCCATTTGAGTCCCTGCAAAGCGTAGAAGTACGCTTCATTCGGATTCGTACTGTCTTCAGTCAGGGAGGTTTGTGCATCCTTGTTGATGCGAATGATCGCTCCGGGAGCAACGGTTTGTCCCAGCAGCGTCATCGAGGTCGAGCCACGATTGACAAAGCGCAAGGCGCTGCCCTCCAGGTTGTTTTCGGCGATAAAGAGATTGCTGTTGATATCCAGCGCAACGCCGACGGGCGTGGTGAGAATCGCGCTTGTGGCCAGCCCACCGTTATAAGGCGAAGCCAAACCAGAGCCAATCACCGTGTTTCCTTGACCTGCCGCCACACTCACATTCGCCAAAGTGACACCACTGCCGCTCAGGTTCAGGAAGCGAATACGGCCTCGGCCATTGGCCACCTGATCCAGGGCAAACAGACCTGTGCTGTCGCTGCCCAGGCTCGTGGCAATCGTGCGGAGGTCAAAGCCCATGCTGCTAAGCACGCCGCCATCACCGCAGACATTGGAACTGTAGGTACAAGCCGTGCCCGTCGTCCCCGCCACCAGATTCACGGGCGGGGTATTGATGGTGCCGGCTCCCGAAGGAGTGGTTTGTGCCGCCACCGTGCCGGGATTATCTATCCGCACGATGGTTTGATCTCCGCCCGTAGCAATGTAAAGGTTGCCACCGAACAACGACAGGCCGGTCGGCATCGGGAGAGTCAGCAGGTTCCCGCCGCCGTCAAACGAACCCAATTGCGTCACCAGGCTCATATTGCCGCCCTGCACGCGCACAACCCGATGGAAGTCGCTGTCGCTGATATAGACGATAGTGCCGTCACTATTGACTGTAATGGCTTCCGGCAAGGCCAGCGCCACGTCGGTAGCAGCAGGACTTGCCCCTGTGGCGGGGAAGGGGAACGCGCGCCAACCAAACGGGCGGGGTCGGTCAGGGCCACCGGCAAAGGTAGAGATCGCGCCCGCCGGAGAAATCTGCATTACTCTGGATCTGTTTTTGTCTGCGACGTAGACAACTTTTGTGGCGGGATTGACGGCGATACCACGCAGTTCATCGCTCAAACTACCGCCCGTCGAAGGATCATCGTACAGCGTCCCAACGTGCCCGACTCGTACCGATGTGGGGGCGCTCTCAACCAACTTAATCGGATTCGTCCCCGTATCGGCCCCCGGAGAAACATTGATCCAGTTCACCATTCGGAAGCCAAATCCCACGTTGGTGAAAAACAAGACATTACGATCTGCACTCAGCGCCACCCCTGTGATCTTGTCCAAGAGATCAATCCCGTCCATTGGGGTGTCGTTGGGCACAATGATACCAGCTTCAGTGGGGCGTCCCGAAGTCAAATTCTTGATCGAATTGGCGGGAACCGTCACACCGGCTATTTTGAGCGGTGCGTTGGTCGTATTGGCGAAGCGAATGAACCAACCGCTCGCCGACGGCGTTGTCTCGATGAAATACACGCCGCGTCCTGGGTCTATGGCCATGCCAATAGTCTGAATCAGCGGCGCTTGATTCGCCTGGTTGCCATCGCCAAATAAACCGCCCGCAATCGTAGTGATGGTGGGGTCAGTCGAGATGACGTTCTCGCCGCCAGTGGAATTGCCCGTGTAGCTCGTCCCGCCTCGATTGACCGAGGTGCTGCTGCGAAATTGCAGGCCGTAAGTAGAACTGTTATTGCTTTCCGAATTGGTAAAGCTGAAGGTGTAAGTGATGCTATCAATAATCACTTGCGCATTGCCGGACGGGCTGCTGCCGCCATTGCGCACCGAAGCGAAATTGAGAATCGAACTCCCGGCTGACGTCGAGGAGAAAAAGAGCGCGCCAAAATTGCCACCGCCCGGAATTTTGTCAAAAACGATGCGTTGAGAAATGCTGGTGTCGCCGCTGGGCGAGTGACTGTAGCCGGCATAGCCGTTGGCCGCGATGTTGCCGAACAACGTGCCATTCCCGGCCATAAAATCCATGCCCGCATCGAGTTGAATGATCGCGTTCGGGTTGATGGAAACTTCTGCACCCGGCGAACCGCTGGAATTCCCCACGAGCGAGGGATTGCCATTGGCTCCGCGAATTTGAATCGGGATGTCGCCTTGTCCCACTAACACACCGGAACGGGTGAAATCATTCGCCGCCGCATCAATTTGCACGGCATTCGTTCCGTTGTTGCGGATGACGTTGGCCAGGGAATAAAAATAGCTTTGATCGGGGACATTCGTGTTGGCATTGCCGCCACCCAGTTCGCCCATACCAGCGCCGGTCGTGCCTACGCCGAGTGCCGCATTCGCGCTCAACAAAATACCGATGCCGCCGTTGTTTTCAATGCGAGAGCGGGTGAAGCCGGTGAAGTAATCGCCACTGCCAGCCGCGCGCAAGCCATCGCCACCGCTGCGCCGCGAGATACTGTCCGTGAAGCGCAAGGTGCGCCCCGAACCGCTGATATTGATTTGTGCGCCGCCGCTGCCGCCACCGTATTCCACCACGCAATTTCTGAAGGCGACTTCGAGCGTCCCAGCCGAGGTCGCAGTAATTCCGCCCCAGGATGTCGCGCCTGGCGCGCGTGTGAATACGATTTGTGCCGGGGACGTTGCCGTCACACCAGGAATGCCGCCATTTGCGTCCAGGTTGGGGCCGACGGTCAAGGTCGCGCCGGTTGCCATGTAGAGCACTGTACCGGGCAAAATCGTGCCGGAGATGGTGACTGCGCCATCAACCTGAAAGGGTCCCGTACTGGTCCAAGTCGTGACCGTGCCCGAGAGCGTCTGGGTCGGCACGCCTGTCACGGTCAGACGGCCAATCAATGTGCTGGAGCCAGCGCCGCCCGCTGTCCCGCCTGCATTCGTGACGCGCACACTGTAAATGCCCGCGGCGGTGTTCGCGGGCACGGTCGCGGTCAATTGCGTTGCGGACGTAGCGGTCAAAGCCAGCGTAGCAACGGTCGCGCCGCTCGCATTCAGCAGCGTCACAGTTGGGCTATTGAAGCCTTGTCCATTGATGGTGATGGAGCGATCCACATTGTTTTGAATCGCGGCGGGTTCGACGCTTTCCGTGGCAACCCCGATGTCGGCCACAATCGTGTAGCGGAAATAGAAGCTTTGCAGCGAGCCGCCCGGAAAAGAGAATGTCCAGACGCGGGTTTGCGAACCACTCGGATCAACGTCGCCATAATCGCGGGAGACGCCAAGCTTACCATTGAGAGCCACTTGTCCGTCATTGAAGAAAGCGTTCGCGGTAATCGGGATGCCGCCGCGCGTATCCAGGAAATCGGTAAAGATCAGGCGGGTATTGTAAAACTTGAGGCTGCCAGTATTCGTGATCCGCAATTCGCCGGAAACCGAGTTTGCGGGCGCGGTAGATTGGCACGGCACAGTGCCGCTCGGATTGGCGCAGGAACGGACAAAGGTGCGGGTGTACGAGCTATCGGGTAAAGGGGTGTTCGCGTCGGCGCGACCGAAAGCTTTAAAGGTCACTTTGAAGTTCTCGCTGGCGGCATTCAACATCGTCACCTTTTGTGTTTTCGCGTCAAAAGTGCCTTCAAAAACGCCCACCACTTTTTGTCTACTCGCGGTGTCAGCCGTCAGCGCAGAGGCGCTGAGAGTGCGGCTGGCGGAAGCGGCCAGCGAAGAGCTTGTGGCATTGGCGGCGCGCGTGGCGACGACTCGACGTAGCCCCACAGCCCCCACCACTACCAAGAGGGTTGAGACCAATGCGATAACGGTTGTGGAGCGCAGTGAAGAGCGCCCTAACCAAACCAAAAGTCCGCGACTAGACATAATAAAACTCCTTATTTCCTGATGCAGCGGGCTGTGTTACCCGCAGGCTAGACATGTAATATTGCCAATGATGCGCACAGTTTATGATTCCAGAAAATTTCTCTTCGGGCTGATTCCCCGATGCGCAATCAGCCGACTTTCGCCCCCAGGAGCGAAAGAAACGTGGATTTATTTGCGGAAGATGCGGAGCCTAAGGGCACGGGGTGAAGGACTGGCTCGCACCAAGTTCTTATGATAGTGAGGAACGATAAACGGGACCAGCAGTAGTTCGTGCCGGTGAGGAACCTGTGAGGGGTTAAAGTTTCTTCTTATCGTTACCCGGACGCATTCTAGTGAAGCAACCCAACAACGTCAAGCTCATTTTTGAACGGCCCCTTGCCACTTTATCCCGACACAATCCTCTCATCATAGCTCTTTGGTTCAGCAAATAATCTCGCTTTGGCGGTGCCTGCCGACCCTACATTTACTGCGACTTTGCCACAAACCTATGATTGAGTGATGACATTGCTTTTTCGAGGACTGCATTTTTGCGAACAACCCGAAGCTCTTTGCCTTTCATCAGAGCGGGCGACTTGCAAGAAGCCCCAAGAGTTTCTTGATCCCTGGCAGGGCGGATATGGTAGAATCGCTTTTCTTCATCACAACGCAGCAGGTTCTGACCGTCCTGCCAATCGCTCATCAACCGCTTGCGTTCAGAAAGTAATCGAGGAGAATCAATATGGATAGCGTTTTCAATCCCAGTCACTCAGAGTCGAAAACCCGCGCGAAAAACTGGTTGCGCATTGGCGTGTTTAGCTTAGCCGTTTTATGTGTCGGAGCCGTCGTTGGCTCCGCGCTCACCGTCAAGGGCTGGTCGCCGTTCAAAGGATCGGGCGACAATGCCCCGCTGGTTTTGCCCGAAAATCAGCCGCGCATCAACCAATCCCTGACGCTCAACACGGGCTTCTCGGCAGTGGCCAAAGCGGTGACGCCCGCCGTCGTCGTCATCCGCACCAAGGGCCGCGTCAATCCGCAACAATCGCCCTTTTTCAACCCCTTCGAAGATTTTTTCAACGATCCTGATGACAACGATGGCTTGCCGCAACAACGCCGCCGCGTGCCGCAACCCACACCCAACGCCCCCAAAGGCAAAGATAACAAAGGCAAATTGGTTCCGACCGGCACGGGTTCCGGTGTGATTGTCACCCCGGACGGCTACATTCTCACCAACAACCACGTCGTAGATGGCGCGGAAGAAGTGCAAGTCGAATTGGCCGACAAACGAATTCTCAAGGCCAAAGTCATTGGCACGGATGCGCCGAGCGACATCGCTGTCATCAAATTGGAGGCAACCGGACTGCCGACAGTTCCGCTCGGCGATTCTAATCAAGCCGAAGTAGGCGACATCGTGCTGGCCGTCGGCAACCCGCTGGGCATCGGCCAAACGGTCACGATGGGCATCATCAGTGCCAAAGGCCGCAGCACAACGACAGGCGTGGATCGCAGAGCCTACGAAGATTTTCTCCAAACCGATGCGCCGATCAATCGCGGCAATTCGGGCGGTGCGCTCGTCAATCTAAAAGGCGAATTGGTGGGCATTCCGTCGCAAATCCTCTCGCCCAGCGGCGGCAGCATCGGCATCGGCTTTGCCATTCCGACGAATATGGCGCGCAAAGTGATGGAGCAGTTGGTTGCCACCGGCAAAGTGCAGCGCGGCATGCTCGGCGTCGTCATCGGGGCGGTTGATGAAGAGATGGCGGAGCAATTTGGCTATAAAAACAACGGCGGCGTGCTAGTGCAAGAAGTCACGCCGGGACTGGGCGCGGAAAAAGCCGGGATTAAGCACGGCGACATCATTACCGAATTCGAGGGCCGCAAGATCACCGACTCCAACGAGTTTCGGAATATGGTCGCCAATCTCGCTCCGGGTTCCAGCGTCAAACTGAAAATCTGGCGTGACGGCACAGAACGCGAAATCACCGCCAAGCTGGCAGATGCCGCCGCTTCGCAAAGGACGTTGGCGAGCAACGAACCCGGCAGCGGAGGCAACAGCGAAACGGCCATCAGCGAAGGCGTGCTCTCCGGCGTCAAGGTTGATAACCTCACGCCGGACATCGTGCGCAGCCTCAATTTGAATTCCAATCTGCGTGGCGTGGTGGTCACGAGCGTTGATGAAGATAGCCCGGCAGCCGCCAGCCTGCGCCGCGGAGACATCATCGCCGAAGTGAATCGTCAAGCCGTGAACAATGTCGCGGAATTCAATGCGGCAGCGAAGAAAGCGGGCAATAAGAAAGCTCTGCTTTATGTCCAACAGCAACGCGGCGGCGCAGCGCGCGGCGGCTTCGTGACGATTTCGCCGTCAGAATAATTTTGCGCTCCAAAGCTGCACAGCTTTCCCGCCGCAAGTCAGGTCTCTGGCTTGCGGCTTTTTCGTTTTAGTGCCATTCTTGCACCTCGCAAATTTCATCTCTGGCAGAGTTCCTTGAAGCAATCAAAACCTTGCGTGCGTTTGTGTGGCGACGCTTCCGGTCGCAGGCGCATACGATACGCTCTACATTTTTTTAAGAGGCGTAGCGCGATTTGCCAAATCGCGCTACCTTTTCCGAGGAGAAACAAGAATGGCTAACTTAACTGGGACAGCTTATGCTGCAAAAGACTTCAACCTGAGCGACCTCACCGGCATTTCCAACGAAACGCTCGACATCCATTTCGCCCTGTACAAAGGCTACGTCACGAACACGAACTTACTCAACGAAAAGCTGGCGGAAATGATCAAAGGCGGACAGGCGGGCACACCGGGCTATGCCGAACTGACGCGCCGCCTCGGCTTTGAATACAACGGCATGGTCTTGCACGAATATTACTTCGGCAACATGAAGAAAGACGGCGGCGGCGCTCCTGCCTCTGGCTCGTCGTTCCAAGCCGCAGCGGAAGCCAGCTTCGGCGACTTCGACACGTGGAAAAAAGATTTCGTCAGCATCGGCACAATGCGCGGCGTCGGCTGGGCTGTCTGCTATCAAGACCCACACACTGGGCGCTTATCGAATCACTGGATCACGCTGCACGAAGAAGGCAACATCGCGGGCTTCAATCCGGTGCTGGTGCTGGATGTTTGGGAGCATGCGTTCTTCCGCGATTACAAACCCGCCGAACGCCCGAAATATATCGAAGCGTTTTTCAGCAATATTGATTGGGCGGCGTGCGATGGACGCATCGTCGCGCCCAAGTCATAACGCGCCGCAAGCTTGACAGTGCGGCTCCCCTTCCCCATAATGCCGCGCGTCATCATCAATTATGAACAGCACGAATCTCACAACCTCAAAGCCGAATGACGTTGCCGCGTGGCGATTTTATTTTAGCTTTTACTTTACGAAGGACAGCGGGGTTGTGAGGCTCGAAGCTTGAAGCGAACTTCAAACATCCAGAGCCTGCAAACAAAGGCCTCGCATTCAACTCGGATGCGAGGCCTTTTGATTTTATGAACGATTCATCCACTCCCACGCGCGTCGCGTTTCAAGGCGAGCTCGGCGCATTCAGCACCGACGCCGCGCGCAAATTGCTCGGCAACGAAATCCAACTCGTCCCGTGCGAAACGTTCGAGCAAATGTTCGCCGCGGTCGAATCAAAAGATGCCGATTACTGCCTCGCACCGCTGGAAAATTCGTTGTTCGGCTCGGTCTATCAAAATTACGACTTGCTGCTCAAACACGATTTTCAGATCGTCGGCGAGACGACGTTGCGGATTGTTCACAACTTGATTGTTTCTCAGGAAACAAATTTGGAAGACGTGCGGCTGGTCTATTCGCATCCGGTCGCGCTCGGTCAATGCCGCAATTTTCTGCACGCGCATCCAGCGATGAAGCCCGTCGTGGCCTACGACACAGCGGGCAGCGTCAAGTTGATTATGGAAAGCCGCGAAGCCGGAGCCGCCGCGATTGCCAGTGCCTCGGCAGCCGAAGTCTATGGCGCAAAAGTCGTCGTCCACGGCATCGAAGACGACCCGCAAAACTTCACGCGGTTTTCGTTGCTGGCGCGCGCAGAGGAAGCGGCTTCGCATCCGCCGCCGGAAATCGAAAGCGCGAAAACTTCGATTGTCTTCGCGCTCGAAAACAAAACCGGTTCGCTGTATCGCGCGATGGCGGTGTTTGCGCTGCGCGATTTAGACCTGACGAAAATCGAATCGCGGCCTTTGATTGGTCGTCCGTGGGAATACAGTTTTTATTTGGATTTCACCGGGCATACGGCGGAAAAGCGCGTGCAAAATGCGCTCGCGCACCTCGCCGAATTTGCGGTGAATGTCAAAGTTCTGGGCTGCTACCAAGCGGCTCAATAAAAAATGAATGTAACGCGATTTGCCAAATCGCGCTACATTTTCTGGAACGTAACGCGATTTGCCAAATCGCGCTACATTTTCTGAGGAGAGAAATCACCATGATCGTTGCAATGAATGCTGGCGCGAGCGACGCGCAAATTGAACATATCTGTGACCGCATCCGCCAATTCGGCTACACGCCCCACGTGATTCACGGCGAAGAACGCACCGTGATCGCGGCGATTGGCAAAGGCGACAAGAAAGAGCATATCGAATCGCTCAAATCTGCCGATGGCGTCGAAGATGCCTTCCCGATTTTACAGCCCTTCAAGCTCGTCAGCACCGAAGTCAAAAAAGAACGCTCCACCATCAAAGTCGGCGACATCAACATCGGCGACGGCGGCTTGGTCGTGATGGCCGGGCCGTGTTCGGTCGAGACGCGCGAGCAGTTGCTGACGACTGCCGAAGCCGTCGCCCAGGCAGGCGCGCAAATTCTGCGCGGCGGCGCGTACAAACCGCGCACTTCGCCGTATGAATTTCAGGGTTTGGCCGAAGAAGGCTTGAAGCTGTTGGCTGAAGCGCGCGAAAAAACTGGCCTCAAAGTCGTCACCGAAATCTTGAACGCAGAAGACGTCGAGTTGGTTGAAGAGTACGCCGACATTTTGCAAGTCGGCGCGCGCAACATGCAAAACTTCGAGTTGCTGAAAAAACTCGGCAAGGTCAACAAACCCGTGATGCTCAAACGCGGCTTGTCGGCCACGATCAAAGAATTCCTGCTATCCGCCGAATACATCGTCTCGCACGGCAATCCGAACGTGATGCTATGCGAGCGCGGCATCCGCACGTTCGAGACGGCGCTGCGCAACACACTGGATTTAGGCGTCGTGCCGCTGCTCAATGAATTGACGCACTTGCCCGTCGTGATTGATCCGAGTCACGGCACGGGCAAGCGCAGTTTGGTTCCGCCTGTCGCGCGCGCCGCTGTGGCCATCGGAGCCGATGCAATTATGACCGAAGTGCATCCGTGCCCGGAACAAGCCTGGTCGGATGGCCCGCAATCGCTGCGGTTCGAACAGTTCGCGCAAATGATGGCCGACCTGCAACCGTACGTGAAGCTGCGGCAGCAGGCTGCGGCTGTGGCGTAATCTGCTTCAAGCGCGTGATTCACAAGTATGCAAGCCAGCTCTTGTGAATCACGTCCTGCCCCCGCTTGCTCTCCCTTCGCCGCAATGGGATAATCGCGTTTGTCTTTTTTAAGCATCATTAACCCTGAATTTGTGTCCCATTATGCCTGCTAAGAAGAATGCCAAGATTGTCTGTAACAACGGAAAAGAATTCTGGATCACGCAAAAAGAATTCTGGAAGATGGTGCGCGAAGGCGTCGTCAATCAAACGGGGGATTATCCGCTGACCGGGCGCTTTCGTGGACGTGATGACCAGTTGCTGTTGCTCATCAATCACATCGTCCTGAACAAAGCGACGCCGATTCACACCGAAGAAGTGCTGCAATCCACGCGCTTCAAAAAACGCAAGTGAGTCGGGAACATTTATCCCGTTGAATTATTTTTTATTTTCTTTGGGAACTTTTACTAGGTGTCCGCGTTTGTGTACGCACGTGTGAGGATGATCCAAACTTGAGTGAGAGTGGTAAGGTTCAGATAAGGAGCACCGGCAAGTTTGTTCTGATGCTAGTGATCTAGTTGCTCTCTCTCAAAAGCGGGTCTGAAATAACGTTTCATAGAGTGGCTATTCGCCAACGGCAGGGATTCGGAATCTGTGAGGGGTTTCCGGGTTACCTGCCGTTTCAATTTTACCTTCCCTGCCCATTCGACCCCATCCAAAATTTTCACTCAGATTTTTTCGGGATTCTGGAAACGATCCTGGATTCACGCTTTACATAGGTTGCGCCGGGTGCTGCCGGCTACTGGCGCCGGATGGGACGCCGGTGATGCAAGTCATCGGCGTTCCGTTCGCTCTTTCTTCATCATCCTCCTTTGACTCCTTTCGTGCCGAAGCGACAATCGCTTCGGCCTTTTCTTTTTTCTGAGCCAAAGTTTTTAGCAGCCGCCCGCAATCGCCGGAACAATCGAAATTTCCGCCTGCGCGCCGACGGGCGTTTGCAGTTGATTCAGAAAGCGAATGTCCTCGCCATCCACATACACATTGATGAAGCGGCGCAAATCGCCGTTCTCTTCGCAGAGCCGCGCCTTGATGCCGGGATATTGCGTTTCGAGTTGCTGAAACACTTCACCAATTGTCGCGCATTGCACGCTGACGAGTTCGACACCATCGGTAAATTTGCGCAGCGGGGTTGGGATAATTACTGTTTGTGCCATTTGAGTCTCCTTGAAAAATTTATGAAGCTGTCGCTGCTGAGCGGTTGCCAAACGCTTTCGCTTCAAATGCCGCGAGCTTCGGTTCAATGGCTTCCAGTTCATCTAACGTCAACGCCTCAGTCGTCTTCAAGCCGTTGCCTGTGATGGCAATGACAATCGTGTCGTTCGCGGTCAAGCGGCCTTGCGCAATCAGCTTCTTCGTGGTCGCAACCGTGACGCCGCCTGCGGTTTCCGCGAAGATGCCTTCGGTCTCGGCGAGCAGTTGAATCGCCTGCACGATTTCGGCATCGCTCACGTCTTCCGACCAACCGCCGGAGCCAGAAATCACGCCCGTCGCAAAATAGCCGTCCGCCGGATTGCCAATCGCCAACGACTTCGCAATCGTGTTCGGTTTGACCGGGCGAATGTCGCGCGTGCCTGCTTTGACAGCCGCCGCGATGGGATTGCAGCCTGTTGCTTGTGCGCCAAAGAAGCGCGTTTGTTTTTCTGCGACCAAGCCAAGTTTTTCTAACTCGCCGAAGCCTTTGAAAATCTTCGTAATCAACGAACCGCCCGCCATCGGCACGACCACCGCATCCGGCTTGCGCCAGCCTAACGATTCCGCAATTTCGTAGCCGAACGTCTTCGAGCCTTCGCCATAAAACGGGCGCAGATTCACGTTGACGAAACCGATGTTGTGGCGACCTGCGATTTCGCTGCACAGGCGATTCACATCGTCGTAATTGCCTTTCACCGGAATCAGATTCGTACCGTAAATTTGGGTGCCGAGTACTTTGCTTTTTTCGAGATTGTCAGGGATGAGAATGTACGCGGGAAAGCCCACGGAAGCCGCTTGTGCTGCCACCGAGTTCGCCAGATTGCCCGTCGAAGCGCAGCCCACTGCTTCAAAGCCAAACTCGCGCGCTTTCGACAACGCCACCGCAACCACGCGGTCTTTGAACGAGAGCGTCGGATGATTGACGGCGTCGTTTTTCAAATAGACTTCACGCACGCCCAACGCTTTCGCCAAGCGGTCTGCTTTGACAAGTGGTGTGCCGCCCGAATTCAAGCCGACGGTCGGTGCGCCATCCAGCGGCATCAATTCACGAAACTTCCACAGATTTTTGGGACGCCGCTCGATTTCCTCACGAGTCAACACGTTTTTGATCGCGTCGTAATCGTAGTCCACTTCGAGCGGCCCGAAACACTCTTCACAAATCGCGACGGGCGCGACCGGATACGGCGCGGCGCATTCCCGACATTTCAATCCTTTGACAAAGCTCATAATTGTTATCCCTTCGACAAGTTAGAAAGTAAAAAAGCCTCACGCTAAAGTGGCGTGAGGCTTTTGATCGCTCAGGCTCTTTAGCTATTTTTAGAGTGGAGCAAGTTGCTTAAATCACCACTTGAACTTTTCAATTGCAGGCCAGAAACTCAAACGGCCTCGCGCTTTTTTCGTAAGCGCGAGGCCGATCTTGCAATCTTTTTTGGCTTCGGCTTTTAGCGCTTTTTTTACGTGGAGCAAGTCGCCTTAAATCACCACGATTAACTCGAAGGCGCAGGGTACACCGCTCAGGTGAAGTGCGTCAAGAGCCAACTTATCGAATCGGCAAAATCATTGCAAAAATTTATGGCTTCTGTTTCGCCGCCTCTTTTTCTTTCAGTGCCTTCACCGCTTCCTGATACGCACCGTTCGGCACATCGCCGAGCTTCGCCGCCAAATCATACGCGGCTACTGCGTCGCCGTCGTGTCCGAGAAAATCCAGAATCTTCGCGGCGGCCACATAGCTGCGTTGAATCAGCCATTTCTCGGTTTCGGGTGAAGCATTGTCCGCCGCGTCTTTGTAATACTGAATTGTCGCGTACAACTCTTCGTCGCGCTTCGATTGTTCTTCGGGCTTCATCTTCGCCGCGATTTTGCTGCCGATTTCGGCGAGACCGAAATACGCGCGGGCATTGTTCGACTTTTGCTGCAACACACTTTTGAGAATGGCACGCGCTTCGTTGTACTGCTCGGCGCGAATCAAGCGATCCGCTTCGTCAATCTGTTTGATCGTTCCTTCATCGGCGTTGGAAATCGCGGCGGACAGATTGGGCGCGTTCTTCGCCGCCAGATCGCGCGCCGCTTTGTAGCGTTCGATACGTTGCGCGTAATCGCTCAGCCGCGTGGCTTCGACATCGAATTTGATGTTTTGCAGCAACGCGCCTAAAAACTGCCGCACGTCAATGCCAGCGTTCTCCGCTTGCTTCATTTGATCGTAGAAGTGATAGACCAGCACGGCACCGCGTTCGTACGGAAAACTCAATTCATACAGCGCGCGTTCGTTTTCATCCTCCAACGCTTTCTGAAAAGCTTTTTCGTTCTCGAATCGGCGTCCGGCCAGCGATTCCAGCCCATCCAGGCGCACATCCACCGCGCGCGTAAACGAATCCGCGATCAAAAAATAGGCGTTGCCTTCTTTGTATTCCGGCGCGAGTTTGTCGCCGCGACTGTCGCGCAGTTTGCGCAAGTCGGAGCCAATGGCCGCGACTTCTTTGATTTCGCGATCAATCAGCGGATCAAGCGTGAAGCGCAAAAACGCGCGGCGCACAGCCGTGTGCGGATCAACCGTCGCGCCGAGCAACACATAGTAGGCGTCGCGCACCACGCGCACGTTCACGGCGTTCGACGCATTCAGCAAATCGGGCATCACGACAAATTTGCGGATGCGATTCACGGCTTTCACGCCTTCGTCGAGCGTGACGCGACTGCCGCCTTGTGCGCGCGGAACATAGCTCGGCGGCAATTCCAATACCGGTTCGGTGTGCAAATATTGAATCACATTCGCCACCGCCGACGCGGCTGAATTCGGATACACTTTCGCCGCGAGTTCATACGCCTGTTTGTACTTCGGCATCAACAAACCGAATTTCGTGTCGCGCCAAAACTCTTGCAGCAAGAGCGCAAACTCGGTGATTTCGCGCACGTCTTCCGGCAATTTGTCTACCGGCGTGTCAATCGAAAACACGGGCGCATCGGTCAGCGTGAGCGCCAAAGACAAATACGGCGCGACAGCAGCAGCGTCGTTGCGGCCTTGACTGTGCTTGGTGAAGTGATCGCGGAGGCGACGCGCCAGACTCGGATTCAGCGTTTTCACGTCTTCGCGCAGTTGTTGACGCAGCGCAGACAAGGCCCGATTGCCCGGCTCAAAATCGAATCCAGCCGCATTCAGCGCGGCCATCGTCGCAATCACGCGGTTGTCGGTCGTAATCTGAATGTTCAGATCGGCCAACGTGACGCGCGACATTTCGCTCAGCGGCAAGCGTCGTTGCGGCGCGGGTTGTTGGGCAGGCGGCGTTGTATTCGGTGGTTTGGCTTGATCGGTTTGCGCCAACGAACTGATCGCCCCAGCGAGCAAGAGCATCAGCCCAATGAAGGAACGAAGATTTCGCATAGATACTTCTTTCATAGATGATTCCGCGTTGAAAACGTACGGGCAGGCAAATGGTAACTGGCGGGAAGCGTGAGCGCAAGCGGGGCTTTTTAAGCCATCGTTCACGCGCCGATTTGACCGACGAGATAAAGGCCGCTGGTGGGTTGCGGTGAGCCGCCTTTCGGCTCTAAGGTGACAGCGGTGGCGGCGATGCGCGGCGCGACGTTGGGCGGGACTTCAATGCGGAGAGTGCCACGTCCATTGGCATCCGTCTCAAACACTTGCGCGTTGACTTTTTGCTGATCGTTCGTGATGTACCAAAGTTGATACGATTTATTGGCCGGCGGCGCAGGCAAATCAAACACGTACACGACCCATTGATTGCGCGTCGTGTCCCAAAAGACTTTGGCGTTCGCCTGCGGCGCTTCTTTGCCCGCGAGCGAAACGAACTTCGTCGTTTGCGTGACCAATTCATCCAATTGTTTTTGCGTAGCGACATTCTGTTGCGAGAGCTTGGCGACTTCCTGTGCCAATTGGTCGCGCTCACGCGAAACGTTGCTGTTCTGCCAAAGAAGCAAGCCGCTCGTGAGGGCGAGCAACAACGTGGCGGCGGTCAACAGCGGTTGCCAACTGAACAGGTCGAAGAAGCTGAAGCGTTTCGGGCGCGGCGTGAATTCCAACACTTTGGCAGGCGCGGGACGAACGTCTTTTTCCTCAAGTTCTTCCCGCACGCGCGCCATCAAGCGGGCTTTGACGCGCGCAGGCACAGCAGGCTGCGGCAAGGCAAGCGGCATCATCGCGGACACTTCGGTCAGTTCGCGCAGTTCGCGTTTTTCTGCGGCGGACGCTGTTTGCAAATACTGCTCAAACTCGTACCGTTCCGCGCCATCCAATGCGCCGACCGCGTACAACGCTGCCCATTCTGTAAATTTCACCTCGTCCATTTCGACTCGACTTCAATGCCCTTGCAAAACCTGAAGCTGCTCGCGCAACTTCATCATACCCAAACGAATTCGGGTTTTGATCGTGCCCAACGGTTCGCCTAAACGTTCGGCGACTTCCGACTGGGAAAGACCGTGATAATACGCCAATTCCAACGCCTGCCGTTGCTCGCGCGGCAACGCGGCCAGCGCGGTGCGCACGATGGATGCTTGCTGCGACAGCCACGCCGCTTGCTCTGGATCGTCCTGCGCGACAATCTCGCGCCCGGCCACATCCACTTCTTCGGCGGCGGCCAGCGGCGAACGACGTAGCGCCCGTAAGCGATCTAACGCACGACTGCGCGCAATGGTTACAATCCACGTGCGCAATTGTCCGCGCGACGCATCATAATTGGCAGCCTGTTGCCAGACCTGCCAAAAACTATCTACGACGACATCTTCTGCCTCTGCCGTTTGCCCGATGATGCGCAACGCAATCGCGTACACGGCTTTGGAATAGCGCTCGTAGAGCGTATCCAACGCCGCTTGATCCTGCGCACGCAACCGCTCGACGAGTTGTAGCTCGTCGGTCGGATCAGTCGAATTCGACAGGTTTGCGTCTAGCACGCCAGCCTCATTGGTAATTACGGTTTTTGCCCGTGATTAGATGTATGGGAGTTCAAGAAAACGATTGCGACGCGCTATTCATACCGCAAAGCTTCGATGGGATCAAGCCTTGCCGCCTTCCACGCCGGCCACAAGCCAAAGCCGACGCCTAACGCCACCGACACCACAAAGCCCGTGATCGGGGCCCACAACGGCACAAAGGTTGGCATCACCAACTTGACGATTTCTGCCACGCCCCAGCCAATCAAAATGCCGAGCAAGCCGCCCAAGCCCGTTAATGTCGCGGCTTCGATGAGGAATTGCGAAATGATGTCGCGGCGTTTCGCACCAATCGCTTTGCGCACGCCGATTTCTTTCGTACGTTCGGTCACGCTCACCAGCATAATGTTCATCACGCCGATGCCGCCGACCAACAGACCGACGGACGAGATCGCCACCATCAATAAAAACACGCCGCCCGTGATGGATTTGAATTGCGTGATGATGTTGTCGGCAGTCGAGATGCCGAAGCTGTCGGGCGCGCTGTAGGCCACTTTGCGCCGCTTGCGCAGCACTTGCCGAATCTCTTCGACCGCTTCGTTCAATTTGCCCGGCGCGGCCTGCGCCATAATGAAGTGGTCTTCGAGGTTCGGGTAAATCTTCATCAACGAAGCGTAGGGCAAATACACCGCTTTGTTTTCGTTGTTGGGGTCATCGCTTCCGATCATAAATGTTTCGCGTTTGCGCAGCACGCCGATGACGCGATACTGCCGCCCGTTGATCGTCAACTCTTTGTCAATTGCGCTCAGCATCGGGTAGAGCGTGTTCGCCACGTCGTTGCCAATCACCACCACATCCGAGCGATTCGCATTGTCCGTTTCATTGAAGAAGCGGCCTTCTTCCAACTCTGTCGTGCCCATCCTGAAATAACTCGGCATCGTAGCCTGCACCGCTGCGTTCGACATCCGTGTGTCTTTGTATTTGATGTGAACCCGTTCGACCATTGGCCCTTGCGTGAAATCTACGGGCGAAATCATCGGAGCCACGTAGGCCACCGAAGCGCATTCATTTTGAATCGCCATCATGTCGTCAAAGCTGAGCGGCTTGCGCGTGCGCTCTTCGTACGACGGCGCGAAATTGAAGCCGGGATCGAATTTGTAGACATAAATCGAATTCGTCCCGAACGATTCGATTTCTTTCGCCACGCGCGCATCAATGCCGGACACAAACGCGGCGATTACGATGACGGTCATCGTGCCAATGATTACGCCCAATACGGTCAGGAACGAGCGCAGTTTGTGCGTGCGCAACGTGTCGAGCGCCATCCAAACATTTTCGAGCCATTGATTCATAGGTTTGATTCGTTTCTTCGCCGCTGATGCCTTGTGTACGAGCCGCGGCCCTGAAGAGTTTTACTTTTTTCGCCGTCGCAGGCAACCGCTCAATGGGATTAAGCTAACGAATGGGGGAGGAAAAGAGAGATTACGAAACACACGAAATAAACAAAACATACGAAAAAGCCTCCGGTTCTCCCTCGAACTTCCGTCTCTTTCGTTCTTTTCGTGTGTTTCGTAATCTCTTCTTTATCCCATTGCGCAACCGTTCGCCGTTCGCCGCATCCACAATTTATCAAAACTAATGAAAAAAATGATAACCAACTCCGTCGTCCGAACGCCTATGCAAAGTGAGGAAAGCTTTTCTCCTGGTCTTTGTTCCAATTCGTCGTGAATGCATGCAGTTCAATTCTCACGCGCGGCGGAACAAAATAATCTTCACGAATTAAACCAAGGAGTAAAAAATGAAACGAAGTATGAAATCAACGATAGTGCTGGCTGGGTTCTTAATGATGGCAATGATGGGCAGTGCGGTGGCACAAAGATCGGCGGATCCGCTGCGCGGTCTCAAGAAAGCGTTAGAGCAAGCGGGCGCGCTGGCGCTGACGACGACGCAGGAAGAACAGCTCAAGACGTTGATTCAAACCTATCGGGACAGCCAAACGCACGAGCCGAGCGAAGCGTTACAGGCCGCTCTCGATGCTTATGATGCCGCGATTTTGGCCGGCAATCAGGCTGCCGCAAACGCGCAAGCCGCCATCATCGCCAATTTGCGAGCGACGGCGACGAACGCGCATTTGCAAGCGGAAGCCACCTTCAAACTGGCAGTCATTGCGCTGCTAAAAACCAATGGCGATCAAGCCGGACTGTTGCGCACGAAGTTCGGCGATGACGGCTTTTTGCGCATCCTCGACGGTCTGGCCGGAGGACACGGCGGTGGGCGTGGCGGTGGACGTGGCGGCGAACGATAGCTATGCTACCCTAGCCGACTGAATGCAATGCGCGCAGTCATTCGCTACAAGGCCTTGCGAGTGACTGCGCCATCCCTTTGCAGCGAACGTGCCATCGAAATTTTATGCAGGCACAAACCCTTGAACTTATGACTTATAACTCCAGCACGGCGGTAGCGGCACGCCCTGAATCTGTGGTGCAGTTGGGAACAGATGATGCGTTAGTGGCAGCCGTGCGGGCTGGAGACGAAGCGGCCTTTGCCGAATTGTTCACGCGCTACAAAAAAATGGTCGCCAGCATCGGCGGGCGTTTTTTCGCGCGCCGCGAACAGATTGAAGAAATTATTCAGACCACGTTTTATCAAGCGTATTTGGCGCTGGGGCAATATCAGGGCGGACAGGAGCGTTCGTTCGCCGCGTGGTTGAAGCGCATTGCCGTGAATAGCTGTTTGGACGAATTGCGCCGCGTGCAACGACGCAATGAAAATCTGGTCAGCGAGTTGAGCGCCGAAGAAGAAACATATTTGATGGAGCGCGTGCAGGCAGAGTGGGAAACGCCGGGCATCGAGCGCCGCACGATTGCGCGCGATCTGGCGGAAAAGCTGCTGGCACGGCTCCAACCGGAAGACCGGCTGGCGTTGATGTTGCTGTATGAAGACGAACGGTCGGTGGCGGAAATCAGCGAATTGCTCGGCTGGTCTATTTCCAAAGTCAAAGGCCGTGCGTATCGCGCGCGCCAAACCTTGCAACGTGTCATGAAACGTTTGCGCTAACAGGTGTTCTATGAACCGAAAGACTCACCGCTCAGAAGAAGAGTTCGATCAACTCTGTCGTGAACTCGTCCACGCCGCCCAAGCGCGCGAAGAGGAGATTCACGCGGCGGTCAACGCACCGTTTTTATATCAACGGTTGCGCGCCCAAATCGCCGCCGAGCAAAAACCCATCGCCACCATCGTGCCGCCACGAAGCGCAAATTTCGTGGCGGCATTGAATGCGTTTACAAAGCTTTGGCCTGGGGGGCGTTGGGCCTTCGCCGCCGCGGCCGTCGCGCTCGTTGTTTGGGTCGGATGGCAAGCGCGCCAACCGACTGCGCCGCAAGTGGCGACGCAACAAGCCGCATCATCCAGCCCGCCAGCAGTGGCGCACACCACCGCCGAAAAGGTTCCGGCAACAACGGCGCGTACCGCCGAACGCGCGGCGCAACCATTGCCCATCACTAATAAAATCAAGACCGCGAAGACCACGCCCGGCAAACCAGTGCGCGTGGTTTCCCGCGTTTCCGCTCAACTCGAAGCCGTCGAAGAAGCCGAAATCGCGACGGAATTTTTGCCGCTCACGTACACGAGCAATCGCGACGAGCAAAGCGCACAGATCGTGCGGATGGAAATGCCGCGCTCGGTGTTGGCGACGTTGGGCGTCCCCGTCGCCAATGTGACCGGCGACCGCATCAAAGCGGATGTGATGCTGCGCGACGATGGCGTGGCGCTGGCCATTCGCTTTATTCAAGAACAATGACACTCACCTAACAGAACAGAGGCTATGATTATGTCTAAGAAAACCCCATTGAGCTGGCTCGTGGCGTTGTGCATCGTGTGGAGCGCAACGCTGTTGGCGCAGCCGCCCAAACCACGACGCGGCGGGCCGCCCCCCGATCAACAAGGCTTTGTGCCCGGAGAAAGAAAACCAGGCGGGCGCGGGCCCGAGGGCAGACGCCCCGCGCCGCCGGGCGATCAATCGTTTCGCTTTTTGTCCATGGATATGCGCGCCGGAAGTAAGACCGTGAAAAGCGCGCCGTTTTCGGCGACGGCGGAAACCGAGTTTGTGCAAACGCTCAGCAACGGCAGCACCATTACGCGCAAAAGCTCGGCGCTGCTGTACCGCGACAGCGAAGGCCGCACGCGGCGTGATCAAACGTTGAGCCACGTCGGGCCGTTCGCTACCGGAGACGATACGCCGCAAATCATCTTCATCAATGATCCGGTCGCGGGCGTCAATTACATGCTCGACCCGCGTCAGCGCACCACGCGCAAGATGCCGTCGCGCGGTGGGCCACCATCCGGTCGGCCAGAGATGCGCTCACCGTCACGCAAACCGTCGGACGCGCCCGCTAACAGTGAAGCCCAAACCGAAGCGCTCGGCAAACAAATCATCGAAGGCGTCGAAGCCGAAGGCACTCGTACCACAATCACCATTCCGGTCGGCAAAATCGGCAACGATCAGCCGCTCGAAATCGTGTCCGAACGTTGGTATGCCCCGGCATTGCAGGAAGTGATTTTGAGCAAGCACAGCGATCCGCTCTACGGCGTCAACACCTATCGGCTCAAAAACATCAATCGCACCGAACCCTCGGCGTCGCTCTTTCAACCGCCTGCGGATTACACGCAGAAAGAAGGTTATGGGCCGAAACCATCGCGCCGCGAGGATGACAAATAAAAGTTGCTAGCAGGAGGCTGGCGCACCACTTCACAACAAAAGGATTTCGCAGTATGAAAAAATTCTTCTTGTTCACTATCACAATGCTGCTCAGCGTTAGCGCGTGGGCACAACCGCAGACAAACGACAGCTCTGGAAATAACGCTGTGCTGGCCGAAGGCACGACAGCCAAACTTTCGCTACAAACGTCGCTCAGTTCCAAACTCACTGAAGTCGGCGATCAGGTCGTGGCCGTCTTGCACGAAGCGGTGCGCGACACCGAAGGCCGCGTCGTCATCCCGCGCGGCACCGAATTCATCGGGCGTGTCACGCAGGTGCAAGCGGCGCGACGCCCGCAAAAACAGGCGACGATGACGCTTGTCTTCGACACGATGCAGATGGCCTACGGCGTCGAAAAAGTCTCGACGGTCATCACCGCGATTGACGATTTTGCCAACGACGAAAAACTGAAGGCCAAAGATGGCGAAGGCAAAGTCGGCGCAGGACGTTCCGGCGGTCGCACGGCCACGAATGCGGGCATCGGTGCGGGCATCGGCGGTGCGGGCGGAGCCGTGGTGCGGGCGACGGGCGGCGGCCTCGGCGGGATGCTGGGCGCGACGGCGGCAGGCGCAATCGGCGGCGTGTTGCTGACCAAAGGCAATGACATCAAGTTGCAACCCGGCACGATTTTGCGCATTCGTTTTGAGCGCGAGATGACGATTCCAGTTTTTGAAACAGACCGCGCCAGAGCGCGTTGACCCAACTTCTTAGTCACGCAAAATCTCCCCTTGAACTTTGCAGGGAAACAAGGGGAGCGAGTGACAGACCGCTAACAAGGCTGGCCTGGGGAGGCATACGTCAACGAAGCGGTCTGTCACTTCTTGCTTTCGTACAGCGATTTGGCAAATCGCCTTACATTTTTTGAGGAGAAATACCCATGAACTCCAATCCTAATTTCAGCCCCGCAACAACCAGATGGCAGCGTGTTTGGCAAGAGCCGCTCACCTTTATTGTCCTCGTGTGGTCACTGATGCTAGTCTTGGTGGGCTTATGTTTCGCATTTACCAACTGAATTAGGAGGAGACTTTATTTTGGACAACGTATTTTGCCCCAAGCCTGCACCGACGGCAGTCTTTCTTCTCACGCTTGTACTGGCCTTCATTCTCAACAGCAACGCTTACGCTCAACAAACACCACTGCCCGGCGAGTGGTCACCCACGAAGCTGGCGGCGGAACATAAAGTCCGCGCGCTCGTCGTCGTCGGCACCACCTTGTTTGCCGGGACGAACTCCGGGATGTGGAGCACAACCGACAACGGCACGACCTGGACGCAGATCAATTCCGGCCTGACGACCACCGACGTTCGCGCCTTAGCCGTGAGCGGCACAACGCTTTATGCCGGAACCAATGGCGGCGGCGTCTTTCGCTCTTCGGACAACGGCGCGACCTGGACAGCCACGAACACAGGCTTGACGCGCCTCTCCGTGCTGTCGCTTGCGGCCAACGCCAGCGATGTCTATGCCGGAACCAACGGCGGCGGCGTCTTTCGCCTCAGCGGCACGACGTGGACAGCCGTCAACACCGGGCTTTCGGAAAATGCCCAAGTGTTTTCTTTGCTGATCAACGGCAACGACGTGTTGGCCGGTGGACAATTGGTCGTCAACGATTCGCGTCATATTTATCGCTCGTCCGACAAAGGCGCGAAATGGAATCCGACGGGCGTGGCGAACGGCAGCGTCAGCGTGAATCCGCCGGCCCAGATTTACGCGATGATCGTGAGCGGCACGACCATCTTCGCGGCTACGTTCGATGGCTTGTACCGCTCCACCGACACCGGGACGACCTGGCAGTTGCTGCCGCAATTGCCGTTGCGCGTGCTGAATCTTCTTCTCGTCCCTGATGTCAGCGCAATCTATGCCTCCGGCATCACGCCGGATGGCGCGCTCTATGGCGTAGTCGTTTCAACCGACAATGGCGCAACCTGGCGCGCATCCAGCTTCGGGTTGCCGGGCGCGAATGCTTTGGCCGCGAGCGGCACGAATTTGTTTGCGGCGGGGACGGCGAATGGCGGTGTTTTTCTCAGCACGACCAGAGTCGTCACAAGCGCCAGCGTGTCCGCCGCTGATTATCGCGCCATCAATGCCCACGCGCCGGAAGCCATCGCCAGCCTCTTCGGCACAGGCTTAGCCACTGTGCAAGCCGCCGCCGTCAGTAAACCATTGCCCACCACGCTGGGCGGAACCACTGTGACCGTCAAAGACAGCAAAGGCATGGAACGCGCCGCGCCGCTGTTTTTCGTGAGCAACACACAGGTCAACTATCAAGTGCCGGAAGGAACCGCGACCGGCTGGGCGTACATCACGACGAAAAGCAGCGACGGCACGCTGTCTTACGCGACGGCGAACATCGTTTCCGCCGCTTTCAGCTTGTTCACGGCGGATTCCAGCGGCACGGGCGTGCCCGCCGCTTACATCCAGCGCGTGCGCGCGAATGGTACGCAAAGCATCGAACCCCTCGCGCAATTCGATGCGGCGACGAGAAAGTGGAATCCGCTGCCGATTGATCTCGGCCCGGAAAGCGACGCAGTGTATTTGATTTTGTTCGGGACGGGCATTCGCGGCAACGACGCGGCACAAGCCCCCGTCGTCGGCTATTTCCAGGTAAGCGCGACGAACTACATCCCTGTAGTCGCCGAATATGCAGGCAAGCAAAATGATTTTGTGGGTGTGGATCAGATCAACCTTCGCCTGCCACGCAGCTTGCTGGGACGCGGTGAGATCAGTCTATACCTCACGGGCAGCGGCGGAGCCTTCAGCAATACGGTCGTCATTCGAGTAATGTAAAGAAAGGTTGGTGCGCCAGCAAGATGCTGGCGCACCAACCTAATCCGCCCGCATCGCCGCAATCGGGTCCAGCCGCGCCGCGCGCCACGCCGGATAAATGCCGGAGATCAACCCGACGCTGCCCGACACAAACAACGCCACGCCCACCGCCAGCAGCGGCAACGACGTCGGAATCGGCGTCAACGCTTCGACGAGCTTCGCAATGCCCCACGCAATCAACACACCGAGCGAACCGCCGATAAAGGCGAGCGCCGTAGATTCGACGAGAAACTGTTTCAGAATGTCCGACCGCCGCGCGCCGAGGCTTTTGCGAATGCCGATCTCTTTCGTGCGCTCCGTTACGCTGACCAGCATAATGTTCATAATCACGATGCCGCCCACGACCAGCGCAATCGAAGTCACGCCGACCGCGACGACCTGAATCGTGCCGAAGATTTTTTCGCGCAGGTTGTTGATTGCGCTCGGCGTCACGATGCCGAAGTTGTCCGGCTCGCTCGGTGGCAATTTGCGCCGCGTCCGCATCGTCGCGCGCACTTCGTCCACCGCGTTTTCGTAGGCTTCCGCACTCACGGATGTGACTTTGAGTTGAATCGAACGCCGCTCGCCGTAAATCCCCAAAAACGTCATCAGCGGCATAATCACAAACTTGTCGCGCGATTGCCCGAAGACCGAGCCGAGTTCTTTGGCCACGCCGATGACCTTGAATTGTCGCCCGTCCACGCGGATGAATTCGCCCACGCCGCTTTTTTTCGGGAAGAATTTTTCCGCCACATCCGCGCCAATAAAACACACCATTTGCCGATGCTCTTCTTCGGCAGGCGTGAACGAACGGCCTTCGGCAATTTCGGTGCGATTGATGTCGGGGATATTCGCGCTGACGCCTTGAATGCTGGTCTCGAAGACTTTGACGTTTTCGTATTTGACCTCGCCCATCGTGCCCGACGTCGCACCAACATCGTTGACGTAATTTCCGCGCAACGATTGCACCGCCTCAAAATCTTCGAGGCGAATGTCTTTGTTGTATTTGCGTGCGTGTTCCAATCGCTCGACGCTCGAATAATCGTCAATCGAATATTTCTGCACGCTGAACGCATTCGTGCCGATGTCCGCAATCTTTTCGTCCACATAGCTGTTGAATCCCTCGATCAACGACACGACGATGATGACGGTTGCGACACCGAAGATGACGCCGAGCAACGTGAGGAACGAACGGAGTTTGTGACCGAGAATGGCAGCGGCGGCGAGTTTTAGAGCTTCAATAAAATACATATTGACGAGTAGTCGGTAGTCGGTAGTCGGTAGTCGGCATCCTTCGGTTTTCTACCGACTACGGTCTACTGTCTACCGTCTACTTCCCTGCATACTTTTCTAAATACACCCGTTTCATCACCACTTTGTTTTTCAATCGCTCCTGATTGTCGGTCGGAGCTTTCGACATCGCCTGCACGATGTCTTGTCCCGCGATCACCTGTCCGAAGTTGGTGTATTGTCCCGTCCAACTGGGATAGGCGCTGACGCAGATGAAAAATTGCGAGCTGGCGCTGTTCGGATCAAAGGCACCGCGCGCGGCTCCGAGCGTGCCTTTGACAAACGGGCGATCACTGAACTCGGCATTGACCTTCGTCAACTTTTCATCGCCCTCGCCCCATTTCGACCGGTCATTGGATTTCGAGTTGGGATCGCCGCCTTGCACCATCAAATTCGGCGTCGCACGGTGAAACGCGAGGCCGTTGTAAAAGCCTTCGTTGATGAGCTTCTTGAAATTTTCGACGTGCTTCGGCGCGATGTCGGCAAAGAGTTGCAGCTTGATTTTGCCTTGTGCCGTTTCGATGACAGCCACTTCTTCGCCCGATTGCAATACGGGAAGCGGCGGCGCAGTCTTCACTTCCGGTTTGCTCACGCGCGCATAAATACTCGGCGTGGGCGAAGGGGAATCCAGGACGACGGAGCCACTGGATTTACAGCCCGCCGCGACGAAGCAACTTAAAATGGCGAGAGAAAGCGATGTGTGTTTTAGGAACGTCATAGGTCTTGAAATCAAGTAGCCAGTAGACGGTAGTCGGCATCCTTCGGTTTTCTACCGCCTACCGTCTACTGTCTACCGTCTACCGTCTACTTCCCCACATACTTCTCCAGATACACCTTCTTCATCACGATTTTGTCTTTGATCTTCTCGTCCGCTTCGGTCGGAGCCATCGTCATGACTTGCACATTGCTGAGACCTTCAATGATCTGCCCGAAGTTCGTGTATTGCCCATCCCATTGCGGAAACGGCCCAACGCAGAGAAAGAACTGGCTGCTGGCACTGTTCGGATCAGACGCCCGCGCCGCGCCCAAGGTGCCTTTGATGAACGGGCGATCACTGAACTCCGCATTCACCTTCGGCAGATTCTCATCGCCCATGCCCCATTTCTCCCGCTCATTGCCTTTGGTCGTCGGATCGCCACCTTGCACAATCAAATTCGGCACCGCGCGGTGAAACGCCAAGCCGTTGTAGAAGCCCTCGTTGATGAGTTTCTTGAAGTTCTCGACATGCCTCGGCGCGACATCAGGAAAGAGTTGAATTTTCACTTTGCCAAAGCTTTCGGTTTCAATCACGACGATTTCTTCGCCCGGTTGCAAGGCAGGAATCGGCGGCGCTTTTTTCACGCTCGGCGCGCTGCTGCTCGAACCGGAACTCGCAGTGTTGTCGGCTTCACAGCCAAAGGTAAAGAGAGAAACAAAAATTACGAAGGAGAGAGTGGAATGTTTCAGGAATGTCATAAGTTTTAGCGTCTAAAAATAGAACGCGGATCGTACAGATGAAACAGATTTTCACCGATTAGTCTTGCCCTGTTTGAACCCGTCGCATCTGTATCATCCGTGTTCTATCCCAATTTCACTTTCACAATTTCATTCACGGCCTGCGGATTCGCCTGGCCGCGACTGGCTTTCATTACTTGCCCGACAAAGAAGCCCATCAATTGCACTTTGCCGGCTTTGTACGATTCGACTTCTTTCGGATTGTTGGCGATGACTTCGTCCACGATTGTCTCAATCGCCGAAGTGTCAGTGATCTGCACCCAGCCTTTGGCTTTGATAATCGCGTCAGGAGCACCGCCGTTCGTCCACATTTCAGCGAACACGTCTTTGGCAATCTTGCCCGAAATCGTGTTGTTCTCAATCAGGCGAATCATCGCGCCTAAATTTTCAGCCGTCGCCTTGCTCGCCGTGATGTCCACATCCGCATTTTTCAATTCGCGCAGCAGTTCGGACAACACCCAATTCGCCGCCGCTTTGTGATTGCCCGAAGTCTTCACTACCGTTTCGTAGTAATCCGCGAGCGCGCGCGACGCCGTCAACGTTAAGGCGTCTTCGGGCGAGAGTTCGTACTCCTTCACAAACCGCTGCCGCCGCGTTTCCGGCAATTCGGGCAATGAATTTCGCTGTGCTTCAATCCACGCTTCGCTGACTTCAAGCGGTGGCAAATCCGGCTCCGGGAAATAACGATAATCGTGCGCGTCTTCCTTCGAGCGCATTGAATAGGTGCGGTTTTCCTTTTCGTTCCAGAGCCGCGTTTCCTGCACGATTTTGCCGCCGGATTCCAGCACGTGAATCTGCCGCGCGATTTCGTAATCAATCGCTTTTTGGATGAAGCGCAGCGAGTTGATGTTTTTGGTTTCGGTGCGCGTGCCGAACGGCTCGCCCGGTCGCCGCACGGAGACGTTCGCATCGCAGCGCAAATTGCCTTCTTCCATATTGCCGTCGCATACGCCGATGTCCTGCAACGTGCGGCGCACAAACGCGACGTAATCGTAGGCTTCCCAACTCGTGCGAAAATCCGGTTCGCTGACGATTTCGAGCAGCGGCGTTCCCGCGCGATTCAGATTTACATACGACTTGCTCGCGTCGCCGATGTCGTGAACCGATTTGCCCGCATCCTCTTCGATGTGCGCGCGCGTGATGCCAAAGCGTTTGAGCTTCCATTCAATCGGGCGTCCGCCTTCGTCCCGTTCGGCGCTGAGGATTTCGACGATGCCGTGTTCGCTGAACGGTTTGTCGTACTGCGAGATTTGATAGCCTTTCGGCAAATCGGGATAGAAATAATTCTTGCGCGCAAAAATGGATTCGGTGTTGATCTTCAGGTTTAATGCCAACGCCGCTTTGCCCGCACATTCGAGCGCGTGGCGATTCAGCACCGGCAACGCGCCGGGCAAGCCCAAACACACCGGACAGGTGTTGCTATTCGGCTCTTCGCCGGTTTGCGTCGAGCAGGCGCAAAAGATTTTCGATGCGGTGGACAATTGCGCGTGGACTTCGAGACCGATGACAGCTTCCCAACCTTCTTTCACGAACGAGACTCCTTTGGCAACGGTAGCGCAAACTGTCAGTTTGCGTGGCTTCGTTAGCGGACGATTTGGTGTAAATCAAGTAGCTTGTTCACAGCGCAACGCAAACTGACAGTTTGCGCTACCCCTGCGAAAGCGGAGATTATACTCAACCGTACGGATTTTGTAAGAAGCGATGGCGGAGAAATTCTGAAAAGCCTTACTGTGCCTCGCGGTTCGGTGGTTGTTGCAAATGATACGTCGTGCGTTCGGTGACGCTGTACGGCGATGAGTGCGGCGTTTCGACTTCGGGCAATTGATTGGTGTTCGCGGTGGGCAACGTGCGCGCTTGTGCTTCGCGCAGTTCATCGAGTTGTTGCTGCTTCAATTTGACGATGCGCTTGCTGACCACCAATCCATTGAAGATGAGCGCCAACCCAACGAAAAACGGAACCAGGCCGCAGAGCCAGACATTTTCAAGAATCAGCGCATCTTTGCCGCCTTCGCTGGCCGCCACCGCACCGAGCAGGTTGTACAAAAAAATCATCACGCCAATGCCAACCGAAGCCGTAATCACGCCGCCTTTGATTTCTTCCATGCGTTTGACTTCGGGCGTTTTGCCTTGCCGTCGTTCGCGCTCTTCCTGACTGAGCAGCATTTCCTTGACCCAGGTTTTGTCCCAATCAATCGGTTTGCTGCCGCGCCCCGTCATCGCTTCCTGCACGCCTTGCAAATTCGCGCCGCATTTGCGGCAAAACTTCACTTCGGCGTTGGCTTCGTTTCCACATTTCGGACAAAACATATTGGCTCCTTGAGATTCGAGTGACACAAAACAGGCGTCGTGCGTCACTTCTTACGCAATCGTTCTCTTTGCAGTTCCACTGAATTATGCTGCACCGGGCAAAGACTGGAGAGCGTCTGCGATGGGGAATTTAAGGCAGGCGAGCAACCTTCACCATTTGCGACTCCGTATACTGTGCAGGCGCTTGCAGCACTTTACTGATCGCATCCAACGTCACGCCTTCCAGATAGCTTTGCCCACAGCTTTCACAAAGCTTCATCGGCACGTTTTCGATCAGGATCAGGTCTTTCCCCTGCTGATAGGCTTGCGGCAACTGCACCGCGCGCGCGGCTTCTTCTCCGCAATGCACACAGATTGACCGAGGCGTTTGGTCAAGACGAGTTTTAGCGTTGCGAGTTTTGGTTTTGGTAATCATATCAATACACGCGGTAAACCGTGATGATGTAAGTGTCACGGGTAACTTGATGGAGCGTGGCAATCAATGGCATCCCGCTGCCGTCTTCGGCTTCGCCATCAACCACGTATTTGTATTCGCCGTATTTGCGATCCCATTGCCGCTCCACGATTTCGCCCTGCAAAATGCAGTGATAAATGTCTTCGGGCGTGAATAAATCCTGTGTCATCGCCACAAAAGCATGCGTTGGAATTACCACTCGTCGCTGTCATACACATTCCTACATCTGCTCCAGGATGTTCCGATACATAGCGTCATCATAACACGGAGGAACCGCCCCAATTGCCATTGATTCCTCGCAACCCTGAATTACATCGTCACGGCTTCCGCCGCCATCGGCGAAGGGAGTTATGCCAAACACTACGATTGCACAGCAGCAAGCAATGTCCGTTTGACCGCTGTCGGCAGCGTCATCACGTGAAAGCGGTTAAGCGTGAAGGCATAATCTTCGCCGCTCTCGTCAATCACGCGCAGATAGCCGTGCGCCGCTGCTTCCGCATCCGGGATCACTTGATAGAGCTTGCCAACTTCCAGTGACGCCTTGTACCCCTCGTTATTCAAACACAAAGCAAATTGGGTCGTAGAGGATTTTGTCTTCGCCATACGTTTTAATCGAGAAAAGGTAATTTCAGTTTGAAGTCACGCTTGCCGATGCCGTGCGCTTCGTACCAATGAATTTCGGCGAGCCGAATCGTGCCGTCCGCCAATCGCACTTGGGCAATTCCTTTGAGCTTGCGCCAGCGCCCCTTGCCATAAAACTTACGCAACCGAGCGCGTTCTCGAATGCCTGTCCCGACCGCAATCGTTTCAATGTCGGTGATTTCGCTGACGATCTCAAAATCCATATTACATCGTCACCGCTGCCTCTGCCATCGGCGACGAATGCGGTTCCTGCTTCACGAGCACGCGATACCATTTGCGTGCCGAGCCGAGAATCACAATCGTCAAGCCCGTCATCAACGCCGCGACGATCAGCGTGTTCAGATAGCCATTGAAGCTCGTCGCCGGATCATTCGTCATCGGCCAATAGTTGATCGCAATGTTTTGATAGCCTGCCGTCATTTCAATCACTGCGATGAACGCCATCGGCACGGCGGTCACCCACGCATATTTCGCTTTGTTGGAATTCACGAACATCGTCGTCGCCACGCATAACGCTACGCAGGCGAGCATTTGATTCGCCATCCCGAACAGCGGCCAGATCGTTTGAATCGAACCCGTCCAAATGAAGTACGCCCACGCGAACACCGCAATCACGCTGGCAATGACTGCACCTGCGACCGAATCCGTTTTGCCGAGCGGTTTGTACGCCAGGCCCATTGTTTCCTGAATCAAAAACCGAGCGACGCGCGTGCCTGCATCGAGCGTCGTCAAAATAAACAACGCTTCAAACATAATCACGAAGTGATACCAATAACTCATCAGGCCGGACATCCCCGGAATGCCCGAAAAGATTTGCGCCATGCCGACAGCCAAGCTGACCGCGCCGCCGGTTCTTCCGGCTAACGTTTCTTCGCCGACGGCTGTTGTCAGCGCCGCCAAGTTGGAAACCGTGAAGCCCATGCTTTGCAACGAGGCTTCGATCTGCGCGAATTTCGCTACGGGGACGTTGATCTGAAAGTAGTCGTGCGGAAACATCGAAGACGCCGCAATCAAGGCCATCACGCCGACGATGGATTCGCACAACATCGCGCCGTACCCAATCGGGCGCGCGTGCGTTTCCTTGTCAATCATCTTCGGCGTCGTGCCGGAACTCACCAAACCGTGAAAGCCCGAAATCGCGCCGCACGCAATCGTGATGAAGACGAACGGAAACACCTTGCCCGGCACGATGGGGCCGCCGCCTGCCGTGAAAATCGTTGTCGCAGGCATTTGCAACGTCGGCTGCACCAAAACAATGCCCAGCGCAAACATCGCTATCGAACCAATTTTCATGTACGAACTCAGATAATCGCGCGGGCACAGCAACAACCACACCGGCAGCACCGAAGCCACAAAACCGTAAATCGCCAACGCCAGCACGATGCCGTTGCGGCTCAAGCGGAAATATTCGGCATACGAAGAATCCTGCACGACTTTGCCAAACACGACCGCGAAGATCAGCAACGCGACGCCGATGATCGTGCCTTCGGTGATCGCGCGTTCCGTGCCGCCGCGCCATTTGAAAATGTACATCCCCATCAACAACGCAATCGGAATCGTCATCGCAATCGTGAACATGCCCCAGGGGCTGTCGCTGAGCGCGTTGACGACTGCGACGCCAATGCCCGCGAGCGCGACAATCACGATCAGCAAAATCGCAAACGTCGCCACGCCACCCGTCACACGATCAATTTCGCGCCGCGCAATCACCGCGAGCGATTGCCCATCGTGCCGAATTGACGCCGCCAAAATCACAAAATCATGCACCGCACCCGCGAGCACAACGCCTATGACCATCCACAACAATCCGGGCAGAAACCCGAACTGCGCCGCCAGCACCGGGCCAATCAACGGCCCCGGCCCGCTGATCGCCGCGAAGTGATGTCCCCACAAAACGTATTTGTTTGTCGGCGTGAAATCCTTGCCGTCGTTGAGCCGGTGCGCAGGCGTGATGCGCGCATCGTTCAACGCCAACACTTTCGCGGCGATGAACGCGCTGTAGTAACGATAGGCGATGGCGTACACGGCCAGCACGAGAATTAAAATCCAGACGGCGTTAATGGTCATAGTGGGTTCCTCAAGCGTTCAATCGTTGCTGTTGTTCCAGTTGCTGTTTCGCTTGCAGCAACTCGGCTTTCAATTCCGCTTCGCTCGGCAAGTAGGTTTGATAGCGTGCCGTCACGATTTTCGAGGCCGTTTCTTTCAGCGTGTAGCGCACGACAGCGTCATTGCGGTCGGCACAAAGAATAATGCCGATGGGAGGATTGTCGTCGCGTGGCGCGCATTCCGCTTCGTAGTAATTCACGTACATCTGCATTTGCCCAATGTCCTGATGCGTGAGCTTGCCCAGCTTCAAATCCAACAGCACAAAACAGCGCAGCAAGTAATTGTAGAAGACAAGATCAATGTAAAAGTGATCGCCGTCGAGCGTGATTCTGACTTGTCTGCCGACAAAAGCAAAGCCTCTGCCGAGTTCCAAGATGAATTCCCGCAGATGGTCAATAATCGCCGCTTCCAGATCGCGTTCCTGATAGTCTTTGTTTTCGCGCAAGCCCAAAAACTCCAACACAAACGGGTCTTTCACAAAATCGAGCGGTGCTTGTGCTTCAGCCTTGCCGCGCGTTTGTTGCAGCAATTTCTGTTTGTTTTTCGAGAGGGCAATGCGTTCATACGTGAGCGTGGTGATTTGTCTTTCGAGTTGGCGCGTTGACCAATTCCCCTCTGCTGCTTCGGATTCATAGAAGGCGCGCGCATCAGGGTTTTCGACCCGCATCAACAGGCGATAATGCGTCCAACTTAATTCGCTACGCAGTGCGTGGCGAATTGGGAACGTCAGGTAGAACTGTCGCATGTTCTTGAGGTTGGAATAGGTAAAGCCTTTGCCGAAATTCTTCGTCAGCTTATTGGCCAGCGACTCCAAAAGTTGTTCGCCATACCCGGCCCGCTTTTTCCCCTGCTGCTCTTCTTCAACGATTGCCTCGCCAATCAGCCAATACGCTCGCGCCATCGCCGCATTGACGGCGCGATGGGCTGCGGCGCGGGCTTCTTCCAGGATCGTAACCACTTTTTGGTAAAGCTGGTCTTCGGCGATGGGCTTTTGCGTCGTCGTTTGCTTTTTCAGTTTCATTGTTTTTTTTTCATCGTTAGGACGGTGGATTATTGGCGGCGCTTTGTTTTGGCTTCGCTCCGGTTGGCGAGGGTGATGCTGGTTTTGGGTCATCTTTCTTGGCGCTGGTCGCTTCGCTGCTCGCGGGCTTTGCGCCAATGCTCATCAAGCCTTGCTTCGGCCCCGTCCAATTCGTCACGAGAATATTGCCGGTCAGACGATTGCCCGTCAGCTTCAGATCGCCTTTGCCTTTGGCCATGTCAATCAACAGTTCGCCGCCCGTGTTGTAGCCGTCGTCGCCCGGATAAGCCAAATCGAAATACCATTTCTTGTCCACCTCGTTGAGTTGTTCGAGTTGTTCGTCGGACAACAGCAGGTCAAGCTTGACGGGCTTCTGATTGTTTTTTTCCAGCAGTTGATAGAGCAGCCGCTTGCCCGCTTTGCCCGCGATGTCGCCGGAAAAGGTGGCTGATGAAGTCGGCGTAGCTTTCGGGCTTTGAGAAGGCGAGGCTTTGAGCGTCAGGCTCGGCTCACTCGCGCGTGGCGTCGGCGAGGCTTTCGACTCGGCCTTCTCGTCCAGAAACCGTTTGGCCTCAGTGCAGGCTGATGACAAACCAATGACACAACAAATTATGACTAGAGCAAGTTTGTTTTTGTGCTGAGGCATAGTGATTCTCTCATTCGTCCTGATCGAATTTGATATTCAGGCTGCGCAGAAATTTGCGATCTTCCGAACTGATTTCTTTGAGCCGGTCTTCGATGGAAATCTGCCGCGCAGGCGGTGGCGTCGGGGCTTCCTGCACGGCAATGACGACTTCAAAGGAGAGCCGAACTTCGCTGCTGAGTGCCTGAATCTGCTCCATCACGGCGTTCACCTCTTCCGAATTCTGCGCCGCGTCATTGATTGCCTGCGCCAACTCATTGACTAATTTTTCCAGGTGCTTGTCCATTGCAGGCGCGATTATAGCTGCATTGCGGACTGCGTGCTAGAATCTGAGCGCAATCCCAAAGAGAACTCGTATGAGCAAGCAAAAATTCACCACGTCTTCCGACATCGAACTCAAAAGCGAATTCACCGCCGCTGACATCACCAACAGCGAACTCGGCCCGCCCGGAAACTATCCATTCACGCGCGGTGTCTACGAAACGATGTATCGCTCGCGTTTGTGGACGATGCGGCAATACGCGGGCTTTTCGACGGCGAAGGAATCGAATGAACGCTACAAATATTTGCTGACTCAAGGAACAACAGGTTTATCAGTTGCCTTCGATCTGCCGACGCAAATCGGTTACGACAGCGATCACGAATTGGCCAGCGGCGAAGTCGGCAAAGTCGGTGTGGCGATTGATTCGCTCGCGGATATGGAGCAGTTGTTCGATGGCATTCCGCTCGACCAAGTTTCAACTTCGATGACGATCAACGCGACCGCGTCCATATTGCTCGCGCTCTACATCGCGGTCGGCAAAAAACAAGGCGTCGCGCCCGACAAGCTGAACGGCACGATTCAAAACGACATCCTGAAAGAATACATCGCGCGCGGCACCTACATTTATCCGCCGAAACCGAGTTTGAGAATCATCACCGACATCTTCGCCTACTGCGCGGCAGAGGTGCCGAACTGGAACACGATTTCGATCAGCGGCTATCACATCCGCGAAGCCGGTTCGACCGCCGTGCAGGAAGTCGCGTTCACGCTTGCGGACGGCATTTGTTACGTGCAAGCGGCAATTGATGCCGGATTAGCCGTTGATAAATTCGCCCCGCGCCTCGCGTTCTTTTTCAATTCGCACAACAACTTTTTGGAAGAGGTTGCGAAGTTTAGAGCAGCGCGCAGATTGTGGGCGAAAATTATGAAAGACCGCTTCGGCGCGCGCGATCCGAAATCGCAAATGCTCAGGTTTCACACGCAAACCGCAGGCTCCACGCTCACCGCGCAACAACCCGAAGTCAACGTCATCCGCACGACGATTCAGGCTCTCGCAGCCGTGCTCGGCGGCACGCAAAGCCTGCACACGAACGGACGCGACGAGGCTTTGAGTTTGCCTACGGAAGATGCCGCCCGCATCGCGCTGCGCACGCAACAAGTCATCGCCCACGAATCCGGCGTTGCCGACATCGTAGACGCGCTCGGCGGCTCGTACGCGATTGAATATCTGACGAACGAGATCGAACGCCGCGCCGCCGAATACATCACAAAGATTGACGAAATGGGCGGCATGCTCGCTGCGATTGAAGCCGGTTACGTGCAACGCGAAATCGAACGCGCCGCCTACGATTATCAAAAAGCCGTCGAAGCCCAAACCGAAATCGTCGTCGGCGTGAACAAGTTTCAGGTTGCAGAAGACACGCCCATCCCCACGCTGAAAATTGATCCCGCCACCGAAGAAGCGCAGAAGCAGCGCGTGCAAAAAGTTCGTGCTGAACGGGATAGCAAAGCGGCGATGAAGGCATTGGCGGAAGTGGAGAGTGCCGCGAAATCAGGCGAGAATTTGATGCCGCGAATCATCACAGCGGTTGAATCGTATGCCACCCTCGGCGAGATTGCGGATGCGATGCGGCGCGTGTTTGGCGAGTATCAGGATTCAATGTGAGTGCCAAGAAGTCGCGCAAGCCTGTAATAGCTGCCTATCTGTTGTATTTTTTCCATAGCCATTATGTAAAACTTACATTCGCCATACCAAGTAGGTATTGTCATAAGGCTCGCCATCAACCTTAATATACTCTAGCAAAACTGCCGCCAGCATTGAGATTCGGGTTGCAAGTTCAATTTCTATAAAGCCGTGGCACATAACTTGCTCTTGCGGATTGCCGTCCAGGAGGTCTTAAAGCTCTTTGTAATATTGTCCGTATTAGAGAAGGGACTCAGCAACCCTTACTCGAATGGAGTTTCTTTATGAAGCACAGTGGTTTCCTCAGCAGTTTATTACCTAAAACCTGTAAACAATCCTTTAGCCAAGTTCTTTCTATTCTTTGCTATGCCACTGCATTTCTAGTTTCTCAAACATTTGTTTTCGCTCAACAACCATCCGCTACACCGCCGCCTATTGTAATCCTGAGACAAGGTGCTGCTTGTAGGGCTGATTTGAATGTTGCTTGGTCTACTGTTTGCGATAAGAAAGATGAAGTTGACTATGGATTTGAGTTAAAAGCCCCCCCAGACGGCAGTAATCGCACATCAACCCTGAGCGTAACTGGGGCTATTGATAACTTACAGGCAAAGATGCAATCGAAGATTAACTATCCGAGTGTTAGCGGGCCAGCATTTCTGAGATCGGCATGGGCTAGTTTATCTGTTAACATATACCTACTTGACACTCCTGAAAACATATACTCAATCTCAGTAACAGGCGATAGCGCGAAGGATTCTTCACTAAGAGGGCCTGCGAAAGGAGATACGGCAGGTGTCTATGCGGATGCAACTACTGTCGTGCCTTTTTCCAAGCGGGGAGCTGCCGCAGAATTTGAGGGGCGAGCAGTTGCTTTATCTAAATTCCCAGGCATCATATATAAACTTGTCTATTCAAAAACATTTAGTATTGAGGTGAAAGGATGGGCAGGGCATAACACTATAGATGCAGGTTTATTTGCGGATGCACAACTGTCATTGAACATTTCTACATCTTGGAAATGCCAAGGATTTCCCATTGAGATCAAGTTCGCAGGTTTTATTCCAGGTGATAGAATTATTGCACCAGGAACTTGTGTTTATAAGGGGGAAACTGTGCCGAGGCAACTCTATGATAATGGGAATAACCGAAGCTTCAAATATGATGCCGACGGGAAAGAGGATTACAAAATTCAGCAAATCGCTACACTAGACACGGTTGAAGCTTGTAAATTTGACCCGACCTCACAAAACAACATAGGATTGACAAAAGCTTATGCCTCAGACTCTTTGAAGAATGACTCCCCTAACGTGCCTAGAATTGGGCCAAATGACGAAGACGGTATCCCAGGAGATTGCTCTCTATTTCATATGCAAGCAATCGGCTCTAATAAGGGGATGCAGGTTGAATTCGAAAAAATCGCGAGAAATATAACTAAGGTCACTCTTCGGGGAAATGCTAAGAACCCTCTTCTGATATTGGGAGCAGGTCCAGGAATTTCTTGGGAAATTATGGTTACAATTGATGCCACAGGCTCAATCCCTAAATACACTATTGAGGGGGAGCATGATGGTTTCCCTGCTTACGAACTTTATCTTAATAAACAATTGGTCTATAAGTTTTGGCCTGGCGATCCTCCTTATGACAGTATCTTTGACCCTTTCTTTGGCCCTCCCAGCCATTTATGGCCAGACTTAGCACCTGGGATGGACGTAAAAATAATCCCTCCAAAAACAGGCATAATTGAACCGTGGAAAAACTAGCGATTTACCTACGCCATTGTAAACAGACTAATTGTTTAGGAGATTTTATGAAAAAAAGCTGCTTGATTTACCTCTTAACTATACTAGCTTTATTTATTCACATTGCCTCAAATTTTACTGAAGCAAAAGGGCTTTCGGGGCAAGATCAAGAAACTATTTTGCTACAAAGACTTGTGAGTAATGACCCTAAAGATCGAATTCAAGCAGGAGCGATGCTAGGTGAGATTGGGGTTCGAAATATTCAGGCTGCCACGCCTTTTCTTGCGAAAGCTTTAAGTGATAGCGAGATTCTTGTGCGCATCTATGCATCAGAGGTAATTAGCCTGACAGCTTTTAAGCAAGGCAAAAATCAAGATAGGATTTCGTCTCTAAAAACTATGGTCCCCCTATTACTTGAAAATTCTCAGAATACAAATGAGAAATTACGTGCTGCAAGTATTAGAGCTTTGGCTTTAGTAGACTCTAGCCAAAGCAATGTAATTATTTCGCGGCTTGATGACCCATCCGAAGAAGTGCGAGAATATGCTGCTGTGGCCTTAAAGCATATAACACCTTTTCCAATTACCGCATTTCCAACTTTACTTAGGAGGCTTAATGAGGAGACTGCTCCAGAAATTAGAGCGATTATTGTGCAACTTCTGGGAGAGTCACCGATTGCACATGATTTTGTAATGACTGGGATTATAAATGCCCTTAATGATAAGAGCGACTTTGTTCGTCAAGGCGCAATTAATGGTTTACTTTCTTTAGGGGATGCCGCTACACCTGCCATATCCAAATTACAAGATATGATGGTCTCTCCAAATAGAAGTAACTTTGAAAGAAGCCTAATACAAGGAGCAATTACCAGGATCAATGATACTGCTCAATCTATCTCTATTGATGAAGCAACGAAGGTTCAAGGAATAGCATTTAATCATAATCATTATGATTATGCGCCATCTGTAATCTTTGATGGGAAATATCGAATGTGGTGGTGTGGATTAGGAGTCAAAAGAGGCTCTCGCCTTATTGATCATATTTACTATTCAGAATCCCCCACAGCGTCGGGTCCTTGGACAACACCTAAAGTAGTTTTTAAGCCAACTTTTGGTGACAGCGATTTCGATGGCGAGCAAACTTGCGATCCATCTGTGATAGTCATCAATGGTAAATATTAGGCTCTCTGAGAATTCAGGTGGTCGTGCCCATATTTAGGGGCTTCGCAGCCG